>DAOTUJ010000065.1:0-8176 GCA_034437175.1 Chloroflexaceae bacterium | reverse complement strand
GAGACAGAGCAGGAATGGTAGAATAGTGTCCATGGCTTTGGTGGGCTTTCCGTTGTCGGGTTTTGATCGACCCAACGGTACCACAAAAGCCATGCTCGTTCCCGGTCAGTTTTGGCGAAGGTATTGATTTACAACTCACGGTTTCCTTAGCTCATTGATCTATTGGAAAAACCTTTCAGCCTAAAAAACTCAGTTCGCTGCCTCCCTGGTTCCGTAGTTCCCTGGTTCCCTGGTTCCCTGGTTCCCTGGTTCCCTGGTTCCCTAGTTCCCTGGTTCCCTGGTTCCCTGGTTCCCTGGTTCCCTGGTTCCCTGGTTCCCTAGTTCCCTGGTTCCGTAGTTCCCTGGTTCCCTAGTTCCGTAGTTCCCTGGTTCCGTAGCTCCCTGCTTCCTTCTGCGAACCACGATTCCTTGCGCTCACGTGAAAAATCTGCCTATACTAAGAGAACGAACCTTGTGTGATCGGCTGAAGGAGGTGTGTGTGCAGGAAATTAATGCATTGCCCGAGCAGTATTTCAAACGCTATGATGAGAGCGACGACAAGCAATTCTACCTGTACCCACGCCTGACGGCTCACATCGATGATGCGGCAATTGCCGCGGTGGGCCGGCTCTTCGCCGAGACTCTGCCGCCAAATGGGCTGATCCTTGATCTCATGAGCAGTTATCGCAGTCATTTTCCGCCCGAATTGCCGGTGAAACGATTGATCGGTCTGGGTTTGAATGCGGAAGAAATGCAGCAAAATCCCCAGCTCGACGAGCAAATTGTGCATGATTTGAACCGCGATCCGCGCTTGCCCTTCGAGCGTAACCGCTTCGATGGCGTGGTCTGTACGGTTTCGGTGCAGTATCTGGTGCGCCCGGTTGAGGTGTTTGCCGAAGTCGGGCGCATTCTGCGGCCCGGCGCGCCCTTTGTGGTGTGCTTTTCCAACCGCTGTTTTCCCAGCAAAGCGGTGCAGGTCTGGGTTTCGACCAGTGAGACGCAGCGCATGCACCTGGTGCAGCTGTATTTTCGGCACGCCGGCTGCTTTGAAGATGTGCGTGCCTTCGATCGCTCGCCGCGCAAATGGTTCAGCGATCCGCTCTACGCGGTGGTTGGACGCCACGTGGTATAATCGGCCCTGTGTGACGGCCGGGTTTTGAAATTGCAGCAGCTTGTAGCAATGCTGGGAGAATAGTGTATGCCGCCTTTTCCGCCGCAGCCGGTGCAGGTGAATTGCCCTCATTGCGGTTCGCCGATTCGTACCGGGATTTATACCGTGGTTGATGTTACTCAGCAACCTGAGCTGAAACAGGCTCTGCTGGGCGGCCAATTGAATGTCGCGCTTTGCCAGAACTGTGGCACGGGTAGCATGCTCGGTGCGCCGATGGTGTATCACGATGCCGAAAAACAGCTCTGCCTGGTCTATTTTCCGCAAGAACTGAATGCCTCGCCGGAGGAGCAGGAACGCTTTATCGGTGAGACGACCAGTGCCATTATTCGCTCGTTGCCGCCCGAGGCGCCGCGTGCCCACCTGCTCAATCCGCGCCGCTGTCTCTCGTTGCCCTCGTTGATCGATACTGTCCTCGAAGCCGAAGGGATCTCGCGCGAAATGCTCGAGAGCCAGCGCCGCCGGGTTGAGTTGATCAGCGAACTGGCTTCGGCGCTCGATGACGAACAGCGCTTCGCCGGACTCGCTGCGCAATACAAAGACGAACTCGACGATGAGTTTTTTGCGACGCTCCAGGCTTTTCTGGCTGCCAGTGCCCAGGAAGGCCGCAATGACTCGGTGCAGATTTTGCAAACCTTGCTCGATCAGCTGCTGGCGGTTACCGGCTATCGCTTTCCCGGTGAAGAAGATATGCCCGAGCTCGGCGAAGTGCTTGAGCGCCTGATCAATGTCGGCGATGAGGAACTCGATCCAACGGTTGCCGAGTTGCGCCCCGAAATCGATTATACGTTCTTCGAGGCCTGGACGGCGAAGATCGAGGAGTTCGAGCAGCAGGGCAATGCCGCCGAAGCTCAGCGACTGACGGATCGACGCGCCCGCATGCTGGCGACGATCGAGGAGATGGATCGCGAGGCCCAGGCGATGTTCGAGGCCGGCAACACGGTGCTGCGGGCCGTCATCGATGCCGAGGATCTGCAGGCTGCGCTGGAAGCGCAGGGTGCCGCCGTCGATGAGGCTTTTATGCTGGTGCTCGATGCCAACCTGTCCGCCGCTGATCGCGCCGGTCGGCCCGAGGTCGTTCAGCGCCTCTTGCAGATCCGCGAGACGGCGGTTGCGATCATCCAGGATCGCATGACTCCCGAAGATCGCCTGATCAATGAGTTGCTGATGGCCGAGACGGCGCGCGAGAGCACGCAGTTGCTGCGCCAGAATGTGGCAAAGATTACGCCCGATCTGGTTACAAAGCTCAATGAGCTCGCCGAGGTGCAGCAGAAACGCGGGAGCGCCGAGCAGTCTGAGCGCCTGCGCCGCCTCGCCCGCGAGGCGGGGGCCATGCTGTTTTAGTGGGCTGACTTCCGCAGTCGGCGCCGAGTCCTTACGGCACGACGAGTCTTTTCGTCTGCGGCAGCAAGGAAGTTGACGTTTTATTGCTCTCGTTCTGGCAGCTTTGCTGCCAGAACGAAAGCAATTCGGCCGTTTTCAGGCTGTCACACACCCGGATGTTCCTGTGCGCAAGCTCTTTGTCTATCTGCTTTCGTTAGTGATGCGTCCGCTGTTGCGCCGGACGGCGACCGGGCCGCCTCGCCGCGTCCTGCTGATCAAGCCTGATCACCTGGGCGATGTGCTGCTGGCTACGCCGGCTATCTTCGATCTGCGCCGGCGTTTTCCCGACGCTGAAATCATCGCCCTCGTCGGCCCCTGGTCGCGCGTGATGCTGCGCGATAACCCCGATGTCGATGTTGTGCTTGACCTGCCCTTCCCCGGCTTCGAGCGCCGCCCGCGCACCCGCCGCCTCGCCGAGTTGCTGCTTCCCTACCTGTTGCTGTTGCGCTATGCGATCTTGCTGCGCCCGCTACGCTGTGATGCGGCCCTGATCCTGCGCGACGACCACTGGTGGGGCGCGGCCCTGGCGCTGCTGGCAGGCATTCCGCAACGCATCGGCTACGATTTGCCGCTCTGCCGGCCTTTGCTCAGTCAGGCGCTGCCGATCCAGCCCGGCAGCCATGTCGGCCAACAGGCGCTCGATCTGGTTGCCGCCCTTGCCGTCGCGCCGCCACCAGGCGAACCGCCGGCCCTGCAGTTTACGCCGACGGCTGGCGACCAGGCCTGGGCTACCGGCTGGCTGGCCAACCACCTTGCGCCCGGCGATCAGTTGATCGTGCTGCATCCTGGTACCGGTGGCCCCGGCAAACACTGGTTGCCCGCCCGCTGGGCCGCCGTCGCCGATGAATTGGCACAGCCGGGCCGGCGCGTGCTGCTCACCGGCGGGCCGGCAGAGGCCGAACTGCTCCAGGAGGTCGCCGGCGCGATGCAGACAACGCCGCTGATCCTGGCCGGCGAGTTGAGCATTGGCCGGCTCGCTGCGCTGCTGAGCCGGGCCGCGCTGGTGATGGGCGTCGACAGCGGCCCGCTGCATATTGCGGTGAGCCAGGGCGCGCCAAGCTTGCACCTGTTTGGCCCGAGCGACCCGGCCCGTTTCGGCCCCTGGGTCTCGCCCGAACGCCACGTTGTGCTGCGCGCCGGCACCTGGTGCAGCCCCTGCGGCGTGTTTGCTGCCTGCCCGCGCGGCACTGATCCGCCCGAGTGCATGGCCCAGATCGAAGTTGCCGCCGTGCTGCGCGCCGCCCGCAGCTTGCTCGCCACTCCTTGAGGTTGCTCGCGCCGCAACGGGCGTGTTTCGCCTGCGGCAGCCAGGAAGAAACCTTCTTTTGCTCTGGTTTTGGCAGCGAAGCTGCCGAAACCAGAGCAAAAGAAGGTTTTCCGCGTAAGTCGGGCTAATAAAAAAGCGATGGTTCGTGGAACCTGGCGGTATTGCCGCCAGGTTCCACGAACCATCGCTTTTTTCTTTTCCGGTCGCGCCGGCGACCGGCATTACTGCGGCATAATAAGCGTGAGCGGCGTCGGTGTAAACACCAGCACAAAGATGATCAGGCCGATGATGGCCAGCAGGCGGAAGCGATTGTCGAGCGGAGTGACTTCGTTGAGCAGCGGAGCGCGCTGGCGGCCCAGCAGCGTGATCAGAATTGCCCAGAGGAACCAGCCGCTCCAGAGGAAGCCCATTGCCAGCAGGAGTACCGCGATGGCATAGGTAGCGAATCGGGCAATGCGTGGCCCGAACAGCGCATACAGAATATGGCCGCCGTCGAGCTGGCCGGCCGGGATCAGGTTCAGGCCGGTAACCAGCAGACCGGCCCAGCCGGCGAAGGCGACCGGGTGGAGGTACACGTCTTCTATTCCGTCGGGCAGGAATCGCCCGAAAATCAAAATTTTCAGCCCGGCATAGAGCAGTGAATTGCCTTCCATCAGCACCGGTTGGCCGGCCAGCCCGGCCATCGGTCTGACTTCGGAGAGCAACAGGCCCAGAATCAGCACCGGAATGGCGACGACCAGGCCGGCCAGCGGCCCGGCGATGCCGATGGCCAGCAGGTTACGCCGGTTCAAAATCGGCTCTTTCATCTGAATGAAAGCGCCCATCGTGCCGAGCGGCGGCAGGGGTAACGGAATGAAAAAGGGGTAACTGACGGCCACGCCCAGCCGGCGCGCCACCAGGTAGTGCCCCAGTTCGTGGGCCAGCAAAATGCCCAGTAGCGCCGCACTATAGGCCAGGCCCAGCCCCAGGCTCCAGCCGGCTTCGCTAAAACCGCCGACAAAAACCGTCGAGGCGACGGTAATTGCAAACATCAGTAGCGCCAGCCAGAGCCGCGAATGGGGCGGCGCCATGATCCGGCCCGGCGCCGCCAGCAGGCTTACCCCGCTGCTTTGCTCGTCGTTTTGCAGCAGTGCCGTATAGCCGACATCGTGGAAGCGCGGCGCCAGGTAAGCATAGGCATTGTCGGCGGAAACCATCAACTGGCCGCGAAAGCGCAGCCCCTCCTGGCCGTTGATGTTCAACTCCTCGACTACCCGGATCGTCAACACTTGTTCGGCAATCGCCCGTAGCATTGTCCGGTCATCGGCGAGCGGAATGGGTGCAAAAGCCATAAATCTATCCTTATCGCTGGTTCTGGACACTGGCGACCTGAACCAGTGATGTATCGCGCTAAACTCCCTGTTTCTTCATCATAACATGGGATCGGCGCCCCTACGGAATGCGTGACATGGGGGGCCATCGCGGCGCCCGCGTGCCCGTTCGCCATGCATTGCCGTGCGTTGCGCTGGAATCCCCGGCGCAGAACCGGGATCGCGGCAACCATGCTGCTGCCTACCGCCCCGATTGGGCAAGTCGTATATAATAGAAGAACGCATGACGCGGTGTGACATAAGGAGTGTGATATGCTTGAATTCTTTGAGTTTGCCCTGAATGCTCGCATTGCCTACAAAACCGGTATGGCTCGCGAGATCGACAGTGAAATTCAGCGCCTCGGCGGCAGCAAGGTCATGATCGTTGCCGACAAGGGGGTCGTCCAGGCCGGTTTGCTCAGGCCGATCATGGCAGGGCTCGATGGTGCGGTCGAAGTGGTCGGGGTTTTCGATGAGGTGCCGGCCAACTCTTCGGTAGCGGTCGTCGAGCGAGCGGCGGCGCTGGCCGGCGAGTGTGGCGCCGATATGCTGGTGGCCGTCGGCGGCGGCAGCCCCATCGATACGGCCAAGTGTATGCGGATCTTGATGAAATACGGCGGCGAATTGCTCGATTACCAGGGCTACAATATCCTCGAAGAAGCCCTGGTGCCTATGCTCGCTATTCCCACCACCGCCGGCACCGGCAGCGAAGTCACCAACTGGGCGGTCATTCTCGACGAGGAACAGGATCTCAAGATTGCCTTCAGCAGCCCCTTCCTGGTGCCTGAAGTTGCTGTGCTCGACCCAGAGATGACCCGTACGCTGCCGCCGCGCATCACTGCTGCAACCGGCCTCGATGCGCTGACTCATGCGATCGAGAGTTATGTTTCCTCCGACAGCAACCCACTCAGCGATGCACTGGCGCTCTATGCCATCGAAAGCATTCAGCGCCATTTGCGCACGGCCGTCAAAAACGGCGCTGATATGGAGGCCCGTAGCGCCATGCTGATCGCCTCCTGCATGGCCGGCGTGGCTTTCAACAACGGCTTTGTCGGCGCGGTTCATGCCCTCGCTCATACCATCGGCGGCAAGTACCATGTGCATCATGGCACGGCCAATGCCATCTTCCTGCCCCACGTGATGCACTTCAACCGCGAGGCGCGCGCCGACCACTTTGTGCGCATTGCTGCTGCTATGGGCGTCAAGGTTGCGGAAATGAGCCGGGACTCCGCCATCGACGCCGGCATCGAAGCGGTGCGCAGTCTCATGGAAGATTGCGGCCTGCCCATGCGCCTGCGCGACGTTGATGTGCCCGAAGACAGCCTGGCCGAAATTGCCGAAATTTCGCTCACCGACACGGCTATCTTCACCAACCCCCGCCCGGCCACTGAAGAAGACCTGCTCGAAATCGTAAAGAACGCCTACTAAGCGTTGGAGCGTGGGAGCGTTCAAATATTTGAACGCTCCCACGCTCCAACGCTCAAGAAAGTTGGCCGCGCAAATAGCGCAACGCGGTTTCCGCCAGGATGGCCGAGCCGATCGGCAGCACTCGCTCGTCGATGTCGAAGAGCGGCGTGTGATGTCCGCGGCCGATACCGTCTTCGATCTGGGCGCCGACCATGATCATGGCGCCGGGCGCCTGCTGGCACATATAGGCGAAATCTTCCGCGCCCATGCCGCGCCGGTTTTTGTCGATGGATTGCTCGCCCAGCAAATCGCGGGAAACCTGCTCCATCCAGCCGCTCACCCGCTCGTCGTTCCAGCCCGCCGGGTAGCCGCGGTCGATTTTCAAGCGGTAATCGCCGCCGAAGCTGCGAGCGACGGCAAAGGCCTTTTCGACCTCTTCAGCGATCTGGCTGCGCACTTGCTCGCTGAAACTGCGCAGCGTACCGCGCACAAATACTTCGCTGGGAATAACGTTCGAAGCCTGGCCGGCCTGGATCATGCCGACACTGACTACGCCCGGATCCATCGGGTGCAGCCGGCGCGCCCGGATGCCGTGCAGCGCCGTCAACACCGAAATCAGCATAAACGTCGGATCGGTGCCGGCGTGTGGGTACGCGCCGTGGCCGCCGGTGCCGGTGATCCAGCCCTGGAAATCATCGACTGCTGCCGTGACCCAGCCCGACTTGACAGTAACCTGACCCACCGGGCTCATCGAGTCGACGTGCAGCGCAATCACATTGTCGACGCCTTCGAGCGCGCCGTCGTTGATCATGCGCGGGGCGCCGCTCAGCCCTTCGCTGTCCCAGGCCTCTTCGGAGGGCTGAAAAAGGAAGCGCACCCGGCCTTTGAGTTGCTCGTTGGCAAAGCGCTCGCGCAGCAAATGCGCCGCGCCCAGCAGCATGGCGGTATGCGCGTCGTGGCCGCAGGCATGGTGTACGCCGGGATTGCTCGATCGATACGGCGCGTCGATCGCGGCCAGGATCGGCAGCGCGTCCATATCTGCCCGGATGGCAATCGTCGGCCCGTCGTCATTGCCCAGTTCGCCGACCACGCCGGTCTTGCCGACGCCGGTGCGCACACTGATGCCGCCGATTTCATTCAGGGTGTCGGCTACCAGGGCCGCAGTGCGCACTTCTTGAAAACTCAATTCCGGGTGCGCGTGAATATCACGGCGCAGCCGTACCAACTCATCTTTCAGGGCTTCCGCCTGTTTCAGCATGAACGCACTCCTTCGCGGATTTCAACAGCGTCTACTATTGCCTGTGGATAATTTGTGTATAATGTGGACAGCAAATATTTTGGGTAATCAAGTATACCATAGAATACCTTTTTCGCCTGGGGTATGCCGCCACGTGCTGCCGGTGCGCCAGAACCCGCTTCCGGGAAGCTTCTTCTGCCGAGCAGCGGGCGGCCGCTGCGGGTGCTGCGCGTCCGAGGCGACTGGCAGCAGGGCAGCCAGCTTCCCGGAAGCTTCTTCTGCCGAGCAGCGGGCGGCCGCTGCGGGTGCTGCGCGTCCGAGGCGACTGGCAGCAGGGCAGCCAGCTTCCCGGAAGCTTCTTCTGCCGAGCAGCGGGCGGCCGCTGC
>DAOTUJ010000064.1:0-19339 GCA_034437175.1 Chloroflexaceae bacterium | reverse complement strand
ACCAGCCGATCCGCCGCCGGGTCGTAGGCCGGCACCGCAAAGGCAAGCTCCTCATCCGATGTGTGCGGCGCCGCAATGCGCTCCAGCGTGCCCCAGCTGCGTCCGCCATCGAGCGAACTCATGGCATAGGCGCCACCGGCATCGGCGTCGGTCCAGGTAAACGTGATCGCCGGCTCGGTTGCGCCTGGCCGTTCGAAGACCAGCCCGCGCACATGCCACATGCGCTCACTCAACATTACTTCTGGTGGGGGATCGAGGCGGAGCCGCTCAATCTGCGTCGGCGCCGGGCTCGCCAGCGGTGTGCGCAGCAGATAGGCCTGCGCCA
This sequence comes from Chloroflexaceae bacterium, assembly GCA_034437175.1. Lineage (GTDB taxonomy): Bacteria > Chloroflexota > Chloroflexia > Chloroflexales > Chloroflexaceae > DAOTUJ01. The sequence goes on along the minus strand of DAOTUJ010000064.1, from coordinate 19,014 downwards.
CGCCGCCCTGACCGGCGAATAACAGCCCGATGGCGTGGGCATCGGATCCGTCACCGACGATCACCAGCGCGCCGTCGCTGAAATGCCAGACCGGGATCGATAGCCGCTCCGGCGGCAGCCAGGTCCCATTAGGCTGACGCATGACCAGCGCCGGCACACTGCGATCCGGCCCGTCATGACAGATCAGCAGCGCGATGAGCCGGCCATCTAGCGTAGCTGCCAGGTCATTGACTTTGCGGCAGTCGGCGGCGATCCGCTCTGGCGCATCCCAGGTCGCGCCGTAGTCCTGGCTGGCGCTGGCCCAGATCCCACTCGGCGGCTGGTTGTCGGCAAAATCCGGGTCGCTCATGCCCCAGACCGCATGCACGGTCTGGTCGCCGCCAATCGCCACGGCCACACTGCGGCTATAGCGACCAAGCTGCGCTTCGCCGATATCGACCTGGTGCGCCGGGCTCCAGCGCCGGCTCTGCGGGTGATAGACACTGACAAAGGCGCGTTCCGGATCCTCGTTGCCCGACCAGACCACCGTCCCGATTGCGGCCCAGTTCTCAGTCGGATGCGTCGCCAGGTCGATGGCGAGCACCGCACTCGGCAAATGCAGCGTCGTCTCGCGGTCGCTGCCGGTCTGCCAGGGCTTACCGGCAATCGTCGGATAGGCCGGCGGCGGCGGCACCGGCGTCGGCCAGACCACCGCGGTTGCATCGGGCGCCGGCGGGCAGGGCCGGAAGGGTGTTGCCGTCGGCAATGGCGCCTCGCCCGGCGCTGCCGGCGTGACCGTGACCAGCGGCGGGGTTGGGTAGTACGATGGCCAGCAGCCGCCGGCCTGGGCGGTCGCCTGCGCCTCGCTATAGGTCGGCAGGCGCGCACAACCGGCGAGCAGCAGCAACGCTATCAGAATGCAGTATTTCCCCATGGGCAATCCCCTTCCGAAAAATGGGCACAGCAACGCCACCCGTAGCGGGCACGGGCGTCCGCCCTCGCGGGCGGCAGAACACTTGTTGGAGCACGTTGGGCCGCTGGTGGGAGCTATCGTAGCGAAGATTCACCGAAATGTGAAGATGTCAAAACACACAATTCCGCCTGATTCGGCCCGTTTTCCGCAAAATTGTGCGTTTTGACATAGTGCAATCCGGCGGATGAGTCGCTATCATAGGGAGCCAGAACACGCTTCACGGTTGCTGCCTGAGGGATAAGCTCGGCAGCATGACGATACACGCAGAGGAGCAGGCAATGACGGACACCTCAATTCGCATGCTGATCGCCGACGATCATCCGGTGGTGCGCGATGGGTTGCACCGGGTGCTGGAGCCGGTACCGGCATTGTGCATCGTCGGCAGTGCCGAGTCGTTTCACGAGGTTCAGACGATGCTCGCGGATCAGGCCGCCGATGTGCTCATCCTGGATCTGGGCGGCATGGGCGGTTCACCGCTCTCCTTGATGAACTATCTGCGGCAGCGCTACCCGGATCTGGCCGTGATTGTGTTTTCATCGGGGATAGAGTTTGCGCCGGAGTTGCTCCAGGCCGGGGTGAAGGGCTATGTCACCAAAGACGAACTATCGCACGCGTTGACCACCGCGGTCACCGAGGTCATCCGCGGCGAGGTCTTCCTCTCGCCGGTGGTGCGCCAGTACCTGGAGCAGCGCAAGGATGACCCGGCTGATCTCTCAAGCAAAGAGCTGGAAACGTTGAAACTGCTGGCGCAGGGGCTCAGCACCGTCGCAATTGCCGACCACATGGGCATCGATCCGCGCACGGTGCAGAACTACATCACGAAGATGTACCAGAAGACCTGCTGCTCGCAGCGTACACAGCTGGTGGATTGGTATCGGCGGGTGTATGGCGTACCGGCGAGCTAACGGGGTACGCCTGGAGCGTTACCCGAGGAATGTGAGCGCAGGGTTACGGAGTACAACGGAAAAACCGAGCTTGTCGGATCACTGGCCGCGATCATCATACAATTCCGCGCGCCGTACTGGCAGATCGTCCGGCCAATGATCCAGGTGCAGGCGTGGCAACGGTGTCGGCTGGCCTCCGATTGTCCCCGGCGTTGCTTCGTGAATGACCTGGGTCGTCAGATCCTGCAACAGATACAGCTGCTCTTGCAATGAGAGTTGACGCACCAGGTTCAGTACGTGGGTGAGGTGATCCGAAGTCATGGTTGCCTCCTCGTCATGATGCTGCGAACATTATACGCCGATGATGACTGGTACAAGACATGTTGATATGAGCGCCACGGAGAAAAACCGGGAAGGATTGAAACGACAAGAGCATCCAGCCTCATAATGATTGGTCGAGGAGCGTTTCCAGTTCAGCCGATACATCCTGGACCAGATCAAAGAAATCATCAAAGAACTGCACGCCAAGGTTTGTTTTGATGTCGATTCGATAATCCTGCAGCTTTCCTGAAGGTTGAAATTCCAGCGCTCGGAGGCTTCGCTTAATGCTGTTGAGGTCAAGGCCGACAACCTTGCTGTAATACTGATTGACGGGTACCCAGAAGTATTGGCCTTGTTCCTGTGCAACAAAATAGAAGATGGTTAACGGATATGGTTTTGCTTTGGGCCAGTTTTCGTACTGCATCAGCGCATGTCGGCGAAACGGTAACCAGACCCATTGTTGGGTTGTTGTCGCAGGTTTCACACCGCTTGTCATACATTTCCACAAAAATCTGCGCAATCTACTCGTAGCGGCAGCACCAATGGTTTTTTCCATCTTGATAAGTGTTGCCTCCAATTGCTCCGAAAAGGTATTTGGTGGCGGTACTTCTCCAACCTTGTTCAAAATCTTGAGCAAGAGGTTGACAAGTCCAAGGATAGATTTGCCTTCAACTTGATCGTAGCCAACCACTCCGTGGGCCGTAGGATTGCGGAACAGCTTGAATGCGCCTGAATACAATTCACGCAGTCCCTCTCGTTCTGATTCATTGTTTCCTATCAGTCGGGCAAGCGGTCCATTGGCGGCACTAAATGCATAGTTGGCGAGTTGTGAACCCGTCATGCCTTCTTTATTCACGGCTGTACGTAGCCGTTCTTCCAGCAAGATAAAGGCATTCCGTACCGCTTCATCATATTTTCCTGTATGTAATACCAAGTGACGAGTGACAAGTGACAAGTGACGAGCCTCGATGTGGCGTTCGTATCGGCTAGAACGGTTGTCGATATGCGGAATCCGCAATTCGAATTGGTATAAGAAGTCGCCACAACGAGTGAGTAATTCTTCGTCAAGCCCCGAATGTTCGTCGAGCGATTGCCGAATCGCCTTCATCTCCCTGTCACTCAGAATCATGCAAATCCTCCAGAGCAGGAACGGATATGAATGGGCGGATTATAGCATAGACACACCCCGAAATCGGCTTAGTCTGATCGGCGGTATAGTCTGACTCATCGCCGGACCTGGCATTGCGCGCATGTCAAAACGCGGCGATGCTGTGCTCTGTGCCGACCACGCGAGCACGCCGTGCCACACCATTGTGTGGTTTGACATCTTCACAACCGTTTTTTAACCTGCTATACTGGCCTCCCAGCCTCTTCTGACGTTCCGGCAAGGGAATCATGCGCGTGTCGCTTCCTCGCGGGGAAGCGGTGCCTGGCGCCGGCAGCCTTGTTGTTGCGCTGATGTGCATGAACTGCCGGCGTGAACGCATCGCCGCCGGTGCTTGACACCGGGCCAACGCTGGGAGGAGTGCTATGCACCAATCGATCCTGTTTCGCGCCGGAGCACTCGCCATCCTGCTGCTGGGCTTCCTGGCTGGCGTGCTGCTCTGGCCCTTGCCCAGCCTGGGGTTCGATGTCAACCTCCAATCCGGTCAGGTTCGTGTAGTCTATCCCGACACACCGGCAGCACAGGCCGGGCTTGCGGCGGGCGACCGCATCCTGATGATCTATGGCTACCCCTGGAGCAGCGTCGAGCAACGCTTGCTGCTGGTGCCGCTGCCCTGGCAGCCGGGCACGCCAAGCTCGATGACGTTGGAACGTGATGGCAATATCCACAGGCTTGTCCTGCAGGCAGGTCCGCCCGATCTGCTGCTGCAAGTCGAGAAGAGCATCCGTCTGCTGGTTGCGCTGATCTGCTGGAGCACCGGCATGCTGCTGGGCAGTTCGCCGCGCGCGCTCGATCAGGGCCTGCGCCAGGCGGCCTGGTTCTGGGTGCTGCTCGGCGGCACTTTGGCGATCTATCCGCTGGCGGCGGTGGTTTCCTATCCGCTGACCGTCGCTGTCCTCTGGCTGCAATGTAGCCTGCTGGCGCCAATGGCGGTGGCGATGAATCTCTGGTACCCGAAACGACCGCTGCCGGCGTTTGTCCACGGGCGCACGCGCCGGCTTCTGCTTGGCGCGATCGGGCTGCTTCAGCCCGGGTTGTTTGGCCTGGCCCTGTATGCCGGTGCGGTGACGGTGCTCTACGACTGGCTGCATCTGCTGGTGCCGCTGGTCTTTGTTGTCAGCTTTGGCGTCAGCGCCGCTCTGCTCGGATGGGCCTACCGGCGCACCCAGATCGGCCATATTCGGCGCCAGATTCACCTGATCGCGCTGGCCTGCCTCGTCACTGCCGGCTGCTGGATCGTGCTGTTACTGGCCGGCGCCAGTGACCGCAGCCTGCACATGACCATCCCGCCTGCCGCGTATCCGCTGGCGGCCTCGCTCATCCCGCTGGCCTACCTGGCCGGCGGCATCAGCGCCGACCTGATGCGCCTTGACCAGCTCATTCGTCGGGCAGCACCGCATATCCTGGCAGTGCTCGTGCTCCTGCTGGCGCTGCTGGCCGGAATTGCAAGCGGTGTGCTGACCAGGATACCCATCGTGATCGTGCTGGCAGTGCTGGCGCTCTACCGTCCGCTGCTGCAGCTCGCGCAACGTCTGGTGCTCGGTCGCGATGCCGTCGGCGGCAGCTATGCCCCACTACACCACGCCATCCACCAGCTGGGCACTTCGCTCGATGCCGACGACCTGGCGGGTTTTGTCGCCGAGGGCATCCGGCGCACCTTTGCTGCGCCACCGCTGGCAATCTACCTGCGCCGCGACCGTGCGCGTGTTCAGCTCGACCGGGCGCTGGCAGACCGCATTGAGGTGCCGCCGATGATCGCGCTGCCGCCGCAGCTGCTCCCGGGCGGGCTCCAGTTCGCGGCGACGGTGCAGCAGCAGATTGGCACCCACGATGATCCGTCGCTCACGGCGCTGGCCTTTCACGCCGACATTACCCTCTGGGCTGAAATTCGGCATCAGCGCGGCGAGTTGTTGGGGCTGATCGTGCTCGGGCCACGTGGCGATGTCGACCCCTACCAGGCTGAGGATCTGCGACAGCTGCGCCAGTTGCTGGCTGCGGCCGGACTGGCCTTCGCCAACAGTGCCAGCTATGCCGAGCAGGTTGCCGCCGAGGAAACCATCCGCCAGCTCTACCGCCGCATGCAGCAGATCCAGGAAGAAACTGCTGCCGCTATCGCCCGCGAGCTGCACGACGAAGTCCTGAACGTCAATGTGCGCCTGAACCTGGAAACCTTGCGCCGGCTGCTGGCGCGAACATCCGATAACCAGGTGCGTGATGAGCTCCAGATGGTGATCGACGGCGAGGAGAACACGCAGCAGCAACTCCGGCTGATCTGCGAGCAACTGCATCCGAGTTATAGCGACGACCCGCTGGGTCTGGCGGCCTCCCTGCGCGGCCTGGTCGACCAGCAGCGCAGCCGCTGGCATGGCCAGATCACGCTGACCATCGATGAAGATCCGATCCCAGTGGCACCGCCGGTGCAACGCGAACTGCTGCGCATTGCTCGCGAGGCGCTCATCAACGCCATCAAACACGCCGATGCCTGCACCATCACCATATCGCTGCGGTTCCCATCGAGCTCGGACGAAACCCTCGAGCTGCGCATATGCGATAATGGCCGTTCACAGCAGCCGATTGCACCGCGCAGCGGTCACCACGGGCTCCAGTATATGCGTGAGAGCGCCCGCGCCCTTCGCGCCACTATCGTCTGGCAGCCTGTCAACACCGGCGGTACCAGGGTTGAAGTCTCGGTTCCGGCAGCACAGCTGTCGCCTGATCCTGATCAACCCCCTGAATGTACACCCGATACGCTGATCACGATGGCCCAGGATCGGCTTCCTCCAGTACGCTGATCAGCGTAACATCCTCAGCGTGGTACCCAGGCCGGGCGTAGAAATCGCGAGCACGGGTATTGGTGGTTCCGGTGGACAGGGCCAGAATACGGCAGCCCTGTCCGCGGGCCCACTGCTCACAGGCGCGCATCAGCGCCGTGCCGACGCCGCGACCTTCCGCGTCAGCACTGGTGGCACACTTGCCCAGATAGGCCCGATATTCGCCGATGAAAGCAGATCGCCTCCCAAACGTGACACTTCCTGTCACACAATCCGGCTATGCTGGAGTGTGGATCCGTTTCGCTTCAGGGAGAAGAGAACACAATGCTACACACCATTGATGCCGGGGTACTGCGGGTCGCCTACCTGGAGGACGGCCCGGACCAGGGATCGCCCGTGATCCTCGTGCACGGCTTTCCCTACGATGTGCATGCCTACGACGAGGTTGCACCGCGCCTGGTCGATGCAGGATGCCGCGTAATCATTCCCTACCTACGCGGTTATGGGCCGACCCGCTTTCGCTCGGCTACAACGCCGCGCTCGGGCCAGCAGGCCGCGCTGGCTCACGACCTGCTCGCGCTGATGGATGTCCTTGCGCTGGACGATGCTCTTCTGGCGGGCTACGATTGGGGTGGCCGGGCGGCCTGCATCGTCGCGGCGCTCTGGCCGCAGCGCGTGCGCGGACTGGTCTCAGGCGGCGGCTACAATATTCAGAACATTCCCAGGTCCACGGAGCCGCAGGCGCCGGAACATGAGTTGCGCTACTGGTATCAGTACTACTTTCATTCCGAACGTGGCCGGCTGGGGCTCGCCCGCAACCGCGAGGCGTTCTGTCACCTACTCTGGCGGTTGTGGTCGCCGACCTGGTCCTTTGATGAGCGTACCTATGCCCAGACCGCCGAGTCGTTCACGAACCCGGATTTCGTCGAGGTGGTGATTCACAGCTATCGCCATCGTTTTGGCCTGGTACCCGGTGCTCCAGTCTACGAGGCCACGGAGCAGCACCTGGCGAAGCAGCCGCCTATCACAGTGCCGACCGTGGCGCTCGATGGTGCTGACGACGGAGTTGCGCCGGCAGGTGGCTCAGCCGGGCACCAGCGGCAGTTCACCGGCCCCTACCGCCACCAGGTGCTGCCCGGTGCCGGTCACAACCTGCCGCAGGAAGCGCCGGATGCCTTTGCCGCTGCGGTGCTTTCGTTGCTGAACGCTGCCGAGGACGACCCCCGGCAGCAGCGCCAGGATCTGCTATGATGGCGGCAGGCAAACCCGATACGCGAGAGGAGGCAGCGATGGCTGACGAACTGCTGCTGCGCGAGGTGGTCGATGCTGACATTGATGTCTTCTTCGCTCAGCAACGTGACCCGGATGCCAACCACATGGCGGCCTTCACGGCGCCGGACCCGGCCGACGAAGCCGCCTTCCGGCGCCGCTGGCAGCGCATTCGCAGCGATCCGGCGATGGTCGTGCGAACCATTGTTGTGGGTGACGCGATTGTCGGCCACGTGCTGAGCTATGTGAATGATGGCCGGACGGAGGTTAGCTACTGGCTCGGCAAGGACTATTGGGGGCAGGGCTATGCCGGCCGGGCCGTGCAGCAGTTCCTGCAGCACGACCAGCCGGCACGTCCAATCTATGCCCGCGTGGCCGCCGACAATCGGCGTTCGCGGCGGGTGCTGGAGAAGTGCGGCTTCACCGTTATCGCCGAGGAGACCGGCTTCGCCGCAGCGCGCAATGCGGAGATCGCCGAGCTCGTGCTGGTGCGCCACCTCGAGCTCGGACCGCTGGTGCAGCACAGCCGCATCGCTCGCCCCAGCGACGACCTGGCGGCGCTGCTGCACTTCTACTGCGATGCCCTGGGCATGACGGTGCTGGCCAGCTTTGCCGACCACGCCGGCTTTGATGGGCTGATGCTGGGCTGGCCGGGCCTGGGCTACCATCTCGAATTCACCCACCAGCGCGGGCATACGGTCGGGCGCGCGCCCAGCCAGGACCATCTGCTGGTGCTGTATTTGCCCGATGCGGCCGCCTGGCAGGCTGCCGTCGCCCGTATGCGCGCCTACGGCTACGAGCCGGTGCCGGCCTATAATCCGTATTGGGACCAGCAGGGCACAACCTTCGAAGACCCCGATGGCTATCGAGTAGTGTTGCAGCAGGCCGCCTGGCGGCCAGCACAACCGGGCGGCACAACTGGAATCAACCAGCACGACAAAGGAGACCCCGATGGGCAAAGTGTTTGATGCGCTCTCCGACGATCTGGCCGCGTTCATCCGCGAGCAGCCGCTGTTTTTCGTTGCCACCGCGCCACTGGCTGCCGACGGCCACGTTAATCTTTCTCCCAAAGGCCTCGACTGCTTCCGTATCCTGGCGCCCAACCAGGTCGCCTATCTCGACCTGACCGGGAGCGGCAACGAGACGGCGGCCCACCTGGCGGAGAACGGTCGCATCACCTTCATGTTTTGCGCGTTCCAGGGCCGCCCTTTGATACTGCGCCTGTATGGACGCGGCCGGCGTATCCAGCCCGGTGCTGCCGAATGGCCGGCGCTGCTGGAGCAGTTCCCAGCCATGCCCGGCACCCGCCAGATCATCCTGGCCGATATTCACCGGGTGCAGACCTCCTGCGGCTTCGCGGTGCCGTTGATGACGCTGGAGGGCGAGCGTGATCAGCTCATCCGTCTTGCCGAGCAGAAAGGTGAGGCCGGTCTCCAGGCCTACCGTCGCGAGAAAAACGCGGTCAGCATCGACGGCTTGCCGGCCGGCTTCGAACAGCTCGACAGTGAGATTGCCGACCAGAGTCTGTCAGGGGCAGACTAATGCAGCATCGCGACGTGGTCGAACTGCGCGCGAACCAGGGCTGGGACGAACGCATCCTGGTCTGCCACAACCCGCCGCTGGTCGATACCTACATCGTCGTGACCGCACGGTACGTCGTTGTCGTCGACACCATGATCAACGCCGCCACCGGGCAGCAATTGCTGGCCCTGGCGCAGCCGCATCTTGGGAGCGGGCGTAGTCTGCTGGTGGTCAATAGCCACGCCGACTACGACCACTGCTGGGGCAACCAGGTGTTTGCCGCGCGCGGGGTGCCGATCATTGGCTCGAAACGCAGCCTGGCAGTGTATCACGACCCGGAAACGCCGGCGCTGCACGACCGGCTGCGTCGGGCGGAACCCGCCATTTTCGCCGATGTGCAGCCGGTTCCGCCGACCATTTTGTTCGAGCAGAATCTCCGCATCGACGGTAGCGACCTGACGCTGGAGATCATCGCCACACCCGGCCATACCGCGGATCACTGCTCGCTGTATATCCCACACATCCAGACCCTGCTGACTGCCGATGCGGCCGAGTTGCCTTTCCCACTGGCCCACAGTGTCGACGGCCTGCCACAGATGCGCGCCTCGCTGGCGCAACTGGCAGCACTGGATGCAACGACGGTGCTGCACTGTCATGCGTCGGTGACAATGGGTGGCCAGCTTCTGCACGACAATAGCGCCTATTTCGACCGGCTGGAAGCAGCCTGCCGGGCCGCGCTGGCGCGGGGCCTGCCCGCCGATCCGCCGGTGGACAGCGATGTTGCCGCGCTGGTCGGGCTGCCCTACGAGGACGCGGTTCCACCGGGCGAACCCTGGCAGCAGGTGAGCGCAGATGTGCGCAGCGGCCATGCCCAGCAACTGCGCCAGATGCTGCACTGGGTGGCGGGGGCGAGTGATATATAACGAACAGTACCGCCGTGCTGTGCCTACGATGTCTGTCTTTTCATTGATACTGGAATGCAGCGCTGTAGTCGAGTAGTCACCCGAAGTCGGCACTACGACCATGGGATTGGTTTGATGATGTGGCTTGTTACGCCTCGATCTCTACGGTTTCGGTTGCGCCGGTGGCTTTGTCGACGAATGAGAAGCTGGTGAGGGGGAATTCCTCCCGGCTTAATGTGTGCATTTGCAGGCGCACGCGGAGCCGCAGTTCCAGGGCGAGACGCAACACCATGCGGGCGTTTTCTTTGTCCATCTGGCCCGCCGGGAAAATGAGTTTGGTGAATCCCGAAAAGGTTCGGTTGATACTGCGCCGGTCGCGGGCGCTCCATTCGTCGGTGGGTGCGGCAAACCATTCTTCCCAGAGGCTGCCGTAGTGGCCGATGCGGCGCAGTTCGCGATGAAAGAGTTCGCTGGTGTAGTCCAGGATAAAGCCGACGTGATTGGTGATGACTTCCGGCGTGAGTTTCGGCATTTCCCAGCCGGGCAGGTAGCCGGCCCAGCGATCGTGGAAGGCGGTGTCGTCGGCAATGCTGCCGGGAAGGGGCTTGAACAGGTGCTCGGCCTGCATACTGCGGCGTGGGTCGAAGTTGATGTTGCCGTTGAAGACGAAGCCGGCTTCGCCAGGCACGGTAATTGTACCGCGGTTGATCTGCCCGTTTTCCATGTAGCTCTTGTAGAGGTTTTTGTCGTGCTCGGAGTCGAAGGCGCTCCCTGCAATTTCATCGAAGCCGACGACATCGCGCTGGGCGATCAATCCCATTCGGGGCGGATTGGTGTTGCTGGCAAAGAGCTTTGGCACGGTGACGGCTCCGCCTGCCAGCAATGTGCCGTAGGGGCTGAACTCGGTGAAGCAGAATGATTTGCCGGTCTGGCGCGGGCCGAGTTCAATCAGGTGGTAGTTGCTCTCGACGAGCGGAATCATGCGCGTGAGGTAGAGCAGCTTGATGCGTTCGGTGAGGGCGGGATGACTCGGCTCATATCCCATGGTGCGGATGAGCACGTCGATCCACTCCGTGCTGGTGAATTGCGCCCGCCCAGCCTGATACTCCTGAAGGTCGACGGTCCCGACTTGCACGGGCTCGAGGCGCTGAATGACAAACGGATAGGTGCGATTGCCGACTTTGAAGCTGTCATCATAGTCGACACGCAGATTGCACCAGGCTCCGGCCATCAACAGCCGGTCGTAGCGGGTGACAATGTCAGAGGCGATCCGCACCCGATTGATATTCGCCGTCATCAGGGTGGCCCAGTAGACGCCGCCTTCGAGCTTCTCATCCAGTTCGACTTTCACCAGGTCAATCAGCCGCCGTGGCGGACGTTCGCGGATGGTCGACTTGATGACTTCGGTTTCGTCGCCACGCGGGATATACTCGGCGACTTCCTGCTGCACGATGTGCAACCCTTCCCGCACCTCTTCATCATCGAAGATATTGGCGCAGTATTTGCCAAGCATAAATTCAATCACATACGACGGCGCTTTGCTGGTGCCGCGAATGGTTCGGGTCAGATCTTTGCGCATCACCAGGCCCGGAAATGCAGCAAACAGCTTCTGGTCGAGTGCATCCGGCTCAAACGCGGCATGTGTGGTTTCACCTGTAGTCATACCTATCTCGTCTACACTACGTGCGTTATCAGCGAGCAGCGGCGAACCGCTGGAAGGCGGTGCGACGACCGCACTATGGATATATTACCACTCGTCGAGGCGGACGCGCAGCTTGCTGGCGGCCTGGGCAATGACTTCGTCGCTCAGCGCATCACGCACTTCGATCTGCAATGGAGCGTCACGTGAGGCAGTGGCGCCAGGTGTCTGGCGCAGCGTCACGGTGACCTGTTCATTGCCAGGGTTTATTTCGGTCTGATCAGAACGGAAGAGCACGGTGTGTTCCTCCGCATGGACGATCCGCACCAGGACATAGCGCGATAGTGCATCATCGACAAAGAGCCCGCTGCGGATGACGTTCAGGGTGATCCGCGGTTGGGCCGACAAAATGTGTGGGATCGGCTGAATGGCGACGTCCACCGGTCGGGCGGTGCCCGGCCATTCGATCTTGATGCAGGGGATAATCCATTCCTGTAACGATGCACCGCCGTGGAAGTAGCCCAGACCGCCGTAGGCGCTCCAGCAGGACGCGCCGCGCGCGGTCAGCACCTGCCACTGGCCGCCGGGAGCCGTGCTCTGCGGGTCGGGCACTTCGATATCGGGCGCGTAGGCAAGCGTACGTCGCGAGCGGTATGCCGGATCGGGCACCGGCGGTTGCTGGCGTTTTTCCTCGCTACCGGACCAGTGAATGAATCCATGGTCGGTCACGATCAGGATGCGCCGCCATTCGGCATCGCGCAAACGCGACACCAGGTCGCGGTAGCGCTCGATGGTGAAATGGGTGCCAAGCAGTTCCAGTTCGTCATCATGGCCGAGCCGGTCAATTGCGTTGTCGGTGATGAACAGGCGCATGCGGCCGCGCCCCGGTGCGGGGATCTGGCCGCGCAATGCTTCGGCGAAGGGCACAAACGCATCAGCGGCAACAATGCGCTGTTCAGTCAGCCACTTGCGCCGCTCTTCTGCGATACTCAGGTTGGCGCCCGATGATGTATCAATGAGCCGCCATTTTGTGCCGGCAAGCTCGGCGCGGAGCCGGGATTCGGGGATCGGCAATGCCATGCCCATGCCCAGTGCGGTAATGCTCGGCAGGGGCGCCCGCGCAGCCTGGAGTTCTGCCCGTTCGGTGCCTTCCTGCTGGTTGATCAAGGCAACCAACTGGGCGCCCAGATCGTAGCGGAGAGCATCGACAACCACTATCGCGGTGGCCTGCTGGCGCTCAATCAAGCGCGCGAGCCAGGCGCCGGCGCTCGGGAGATCGGGAGTCGGGCAGCCGGCGGCTGTCCACCGATCCGACCACTGGATCAAGGTCTGTTCCCAACGATCGCGGTAGGCTTTGCGCAGCGGCTCAATGACATCGAGCAACTCCCGGGTTGAGCGGCTCAGGTTACGCAGAATTTCGTCGCCGGCGACATCGAGTTGCCAGCCGCCGCCGATGTACCACTGGATTGCTTCGGCAGGTGTTTGCCAATCGCGCGCCGGCACGGTCTCCAGCAGGCGGCGGGCAGCCTGGCTCAAGCGCAACAATTCCGCCCAGGGCAGACTCTGGGTCACGTCGAGTCGGGCGCCTGGATCGCCCCAGAAGCCCTGCATATGCCGTGCCAGATCGGGATACATCTCGGCCAGGGTGGTAAGCAAGTCTTTGCCGCTTTTCTTTGCCAGGCGCCGGCAGGTACCGACAAAGATTGCGTCTTCGGCTGCTCGCGATAAGAAGGGGCCATGCTTGATAGACGCGTCCGCAAAGGCGCCGGCCAGTGCCGCAATCATGTCGGCGGCGATAATCGCCTGCGGCAGGCGTTTGCTCAGGCGCAGGCTATCGGTCCAGCGACGCAGCAGGTCGAGGGCAACAGCCCGCCGGCCATCTGCAATGACCAGTTCGTGGTTGGCACTGACCTGGCGTGGAGCGATGTCGTGGGCTTGCGTGGCCAGCAGCTGCGCCAGGGCGCGGACGCGCCAGCGATCCGGCTGCGGTGCGTCATAGGGTGGCAGACCACACTGCTCGATGGTGAGGTCGACAATGTAGGCTTCATCGGGATTCGGTTCGGAGCCGCCGGCCAGGACTTCGAGCAGCAGCGGCATATCCGGTTCCAGACCACCACCGCCCCAGCCGGCCGGGTCCTGCTGGAGCCCCTGACGCGCCATCAGCGCAATTTCGTCTGCGCTGACATGGGGATGCGGTGGTCGCCAGCCCCACTCCAGGAGCTGGTCGCGCAGTGGACGATCATAGCTGCGTTCGGCGAGCAGCGCCGGCGCCCAGAGCCAGCCCAGGCGATCCGGCTCGACCGGCACAACCAGCACAAAGGACTCACCCTCTTCAATGGCGGCCATGAGTTCTTGTCTGGCGCGCAGACCGCCGATCTCACCATGGACTTGTTCGTCGATTGCCAGCAGGCGAAAGCCACCCATACGATCATCGCCGGCAACCCGCTCAAGCAGGGGGCGCCAATCGCCGCGCGGATCGCACCAGATCATCCAGGCGCCGGCATAGCTGTCGAGGGTACGGTGCACCTCAGCATGAATGCGCTTCTGCAAGGTCGACGAGCCGCTGCCACGTGCGGGGCGTGCGGCTGGTTCATACCGCGGCGCCGGCATACTGACGCGCGGCTGCACTGCGGCCTGTTGATCACCATTGGAAACTGACGTATCCGACGCCAGCTCGCCCGTCGCATGATCGTCGGTCACGTCATCGACGTGCTCATCGCCCGGCAGCTCGGTGGCGGTTGGCGGTGGCGGGTCGACGCCTGCTTCGATAGGCAAGGCGCGTAAGCGCTGGAGGCAGATCTCGGCTGATGCCGGGCGATCAAGTGCACGCAGTGCCATCATCTGCTGGAGCAACTCGCCGAGTTCCGCCGGCACCTGGTTGTTGAGGCGATGGACTGGCTGGAGCGGATCGGGTCGCCCATGATGGGCTGCAGCGAGCCGTTCGTTGACGGCCGTCGGATAGCGACTGCACAGGAGGTGATAAAGCGTTGCTCCGGTCGCATAGAGATCGCTGCGGGCATCAGTGCCCTCGCTCAAAAACTGCTCCGGCGGGGCGTAGTGTTTGGTCCAGCCAATGATGCTGTCGGCCTGTCCCGTGGTCGTAACAAAGCCGGCGCTGCCTTTGGCAATCCCGAAGTCGAGCAAGACCAGCTGCGCATGCTCGTTCATCTTGATATTGGCCGGCTTGATATCGCGATGGATGACCGGGGGGCGACGATTGTGCAGGTAGAACAGAACCTCCAGCAACTGTTCGGCCCAGGTCAGCACCTGGCTGACCGGGAAGGCACCGTGGCGGCTCAGGAGCGTGGCAAGATCATCCCCCTCAATATAGTCCATCACGATGAAGTCGGAGCCGTCTTCGGAGAAATGGTTCGTTACGCGTGGCAAGGCATGGTGGTAAAGATTGGCGAGGAGTCTGGCCTCGTACTCAAATGCTTTACGCAGTTGTGGGGTCGGGCTGAGGATCTGTTTGAGCGCAACGGTGGCTTCCAGGCGCCGATCTATCACTGTATAAACGGCGCCCATACCGCCATGACCGATAGTACGGCCAACCTCATAGCGGTTCTGGAGCACGGTGCCTGGTTGAAGCGGAACAACAATGGTCATTGTGCAAGCTCGTTTGTGGGCCGCCTGAAGGCGGCGTTACGTTGTGTTTCGGGCGGTTGCGCCAGGTTGGAACTCGGGGGGTAGTTCGAGCGTGAAGTGGAGTTCACAGACGCGCTCATCGCTGTCGCTACCGCCCAGGGTTATCCGCGCGCCGGGGCGCAAGCCAGTAGTTTTGCCGACGCGTTTGCCATTCACAAAGGTGCCGTGCGAACTATCCAGATCGGTGACCATGACGTTATTGGCCACCCGCGTGAAGCGAGCATGGGCGCGACTGCAGCGCTTATAGGCTTCGGGAATCAGGATCTGGCACTGCGCGCCATCGCGACCGGCAATCGTTTCCGTGCTGCGCAAGGGAAAGAGTTGCGGTTCCTGCTCAGCCTGGCGCAAGGTCACATAGGCAAAGGGCGTGCCGGTCGGCATCAGATTGGCGATTTCGGTCCATTCCGAGCACTTGAAAAACAGTTCGCTGAACACCCCGATTTGCTTCGCAGTCAGGCGTTGGGGTGCAAAATTGGCCGAACGATCTTTTTCCACGCCGAAACGCAGGGCACTTACCCAGCGCGGGAAGTCGGCCGGCGTCAACACCTGAAAGGTCGACCAGCGCCGGCCCTGCTGACGGGCATCGCGCTCAATATTGTCTTTCACATCGGCGGCGATGTCAATATCAGGATTGGTGAAACAGACAGCGGTCTGCAATTTGAGCCTGGAGCTGAGATCAGTTTCGGCCAGCGACCAGACCTGAGCCAGATAGGGGAGTAGATCGCGCCGAATGCGGTTGGCATAGGCCTGTACCTGCTCACGCGGGTTAGTGTAGCCCACACCGGCCTTGATCAGCTGATTGCCGGCATACCAATCGCCGGCCTGCAGCGAGAGTTCCCCCGAGTAGTGCTTCAACTCCAGCACGCCCAGGCCCATTTCGGTGAGGACGAGCAGATCGGCACTGGGTGCCTGCAGGTTCGCCAGTACCGCATAGGTGCTCCGCTCGTGGTTGAGCGCCTCATAGAGCCGCTGGACAAGCCCGATGGCAGCGGTCGCCTCATGCTCATGCACCGGCGGCCAGGGATTGCCGGCGGGATCGCGGGTAATAGCAGCAGTAACGGGCATGAGTCTTCCTCCTGTGTAGCAAGGCCAGAAATAACGACAGCAAATCAAATTGCCCGACGGCGGCGAGGTTGATGAGTGGCGAGGTGTTGCTCACCACAATCATTGCTGTTCTATCTGGTTCAGTGTTGCAACATCGGCGAGCAGATCATCGCTATCATGATGTTAGGGATCTAAATGTCGTCCAATTAATCAAGACAAAGCAAGCAACTGCTCGATCTCAGCCAGAACTGCGGCAAGTTCAGGCCCGGATCTAGAAGTAGTCCTCAATCCGCAAAGCGCAATTCCTGCAAGGTTGTCTCTTTCTCGCGCAGCCGTTCGAGCATCTGGAGTTCGCCGATCCAGTCAATGGTGTCGAGGGTTTCGCTTAGCTCGTCGTTCTGATGATGGCGCAGAAACTCGGCGGATGCTATGCCGTGTTGTTGCTCAAAGTCGCGAATGCGCTGCTCGGTACGCCGGATGCCCGTCTGTAGGCGCTCAAGCTCGTGCTGGATGGCTGTTTCAATCAATGGTTTCAGTGGTCGCGAACTGCTGGATACAATCGTGACGGTGGATTGGATTTCACTCATTATTGCACCTCCGTTCCTTCAAGTATAGCGATGCAAGCGGCGTTGTCACAGATCATCTTCGGTCAGTTCTGCCAGTTTGAGCAAGTGCTTGAGCAGTCCCGTTTTGAGGGGCGTGTTGCCGTGGATCGGTACCGCGAGACGTGCCGGGTTGCCGGGTTTGCCATAGATATGGTGGCTGCCCTTCACGCGCAACAGTGTCCAGCCATTGCGCTCCAGCACGCGAGCGAACTCTTTGCCCGAGACGCTTTTCATACGGCGATGTGCATTACACGGGTTTTGCCATCCTTCGGCAGGTCGTCCGGCTCTACCGAGAGCCACGCCTCGATAGCCTCGTACAGGTTCTGGAGCAGTTCCTCGAAGCTCTCGCCCTGTGTGGCGCACCCCGGAAGTGCGGGCACTTCGGCCCAATAGCCGCCCTCGTCGGCTTCGTGGATGACAACTTTTATTTTCATAACAGTTCTCCTCATCGTTCCGGCAGTCCGGCAATACATAGTGCTGGCCCGGACATCAACGATGGTCGTCTCTGGGCATGATAGCATAGCGCTGGTGCCCCATCAGGCGCGCGGGGCTGATACCGATGAGCGGCAACAGCGCGTTTCGGTGCTTGTAGAACATCTCCGTGCCACGGGAACGCAGGCGGCTACTGCTCCAACACAGCGCGGCGTTTTTGCTCCAGTTTCCGGCGTTCGGCTTCGCGCTGCGGGGCCAGCTCGGTCCAGGCCGGGCTCTCGGGGACTTCGTCGGGCATCCAGCCGCAGCGCGGCAGTTTGCCCTGGCGCACCCAGCGCCGCTCGTCGCTGCGCCAGCGCGCCCGGTCGGCCAGGGCTTTCTTTGCGTCGGCGGCCTTGAGTACGTCGCCGGCGAGGACGCCGGCGAGTTGCAGCGGGGCGATGTTGACCCGCACGCCGTCGTTGAGGTCGACGCGCCAGGCTTGTTCCTGGCGCAGCAAATCCTGGTGGCTGGCTGCTGCGCTGTAGCCGTCGCCGCTCCAGCGGTCGAGGGGTTCGGGCTCGCCGGAAGAGCCGCCCGTTGCGCCGTCTTCAGGCGGCGCAACAGGTACCGCAATGCTTGCTTCGAGTTCGCGGCAGTGGAAGCCCTGTTCGGCGATGGCGAGCAGCCGGCGCTTGAAGTCTTCCAGTTCGCTGATGCGGGCCTGGGCCTGGGCGGCTTCGGTGTCGCGTTCGCCGGCGCGGGCGGCTTCCAGGCGCTGGAGTTCTACCCGCAGCAGGGGATCGACGTACTGGGTACGAATGCGCGCCAGGGCGTCGCCGCCGCAGGCGTGGTAGTAGAGATAACATTCGAAGGCCGGCGCCGCCCGCGAACTGCTGCGCTTCCCGCGTTTGCCGCCGCCGGTCGCCGCTGCCGGATCGCTGGCCAGGTGCCAGGCAATCGGCCGGTATTTGAACTGGCGCACATGGCGCTTGAAAAACTCGCGGCGCAGCCAGTCGTCGAGGCTCATACCGGTCAACTCGCTGAGCAGCGCTTCGGTACGCTGCGCCCCCAGGTCGCCGTCTTCGGCGCGCAGCCGCTCGCGGACACGCTCGACCAGCGCCGGGTGCCCGCTACCGCTGCCGAGTGGAATCACGCCGTCGGCGTCGGCCCAGGCCGGCACCGGTTCGCCGGCGTCGATCTGTTTCGGCCAGCGATGACCGAGCAGGCGCAGCACAATCACGCTCAGGCGGTCTTCGAGCAGGCGGCGCTCTTCGGGTTTGCAGCGCGCTCCCTCGGCGCGCAACTTTTCCAGCAGCCAGTAGACGCTGATGGGGTGGATTTCCAGCCTGACCGAAAGCTCTTCGAGGAAGGTTTCGGTGGGGATGGGAATATGCGCGCCGCTCACCGCTTCTTCGTCGTCCTCGTCGCCATTCGCGGCCTCGCCCTCGTCCAGCTCCACGTCTTTTGCGCCGGGGCCGGCTTCGTAGAGGGCACGCAGGTTGGCTTTGATGCGCGCCAGTTCCTCGGCATCCGGGGAGATGCGTGGATGTTGGGCGAGGTGGGTGAGGACTTGGGGTGGCAGGGGGCCGCCTGAAGGCGGCTCCGGTATACAATCATAATTTGCTAGCAATGAGTGAACACCTGACAATGTTCCGGTTTCAGCGAAGATGCTATTCATTTCTTCGTCTGAGATGTGATAATTCTTTCGTAAAATGTTTTCAGATATAGCTTCAAGAGTGTGCCTAACCGCATTTGTTACATTATTCATGCCTTCAACAGATCGAAAATCTGGTGAAACAATAGATGCGGACAAACCCATTTCGGCAGCATTAATGCAGTATTCGCCTATGAAATTAATTATATTTATAGATTGAATGGAATA
>DAOTUJ010000063.1:0-55273 GCA_034437175.1 Chloroflexaceae bacterium | reverse complement strand
AGCGCGGTGAGTTGCGTTCGCGAAACCGGGTTCCCATGGCGCACTTGCCTGGCAGGAGCGGGGAGCACATGACAACGTGCGTGCCCGGCTCCCCCGCTCCTGTCAGGCTGGCGCCGGTGATGACCAACTCAAAGCGTAAGGCTTTCGTCGCGCCAGACTGTACGGGAGCGGGGGTTGGGGGGTGAGGGCCGGAGCGCAAAGTCACCCATCTGGCAAAAACGCTATCGTTGAAAGAGCGGGGGCTGGGGGGTGAGGGCCGGATCGGGAAATCACCCATCTGACAAAAACGCTATCGTTGAAAGGCGGGTATGGCCGGGCTGTCCCAAGGGGTGCGCCGCAGTGATCTGCGTCGCTCGCGGTACATCGGGCTCGCGAAAACGCGCCTGATGCACATTTTGGTCGCCGCCGCGATCAACTTCCTGCGCGTCGCAGCGTGGTTGGCCGAGGTGCCGCAGGCCCGCACCCGCATCTCGGCCTTTGCGCGCCTCGCGCCGGTCGCGACCTGAGCGCGCCGCCCAGTGGAGGTTTGCCAGCAGTATCTTTGCATCAGCCCTATCGACAAAGGCCTCCTCCTTAACGCGAACTTTCTCCCTGAATAGGCACTGTCCAGAGACCGCCGTTGCCGTTCCAGACGATGATCTGCTGCCCGTCCGGGTGAAGGCGTCCGCGGGCATCCCAGTGCGGCTGACTGAGATCCGCCACGGTCTGTGCGGTCGGCGTGACCAGTAGGAGCCGTCGCCCGCCTGCGGGGTAGCTGGTGAGCATCAGGTGCTGGCTGTCGGGGAGCCACGCCGGGTGATCGACCCTTCCGTCGGCTCCCAGGGTCATGGCTGCCATCTGGACGCCGTCGCGGGTCAGGACATAGAGCGTCGGCGCACCGCGCTGGTCGGTTGCCGCTGTGCTGATCGCCAGGGCGGTGCTATCAGGACTCCAGGCGAGCTTGAGGCTTGCCAGATAGGGTGTCGTGATGGTGTCCGGTGCCGCCGTTGGACGAGGGGTTGCTCCCGCGTCGGTAGCCGCATCACCAGCGGGTGCGGTGGTTGCGGCTTGATAGGGCAGCGGCAAGCGGGTGACGAGGCGATCATACTGAAGATCCACCAGACAGACGTGCATCGTACAACGATAGGCAAGCATCGACCCATCGGGGGCCAGGGCCATCGCATCGGCGTGGGCGACTGGTGCCGCATTCGGGAGTGACCCCAGCGACGTGCTGGCCCCATCGCTCAGGCGCACGCGCCAGAGCTGTTCCTCGCGGACGAGATAGACGGCATCGCCATGCAGTGCGACCGCCTGCCGGTCGGTTGAACCTACCACGGTGGTGCGCATGGTCTGCAGGTCGTGAGCCACCACGGTATACAATGCGGGATGGCGTGCTCCCGTGTGTTGCACCGTGATCACGCTGTCGCCCGTCGCACTCCAGTGGGCCGTCGTGGCGAATGTGGTGAGTTGCCGGGGGGCCGTGCCATCAAGCGGCACGATCCAGAACCCTGCCGGAACCGAGGGTTGGGACGAAGTGGCGGTGGTCTGGACAAGGAGCCATTGACCATCAGGCGACCATTGCACCTCAATAACCTGGTGACCGTGTGAGAACAAGGCTTCCGCGTCGGGGTGCAGGCCCAGGCGCTGCGGCGTCCCCAGATGGAAGCTGGTGCGGGAGTCAGCTGCTGGGAGCCCCGGCAGGACGGTATGGGCGGTAGCCAGTCGATCGAGGCTCGTCTGAACCTCGTATCGTCCGACCTGCTGCACGGGAATCGTCGCCTCCCGCGTGCTGCCATCAGCAAACTGAAGCGTGACTGCCACCCTGGTCCAGGGTATGCTCAGAGAGGCGGATTGTACCGCGTCAATCGTGTAGTGAACGAGGGGGGCGTGCGGCTTGAGGGGCTCAAGGCCGGTCTGCCCAAGTAGTTGATCCAGGCGCGCTGTAACCGCAGGAACGGGCTGATCCGCATCCATGACCGTCGCAAAGGTATTGCCCCAGAATGCCCCGAGGGGCTGCTGATAGCCGCCGGTCACGAGTGCGACTGCTCCGAGCGGATTAGGCACGGCCGAGAAGGGCGGAACGAGGCTGATCAGTACAAAAAAACCGATGAGCAGGCCCGTGAGAGCGCGACGCGACAGGGTCAGGCTGGGCATCGCAAGCAAGGCACTGAGCATCAGGAGTTCGCCCGCTATCAGCAGCACGAGGCCGCTGAGGAGCGTCGCTGACCAGGCTACAGCATAAAAGAGCCAGGCTCCGAGCGCCATCAGGATGCAGCTACTACTGAACAGCAGTACGGGGCCATGGCGCTGGCGCAACTGATGGACGCGCGCACCGGCGAGCCCCAGGATGGCCGCACTGACCCCAATACCGGCAAGCAGCGCCATTGGTACATTGTCAGGCTGGTGTAGCAGCGCACTGCCTACGAGCCCCAGCAATCCGCCAGCCATACCCAGGCCAACTGCTGCTGCACGCCACCCCCGCATGCCACGGCCATGAATAGACCCATAAGCGGCAGCCAGGACGGTGTCCGGGCCGAGGGTATCCAGGATCTGTTGTTGGACGTGCGGGTCGTGGGGATCGGCGTCCCGATCATGGGCAGCATCTTCCAGATGGGCCCACAATTCACGCTGGATCGCCGCCTGGCGATCCGGGGGCACATCATCCAGACGCGCCATCAACTGGCGCAGATAGGTAGCAAAGGGGGCGGAATCTTCAGGAAATGGCATAATCGATTACTCCTTGCACGGCCCTGGTAAACTGATGCCAGAGGGTGCGGTGTTCCTGGGCCGCCTGAACCCCCAGCGCAGTGAGGCGATAATAGCGCCGATCCGCGCCGTCCGGGCGGGTTTCCCAATAACCTTCAATCAAGCCCGCCTGTTCGAGCCGATGGAGAGCAGGATAGAGGGTTCCTTCTTTCAACTCCAGGACGCCCTGGCTGCGGGCGCGAACTTCCTTCACGATCTGGTACCCATAGAGGGGTTGACGCTCCAGTAGTCCGAGCAGCAGTACGGTAAGGCTCCCTTTGAGCAACTCCCGCGTTGATGCTTGCATACGACCTCCTCAATTAGATTGTACCTCGCATACCGAGGTATGGGGCTATGGTACCATACCCGGTATCCGCTGAACCTGAGAAATGGCTGAGAGGCTGTCTGAAAAGGGTGGATGGGTGCGCCCTGGGTGCGCGGGCCTCCGGCCCGCATGCAGGCCGGAGGCCCGCGCCACCCAGGGTAATGCAAGGCTTTTGCGTCCGTACCAGAGCTTTCCAGACAGCTTCTGAGTGTGGGAGAGAACCTATCGACCAGACGAGCGTACATGGGCTTGTGTGGTCGCTGCCCTTAGCGGAGGCCTGCTCTGGCGCTGGGCCTGGATGCAGATGCGCCCGCTCCTGCATCAGGGGGGGCGTCATCTACTGTTTGGACGGGCTGGTCAGGTCGCCATTACCGCAGGGAGCAGTGTGCTCCTCTTTGGCTGGATGTGGTGGTGCTTACTCCTGATGCTGATGGGTCTGAGACTCGCAGATTGAACGACGGGGTGACTCCTGAAACAGCTTTGCCTGAGTACAGCGTTTCTGTTATACTAAAACGAACAGGTGTACTGCAAAAAAGCCGAAAGGAGAAAAGTATGCCAACTACTCCAGAAGCTACTCTCGACGACCTGTATCGCGTTATCGAAAATGGTAAAGCTGAACTGGTACATGGAGAAATTGTACATATGTCACCGACGGGCGGAGTTCCAGGGCGTGCTGGCGGTGATATTTATAGCGCACTTCGTGACTACGAGCGCAAGACCAGACAAGGATTCGCGTTTCCCGATAATGTTGGTTTTACGGTCAACCTGCCACACCGCAAGTCGTTCAGTCCAGATGCAGCCTTTCATCCAGGCCCGCTCCAGGGTGGCAACTTTCTGAGCGGAGCACCTATTTTTGCTGTAGAAGTCAGAAGCGCCAACGATTATGGTGATGTGGCCGAAAAAGAGATGGCGCAAAAGCGTGCTGACTATTTTGCGACGGGAACACTTGTTGTATGGGATGTTGATGTATTGGTGGATGAAGTAGTTCGCGTGTATCGTGCAAGCGATCCAATCAAGCCAACAGTGTATTGTCGCGGCGAACAGGCTGAGGCCGAGCCAGCCTTGCCCGGTTTCACTATGGCTGTTGACGACATAATGCCGTCAAACCATTGAGGATGCGCACAATAGGCGACATGATCATCTGGCGATGATGGCAAAACATTGCCATCATTGCCAGATACCGACACCTACGGCTGATAAATGGGCAATTCTTCCACGAGCCAGCGCCCTTCGTCTCCCAACCACGGTATAGGGGTATAGGATGCGCGCGGCTGGACTAAAGGTTGCTGTGCTCGCTAACAAAGCAGTCAAGAAAAAGCTGATGGCCCCTTGCCGCCAGAGCAAGGGGCCATCAGCTTTTTCTGCTTAGCTGTTTGTATTGATGCGATCGAGCACCTGCACCAGCGACTCGAAGAGATCGCTTTCGGTAATGATGCCGACCACATAACTATGTTCATCGACCACCGGCAGGCCGCCGATTTTGTTTTCGATCATGAGCATGGCCGCCTCGCGCAGCCCGGTTCCGGGCTCAACCGTGATGGGGGCTTCGCTCATTACCTCGTAGACCTTGATGCGGCGCAGTATATCGGCGATCTCGAGCGGATCGATGCCGCCGGTACGCAGCACATCGGCGCCGCGAATATCGCCCTGCGTAATGATGCCGCGGATCTCGCCGGTATCGACGACGACCGGCAGGCGGCGCACGTCGTGCTCGCGCATCAGGGCTAGCGCCTCGCTGACCGGGGCGGCCAGATTGACGGTAATCGCCGGGGCGCGCATCCAGTAGCGAATTTCCTGTTCGGCGGGGACAATCCGGGGCCGGTTGGGTACACCAGTGTACATCACCATAGCAGCCCTCCTTGGCTCTATGTCCGGCACACGCAGCCGGCCGGTGGTCACCGGCGCAACAATAGTGATATGCAAAATTCCGCAATCGGGCGCCGGTAGAGCTGCGGGAATGCCGGGGGCTTTTGCTCTTAGTACTTCATCGTACCATATTTTGGGAAGCATGTTCGGTAACGGATCGTTACCACGAATCGTGGAATAGCTACTGTGACAACAGACCTCACGGGAGAGATAGCTGCGCCAACGCATCTCGAGGATGCACTGCCGTTACGACAGCAGCAGCACGTTCGCGTTGCTCACGATCCAGCGAAACAAGCGTACAGTTGAACTGTTTCGCCACCGCCACGTAAACGGCATCGGCACCCTTGAGCGCCCGATCAGCAGCCAGATCAGCGGCTTCTGCGAGTAAAGCGTCTTCGAGTGATGCAATTTGCACATGCGGCAAGGCCTGCCAGGCTTGAACGGCCAGACGCGCTCGAACCGGATCACAAAGCAACCGCCGTACTGCACCCGCCAGCTCAACCAGCAGTAATCGCGGCACAATCACCGGCAAGGCACGGGCATCCAGCGTATCCAGAAGGTTTTTGCAAACGATGTGCTCGGGATCGACTGGATCAAAGCTGCGGACGACCACACTGGCATCAAGTGTCCACATCGGTGCTGCTTTTCTTAAGAAATGGATGCAAAACCTCGTTGCGTGTGCGGCGATCTTCATCTAGCTGCTGGCCCAGACTCTTGCGTGGTTCAGGAAGAGCAGCGAATGCCGCACGTACTTCACTGATAGCGGATCGCGCTTTATCTGCGGTCATAGCATGCGATGTTTCAGAGTCCACCTGATTCGCTGCTTCGTTCAGCAATTCGCTTGCCAGACGCAAGCGCAGGGCAAGTGGAAGCTGCCGTGCAATGGTCAGGATTTGCGCATAATTCACATCAGTCATAGCTGATCCTCCTGAGACCCTTAAGTATACCAGATCCGGATGAAACCTTCTATATTGATTTGCGATTCTAGCGGGCTGCGCCTGCCAGAATCGCAAATCAACATAGAACTATTTACCAAGTTCGGCGATGCGCTCGCGTAGTTGCTCCAGGGCGGCGCGGGCGGCGACCAGGCCGTCGCGCTCGCGCTGCACGACGTGCGCGGGAGCCTTTTCGACGAAGCCGGGGTTGGCCAGCCGGCCCTCGCGCCGCTGCACGTCGGCCTCGGCGCTCTGCAATTCTTTCGCCAGCCGGGCCCGCTCGGCGACGAGGTCGACCATGCCGGCCAGCGGCAGGTAGGCTGCGAGCTCGCCGATCACGATGGCGGCGGCCTGCGCCGGTTTTTCGCTCAGGCTGGCGAGTATCTCCAGCCGCTCGGCATCGACGCGGGACAGCCGGGCGATCAGGGCGGACTCGGCGGCCAGCACGGCTTGCTGCGGCCCGGCCACGATGGTTGCCGCCACCAGCCGTGCCGGCTCGACCTTGTATTCGCTGCGAACATTGCGAATGCCGACGATCAGTTCGCGTAGCAAGCCGAAATCGGCCTCGGCCGCGGCATCCTCCAGCGCCGGGTTGGCCGCCGGATAATCGGCGTACATAATTGTCCGCTGCGCACCGATGGTCGGCGTATCGGCAGCCAGGTACTGCCAGACTTCCTCGGTGACGAAGGGCATGTAGGGATGCAGCAAACGCAAACTACCTTCGAGCACCTGGTAGAGAATCGCCCGGCTGGTTTGCTGTTGTTCGGCATTGCCTTCGAGCTGCACCTTGGCAATCTCGACGTACCAGTCGGCAAATTCGCTCCAGAGAAAATCCTGGATCTGGCGGCCGGCTTCGCCGAAATTGTAGCTCTCGAGCAAACGCCCGACATCGCCCACCAGCCGGTTGTAGCGCGAGACGATCCAGCGGTCGGCCAGACTGCGCTGTGGCAGAACGGACAGATCGGCGGCCGCCAGGGCGGCACGGCTGCCGGCAGTATCGCCCAGCTTGCCGATCACAAAGCGGGTGATGTTCCAGATCTTGTTGGCAAAGTTGCGTGCCGCCTCGATGCGCTGCGGGTTCAGGTTCAGATCCTGGCCCGGTGTGCCGCTGGTCGCCAGCGTGAAGCGTAGCGCATCGGTGCCCTGCTGGTCCATCACCTCCAGCGGATTGACCACGTTGCCATAGCTCTTGCTCATCTTGCGCCCATGCTCGTCGCGCACCAGGCCGTGCAAATAGATCGTATGGAAAGGCTCGACCCCGGTCAGGTAGCGGCCCATCATCATCATACGCGCCACCCAGAAGAACAGAATGTCGTAGCCGGTTTCCATCACACTGGTCGGATAAAATGTCCGGTAATCAGGCGTTTCCTCCGGCCAGCCCAGCGTGCTGAAGGGCCAGAGCCCCGAACTGAACCAGGTATCGAGCACATCGGGATCCTGAGTGGCTTCAGCCGGCGGCTCTTCATCCGGCTCCGGCACGACCATGCTGCCGTCGGGCATGTACCAGACCGGGATGCGATGGCCCCACCAGAGCTGGCGGCTGATACACCAGTCCTCGATATTTTCCAGCCAGTTGAAATAGACCCGCTCGAAGCGATCGGGCACGATCCGGGTACGCCCCTCGCGCACGGCGGCCAGCGCCTGCTCGGCCAGCGGCTGCACCTTGACGAACCACTGCTCGCTGAGCAAGGGCTCGATGACTTCGCCGCCACGCTGGCTGATGCCGACGCTCATGGTGTGCGGCTCGGTTTTGACCAGCAGGCCCTCAGTTTCGAGATCGGCCAGCATGGCGTGGCGGCACTCGAAGCGATCGACACCGGCATAGAGCCCACCCTCAGGGTTGATCGTCGCGTCCTTATTAAGAATATTGATGGCCGGCAGATGGTGGCGCTTGCCGACTTCGTAGTCGTTCTTGTCGTGGGCCGGCGTAATCTTGACCGCGCCCGAGCCGAATTCCTTATCGACGTACGCATCGGCAATGATGGGCACGCGCCGATTGACGCCGGGCACAAAGGCTGCGCGGCCAACCAGGGGCGCGAAACGCTCATCGTCGGGCGCGACGGCAACCGCCGTATCACCGAGGATCGTCTCGGGGCGGGTCGTCGCCACGGTGATCCACTCGGTCGCACCGGCGGCCCAGTTGCCGCTGCCCCATTCAGCAGCCGGGCCGTCCCAGCCACCAGCCGCCACCGGGTAACGCACATACCAGATCGAGACATTGCGCGTCTCGTATTCGACCTCGAGATCGCTGACGGCAGTCTGTAGATTGGGCGACCAGTTGACCAGGTAGGTTCCACGGTAGATCAGGCCGTCGTCGTAAAGCCGCTTGAACGCCGTGTGCACCGCACGGCTGAGGCCCTCGTCGAGGGTGAAGCGCTCGCGCCCCCAGTCGCAACTGGCGCCCAGGCGGCGCAACTGGTTCTGGATATGGCCGCCGTACTGGTGCGTCCACTGCCAGGTACGGCGCAGAAACTCTTCGCGGCCGACGGCCTCGCGGCTGGTGCCCTCGCTGCGCAGCAGCTTCTCGACCTGGCTCTGAGTCGCGATGCCGGCATGATCGGTGCCGGGCACCCAGAGCGTCTGGTAGCCCTGCATACGTCGCCAGCGAATAATCAGGTCTTCGAGCGTGACGAACATGGCATGGCCGAGATGCAACTCGCCGGTGACATTGGGCGGCGGGATGGAGATCACAAAGGGCTCACGCGGCGCATCGGGGCGGGGCGCAAAGAAGCCACAGCTCTGCCACCAGGCATACAGGCGCTGTTCGGTCAGCGTATGGTCATAGGCCTTATCCATCTCGGCGGGTCGCGCCGGCGGCGCCGCCTTCGGTTCAGTCGTCATAGTACTCCCTTTCTGAATGCGCAGTCGGTATTTTCCCGCTTCAAAATGTACTCTATGGTTTGTAGTGTTCGGCTATGCCGAACACTACAAACCATAGAGTACATTCCCAACCAAAAAGCCGCACGTCCTGCCAAGGACGTGCGGCTTGAGCACGTGGTACCACCTTGATTCAGTGGAGCGTGAGGCTCCACCCTCATTGGCGCGATAACGGGCGCACCCGGCGATCCCTACGTGGCAAGAAGCGTTCAGGACAGCGGCTCACGGACGACCTTCGGCGCTACAATCCCGAGGTGAGCTTGCAGCCGGTGGCTCACCCTCTCTGGCGGTTTGCGAACGCCTACTCCTTCCGATCATTGCCGGACAGTTCTTTGTGAGGGATTATAACAATAGGGGCCGGGTTTTTCAAGTGGGACGAAAGCTGAATCCACCTCGTGCCGCCTGCCCCGGCGATCCACTCCGACCCACCGCCATCAGGCGACAGGGCGGCGTCCCGACCGGGAGCGCCACTCGGGGATTGGGCGATGGTACCGGCAACCGCGCAAAACGTCGCCACCGATACCGGACTCGACACCGCCGGGAGGCCCGATTCCAGACCCGTCCAGGCAGCTTGTGCCTGCACCGCGTCGAGTCGCCAGATCGGGCCATCCGGCCCGGCCTGAGTCTGCGAAAACCGCGCAAGATATGCGCTCCAGATGTCTCGCTGCACCGAGATGCCACAAGCACAGCGATGCACCCGTTCGCGCAACGACTTGCGCACGATGGAGCCGCACAGACAGGTTTGCGACAGCCGCAGCGACGTGGGAATGACCGTGACCGTGGCGGCAGCACTTCCAGCCTTCCGCCGCAGTTCCGTCACAAACGTCGCCGGCGCCGCCTGTCCGACGGCCTTGCCATACGTTCGTTGAAGACTTCGATAGCTAGTGCGTTCGATCCGGATGTCGTTCCCGAGTCGCAGCAGGGTATTGATCAGGTGCCCGTGCAAACTCCGCCGGTGCGCGGCTTCCCGTCGCTGGGCGTCCGCCAGTTTGTGCTCGGTGGCGTGCTGGTTGCGGCTGCGCCGCCAGCGTTTCGGGCCGGGCCGGATGCGGCCATCCGGCAGGTAGTTGCCGGGATTGTTCGCCCGTCGCCGGCGATCCTGTCGCCGCTGGAGTCGCCGCTGTTCCTGCCGGCGCTGACGCAGCGGCGTGGCCGGATCGACCGGTGCCCCCCAGTCTGCCCCAGCAATGCCGAAGGTGCGCGGGCCGGGATCGATGCCGATGATGCCGCTGCCAACCGGGTTGTTCGGCTTGCGGTAGGGAAAACCAGCACAGATCAGTTGCGCGAAGAAACGGGGGTTTGCCGTTTAGCACCCGGCGCACGATCCGCACGCGCTTGATGGGGCACTCCAGTGCGTGCGTGATGACCGGATCGCTGGGATCAATCCGCGCCCGCAGGCGCAGATCGCCCCACACCACCGTGCCATCCTTCCAGCGGATGCCCTGCTTGTTGGTCTTGCCTTCGACACTGTGCAGACGGCCCGTACCCTTGAAACGCGGTTTGCCGCGCACCCCAACCTGGTACTGCCGCACGGCGTTCCAGGCCCGCGTCGCCGGCGTCTGGATGGTATTGGCATCAAGATGTCGGCCCAGCCATGCCCGATTGAACTGCGTCGCGTAGGCGTGCAGATCGTACTCGCGCATCCCGAACTGCGCATCCAGCGCGCGAAAGGCCGTCCGCCGCGCCGTGCGGTTGGTCAGTCGCCGTGCCGACTGCCAGGCCCGCGACTGGCGCTGCTGCGCCAGCCGGCGCAGCGACTCCCCCAAACATGCGTTATAGACCTGCCGGGCGCAGTCAAACCGGATGTGCAGGCGACGTTCGTCCGCGCCAACCAGCACCAGCAGACTGGCGTGCAATCCGGGATCATTGACCGCAGCCGGGTTGCCGTCGTCCGAGGTATCGTCACTGGTAGCGACGGCGCAGCGCTGTCCGGCGTCCAGGTGGCTGTCTTCGACCGTCCCGAACTCGGCCAGACCCTGACCCGCGCCGATGGCAGCTTCGACCTGGCAGTCAATGGGGGGCAGCAACTGACGATCTGCCTTCAGCGCGAGGGATTTTTGCCGGTACAGCGCGATCTCGTAGTACCTATCCGTGATTATCGCCGGCTGGATGATGTAGCACTATTGCCAATTGACCCACTGGTAACAGCGGTGGACCTGAACGCGAGCCAGGCCGTTCAGGCCGTGCGCGGCAGCAGCGTGCGGGACGCCGACGGCGAACGCCAGGCGACACTGTTCTTCCCGCAGGGCACCACGGTCGAGTTACTGTTCGCTGACGGCAGCGTGCGTAACATCAGTACGCTGAATGTGCGCGCCAGCGAATACACTGTTGGCGAGCAAGGGCCGGCAGCAATGCCCGGCGATCTGCCGGCGGCCAGCCAGTACACCTACGCCGTCGAGTTCAGCATCGACGAGGCTTTGACGTCCGGCGCGATTGATGTACGCTTCAGCCAGCCGGTGATCAACTACCTGGAGAATTTCCTGAATTTCCCAGTGGGCACAAGTGTGCCGGCCGGCTCCTACAATCGCACCACCGGGTTGTGGGAACCGGAGCCGAACGGACGGGTTGTTCAGGTGTTGCGTGTCAACGACGGTTTTGCAGTATTGGACGTAGACGGTAGCGGCCAGCCGGCAAGTGCGGCAGTCCTGGCCGAGCTCGGCATCAGTGAGGCTGAGCGCGCACAGGTGGCGGCGCTCTACCAGCCAGGGCAGAGCCTCTGGCGCACGCCGGTAACCCACTTCACGCCCTGGGATTGCAACTGGCCGGGTGGCCCGCCACCAGACGCCCGCCCACGCAACGGCCCACCGCCGGAATCCGACGAGCCTGAAGAGGAAGATTGCGAGGAGGAAGGGCACTCGAACATTTACTGCCACAGCCAGGCGCTGGGTGAGGCCGTTGATATTGTGGGCACACCCTTCCGCCTGCACTACCGCAGTGATCGAGTGACCGGCAATACCGCCCGCAGCACCATCCGCATCCCAGTCAGCGAGTCCGGCGAACTACCAGCCAGTTTACAGGAAATCCAACTGGAGATCGAGGTAGCCGGACGTTCGTTCAGTCGGAGCTTCGGCCCAGAGCCGAACCAGATCTTTGACTACACCTGGGATGGAACTGACTCCTATGGGCGCCCGGTACGAGGCACCTAGCCTGCCCGAGTGCGGATCGGCTACGTCTACCCGGCAGTCTACTATGAATCGGCGGAGTTTCAGAATGCCTTCGGCGCCTTTGGCGATACCCCGCTTACCCCCAATGCCCTACGCGAGGAAATTACGTCCTGGCAGGAATGGACTGGTTATGTCAGTGGTGAGCCATCGGATCCGCGAGCGAGCGGGCTCGGTGGCTGGACCTTGAATGTGCATCATACCTACGATCCGGTTGGTCTGCGCATGTCATTGGGAGACGGCAGCAACCGGGATTTGAATGATCGCAGCGATGGCTCGCTGGCGGTATATGCCGGTTCCGGCAGGATACGCAGCGGCTCTGGTGATGGCACTGGTGGCCCGGCTATCGATGCATCACTTGGCCTGAGGGCTATGGCCTTTGGCCCGGACAACAGCCTCTACCTTGCAGAAAATTTCAATGGAGCACTGGGGAATTACAACGAAATCCGCCGCATCAGCCCGGACGGCATTATCTCGCTCTATGCCGGCGTATCACGCGAAGTTTGCCGGGCTGAGGATCTGCCCTGCGGCGATGGCGGCCCGGCTACCGAGACACCATTATATTTCCCGAACAAACCTGCGTTCGGCCCTGACGGTAGCCTGTATTTTGTTGATAGAGTCTTGCGATCACCCTTTGAAGGCTATCGCATTCGCCGCATTACGCCCGACGGTATCATTCACACAGTCGGCGGCAATGGCCAGGAAATCGGTCAAGACCCCGGACGCGACGGTCAACCCGCTACTGATACTGCGCTCAACGGTGTGAATGCCCTGGCTGTCGGCCCCGACGGCAGTGTCTATTTCAATGAATCGCAACGCTACACGATTCGCCGGATTGCACCGGACGGTACGCTGAGCACGATTGCCGGCAATGGCGAGATCTGTTTCGATGATTGCGGTGAGGGCATTCCAGCTCGCGATGCGCGGGTCGGCAACATCCGGGGCCTCGCCGTGGATAGCGAAAATACGATCTATTTTTCCGAACACAATAGTATTCGCCGGATCAGGCCGGATGGCATCATCGAAACATTGGCAACCGGCAGTGAGCAGACCTTCACTAATCCGGAACGCCTGCACATCACCAGCAGCAATGAACTCTTGATAATTGACGGCTTCCGCGGCGTTAATCTTTATCCGCAAATCTGGACGTTAGCCCCAGATGGTACGCTCCGGCTGGTAACTGAGACATCGTTTTATAATGTGCGCGACGCCTTGATCGGCTCCGATGATGTACTCTATATTGGCACGAGGAACCAGGTTTTTACATCGCGTTCCTTACGCTATCGAAGCTTTAATTCTATCGAACTCACCATTCCCAATGTTGATGGTTCCGAAACATATGTCTTCAACGGCGAAGGACGTCATCTGCGGACGGTCAATAGTCTGACCGGTGCAATTCGCTATCGTTTCGCCTACGATGCTGCCGGGCGACTCAGCAGCATCACCGACGGTGAAGGCAATGTACCTAACGTTGAGCGCGACGGCAACGGCAATCCGACCGCGATTGTCGGCCCCTACGGTGCCCGCACCGGCCTCGACGTCGACGCCAACGGCTACCTCAACCGCATCACCGACCCGTCCGGGGCAAACTACAGCGCAGGCTACAATGGCCCCGGCGGCCTGTTGACCAGCTTCACCACCCCGCTCAACCAGCGCTCGCAGATGAGCTATGACAGTGTTGGTCGCCTGACCAGCAGCACCGATGCCGCCAACCAGACATGGACCCTGGTGCGCAGCGATGATTTCGGCAATGACGTCGTTACGATGACGCGCCCCAACAATCGCACCTACGTATATCGCAGCGAGCAATCGACCAACGATGATAGTACCCTGATCAACCAGTTCCCTGACGGAAGCCAGGCCCAACTGACGCGCAGCGCCAGTGGCAGTGTGGACACGACCTACCGCTTCGGCAGCAGCAGCAACGGCCAGGAGGGCGCCGACCCGCGCTGGGGAACCCTGACCCTAATCGCGGCCGATTTCGAGCTCCGCAGTCCGGCCGGCATCAGCTCTCAGCGCAGCCAGAGCCGCGAGGTCGAGCTGGCAAACCCCAGCGATCCATTGAGCCTGATTGCAATGACTGATACCGTTCGGCTCAACGGCCGAACTGCGACCAGTATCTATGACGCCGCCAGCCGTACCCAGCAGGTCACCAGCCCCGCCGGGCGCAATGCCAGCCAGACATATGACGAACAGGGGCGCCTGCTGGCCTACCAGTTGCCCGGCCTTGCCCCTGAAAACCGCAGCTACGACGAGCGCGGGCGCCTGACACGCATTAGCTACGGCAGTGGCAATGAGCGCAGCATTAGTATGGGCTACAATGCGGCCGGTGAGCTTGCCAGTATCACCGACGCGCTTGGGCGCACCTGGGCCCTGAGCTACGACCAGGCCGGGCGCGTTACCAGCGTCACCGGCCCCGATAACCAGGTCACCCGCTACACCTTCGATACCGTCGGCAATCTGACTTCGCTCACCCCACCTGGACGCCCGGCCCACAGCTTCGCCTACTCGCCGGTCAACCTGCTCCAGAGCGTTACGCTGCCCGACGTCGGTAGCGGCCCGGCCACGACGACCTATACCTACAATGCCAACCGCCAGCGCACCGGCATCAGCCGCCCCGACGGGAGCCAGATCAGCTATGCCTATGACGCCGGCGGCCAGCTCACAACCGTCACCACGCCTGAGGGCACCACTACCTACACCTACAGCGACGGCAACCTGGCGACCGCCACCACGCCGGATGGTGTGCTGAGCTACCGCTACGACGGCCATCTCACCACCGAGGCCAGCTGGAGCGGTATCATCAATGGTAGCGTGCAATACACATATGGCAATGGTATGCGTCTCAGCCAGCAGCGGGTCAACAACGCGACCCGGCTGGCCTTCCAGTACGATGCCGACGGCCTGCTCACCCAGGCCGGCGACCTCGAAATCGCCTATGCGCCGGACAGCGTCTTTGTGCAGAGTACCAGCCTCAACCAGATCGGCACAACCCTTAACTATGACCAGTACGGCAGCCTGGGCCTGTACCGCGCCACAAATGGCAGCGCGACGCTCTTCGAGACCAGTTACACGCGCGATGCCATCGGGCGCATCAGCAGCCTGCGCGAAACTATCGACGGTCAGACGAGCACTTATGCCTACACCTACGACCAGGCCGGTCGGCTAACCGGCGTCCAACGCAACGGTACATCGATTGCCGGCTACAGCTATGACCCTCACGGCAACCGGCTTAGTGCTACCGACAGCAATGGCACAGGCAACGCCAGCTACGACAACCAGGATCAGTTGCTGAGCTAAGGCTCAAGCAGCTTCAACTATAACGCCGCCGGTGATCTGCTGAGTCGTACGACCAGCGGCCAGACTACCGACTACACCTACGACCCACTGGGCAATCTACTCAACGTCAGTTTACCTGACGGGCGAGCAATCAGCTACCTGGTAGACGGCGAAAACCGGCGGATTGGCAAGCAGGTTGACGGGGTGCTGGTGCAGGGCTGGCTCTACCAGAACGGGCTGCTGCCGATTGCCGAGCTCGACGGCAGCAACACGGTGGTCAGCCGCTTTATCTACGGCGCCGACGGCGGCACACCGAGCTATATGATCCGGGGCGGGCAAAGGTATCGCATTATCAGCGACCAGTTGGGCAGCCCACGGCTCGTCGTGAATGCGGCGTCCGGGGAAATTGCGCAGCGCCTGGACTACGACGCCTTCGGCCAGGTGCTACAGGATACAAACCCGGGCTTCCAGCCCTTTGGTTTTGCCGGCGGGCTCTACGATCCTGACACCAGCCTGGTGCGCTTCGGCTCACGCGACTACGACCCGGTGACGGGGCGCTGGACAACGCGCGATCCGGCATTGTTCGAAGGCGGTGACAGCAACGCCTACGCCTACGTCAGCAACGACCCGGTGAACTTCAGCGACCCGAGCGGCGAAGTTTTGCCACTGCTGGCGGGTGCGGCTGCCCTGATCTGGGCAATTGTGGAAGCCGGCCTGACTGTTACCGATGTGTTCGAATTCATTGAGGCGCTGTTCGATCCCTGTGTAAGCAACGACGAACTGGCAGCGCTGGCCGCGCTGCTCTTGCTCGGTGTTATCGGACCAGGTGGCGGTTACACTAAAGCGCGCAAGCTATTCGACAATATTGCCGACTGGCTCCAGCGTGGCGATAATATCGGTGATGCGGCGAAGAAAACGCCGAAGCTAGACGCTGCGTTACGGAAAGCAATTGAGGACGTCGGCGGCAACCCGAACCAGCGCCCGCGGGTGGTATACCCTCCGGGTGGCGGGCGCACCAAACCGCACCCACGCAACGAAGTCGGCGAGATCTGGGACGAATTAAACAAGAAATAAACATAAAGCGCAACGGACGCCGACAATGCCCGCGCCCGTTGCGCTTTGCGTTAACATACTGGCTGATCCGTTTATCGCCCTGCTACACTGGTTCAGCCCCCAGGCAAACTCCGCGCCAGCGCCACAGCATAAACCTCGCGGCTGCCGGCGACGCGCAGTGCCCGGGCGCAAGCAGCGATGGTTGCGCCGGTGGTCAAGACGTCGTCGACGATCAATACAACGGGCGGCGGCGACGCGGCAGCTTGCCAGACGAAGGCATCTTCCATGTTGCGCCGGCGCTCACTGCGATTGAGCCGGGCCTGCTGGCCGGTCTCACGACAGCGCTGCAAACCGTCGATGCAGAGTGGTCGGCGGGTGCGCTGAGCCAGCCGGCGGGCGAGCACTTCGGCCTGGTTGAAGCCACGTTCGGCCAGGCGCCCGGCATGCAGCGGCACCGGCAGCAAGGTACCCAACGGCAACGCCGGGCGCAACTGCTGCGCCATCAGATCGGCGAGCGGGCGGGCCATGCGCTGCACCCGCCGGTACTTGAATTGATGCAGCGCATGGCGGATCTGCTCATCGAACAGAAAGGCCACAAAAGCCGCATCAAGTTCGGGCAGGGCTTCGAGCGCCGCCGGGTATACCTGCAAACGCGACCGGCAGTGGGGGCAGAACAAATCGCCATAGCGCCCGCAGCCGGCGCAGCGATCGGGAAACAGAAGTTCGAGCAGAAACTCGCTGAAGGCGGAAAACGATTGCAGCATCGCGGGCTCCGTGTTTGCATCCAGATCATCATTGCTTGAATGAAACCACGGTTTTGCCGGAAACGCTATCCTGCCGGGCACGAGGAAAGCGTGAGGAAAGCGAGTGGGCTTGCCGCAGGCGTAAAACGCCCGTTACCGCGTGACTGCGCAAGTCCGGTAACTGCATGCATCTGGCAGGATCACCCCGGAGCGATGATTTCGATATCGCGCCCGAAAGCTCGTTTGAACAGATTCGTGCGCCGGTTGGCGTCCCACACCTCAACGGAAGCGTTGCCGTTGGCGATCACATCGACAAAGACGCTGTCGGCTTCGAGGCGCAGATGCACATCTTCGACGACCTGGCTTTTGCTGCGTTCGAGGTATTCAGCGATCCGCAAGAGCGAACTGAGCCGGGCCAGGCGCTCCGGATCGTCGGCGGCGAGAATCGAGCGATACTCGCGAGTATCGGCTTCGCCCTTGCGATGGTTACGCACCAGCATCGCCAACAAGACCAGTTCGCGGTGATCGAAGCCAAGCAGACCGGAGTTGAACACCAGGTAAGCCGAATGCTTGTGATGATCGTAGTAGCCGATGCGGGTACCGATATCGTGCAAGATCGCGGCGTAGCCGAGGAGTTCACGTTCCCATTCGCCATAGCCATGCAGCGCCGCAGCCTGGTCGAAGAGCGAGAGACTGAGTTTGCGCACGTGAGCAGCGTGGCGAGCTTCGTAGTTGTAGATACGCGCCAGATTCTGCACACTGAAGCTCCGGACGTTATCGATCAGGGCTGGTGAGCCGCCGCCGATGAAATATTCGTAGAACAGCCCCTCGCGCAGACCCTGGCCGCTGACCATCAGCTCGCTGAAACCGCTCTGGTGCATAAGCTGGTGCACGATCACAGCGCCGGCCAGGATCACATCGGCGCGGTCGCGGTTGAGCCCGCTGATATTTTCGCGTTCACGCAAATTGCTGCGCCGCAACTTCTCGATCGTTTCCTCAACCGCCTCCAGCGACAACACATAGCCGTGCGAGCGGTCGAACGGATAGTTGCGCCGTTTCTGATCAATGCGCGCCAGGGTTCGCACCGTCCCACCGAGGCCGATCAGACGCTGGCCGGCCTGGGCCTGAAACCAGTCGAGTTCGCCGAAAATCGCCGCCGCACCCTGATCGAGCGCCTTGAAATCCCGACGGCTGACCGGGTCGGAGGTCACGTAACGCTCAGTGAAGCGCACCACACCGGCCTGGGCCGAAAAAAAGCGCTGCGGGCGCCGCTCGTTGACGGCGACAACCTGTGTGCTGCCGCCACCGGTATCGAAAACGAAGCCATCGCTGAACGGCAGCGAATTGACGGCGCCGAGATAGCCGTAGTAGGCTTCTTCGTCGGTGCTGAGCACACGCAACTGCAGATTGCTGACCTGGGCCAGCCGTTCGAGGAACTCGGCCTGGTTGCGCGCCTCGCGCAGGGCACTGGTGCCGACCGCGATAACCTGCGACACATCGGTAGCGCGGCAGAAACTGTTGAACATAGCCAGCGCCTCGATAGCACGCTGCATCGGGCCGGGCTGCAACATGCCGCTATCGCCGACGCCCTGAGCCAGACGCACCACCTCACTGACTTCGTCGGTCAGTTTGAAACAGATCCCCGGCTCGCTCTCCATCACGATCAGGCGAGTCGTATTCGACCCCAGGTCAATAACACCAGTTCGCTCACGCATTGTTTTTCCCGGTATGCTGATAACAAACGGCGGCAGCGCCACCGTTTGTTATCAGCATACCACATTGCAAGCACGGTTTATGGGTTTGTTCTGGCGGCTACGCCGCCAGAACAAACCCATAAACCATTTGTCTGCCGCAAATGTGTCAATGTTTGCGGCAGATGAAAATATATTCATGTTTGAAGACAAAAAAGCCGCCGACGAGGGCACGGTACTTCCAGAGTTCTTGCTGGCTACGTTTGCCGGCGGTACCTTCAAAGTTTTTCACCACAATGCTCTTGAGCGTAAACCCATTGCGCAGCACCACCTGCATCGTCTCGAAGCCCAGCGGTATCCACTCACCGCGGGCATATTTGTCGCCAATCACCAGAGCCAGGTAGCGCCCACGTTCCAGCACCGCGGCACAGGCCTGCACAATCGTTTCCATCCGAACCAGAAACTGCTCCAGCGAAGCAGTATTCGACAGATCGCGCGGATCATCGCTGAAGCGAATGATATCAAAATAGGGCGGATGCATGATCAGCATTTGCACCTGCTCGATGGAAAACTGCTGCAGGAGCCGGGGATAATCGACGGCGCTGCTATCGGCGCTGCGCAGATCGGCAACGACGCCGAACTCATCGGCTTCGGCAGCGATCATTTCCCGAGCTTGCACAGCGACAGCGGGTTGGAGCTCGATGCCGAGGCTATTGCGCCCGAGGCGCTGCGCCTCGATCAGGGTGGTACCCCAACCGGCGAAGGGATCGAGCACCCAGTCACCCTGGCGGGTGTAGCGGCGCAGGAGTTGATTGGGGATCTGTGGAATAAAGTTCCCCCAGTAGCCGGCATTGTGAATACCGGATGTATCGCGCCGTTCCACCAGCCAGAGGCTATCGGTCAGAATGTCGGCATATTCTTTCCAGCGATTCAGATTAATGTCGTTGATAGGACTGGTGCGCACTTCGGTGAGCGCACGGATCAGCCGTTCGATGTAGTACCCGGCCCGTTCGAGGCTACGTGCTGCCGCGATCTGCTCGAGTTCGGCCTGCAGATAGCCGGCGCCGATGCTAAGGGCTGCCGGGCCATTTGCACAGCGCAGGCTGCTCGCAACATCTCGCAGACGCTGTTGCATATCACGCACACTGTGTTGCACCAGATCAAGCGAATCGGTTTCGCGCAATTGTTCGAGCAGCGTCGTGAAACGATTGACATTGATGGAAATCGTTTCCTCGGTGGATGCGATCTGCGCGGTTCGGCCATGTGCAAAGGCTTTTGGCATATGATTCTACTGTGCAACGCCACTTCAGACGATTCCAAGTGACATATCTCTTTCCATTATAGCACAGTGTTCAAGCGCCGAACCGCTGATAAAACTGTTCCAGATCCAGGGCCAACTGTTCAGCACGAAAGCGATCACCGAGTTCGCGCCGGCCGGTGGCGCCGAGGTGATCGGCCAGCGCAGGATCGCGCAGCAAGCGCAGGATCGCCGTTGCCAGGGCGCAGTGATCGGCATACGGCACCAGCAACCCATTGTGTTCGTGCCGCACCACTTCGTTGCCGGCCGGCGCGTCGGTGGTGACGATGGGCCGGCCGGCGGCCATGGCTTCGATCATGGGGATGCCGAAGCCTTCGTAGCGGCTGGGCGCCACCACGACCGTCGCACTGCGCAGACGTTGCACTTTTTCGGCCTCGCTGATCGGGCCAATCAACTCAAAACAATCGGCAACGCCGGCCGCCGTGGTGATCCGGCGCAACTCGGCTTCGCCCCGGCGGTTGTGGCTCACCAGCACAAAGCGCGTCTGCGGCAACTCGTGGAGCACCAGCGGCATCGCCTGCGCCAGAATATCGTAGCCCTTGCGCGGCACCAGTTGCCCGATGAAGAGCACGGTCGGCGCCGCCGGCGCCGGCGCTGTTGCCGTCGGCGCCGCAAAGGCCGCAAGATCGACGGCATTCGGCAAAACGACGATACGCCCGGCAGCTACCCCGAGTTCGATCAGCAAATCACGTTCGTGCTGCGACAGCGCGACCAGGCCGTCGAGCATGCGGAGCGGCGCATGAATGCCGTAGTTGCGGAAAGCCCGCCGCGGGTGCGCGCCGCGCCCCAGCCGGCGCAGCAGATCGGCCGGCGTTTGCAAGAGGTTCGCGTAGCGCAACGGCGCTTCCAACGGGCGCTCGCGATCCTGCACCAGGTCGCCGTCGTGCAACATGCCATGCACCGTCATCACCACTGGAATGCCCAGCCGGCGGGCGACCAGCACGGTCTGGAAGCTCAGCAGGTTGCGCAGGTGGTGAATATGGATAACGTCGGGCCGGGCGGCACGCCACAGCCGCAGCAGCGCAGCCGGCGCAAAAAAACCGAAGCTGCGCGCACGGTGCACCGCAATCCCCGGCGCCAGCCAGTCGCTGCGGCGCGACTGGCCTGGGTAGCGCCGGTCGAAATATTCGATGGCCTCGACACGATGGCCGCGCCGGCACAGCGCCCGCGCCTGGATCTGCTCGGGCCGGCTGGGAAAGGCCGGCGCGAAGCCGTAGGTGGTTACGAGAAGAATGTGCATGCGCCTGATTCTGGCGAAGCGACCGCTATGCTGCCACGATCCCGGTTCCGCAGTACCTCCGCATACACCGCCTCAACGCGGTCGGCGACAGCGAACCAGGAAAACCGGGCGGCCCAGGCCGGCGCGGCGGCCGCCATGGTGCGGCGGCGCGGCGGGTCGGCCAGCAACTCGTTCACCGCCCGCGCCAGGGCGGCCGGGTCACCGGGCGGCAGCAGCAAACCGGTTATCCCGGGCTGCACCACTTCGGGGAAGCCACCAAAGTTGCTGGCAAGCACCGGGAGCCCGCAGGCCTGCGCCTCGACCGGAGCGATACCGAAGGTTTCGCTGGCAACACTGGGCGCCAGCAGCAGATCAACACTGCGATAGAGCCATGGCAATGCTTCACGCGGCAGCGCCCCCAGAAAATGCACCCGCGGCGTCAGGCCGAGTTCGGCGGCAATCCGGGTGAGGCGTGAACGATCCTCGCCGTCGCCGGCGATGAGCATCTGGGCGGACGGAATATTCGACAGGGCGCGGATGGCATGCTCGACGCCCTTCCAGGGCATCAGCCGACCAACGAAGAGCAGAAGCGGCACGTTGCCGTAGCGCCGACGCAGCACCGAGTCAGGCCGGCCGGGCTGGAAGAGCTCCAGGTCGATGCCATTGAAAATCACGGTGGGCAACAGGGTATAGCGTGCGGCAACCGTGTGGGCATTGAAGGCACTACAGGATACTGCCGCATCGGCCTGGCGAGCCAGCCGGCGGTCACCGCGATAAAAGTCTTCGCCATGGCAGCCCAGAATGACGCGACCGCCACCGCGCCGGCGCGCCAGCAAAGCCGGGCCGAGATCATAGGGCTTCTGGAGATGCACAATGTCGTAGCCGCCGCGCTGCAACTCGGGCCAGGCAGCAACCGCCATGGTCAGGCGTTCAAGCAATTTGGCCTCGGCGTAGGCCCGGCGCAACGGCGGTAGCGCCTGCCAGAAGCGCCGGCTGACGAAAGGAAAAGTCAGCACCCGCACCCCGGGCGCCGGCTCGCGGCGCGGCCCGACCCCGCCGATGATGGTCACCCGACGACCACGTTGCGCCAGCACGCGCGCCAGATCCCAGACAAAGCTCTCGACACCACCATAGCGCGTCGTCGTCGTCAGATTGTAGAGGCAGATATGCATGAGCGTTGAAGCATTGAAGCGTTGAAGCGTCTGGACGCGTTCCTGCTTCAACGCGCCCGTAGCGAATTTCACTCCGGCAAGACTTCGCGGATCGATTCGATGGGCAGGCCGACACCGGCTGGATCCTGGCTGCCGGCCAGGCTGCTCCAGAGGATGACCGAATCGGCACGTAGCGGGTAGCGCCGGGCCAGGTTGATCAGCAACCAGCGCAGGGCCAGCACCTGCCATTCGCTGCTGTCAGCCACCACGTTCGGCCAGCCTGCCGGACGTTCCAGTGCAATGCCGATGCTCACCCGATTGAGATTGAACCAGTCACCGTCAACAGTGGCAAAACCGGCGTGCCAGGCCGCATATTGCTCATCGACCAGTTGGAACATGCGCCCATTCTGACCGATGTAGTAGTGGGTTGCAAAATGCGACCCGAGGGCACTCATACTCGCCAGCACATCTTCGACCTTGCCGGGCAGCGCATGCAACACGATCGTATCGATGCGGGCACCATTGCGCTCGGCGAAGGCGGAAGCCGGCGGGTTGTAGCTACTGATAACAAATTCGCTCGTGACCGGCGGCTGGTTGCTCAAATCCGGCAACTGCATAGGCAAATCGAAGGAAGGCAT
Source organism: Chloroflexaceae bacterium (assembly GCA_034437175.1). GTDB lineage: Bacteria > Chloroflexota > Chloroflexia > Chloroflexales > Chloroflexaceae > DAOTUJ01. The sequence continues at coordinate 32,293 of DAOTUJ010000063.1, read as the reverse complement.
GCCGCCGGCGCGCGCCAGGTCTTTCAAGCGTTTGACATCACTCCAGTTGGGCACCAGATTGTAGAGCGTATCGGTGGCATAGATTTGCAGCGCATACTGAGCATTGCCGACGTTGATCTGGCGCGAATTGTCAAGCGGCACACCGAGACTCAGGCGGCGGGCAGCCTGGTGGAAGGCCCAGTCCGGGCGATACTCGGCACCGGCGCGTTTATAAGTCTCGGCGAGCAGCGCATCGCGCAGGCGCACCGTCGCCGGGTCGCTCGCGTCGGCCAGCCGGCCAAGTTCTTGCACATCGCTCCAGTTCGGCACCAGGTTATACAGCGTATCAATCGCGAAAACCTGAAAAGCATACTCGCGCCCGTCAACCCGGATCTGGCTGCTTTCGCCGATGGGCGGCCCCAGTTTCGCGCTCATAGCATACTGGTGAAAAGCCCAATCGGGGCGAAAGGTCGCCTTGCCGCTGCGGTAGGTCGCCTCAAGCAGCGCCCGCCCGAGGCCGTCGGGCGGAATGCTGCCGGCCAGCAACTCGCTCAACCGCTGCACATCGCCCCAGTTCGGCACTTCGCAGAAGAGCGTATCGCGGGCAAATACCTGGTAACTGATCGACTTGCCGGCCATCGTCTCGGTGGCACTGGGGCTCAGCGGCATACCCAGGCCATTGTCGACGGCAAACTGATGAAAGGCCCAGCCATTATTATAGCCCTGACCGCGGCGGGCATAGCTTTCCTGGAGAAAGGCTTCAAGCAAGGCTTCATCGTCGGGCGCAGGTGTACCGATTTCGCCGAGCGGCGGCGGCACGGGACTGGGCGCATTGCTGAGCCAAGCCTCGACTTCACCGAAGACCCAATCTTTGGTGACGGCCCAGCCGGGGCAGGATTTCTGGCCGGTATAATCGCGGTGGAAGGAAATCAGGCGACGCGGCGGGATATTGAGCCGACGCGAGAGACTGCCCATCACCACCCTGGAATATTCCCAGACCGCACCGCTCGGTCGCACAGTATCGTAGTTGCCGACCATTTCGAGACCGATGGAATACCAGCCGGCGCGCAGGCTGCCGTTGCCGGTACCGGCGTGAATGCCGATGCGACTCATGGGCGTAAACAGCCAGATCCCATCCGGCCCGACATAAATATGCGGTGCGGAACCCCAGCCCTTGCCGGCATAAAAGCGTTGCATACCGCGCATCGTCGCCAGGCCATTCCACTGCGCCAGAGTCGGGCGCCAGGTATGATGCAAGACCAGGCGCGAAGGGGGCAGCGAGCCGAAATCATAGCCTTCCACATAATCGAGCCATTCCGCCGTACTCAGTTTGCGACCGATCATCGGGGGCGAGCCGGTGGTGGGGAAATCCTGCGCCAAAGGAGGCCTCCTTCTCTAACGTACGCAGTCGGCGATGGATACTGGCCGCATCAAGGCTTTTTCGCCTGCGGCAGTGCGGAAACGGACAGCTGCTCGCACCGGTTGCCGGCCGCTAGCGGCCGGCAACCGGTGCGAGCAATTTTTCTCTACTCATCACCTTCAAAAACGCGGCGCGGGAAGCGCACAATAGCGCGAGTCCAGCCTGCCTCATCGTCGCGACGCAGCACAAAGTGGCCACCGAGATCATCGGAAACCAGAGTCTCGATGATTTGCAAACCGAGGCCGCTCCGATGGCCGGGGTCCGGCGGCGGCGGATGGCGTGGCCCGTCGTCGCGCACTTCGACGGTAATGGTTTCTTCGGATCGGGTTGCTTCGATTTCGACCCAGCCGCCTTCGGTAGCGAGCCCGTGGGTCAGCGCATTGCTGATCAACTCGTTGATCACCAGCGCCAGCACGGTCGCGTCACGCGAGCCGACCCGCACATGATCGCCGGTAATATGAAACATTACCGGTTGGTCGAACGTAACCATGCTAGCATGAACACTATCGGTCACCTGACGAGACACATCCTGAACCGTCGTAATGCCGACATCTTCGCGACAGAGCAAATTATGGACTGCGGCGATGGACTGGATACGAGCGGCGCTTTCGCGGAGGGCGCGCGCACCGCGTTCGCTGGGATCAAGGCGACGCAGTTGCATAGACAGCAAGGCCGAAATAGTCTGTAGATTATTGCGTACGCGGTGATGCATCTCCTGCAACATCGCCGACTTGACGGCCAGCGCACGCAAGCTCTCATCATAGAGGCGGGCATTCTCGATGGCAATCGCCGCCTCATCGGCGAAAGTGCTGAGCATACGCACCTGCTCATAGTCGAAAAGATGCGGTTTTTTGCGATAGAGGCAAATGCCGCCGATAGTACGCTCGCGGGCGTGCAACGGCATACAAAAGAGCGAATGAAACTGTTCGGTTTCGGCGATCGCGGCCAGTTCGGGAAAGCGCGAGTCGTGGTAGGCATTCATCACCGCCAGCGGACGACTCTCGCGCAAAGTCTGCATAATGAAGTGGCGCACCCCATCACCGGTGCCATTATGACTGGCCACCAGGTGCGGCTCACCGTCTTCGCCGATCTGAAAAATATCGGCGCGGTCGGCCTGAGCGAGTTCAACCGCCTTGGCCGTAATCAGGTTCAGCACTTCGCGCAGGCCGAGTTGTTCGGCGATGCGTTTGGAGACCTGCTGCAAAGTGGTAAGCTCGCGGATCTTCTGGTGCAGGCGTTCATCGGTTTGCTGATAGAGCTGAGCATTAGCGATGAAAAAAGCCAGTTCGCCGGCCGCCACTTCCACAAAATTGATCTCCTCCTGGGTGAACTCGCGCGGGCCACGGGTTTGCACCGAAATCACACCCTGGAGCTTATCGGCGGTAAACTGGAAGCGTTCGGCACTGAAGAGCACCACCGGCACGGCGAGCATGGAGCGAAAGGGCTCTTCCCCGAGCTGGGGCTCGATACGGAAGCGTTGTTCTTCGAGCACATCACGCACCGAAACCGGGTGGCCGAGCTGGGCGGCCCAACCGGTAACACCCTGACCGAGATGAGCCGTTATCTGGCCAACGGCGCCCTCATTGAGCCCGTAGGTTGCCCGCAACACCAGTTCATCGCGATGTTTATCGTAAATATAAATCGAGCAGACCTCGACATCGATGACCTGGGCCACCGTTTCGACCACAGTTTGCAGAGACGCATCGAGATCGAGGGTCGAATTGGCGGCCGAAATGATGCGATGCAGGCCATCGAGCTCTTTGACGCGAGCGAGCAGATGGGTTTCCCACTCGCGGGTACGTTCTTCTTCCTGGGCGGCGCCATAAGCCAGCAGCAACTCGCTGACCACCAGACCCTGCGAGATCTGGAGCGGTTCGGCGAGTGCCAGGCCGAGTTCGGTAAGCACTTCGGCCGCGCCGCCCTGCATATACCAGATCGCTCCCAGGTGACGCAGACGGCTCAGCCGGGTCTCGAGGGGCTGGTCGCGGTCGAGTTCGCTGAGCAATTCGGCCACCCGAGGCCAGGCCTCGCGCAGAGCCCCGACCAGATCGGGTGGCTGGCTGGTTTGCACCTGATACATGTGGATTTCAGCATTTGACGAGAAAACATTTTTCATACTGCCTGCGATTATACTGCCGCAGCGACATCTGTGCAATCACCGGACTTGCGCCGGGGGCTTGGTTGCCGGCCGCAGGTCAGCGGTGAGTTTGCGCTACAATAGCGCAAACCGATTGTAGGAAGGAGCGCGAGCTATGAAGGATGGACGCACAGTGCTCGAAGCCAAGCGTTATGGGCTGACCAGTTGCCGCCGTGACACGCCGCTGCGCGAAGTGGCCCGGAAAATGGTTGATCGCGACATCAATACGCTGGTAGTACTGAATGCCGGCGACGGGCTGGAAGGCATTATCACCCGTGCCGATCTTTTGCAGGCCTACGTACACTATGCAGCATGGAAGCAACGCCTGGCTGAACAGCATATGACCAGCGACGTGCTGACCGTCCCGACCGACATGCACCTGACGGATGTGCCGAAATTGCTGGTTGATCGCCATGTCCACCAGGTCGTCGTCGTTGATGCACGCACGGATCGGCCGGTCGCGCTGCTCTCGGCAGCCGATCTGGTGTATCACATGCTAAAAGAGAATTAATCGAGCACTCGGCAATCCATGCATTACCGATGCGCTACGTAATGAGCTTTTCTTATGCGGCAAACCGGCATTCAAAGCAGAAGCTCCCGGCCGATTTTCGTTAAGAGGCTATTAAACTACCTGACAGGATTGTGATAGAACGATGACCCAAAGCATCCTGCTACTCCGTTCAACTCACCGAATCATAGCGGCGCCGGCCCGAGTTCGGCACACATGCTATACAGAACCGGAAAGGTTCAGGATGCAATGGGCGCAATTTCATATGCTTTGCTGTATCTCGCGACAGCGCTCGGCGCCGTCGGCCTGATGGCATATGGCTGGAAACGGCGGTATTTTCGGGCCGGAATCCCCTTTTTCCTCGTCATGGCAGCGCTGGCCTTCTGGTCATTCAGTCATGCCCTGGGCATCGCCGATCCGACGCGCAACGGAACGCTGATCTGGATGCAGGTACAGTATCTGGGCATTGTGTTGATCGGGCCGTTCTGGCTGGTGTTTGCGCTGGCCTACGCGGATCGCTGGCGCGCATGGCCACAAAGCCGGCGGATTGCGCTCTTTGTCCCGTCGTTCCTGAGCATGCTGGCCAGTGCCAGCAACGCCTGGCACGGGCTCTGGTGGCGCAATGTCAGCGTCGCGACCGGAGGCTCCTTCACGAGCATGCAGGTCGTAGCGGGTCCGCTGCTCTGGGCGCATCAAATCTTTCACATCAGTTGCTTGCTGGTGGCATTCTGGTTCTTTTTGCAGATCGCGATGGAAACACCGCCGGGATTTCGGCGCCAGGCCCGGCTGGCTATTTATGGCGCCCTGCTGCCGGTCCTGGGGGTGCTCTTGCATAGCCTGAATGCGCGTATGCTCGGCTTCGACGACATGGCCCCCTTCTTTTTCCTGGCTTCCGGCATAACGATTTTTTATGCCTCCATGCGCTATCACCTGCTCAGCCTGCAACCGATTGCCGAACGCGAGGTACTCGAGAGCGTTCCGGATGGGATTATCGTGCTGGATCGCCGAGGTATGCTGGTTTCGTTCAATCCCTCGGCTCAACGCCTGCTCGCGTTGCCCCAACCATTGCAAATCGGCCAGGCCTTGCTGCCCCTGCAGCATTCGCCCCTGCAATTTGAATTGATCGCTATGCTCGATGCCAGCGATACGGCCCAGGTTCACCAGATCACCTACGCAGGACCGGGCGGCCTGCAGGGCATCGAAGTGCGACTGCGGCCGCTGCGTGAAGCCAGTGGCCGCCCGATCGGCACCTTGCTGGTACTCCACGATGTAAGCGAACAGGTGCGCATGCAAAAAACCGTTAAACAGCGTTTTGCCGAAATCAGCCTGATCAATTATATTGCCCGCACGGCGAATGCGGCCCAGGAAACCGAAGCCGTCATCCGGCTGATGGCCGGGCCGATTGTCGATCTGCTGCCCTGGGAACGGGTGTTCATCGCCCTCGATGCGGACGGCGCCCTGGAACTTGCCATCGACCGGGTACGCGATATTGCCGGCAAGCCGGGCAAGATCCCGCCGACCCCGCAGAACCTCGCACCACTGGCCGAACTACTGGCCGCCGGGCGGAGCCGGGTGTTTCAGCGGGAAGGCAACCACGACGATGCGATCAACCGCTTGATGATCGAGTGCGAATTGCACACCCTGGTGATTGTGCCGATGATCCGCCACGAAGCGCGCCTTGGCCTGTTCTGTGCCGGAAGCAGCCGGCTTGCCGATGTGGACACCGATACGGTTCGCTTGCTGGCGACCCTGAGTGAGATGCTGGCTGAAACGATTGTACGTACCCGGCTCTACGAAGAAGCGCGCCAGATTAGCAAACTCAAGACGGCTTTTCTGGCCACGGTGAGCCATGAATTGCGCACCCCGCTCACGTCGATTGTCGGCTACAACGACATGTTGCGGCGCGGCATTTACGGCGCTCTACCGGAGCGTATCGCCAATCCGATAGACATGATCAACCAGAGCAGCCAGGTCTTGCTGCGCCTGATCAACGATATGCTGGATTTCTCGAAGATGGAAGCCGGCTATTTTACGATGGATCTGTACCCGGTCGATGTGCGCTCGGCGGTGATCAACGTGAGTCGCGGCATGGCAACGATGGCGGAAGAGCGCGGCCTGCAGCTCGCCGTGGATTTGCCGGATCTGTTGCCACCGGCGATGGCCAATGGCATGCGGCTGGAGCAGGTGCTTGGCAAACTGGTGACGAATGCTGTCAAATTTACCGACCAGGGCTGTGTGATGATCCGGGTGCACATGTATGGCGACCACTTGCGGTTAAGTGTGTGCGACACCGGCATCGGCATTCCGGCCTGGGCACAGCCGACGATATTCAACGAGTTTCGCCGGATCGAGAATGCGCACACCCGGCGCTACGGCGGCGCCGGCCTGAGCCTGGCCATCAGCCGGCGGCTTATCGAACTGATGGGCGGCAAGATCTCGCTGGAGAGCAGCGAAGGTGTCGGATCAAGCTTTCACTGCGACCTGCGGATTGCCGAACAGCTGCAGGAGCGAGCGGTTGGTGAGTAGAGAACCAGAGAACTAAGGGATCGGGGTAGGGCGGATCTGGTGCAGTGATGGCTGGATGGGGTTGGTTTGATCGTTCTGTGAACTGGTGTGCTGCTGGTGTGCGTTTATTCGGTTACGAGGAGTTCAACCAGGATAGTGCGGGCCAGGCGGCGGTCAAGCGGATGTTCAACTGCCGCGACTCGCACCACCAGCGGGCCGTCGAAGGGTGAACTGGAGAGCACCTCGATCAGGGCACCCGGGATCAGGCCGAGGTCGGCCAGGTAGCGCAGCCGATCGGCGTGCTGGTCGCTGACGCGAGAAACGCGGGCGGTGGTGCCGACATCGAGATCGGCGAGGCGCAGGGCATCATTGGGCGGCATCACCCCTTCGAGCGAAGGAATGGGATCGCCATGCGGATCCACCAGGGGCTGGCCAAGATGCGCCGCGATACGCGCCTCGAGCTTCTCGCTGATATGGTGCTCGAGCCGTTCGGCCTCTTCGTGTACTTCGTCCCAGCTATAGCCCAGCGCCTCCACCAGGTATAGTTCCAGCAAACGATGATGTCGGATCACCTCGAGAGCCACACTGCGGCCTTCTTCCGTTAGCCGGACACCCTGGTAGGGCGTATGCACCACCAGATTCATTTCGGCCAGCTTTTTGATCATGCCGGTCACCGAGCCCGGCTTGAACCCACGGCGCTCGCCCAGCAACGAAGTAGTGACGACTTCTTCTTGCTGTTGCAGGGTATAAATTTCCTTGAGATAATCTTCGATGGCCGGAGTAATCCGGCTGCTGCGGTCCTCGGGAGTGGACATCAGCGCGCCTTTCGATCTCAACGAATTTGAAGGGCTTTCTGCCCTCTATTGTACACGTTTTCATTCGGTTTTGCGCCTGTGGGGACGGCGTGCTATAATTCTGGCGAACGACTATGACGGAGCACGCACCGTAGAATGGTTGCAGAGAGCCGCCGCTTGCTGTGAGGCGGTACCGCGAAACGGCAGCATCCCCTCCTGAGTCATCGCCCGAAGGGCGCTTGCATCTTGCAGCCTGGTAAGTGCGATTGGGTGCGCCCATTATAGCGTATGGTCGGCGGAAAGGCGCTTCCGTCGGTCGCCGAGGTTCACCGCTGCGAGGCGTGAACGAATGAAGGTGGCACCGCGTGAGCTTGAGCCTCTCGCCCTTCCAGGGTCGAGTGGCTTTTTTGTGTTTGTATGGGGGAAGTATGCTTGATATTCGACTCTTGCGGGAACAACCCGCCATGGTCCGCGAGCGCCTGGCAAAGGCCGATTTCGCCAGCAGTCTGGTCGATGCAGTGCTGCATTTCGATGAGCAGCGGCGCAGCCTGTTGCAAGAAGTGGAAGCTTTGAAAGCCGAACGCAACACGGTCTCGAAAGAGATCAGCACGCTCAAGGACGCCGCCGAACGCGAGGCAAAAATCGCCGCGATGCGGCTGGTCGGCGACCGGATCAGCGAACTCGACCGCGAGGTGGCCGCCGTCGAGGAGCAGCAGCGCAATACGATGCTGGAGATCCGGAACCTGCCGCATCCCGATGTGCCGCCCGGCCCCGACGACCGCGCCAACGTGGTGCTGTCGCAGGAGGGCGAACCAGGCGATCTCGGCTTTCCGGCAAAACCGCACTGGGAGCTGGGCGAAGCCCTCGGCATCATCGATTTTGAGCGCGGCGTGAAACTGAGCGGCTCGCGTTTCTATGTATTGAGCGGGCCGGGCGCCCGGCTGCAGCGGGCGCTCATTCAGTGGCTGCTCGATCTGCATGGGGAGCAGGGCTACCGCGAAGTGTATACGCCCTTCGTCGTCAAGGAGCATTGCATGTGGGGCGCCGGGCAGTTGCCCAAGTTCGGCGATAATCTGTATCGCGACGAAGATGCCGGCCTGTGGCTGGTGCCGACGGCCGAAGTGCCGATTACCAACCTGTACAGCGACGAGATCCTGGATGCGACACAACTGCCGATCCATCTCTGTGCCTATACGCCCTGTTTCCGCCGCGAGCAGATGAGTGCCGGGCGCGATGTGCGCGGCATCAAACGCGGCCACCAGTTCGACAAAGTCGAGATGTACAAATTCGTGCGCCCGGAAACCAGCTACGACGAACTGGAGCAACTGCGCGAAGACGCCGCCGAAACCTGCCGGCGGCTGGGCATTCCCTTCCGCACCAAGCTGCTCTGCACCGGCGATATGGGCTTTGCCGCCACCAAAACCTACGACCTCGAACTCTGGGCGCCCGGCCAGCAAGAATGGTTGGAAGTCAGTTCCTGTAGCAACGTCGAAGCGTTCCAGGCCCGCCGGGCCAACCTGCGCTTCCGCCCGGAACCCGGCGCCCGCCCCGAATTTCTGCATACGCTCAATGGCTCGGGCCTGGGCGTGCCGCGCACCATGATCGCGATTATGGAAAACTACCAGCAAGCCGACGGAAGCATCCTGGTGCCCGCAGTGCTGCGGCCGTATATGGGGGGGATGGAGCGGATTGGGAATTAAAGAACTAAAGAACTAAAGAATTAAAGAACTAAAGAATCAAAGAACTAAAGAACCAGAGCACTAAAGAACCAGAGCACTAAAGAACTAGAGCACTAAAGAACCAGGGAATCTGCTGCTGTGCAAAAAGGCCGTACCAACAATAAGTAATAAGCGTGGAGCTCATGGCAAGGCCAGAACTAGACCGACAGGCACTACACAAAAGAAAAAGACGCATCGGCATTCTGATTCCCTGTTCCTCAACACCCTGGTTCGCTGGTTCTTTAGTTCTTTGATTCTCTGGTCCTTGTGAAAACTCCCACAAACTTGCGGTACAGCAGGCATATGATTAAGATCTATGCACTGATACACGATGCGAGGTTTAAGCAATGCCTGTGGTAATACCATTGACGAGCGCCGCACATGGCGGTACGAGTATGGCCTGTGGTAGCGGCGATCACAGTTCTTGCGGGGTCGACTGTGACTGCGGCTGCCCCTACACCGGCATGATCGAACGCGGCCGGGTCGAGCCGATTATCGAGGTGGAACAGCGCCACCCGGGCGAATGGCTGGCTTTTGTGATTCCGCCGGGCGAAGATGAATACGCTCCCGAACGAGGCATGCTGGTGGTACACAGCCACGATGACGCGGAAGTCTGGGCGGCGGTTGCGCGCATCACCTTCAACCAGGTGGTGCATGTGTACTACAATGGCCCACTCGATTCCTACCTGGCCTGGGCGGAAATCGATTAGCGGAGCATTTCGCCGAGCAAAGCGGCGGCCGGCGCCGGGTTGCTGCCGAGTTCAAGGGAGTAGGCACCGGCCGGCGCCAGCGTTGCCGCCTCCGGTAGTGGGCGGGCCGGATCAAGCCGGGCTGCGGCCAGCACTGCGGCCAGCTCAGCCGGGTTCAGGATGCTGCTGGCACTGCTGCCGCCGGCACGCCGACGACAGACTACGGCCAGCGCCGGATCCACCAGCGCCGGCAGCGTCTCCGAGGGCAATGGGCGACGGTGGCCACGGAACTGCCGACCATCGAAGTAGACCAGGCCAGATCCCAGAATGCGCATGCCGGCCTGTGCGCAAGCCGGTGCCAGTTCGCCCGCCGCCGCGCCGAGGAGCAACCCGGAACGCTGTTTGCGGGCGACCAGCCAGGCGCGCAGGCCATACCATTCGGACCGGGCGACCAACACCAGCGCCGGAAACTCGATAAATCGTTCGCGGCCCGGCGCTTCTGTGCCGATGGCTGCGGCGCTTGTCAGCACCCAGCCGCGCCCGGCAGCCGGCAACAGCAACAGGGCGCTCCCACCATCGCTCCCCAGAATGCACCCATCGGCGAGGTGCAGCTTAAACTCGCCGGTCGGCGCCGACTCCGCGCTAATAAGTATGTCAACTTGAACCGAATCTACGGGAGCATCGGCGAGCGCCGGGGCAAAGCAGGCCTCGGCACTTTGCAGAACGACCGGATCGCTGGTACGAATATGCAAGCGCCGGCCCAGCAGCGAAAATTCGGCCTGCCAATCGAGCGCTGGCACCGGCGCCGCAACGCGGGCCAGGAGATCGGGGAGTTTGCTCATAAATTCGCCTTTCTGTGGGAAAGCTTCTCCGTTCATTACTGAGGTTGCGGCGAGGTCGCCAGAGTAAGCGGAAAACCATCTAAATTCGTTTGCGGCTTCGCCGCAACCGCAAACAAAAAAGAAGTAGCTTCCACCCTGCCGGATGCGAAAAAACGCCATTGCGGCGTGCGCAACCGCCGCCGCCGCGCCAGTCGCGCAATTTCACGGAAATTGAAAAGACATGCTATAATCGCGCTCTATGCGCGTAGCAATTATCCACGACTATCTGAATCAGTACGGCGGCGCCGAGCGGGTACTCGAAGCGCTTCATACGCTGTTTCCCGCCGCTCCGGTGTACACCTCGATTTATGATCCCGACGCGATGCCGGCACACTATCGCGATTGGGATATTCGTACGTCGTTTATGCAACATTTGCCGGGCTGGCGCCGCTGGTTCCGGCACTATTTTTTGCTCTATCCCAGTGCTTTTGAAAGCTTTGATCTGCACGATTACGACCTGATTTTGAGCAGCAGCAGTGCCTATGCCAAAGGCGTCATTCCGCGCCCCGGTGCCCTGCATCTCTGCTACTGCCATACGCCGATGCGCTTTGCCTGGCGCACAGATGATTATGTGCAGCGCGAGAATATCGCGGGGCTGCCGGCGATGTTGCTCCCCTTGCTGCTAACGTATATTCGCATGTGGGACGTTTCGACCGCGCCGCGGATCGATGGCTTCATCGCCAATTCGCAGGAAGTGGCCGGGCGGATCGAACGCTACTACGGGCGGGCCGCAGTCGTTATCCCGCCGCCGGTCGATCTGCCGCCCTACCTCGAGCCGCAGGCCGGCGAGTATTACCTGGCGGGCGGCCGCTTGATCCCCTATAAACGCTTGAGCCTGGCGGTAGAAGCCTTCAATCGGCTGGGCCTGCCGCTCAAGATCTTCGGCAATGGGCGCGACCGGGCGCGCCTGCAGGCCATCGCCGGGCCGAACATCGAGTTCGTCGGCTGGGTCGATGAATACGAGCGCCGCAAGTTGTTTGCCGGCTGCCGGGCCTTTGTGTTTCCCGGCGAGGAAGATTTCGGCATTACGCCGCTGGAAGCGATGGCAATGGGCCGGCCGGTGATTGCCTATGGCGCCGGTGGAGCCCTCGAAACGATCATCGATGGGGTGACCGGGCGCTTCTTTTGCCAGGCCAGCCCGGGCGCGCTCGCAGCCGCCGTTGCTATTTCACGCTGCGATCACTATCATCCGCCCACTATTCGTGCCCAGGCCGAGCTCTTTAGCCAGGAACGATTTCTAGCCCGGATCCGTGATTATATTCAGATGATGCAGCAGGATTCTTCGCGGTATAATGGCCATCATACCGCGACGCTCAGCCATGCGCTCACGACCACAACCAGTCTGATTGGCGAAGCCCGGGCAGTCAATCAGCTTGAAAGCGATTCGAGAACCCGCTGAATCCGGCCGGTTCTCCGGACAATGATGCAACTGTACCATATTCTCGCCATCCTGCGCCGCTTCTGGCCGCCGATCGTCCTATTGCCGCTGCTGGTTGCGGCCATCAGCTTCGGCCTTGCCTTGAGCCAGGCGCCGCTCTACGGCAGCAGTGCGACTCTGCTGATCACGCAGGCGCCCCGGCAAAACGGTGCCGCCGGGCAGTTCGGCGATGTGAATCTGAATTATTCCTGGGAAAGTTCGGAATTTATTCTTGATGATCTGCCGCAGGTCGTGTCCAGCACCAGTTTCGCGACCGATGTCGCCGCGTTTATGGCCGGCGCCGAGCAGCCGGCCGACCTCGGCGCCATCCGGGCCGGTCTGCGCGCTGAACATTTTCATCGCAGTGTCACGCTCTCGGCCAGCGCCACTACGCCCGAACAGGCTACGGCCATGCTCACGGCCGCCATTCAAGCCTTGCAAACCTATGGCCTCAAATACTGGGATCGCAGTGAAAACGGCGCCGACGGCCTGCGCGTCGCGGTTTTGAACCCGCCCGACGGCGCGGCGGTCATCAATGGCTGGCGCGCTGCGGCCCTGAATATTGTGCTGCGCACCGGGCTGGCCGGCGCCGCCGGAGTCGGGCTGGCGCTGCTGCTGTTCTATCTTGATGATACGCTGCGCGACCGGCGCCAGGCTGAACAATGGCTCGGCCTGCCGGTTGTCGGTACGATTCCCGAGGAATAATATGCAGATACGAGATTATGTCAATGTACTCTGGAAACGCTGGTGGGTGATCGGGCTGGCGATTTTCGCCGCCGCCGCCACCGCCTATGCGTTCAGCAAACTCCAGCCCCAGGAATTCCGCGTGCAGGCGGTCTACCTGGCGGTAGCCAATCGGGTCGACAATGGGCTCAATATTACGATGCGCAATACGATGAATAGCTACCGCGAACTGGTCTTGCAGCCCGATGCGCTCGAGCAGATCAGCCAGGATCTGCGGCTCGATGTGAGCGGCGAACGGCTGCTGCAAGATGTGCGTGTACAGCCACGGCCCGACGAACTCAAAATTGTGATCGAAGTCGATAGCCGGCGCGCCGAACAGGCCGTCGCGATTGCCGATGGCGTCGGGCGGCGCCTGGAAAGCGAAGTCAACCGGATCAATGCCAACCTCGAGGGCACCGATCGGATCAATGTGACGCGCATCCAGAGCCCGCGGCTGGTCGGTATCAGCCCGAATACGCGCATCAATGTGCTGGCCGGCGCCTTCCTGGGCCTGGTCAGCGGTGTCCTGCTGGCCTATGTGCTCGAATATCTCGACGATACGCTCAAGAGCACCGGTGATGTCGAACGCTATACCGGATTGACGACGCTGGGGGCGATTCCGACCAGTGAGTAAGGGGGCTGTGTGTCTACCAACGGAAGTTCCGCCGGGCGGATCGAAGAATCGCTGATCGCGCTGCGCGACCCGCGCTCACCGGCAGCCGAGGCCTACCGTACCCTACGTACCAATATTCAGTTTTCCAGCCTCGACAAGCCGATCAAGACGTTGCTGGTTACCAGCACGGCGCCCGACGAGGGCAAGAGTACGACGCTGGCAAACCTGGCTATCACGATTGCCCAGAACGAACAGCGGGTGCTGCTGGTCGATTGCGACCTGCGCCGGCCCAGCCTGCATACGCTCTTCGGCCTGCCCAATGACCATGGGCTGACGAATGTAATCCTGGATCAGGGGGAAGATCCGCTGCCGTTGCAGGCAACCCGAGTCGCGGGGCTCAGCCTGCTCAGCAGCGGCCCGCTCCCACCGCGCCCGGCCGATCTGCTGGGCTCGCGGCGCATGGAAACGCTGATCCAGCGCCTGAGCGATGAAGCCGATATGGTGCTCTTCGACACCCCGCCGGTGATTGCCGTCACCGATGCGGCAGTGCTGGCCAGCCGGCTCGACGGCGTGCTGCTGGTGCTCCAGGCCGGCAAAACCCGTCGCGACCGGGCGCGCGAGGCCCGCCGTCTGCTCGAAAAAGTCAAGGCCAATATTATCGGGGTAGTGCTCAACAATGCCCGCCTCGAAGCCGGCTACGGGTATTATCAATGATCGACCTGCACAGCCATATTTTGCCCAACTTCGATGATGGCGCACGTAACCTGGCAGACGCGTTGTTGATTGCAGAATTCGCCATCGAAGACGGCATTACTACCATGGCTGCGACGCCGCACGGTCTGAGTGATTTCAACCCGCGCTATTCCGTCCAATTGCTGCGCGAGCGCCTGGCCGAGTTGCAGGCGGCCCTGACCGCCGCCGACCTGGCCTTGAATGTGATACCGGGCACCGAGCTCTTCTGCAATGATGCGCTGCCGGCCCAACTCGCTGCCGGCGAACAGCTCTGCTATGGCGACAGTCACACGGTGTTACTGGAATTCCCCTCCAGTACTGTCCGGCTGACTATCGAGCGCATGCTGTTCGCCTTGCAGAGTGCCGGTTACCGGGTTCTGATCGCGCATCCCGAGCGCCTGCGGATCGTCCAGGATGATCCCAATGTTCTCATTCCGCTAATCGAACGCGGCGCACTGATGCAACTGACGGCCAACGCGCTCACCGGGAATCAGGGCGGCAGTTTGCAGCGCACCGCCGAGACGCTCGTCCGCCACCAGATGATCCACGTCATCGCCAGCGACACCCACGGCCCGCACCTGCGCCGCATGCCCGGCCTGAGCAAAGCCGCCCGGCGCGCCGCCGGGTTGCTGGGCGAAGTTGCCGCCATTCGACTGACGCAGGCCACGCCGCTGGCCCTGCTGAACGACGCTCCACTCAAATTGCCGCCGCCCATCCCCTTCCAGCGCCGCCGCTTCTGGTAAGCAGAAGCAAGCTACTTGCCGGGGTTAAAACGCAATTTTACGAGTTATACCAAGTGGCGAGTGACACGTGACGAGCCGCGATGTGGCGTTCGTATCGGCTAGAACGGTTGTCGATATGCGGAATCCGCAATTCGAATTGGTATTACATATTGCTTGCTTCGTGGCGAAAGGCCGGGCAGCCTGACTGCGCGATCAGCGGAACCATTTGCGATTCAGCTCTGCGAAAAAGCCTTCGGCACGCAGTTCTTCGAGGGCGGCGTTCAGTTCAGCTTCGAGACGAAAAGCATCGGCGGGCACGGCCAGCACATAGGGCTCCGAACTGAGTGCCGTAGCGATGCGCAGGTCGGGCCGGCGTTGCACCGCCGTCAGCGCCGTCACATGATCAACGATGGCAGCATCGATGCGGCCCTGCCGCAATGCGGCCACCACCGCGTCGGGCGTCTCGAAGCTATTGTGCAACGCACTGCTGCTGAGCCGGCGGGCAAAGGCATCGGCAGCGCTGCCGAGGGACACACCCAGCCGCCGGCCGGCCAGATCGTCGATGCCGGCAATAGGCGCAGCGGCGGGCACCAGCAGCACCAGGCCGGCATCAAAATAGACACTGCTGAAGCGCGCCCGAAAACCCTGCTCGGGCGCATAGGGCAGCGCCGAGGCCACCACGTCGACCCGCCCACTCTGCAAGCTATCGTAGAGCGCATCGAAGCCGGTAGGCACAAAAGCCACCTGCAGACCCAATTGTTCGGCCAGCGCATCCACCAGGTCGATATCATAGCCGACAATTTCGCCGGCTTGCAAATCAGTGAAGGGGCGAAACCCGACATCGACGGCGACCCGCACCTGGCCGTCGGCGAGCACACGCGCCCAGGTACGATCCAGCGGCGCCGTGCCCAGCGTCGTATTCGCCAGCAGCACAACCAGCGCATAGATCAGCAGAACAGCGATGGCCAGGCGGTCGAGGAGGTGAATCACAGTTCAAACATCCGCCCCTGCCGCGAATCGCCGGGTTGTGCAGGATAATGCAAGCCGAGGTGTGCGTAGGCCCGCCGGGTAGCGATCCGCCCGCGTGGGGTGCGCTGGAGGAAGCCGAGTTGCAACAGGAAGGGCTCATAGACATCCTCGATGGCATCGACCTCTTCGGACAGCGCGGCGGCCAGCGTCGACAGGCCGACCGGGCCGCCCTCAAACATCTCGATGATGCTGCGCAACAGGCGGCGGTCATTCTCATCGAGGCCGAGATCATCGACCTCAAGATTCGTGAGCGCCGTGCGGGCCACCTCCAGCGTAATCTCGCCGTCGGCAACAACCTGAGCGTAATCGCGTACGCGGCGTAACAGGCGATTGGCAATGCGTGGCGTACCGCGGGCACGTCGACCGATTTCACGGGCACCATCGACAACAATCGGCACGCGCAGAATACCGGCCGAGCGGGTGACAATTTCGCGCATCGCCTCATCGTCGTAGAACACCAGCCGATGGATTTGCACAAAGCGGTCACGCAGGGGCGAAGTAAGCAAAGCCAGCCTGGTCGTTGCGCCGATAGTCGTAAAGCGCGGCAAATTGAGGCGCAGATTGCGAGCGCCGGGGCCTTTGCCGACAATCAGATCGAGCGCAAAATCCTCCATTGCCGGATAGAGCACCTCTTCGACCGCCCGGTTGAGACGATGAATTTCATCGATAAAAAGGACATCGTCTTTTTGCAGATTGGTGAGCACCGCCGCGAGGTCGCCGGCCCGTTCGATGGCCGGCCCACTGGTAACTTTGAGGTTGACACCCATTTCATTGGCGACCACCCCGGCGAGCGACGTTTTGCCGAGACCGGGCGGGCCATAGAAAAGAATATGGTCGAGCGGCTCACCGCGCCCACGGGCCGCCGAAATGGCGATCCGCATCTGTCCGACCACCTTTTCCTGGCCGATAAACTCATCGAGTCGTTTCGGGCGCAGGCTCTTTTCCGCTTGCTGGTCATCGTCCTGGGGATTGGGACTGATCAGGCGCTCATCGCTCATAGACATTCCGCACAGGCGTTCAAAACGCCTACATTATACCACAATCGGCGGCGGGAGCAAAGGAAGGCACCGTCTGTTTCTTTTGCGTTTGATGGTGCGGCTTCGCCGCACCATCAAACGCATTGAACCAATTTTCCGCCTTGCCGGAGGCGAAAAGCCCTGATGCAGCCAGATCAACGCCGACGGCATACGTCTTGTTACTGCGCGACGCGGCCCCCATCGACAACCAGAGCGGTACCGGTGACAAAAGACGAGCGTGCGGAACAGAGCCAGATGACGGCATCGGCGACTTCATCGGGGCGACCCATACGCCCGATGGGTTCTCCATCGGCGAAAGCAGCCTCGATTTCGGCATCGCCACCGGTCAGCCGATCGATCATCGGCGTATGAATGACGCCGGGGCAGACGGCATTGACGCGGATATTCTGGCGGGCGTATTCCAGCGCCGCCGTTTTAGTCAGGCCAATGATGGCGTGTTTCGTGGCGACATAGGCCGGCACGCCCTGAGTGCCGACCAGTCCGGCAACCGAGGAAGTATTGACAATCGCGCCGCCGCCACGTTGCAACATCAGCGGGATCGCATATTTCATACAGAGCCAGACACCCTTAAGGTTGATAGCGACGACGCGATCCCAGTTTTCTTCAGTACACTCGACCGTATTCGAGCGCACACCCTCGATACCGGCATTATTATGGGCATAATCCAGCCGGCCATAAGCATCCATAATCTGGCGCATCAGCGCCTGCACATCGTTGGACTTCGCAACATCGACGCGCATAAAGGTAGCCCGGCCACCGGCCTCGTGTATCAACGCAACCGTCTCTTCGCCGAGATCACTGGAAACATCAGCAACCACCACATTGGCACCTTCACGAGCGAAGGCCATCGCCGACGTCCGGCCAATGCCCGAACCAGCCCCGGTCACCAGGGCCACCTGATCGAGAAACATCCCCTCCATCGGTCTTGCTCCTTGGTTTTATGTGCCGTATTTCACATGGTACCACCCATTCAGGATGCTGCAAGCATGCAGCATCCTGAATAAATACACAAGCGGGGATGGATGCAGCAGGCGGCCAGCGAAGCTGGCCGCCTGCTGCATCCATCCCCGCCTCGCTAAACAAAAGCCGGGTTTGCCGGCGCATTTTGCGCTGGCAAACCCGGCAGGCAGGTAAAAAACCTTAAGCTGTTTTATTCAGTATCGCAGTCGGATGCTTCATAGCGACGGCTACCGTCGCCAAGCCAGGAAATCCGCACACCGTCGATCTCAGTCCACTCATCATCGTCGGGCGCAAGTTCGATCAGAACCGGCCCGCGGTCATGAGACCAGTCGATCAAGTCACGGATAGAATACCAGCCAATCTGATAGTTCGCCTGATCGATCGGGTTGAGCCAGAAGCGAATTTCGCCGTCGACCCATTGCCAACGTTCCAGCGAAAACCATTCTTTGCCGCGATCTTTCAACGTAACCTTGACTTCTTCCAGCAGCTTCAGCAGATCCGGCAACGACATTCCGGAGCCGCTCTTGAGTTGTAGCAACCGCTGGTTGACAGCATCACGGAGCTGCTCAAGCTCCTGGACATTCATTTCTTCAATGTCAATCACTGGTGTACCCTTCCGGGACTTTACCTCACTCTGGTGCGGGGCACAAGCACTCACTCGGAAGCGGGGCAAGAATAAGGCAAAGCCACATGTTCAGGTGCGGTACGCCCTTTGCCGATTTGCGGCCCATCAAGCGCCTGCAAAGAGTTTACCATATCCCCCACACCATGATCTTACCATGATTATACCGTGCGTGCCTGAATTCCAACTGAAATGCGGTTGACAATTTGTTCAAGCTTTGCACAAAGCTTGAACAAATTGTCTTGTTCGCCGCCGGCAGGGTGGCAGAGCGCGTTTTTTCGTTCAGGTGCGCGGCATCACCGCGCACCTGAACGAAACCCTGGGAATTGAGTTGAACCGGCGAAAATGCCATTGCGGCATAAGCAAATATGCCGGCTGCATAAGCCATGCATTTCAGGGTTGTGGTTGCAGCGCCGGGCTGCGCAGCCACAGCAGCCACTCGGCTTCGAGCTCGGCCAGCGTTTTACCGTAGACGCCGCGATAGTCGGCGGAACCGGGGGCGCGCCCGTTCGAGCGGCTGTACACCGCATCGAGCGCTTCGCGGCCATAGTTCCCATAGAGGAATTCGACGAAGGAGGCCCACTGATGGTAGATGTTGACGCGGGTGGTAGTGCGGCAATCGGCTTCGAGGCTGGTGGTCAGCGGGAGCAGGTTACCGGCTTCGAGCGCCTCGCGCACGCGGGTCTGGTAAAGCGGGCGACCGAATTGATCGCGAAAATAGTCGCTACTGCCCCAGGTGGCCATACCTTCCAGCAAGATCACATCGGAGCGGCGATGCTGGGGCCAGCCGTAGTAATCGTGCTGGAGCTGGTGAAAGAGCTCGTGAGCCATGAGCGAGACAATTCGCTGCGGGTCGCTGCCGGGGTCGTAGAACAGCCTGATGGTGCGCTCGTGCGACATCGTGAGGCCGCGGATGGCGCAAATCCCGGTCTGCGCAGGCTCAAAGCGCACAGCAACCCGCCCGCTGATCCAGGGCAGACCAATTTTCGCCGAGGTGACGGCAATACTTTCTTCGATGGGCATAGCCATCGCGCGGATTGTTTCAGCATCGAGGCTAGCCGGCAGGCGGTAGAAATCCAGACTGTAAGTACGCATCACCAGTTCGCCGGCCAGTTGCGGTGCCGGATCGCCGGGCAAATAGGGCAGCGGCGTCGGCGAAGCGGTCGGCGGCGGGGTAGCGGTCGGCGTGGCACTCGGCAGGGGCACAGCCGTGGTGATCGGCGCCGGGCTGGCGCGCTGCATCGCCCTCACCGGCCCGTGAGCAGCTTCCGGCAGCGCAGGCGCAAAGGCGCGGGCGGGCGAGCCGCTGAGGATCACAATCAGGCCACCCATAATGGTGCAGAGAAGCAAGCCGAAAAACAGATTTCGCATATCTACTCTCTTTCTGCCGGCGGCAACTGCTATCGGTCAGGTAATCCCCTCTTCGTGCGGCGGCTCATTTGCTGCGGTTTCGGAGTCGGCATCAGCGGGCAGTTCTTCCTGGCGCGGCTGGCGATCCAGCATCTGCCGCAGCCGATCCATCGTGCTTTCCGGTTTCTCAGGTACCGGATCAGGCTGTACGCGTTCTTCCGGCAAGGGTGGCGGCAGTTTGCCACTCAGTTTGACGACCTCGTGGCGCACACGGCGGGCCACCCGTTGCCAGCTTGAACGCTGGTGCAGGCGTGCCTCGAGGTAAAGTGGTTCGCCGAAGATGATCGTCGCCCGGTAAGGACGCGGCAGCAGTTTGCCCTTGGGCATAATCCGGTTCGTACCGCCGACGTAGGTCGGGATAATCGGCAGGCCGGGAAATTCGGCGGCGAGCCGGCCAATTCCGCCGCGAAAGGTGCCGATCTCGCCGTTTTTGCTGCGGGTGCCTTCCGGGTACAACAGAACACCATAGCCCTCGCGCAGTGCGCGCACCACATGCTTGAGCGGATCGCTACCGCGGCTGATTTCGCGCGACACCGGGATGGCATTGAAAAAGATCCGCGACGACCAGGTGCGGATATCTCCTTTGAAGAAATAATCCTGCGCCGCCGCAGCGACCGTCCGCCGACGAATCTTGCCAGGCACGGCATTGAACAAAACAGCGGTATCGGCGTGGCTGACATGATTGGAGGCGATAACAAATGGCCCTTTTTTGGGCAAATTTCGCGCACCAATCACGCGGGGCCGCGCATAGACGGCAACATAGGCGCGAAACAGGCTCGCGATCAGGCCGCTAAAGGCATACTTGCTCCGATAGAGACTCATGGCTGCTCCGTTGCTGCACATCTGCGAATCGATTCTCTGTGCATGCAATGGCTATGATAGCACAGGTTCCCCGGCTCACTGCCGGCCAGACCGGCAGCGCGGTCGGCGTTGATGCTGGCCGCATTAAGGCTTTTCCGCCTGCGGCAGCAAGGAAAGGATGGTCTTTTTTGTTCGTTTTGGCGGCAAAGCCGCCAAAACGAACAAAATAAACGTTTCCTTCCGCCCTGCCGGAGGCCAAAAAAGATGGTTGCCGCCCGGCGGCGGCTGTGGTAGCATTACGGGCATATTTAAACAACTGGTTGGCGCGGGGACGCGCAACTCGCTGCGCTGTCAAGGAGGAACGTGTTATGCCTTCAGTCAATGTGGCCGTCCTCGGGGCAACCGGGATGGTCGGTCAGCGTTTTATTTCGCTTTTGCAGGGGCATCCCTGGTTTCAGATCAGGGCGATTACCGGCAGCGAACGGACGGCCGGCAAAACCTATGGTGAAGCCTGCCGCTGGGTGCTCGATACGCCAATGCCCGCCGCGATCCGCGAGATGCCGGTGCTGCCCAGCGATGCCGAACTCGATGCGCCGCTGATCTTTTCGGCATTGCCGAGCAATGTCGCCGGGCCGCTCGAGGAACGCCTGGCCCAGGCCGGCCACATTGTCTGCTCGAATGCCTCGAACCATCGCATGGCGCCCGATGTGCCGCTGCTGGTGCCCGAAGTCAATCCCGATCACCTGGAATTGATCGCGGTGCAGCGCCGCCGTCGCGGCTGGCGCGGCGCGATTATTACCAATCCGAACTGTACCTCGACGCCGCTGGTGATGGCGTTGCGCCCACTGATCGACGCGTTCGGTGTGCGCACGGTGCTGATGGTCAGCTTGCAGGCACTGTCGGGCGCCGGCTACCCCGGTATTCCGTCCTATGACGCAATCGACAATGCGATTCCTTACATTGGCGGCGAAGAACCCAAGGTGGAAAGCGAGCCGCAGAAGATGCTCGGCACGCTGCGCGACGGCGAAATCGAGCCGGCAACCTTCCGCAGTTCGGCGCATTGCAACCGGGTGCCGCTGCTCGAAGGGCACCTGATCTGTGTCTCGGTGAGCCTGGAGCGCACGGTGACGCCGAGCACGGTGGCTGAGGCCATGCGCGAGTTCCGCGCCGCGCCGCAGGAGCTGAGCCTGCCTAGCGCGCCGGCCAACCCAATCGTACTACGCAGCGAAGACGACCGGCCGCAGCCGCGGCGTGACCGCGATGTCGAAAAGGGCATGGCCACCGTGGTCGGGCGGGTGCGCGATTGCCCGCTCTTCGATGTGAAATTCGTGGCGATGGCGCACAATACGATCCGCGGCGCGGCCGGCGGCTCGCTGCTGAATGCCGAGTTGATGCTGGCGCGCGGCTACCTGGGCTAGCCGCACGCAGTCGAGGACGGCTGCCCTGGAACCCGCTTTTCATGGGTTGGCAACCGCAAGAGTGCTTTTTGCCTTATGAATTATCTCCTGGCTGGTTTCAGGGCTGGGGGCAGCGACGGCTGATGCCTGCTACGCGATCTGCGCCGCCTTCGGGCTGGCCTTCGTGACGAATCTGCTGCTGGAACAGAGCGGGTGGCTGCGGATCGGCGGCGGCCTGTTCCTCTTTCAACTATAGCGTTTTTCGCCCGGCCGGACGGCCCTCACCCCCGACCCCGCTCCCAATTAGGCCGGTGCGGCGGGTCTGGTTTGCGAAACCTGGTTCTCATGGCGCGCCGGCCTGGCGGGAGAGGGGAGCACACGAGAACGCCGTTGCCCAACCCCCTCTCCTGTCAGGCTGGCGCCGGCGAGGGTTAGGAGTTCATGTGAGGTATCTGTCGCGCCAGGCTGTACGGGAGAGGGGGTTGGGGGGTGAGGGCCGAAGCGCGGAGTCTCCCATCTGACAAAAACGCTATAGTTGAAAGGGCCTGTTCCTGGCCTATCTCGGCGTCACGACGTCTCTGGCAACGCTGCCGGATCAGGCCGTAAGCGAGAGTAGTGGCGGACTCTGGGCGGCCTACGGCTCGACATTCGTGCTGACTATCAGCAACCCGATGACGATTTTAGCCTTCACGGCAATTTTCGCCGGCATCGGCCCGCTGGCGAGCGGCTATGCCGCAGCCGGCCTGCTGGTGGCCGGCGTGTTCTGCGGATCGGCGCTGTGGTGGCTGACGCTGAGCGGCGGAGTGGGACTGCTGCGCCGGCGCGTCACCTCGCAGTCGATGCGCTGGATCAACCGGGCAGCCGGGATCATACTACTGCTGGCCGGCTTGCTGAGCATCGCCGCAACCCTGCGCCAGCCATAAAACAATGTTGCGTGCATTCCAACAGCCTCACCACCGGAACGCACGCAACCCCACAACCTCCGTTCAAACGCTCCAACGCCCCAACGCTCCAACGCCCCAACGCTCCAACGCCCCAACGCTCCAACGCTCCCCCTAATGCACTGGCGCCTGATACGTCAGCATCTCGCCCAGGGTCGCGACACCCACACCGTCGGCGGGTGTCCAGTTGCGGTTCTCGGCCAGATAGGAGCGCTCATCGAGTTCGATCAGGCCGATCAAGGTTTCGGCGACGATGCGGGCGCCGACGGGTCCAGGGCCTTCGCCGGGCTCGAAGTAGCCGGGGCTGCTCTCGCGACCAATGCGTTCGGCTTCAACCAGCAGATAGTACCAGAGCGGCGTGCCATTCGCGAGATCGATGGCGGTACCGGCCCGGTTGCGGGCAACATCGCTGACGGTTTCGATTTCGCCGGCCGGCCGTTCCATAGCGGTCGCGATTTGCTCGCCGGAGGGCAACAGGAAGACCTGGCCACGCAGCAGGTTGCGGGTCGCCAGCGACTGAACATCGCTCGGCGGAATGAAGGGCAGTTTGAGCACATCAGTGGCCAGCTTCGCGTCGAGCTTCTCGGCCATCTGCACCTGGCGATTCTCGCTGGTCGGCAGCAGTTCGTGCCAATCGACGATGGCCCGCGGATCGCTGAGCGGCGAAAAACCACGAATATCGGCGACGACTGCTGCACCGCAGACGGTCGCCAGGAAATCGCGCACGACAACCCACTGGTAATGCCAGGTTACCAGTTTGCGGGTGTGTTCGTAGAGTTCTTTGCCGATCAATTTGCCGCCCGCGTCGCTGGGCAGCCGGTAGGCAACATTGTTTTGGAGCGTTGTTCGGCATGCTGGCGATGGCAGAATGCGTGCAGACCAGCCAGTTCATTCATCCCATGATGCCCGGTCATGTGTGACTCCTTTCACGTTGGCCGTATTTATACCAAAAAAGCATCAGATTTATACTTCTTCGTACGAGTCAACGTAGCCCGGGCCAGTGATTCGGACATAATCAGGGCAATTTATCCTGAAACCTGGTGCATAAAGCAGAGCAATCAACCCGCTCTTCTCTGCTATAATGGCGGGCGCATTGAGGCACAACGAAGTTGACAAAGAGAGTTGCGGAGCAGAAGTATGAGTACCGCAGGTGAACAGAAAATAGCGGCACTGCCCGCTGAACGCAGTTTTGCCGGTCTGAGGGCGATCCGGCCGGAATGGGCACTGGTTGCCCTGGTTGTGTTGTACAGCATATTTATGATTGCCGGCCTGAGCTATAAGCATTCCTACTGGGGCCAGGGTTTCGACCAGGTGGATTATGAACTGGCGATCTGGAACACGACCCAGGGCCGTTTTCTGGGCGTATCGCGCTACAATTTCACCGATACCTTTATGGGGCTGGATGTCGCGCTAGGCTTTTTGCCGGCAGTACCCTTTTATGCAATCGTACCCTCAGCCCAGACCCTGATCGTGCTCCAATCGTTGCTGCTGGCATCGGGCGCGATCCCGGTATATTTGATTGCGCGCCGCTTGCTGGAGAGCAAATGGGCCGGCGTGGCCTGGGCGGCAGTCTATTTGCTGTACCCGACGACCCAGTTTGTCAATATGACGGCGCCGTTTCAGGCGCGGATTCCGGGAGTGCTCTGCATTCTATGGGCCTTCTTGTTCTTTCAGCGACAGCAACTCCGGCCAACACTGCTGCTGCTGTTCGTCGGCATGACGTCACGGACTGACGCGGCGCTGGTGGTGGTTGCCTTCGGTTTGTATGCGCTGGCGATGCGGCGTGACTGGCGCTGGTGGGCACCGCCGATCCTGATCGGCGGGCTGTATTTCTACCTGGCCATCAGCGTGATTGCACCGGCTTTCTATTCGCCGGGCTACCAGGCCCGCCTGACTGAAGCCCAGGTTTCCCAACAGCAGGATTATAACGAATGCTGGCCCTGCGGCAGCGCCCAGATCGGCTATTATTCGCATCTCGGCGAAAGCCTGCCGGACATTGTGATCAATATCATCACCCACCCGCTGCAGGTAATCCAGTTGATGTTCAGCCCGGAGAAGCTCTGGTACCTGTTTTTAATGTTCGGCACATTGCTGTTTCTGCCGCTGCTGGCGCCACGTGAATTGCTGCTGGCGGCACCGATTTTTGCCATCAATTTGCTTTCGACACGGGTGTACCAGTATGTGATCACCGAGCAATACCAGACACTGCTAATTCCGGGGATGATCATTGCCGGGATGTCCGGCTCGGTAGTGCTGTGGAACTGGTTGCAGCCACGCATTCCTGATGAAGGGCAGCGCCGGCAAATCGGTGCCGGCTTGCTGCTAGGGATGTTCTTGCTGGTGGGCTTTTTCAATATCCCACTGCGCAACCCGGTGGTGTCGGCCTTTCGCAACCCGGAAGTGCCGGAGCGGGTGGCAATCATGGAGCGTATGAAGGCGCGCATTCCGCCGGATGCGCGGGTCGCCGCCACCTCGTTTCTCGGACCGCACCTGATTCCGCGCGAGGAATTGTATTTCATTCCGGGTGGCGAAATGCATCATCAGGTCGACGAAGCCGAATATGCCTTCATCGATGCGCGGGCGGCCACCTTGCAGGGCAGCGGTTTTGTGGAAGCGCTGCGCGCCGACCCGAGCTGGGAATTGATTGACGAAGAGCGCGAGTTGCTGCTGTTCAGGAAACGGGCTCCGTGAGCGAACTTGAGCAGGCCATCGATCCCTGGCTACACCATATGACCTGGCGCCGCGATTTTGGCGCCTGGCGTGAGCGACGGATCAACCAGGAGCTGTACCAGTCCGAGCGCCTGGCGCTGCTGGAGCAACTCGGCGGGCCAGTGGCCGGCCGGCGCCTGCTGGATCTGGGTGCCGGCATGGGCGGCTTCGCGGTCGCGGCGGCCCGCGCCGGCGCCGAGGTTGTCGCCGGAGAATACAACCCGGCCTACTGCCGGATCATCGCGCTGCGGGCGGCCCGCTACGATCTGCACGTGCCGATTTGCAACCTGGCCGGCGAATCGCTGCCGTTCCAGGATGCTGATTTCGATGCATTGATAAGCTGGGACGTGATCGAACATGTGCGCTCGCCGGCAGCCATGCTCGGCGAAATGCAGCGGGTGCTGCGGCCCGGTGGCCATGCGCTAGTCACGGTGATCAACCGCTGGGCCTGGAACGATCCGCATTACCACATTGCCGGCCTCAACTACTTGCCGCGCCCGATAGCTGAGAGGCTCATCACGCTGCGTGGTCGTAGCAAAGCCGGTGCAGCCTTCCGCGATATGCAGCGGCTCAGCGCGATGCACTACTTCAGCTATGCTGAATTCCAGCACCTGGCCCGGTACCACGGCTTTGCCGTTCGCGATATGCGCGAAGAACTGCTGCACGCCGGCCAATTGCGCAGCCCGAAACATAGCCGGCGCGTCGCACGGAGAATGTTGCGAGCGATGGGTCTGGAGGCGATGGCCTACCGGCTGCAACGCCGATTTCTGGTGGGCATGTTTGAACTGGGTATGCGGAAGATCGATGGGTGATGGGCAGGATGGCGCCCGGCGGGCGATTCCGCGCACGGCGTATTCCCACCGCGGAAGACGCAGAGGTGCGCAGAGGTTTTCGTGCGAAACAGCCTGGTAGAGCACTTCAAGCGATACCGTGCCCGCCTCTGCGTCCCCTGCGGTTGTTAAACCTGGACTGGTTACCAGCATCCTTCTCTGCGTCCCTCTGCGTCCCCTGCGGTTGTTAAACCTGGACTGGTTATCAGCATCCTCCTCTGCGTCCCCTGCGGTTGTTAAACCTGGAGTGGTTATCAGCATCCTCCTCTGCGTCCTTCTGCGTCCCCTGCGGTTGTTAAACCTTACATTGAAGTATTCTCGGCACTACCAATACCGCCGGCTATCTATCCGATGATGCAGCACCCGCGCAACAGCGATCGTATCGTCCAGGATTGCATAGTAGACGTTGTGCTGCTGGATGCGAAACGAGCGGCAGCCGGCGTACAACTCGGGACAGCAAGTGACGCTGCTCGGCAATTCCGCCACTTGCTTGATCGGATATCCATAGAACTATGGCTTCGTGCAGCACTATCGCCAGCGCTTCGGCATTGGTAGAAGTAATAGACACTCATTCGCGGGGCGCACACCGCCGCGATGAAAACAGCGGCAGCGTATCGACTATCGGCTATTTTCACAAATAGCTTGCCTTTCGGCGCGGAAGCCCACCAGCTTGAGAACTCTGTTGGTTAAACCTGATTTTAACTACTGCGACCCTGACATCGGCAGGCTTTTGTACCAGGATCCAGCGATTTCCTGCCGATGGGAGCGCGGGCGAGCCGCCCGCGCTCCCAGGTCGCAGTGGTTAAGAAACCCTTTAACCAACAGAGTCCTTGAGCGGTGGGAGGAAGCGCCTCGCTTCAGCGGCTTTCGCCATTGACCTTACGCCTGCCAGATGATCACCCCAATCATCACCGCCAGCGTCACTGAGCCGATGCCGAACAGGACACCGGCGATGGTCAGGGGAAGCGATTTGCGCTGGATCATGCGCTGGAACTCTTCTTCCATGCCGCTGAGATTGTGACGATAGTTCTTGTAGTCGCGCGGCTGCAGCACCCACAGCGAGACCAGCAATGCGAGCAGATAGCCGCCCAGCGACACCAATCCTAGCACTTTGGCGAACAGGTTGCCGGCCAGGTAGGGCGGTGGGAAGTCGCTGCCGAAGGCGATGACAGCGAAGAGGATGCCCAGCAGCGCGGTGACCAGCTCGATGATGCGTCTGGCGGCCTGGTCGAGGAACTCAAGCTGCTTCTTTTCCAGCTCGGCAAAGAGCTCGACCAGCCGCTCTTCTTCGGCAGTCGGCGGGCGGCCCTCCAGAATGGGGGGCGGCGCACTCATCGATAGCCCTCGCAATCCACTTCAACCACGATCCACTCACCGCAGCTTTCGCAGCGTAGGCGCAGCTCATCCAGCGTTTTGCCGTTGCGTACCACGCGCTTGCGAATATTGCTACGGCAGACATCGCGTTTGTCGAAGTAGCTGACATGCCCGTTTTTGCAGCGCACACCAAAGACATGCGCTGCCTCGCTGTTGCGCACTGGCTGCGCCGCCGGCTCACTCGGCAGATCGGCTGCGGCATTCAATGGTAGCTGCGCCTGCAACCGTGCAACGGCATCGCTGCACGGGGCAGCGCTGCGCAGCAGCGGCGCGCCGTCGAGCTCCGCCGGCAGCGCGGTATCGTCGACGGCGACGACCAGCAGGCGTTTGTAGAGCCAGCGGGCCTTGTTGATGGCCGCGGCGACTTCGGCGTCCTGGGCGGCAGCAGCACTCCAGACCAGCAGCACGGCGTCGCTCAGGTTCATGGCCGATTGCCATCCCTGTGACCCGGCAGCGCTATCGGCGGCAGTATTGACGGCATAGCCCTGCGCGGTGAGATCCTGGCCAATCTGCGCGGCGCAGGCGGCGTCGGTGGTCTTGGCAATGAGAAACAGGGTGGTCATGGGATGGCCCTCACCCCCGGCCCCGCTCCCATCCAGGCCGGCGCGACAGGGTTTTGCCCTGTATTCGTGGCGGATCGAGCGCGCCGGCCTGATGGGAGAGGGGAGTGCGGGTTCAATCGTGGTAGCGTTCGTTCGTGTTTTCGGTGCTTATGTGATTGCCTGACAAAGATCTGATGACACGTATCCCTGGATCCTTGCCCGTGCAAGGCGGCGTGCCGGAACGGCAAACGGTTCACGATGCAACACGGTGTGCCGCTCTGATCGGCACGGGGAGCCTTGAGAGCAAAGTCTTCCGGCTCCCCCTCGCCCATCAGGACGGCGGGCCAGCCAGCTTGATGCAGCGGACAGCGCCAGGCCGCCGGCCTGGATGGGAGAGGGGGTTGGGGGGTGAGGGCCATCCGCGATCTCATGGCCCTTCCCCGATCCACGCAGCAATGTCCGCGCAGACATCGTCAATGGCATCGATCACGCGTTCATTGGCAATCCGCAAAACCCGAAAACCGGCAGCGTACAACACCTGATCACGATCCTGGTCATACGCGGCCTGCTCGTGCGCCTGGTGAACCCCTCCATCCAGTTCAATGATAATACCATGCTCGATGCAGCAGAAATCAACGATGAAACCGCAAAGCGGATGCTGGCGGCGAAATTTCAGGCCCAGGAGTTGCCGCCCGCGTAGGCGTTGCCACAGGGCT
The DNA here is from genome assembly GCA_034437175.1 of Chloroflexaceae bacterium. Classification (GTDB taxonomy): domain Bacteria; phylum Chloroflexota; class Chloroflexia; order Chloroflexales; family Chloroflexaceae; genus DAOTUJ01. The sequence continues at coordinate 3,087 of DAOTUJ010000063.1, read as the reverse complement.
GCCTCAGCCGGGGTTTCCTGCCGGCGAAGCTGGCGAGCCCGGATCTGTTTTGCTGCTGTCGTGCGTAATCGGCGCGGATGGTGCATGATGGCCCTCACCCCCGGCCCCTCTCCCATCCAGGCCGGCGCGACAGGTTCATTAGCCGCTTTCGTGGCGCACAGGGCGCGCCGGCCTGATGGGAGAGGGGAGTGCGGGTTCAATCTTGGGATGTTTCCTGGTTACTCGTCATGGGTTGTCTGCATCTGCAACTCACGGGCATGGAGCACGTCCCGCCGGCTGACCGGGCGGATCTGATCGGCTTCGATGGTGACTACATCAATTGTCTGGCCGTCCAGGGTGAAGAATTCGATTTCGTAGGCGGCGCCGTCAGCATAGGCATAAACGACAACACCGACATCACCCGCCCGAAGTTGCTGATCCGGCAGGTCGACCAGTAGGATTGCACGATCGTGGTCAGCAATCATCGAATAGTGTACTCCATCTCTCTTCTTCCCGCGCGATTGGCTCATGCATCCTGCACCCCCTCCACAATCGCCTGCCAGGCCTGCGCATACACGCCCTCCAGATCCCCGCCGAGTTGCTCCGGCTTGCCGCCGAAGAGCGCGGTCTGAATCGCAGTGACCAGTTGTTGGAGCCCGGCATCGTCGGATTGCGCGACCAGGCCGGCGAGGTACTGGGCGTGGGCCATTTTCTCGCCGGGGCCGCCGCGCAGGGCGACGATGCTGCGCTGGATGAGCTCGGCGTCGAAGGGCAACTCGGCCCGCGCCTGCTGCATGCGAGCGATTTCCTCGAAGGTTGCGGCGATGCCATTGGTTTTGCAGGATCTGAGAATAGCCAGATGCATTTCCAGCATGCGAACAGCTTGTTCGGCATTCTCGTGTTGAGCTTGTGTGATGAGTTGCTCGAACGCCGTTTCGAGCTCGGGCTGGAACAGCAGCGCCTGCTGTTCCTCAACGACCTGGCGGGTGGCGGCCCAGTCGCCGGCATTCACGAAAGCGAAAATGGCCTGCATCGGATCGTTGCCGGCCGGCTGCGGCGCACCGCCCGCTGCAATGCCCTGCCGAATAGCTGCGACCGCTGCAGCGTAGGGATGATCGTCCGGCAAATCGGCGGCCTGGCCGTCGAGCAGGGCGAGGATAACGGTGTAGAAATCAACCTCGATCTGCCAGTCCGGCCCCTGCTGCTGTGCCTGCTGTAACGCACCGGCCATGGCGCTGCGCCACTCGGCGTGCTTCTCGGCTACATTGGTGAGCACCGCCACCGTGTTGCTGACGACCACCCGGATCTGTTCCGCCGGCAGGGTAGCCGGCCCGCTCTGGCCGCCACCCAGCGGCTCACCGCGTTGCATCGTTGCCAGCGCCTGGCGAAGCTGTGCTAGAGTCGCTCCGGAGGCATCGCGGTCGAGGCCGGTACGTTCGAGCACTGCAATCGCGGCTTGCAATGATTGCACGGCCTCTGCCGGACGACCGAGGTTCTGGTAGAGCAACACCGCCAGGTTTGTCAATGTGGCGGCTTCGCTGGCCCGGTCGCCCACCGCGCGCATCAGCGGCAGCGCCTGCTCGTAGAGCTGCAAGGCCCGCGCCGGCTCCCCCGTGGATTGGTACACCCCGGCCATGTTGTTGAGCACATGCAGGTGCAAGTCCGGATCCTCGCCTGCGGCGGCCTGCGCCCGTTCGCTGAGTTCCAGGCCGCGGCGGCGGTCGCCCAGTCGCTGCAGCACCCAGCCGCGGTGCAGGGCGTACCAGCCCTGCTGTTCTGCCGGCGCCAGTTCCAGGCCGCGATCCAGGTCAGGGGCACAGGTCTGCGCTACCTGCACCAGCGCCGGGCTACGGTCGATGCCACGGTAGAGTGTGCGCGCCAGGTTGGCATAGGCGCTGCCGAAGCGCTGCTGCAGGTCGTCGGGTTCCAGCGGCGCTGCGAGGTATTCGGCGGCGAACAGGCGCACGATCGGGTGCAGCCGGTAGAAGCTCGTGCGGCCCTCCGCACTGGTAGTATCGACCGGCTCCAGCAGGCTGCGCAGTGCCAGCCGGTGCAACTGGTCGATGACCGGCGAATGGTCTCCCTCGGAATACTCGCCGTCCGGGTCGAAGACGGCGACGGCGATGTCGGGCAGGAAGGGCGCGTGGAAGATGGCCAGCCCGCCCAGCAGCACGCGCAGGGCCTCGTCCAGGAAGCGCACGCTGAAGTCGATGTTCTGGTACAGCGAGCGGTGGCGGTGGTCGGCGGCCCGGTAGCGGTCTTCGGATTGCAGCAGGTGCCGGGCAAACTGCCGCCCAAAATCGGCCAGCGGGGTCGCCAGTTCGTTGAAGGCGCTGCCCAGCAGACGCAGGCTCAGCGGGTGGCCGGCAACCTGCGCGCTCAGCGCTTCGGCTGCGTTGAGCGCAATGTCCTCGCGCCGCTGGGGCGCGTGCTGCTGGAACAGCCGGGCGCCGTCGCGCTGGTCCAGCCCGCCGAGCGGCACGGCTTCTTCGCTGCCCCAGCCCAGGTATTCACGCGAGGTGGCCAGCAGGCTACAGCCGGCGGGCAGCTCGCGGAAGAAGCGCGCCAGCTCCTGCGCCGCCGGGTCGCCGTCGCCGGCTGCCTGCACCAGCGTCTCAGCATTGTCGAGCACCAGCAGGCAGCGTTGCTGGCCCAGCCGGACGAGCACCAGCCGCTCGATCTCGTCCGGGTCGGTGCTGCGCTCGGTGTCGAGCTGCAGGAAGCGGGCCAGGCTGGTGATGACCTGGCTGCGCGGCGGCAGCGCTTCGAGCGAGATGGCCCAGACCCCGCCGGGGAAGGCGTGGGCAAAACGCTCGATGGCTTCGCGGGCCAGCGCGGTTTTGCCCTGGCCGCCGCTGCCGTGAATAGTCAGCAGCCGCGGGCGACTGTCGCTGGTCAGCTGCTCCCCCAGGCGCCGCAGTTCCACCTGGCGACCCTGGAAGGCGCCATCGGCTCGTGGCAGTGCCAGAACATCCAGATGTGGCTGCTGCTCGTGAATGGCCGGCGCACCGGCAACGGCGGCGAAGCCGGGCGCCGGCGCAGCGAGCGCAGTGTAGAGCACCGGCACGCCGATGGCCCAGCCATGCGGGCTGGCGGCCAGTTCCAGCC
>DAOTUJ010000062.1:0-6373 GCA_034437175.1 Chloroflexaceae bacterium | reverse complement strand
GGCGCTCCATATGGGCCAACAGCAGCGGCACGTCATCCACCCGTTCGGTATGTATCGTCAGTTGCTCGTTCATAGGACGAGCCTACCCGATGTTGCGAACCCTGTCCAGATTTAAGCGAACGATAAGCTTTGTGCTATCATACCAGCCACATCAGGCCGTTTTTGCCGCAAGATCGCATGAAAAAAGCGCAAGCGAATACATGTGCCTGAGGAGGCTGATGATGGCGGAACTGGCTGAATTGCTGTTGCCCTGGCTGCACGAACTCGAAACCCAGGATCGCTCGCCGCGCACGATCAAACGGTACCGGGCGGCGATCCAGCGCTTTCTGGCATGGTACGAAGCCGAGGAACGCCGCGCGCTGACGCCGGCCGATCTGACGCCGATTGCCTTGCAGGGCTACCGGCGCGCCTTGCAGAAACACAGCCCTACCAGCACCGTGAACATCCACGTTTGTGCGCTGCGGGCCTGGTGTACCTGGCTGACGGCGCAGGGCTACCTGGCGAGCAATCCGGCAACGTACGTGCGCCTGGTGCGAGCCGCGTCGCCGGCGGCGCCCGGCGGCCTGAGCGATCCGCAGGTCAATGCGCTGCTGCGCGAGGCCCAGCGCTCGCGCCACCCGGCCCGCGACTATGCCCTGCTCCAGGTGATGCTACAGACCGGCATTCGCATCGGGGAGTGCGCCGCGCTGTGCTGGCGCGACATTACCTTCGGTGAGAAAAGCGGCAATGTGCTAATACGCTCCGGCAAAGGCGACAAAGCCCGCAGTGTGCCGCTCAACGGTTCGGCGCGGACGGCGCTGGCCGCCTATGCCGCGCCGCTGCTCGATGTCGACGCGACGCTGCGCACGGTGGCGCAGGCCTGGCCGCGCGATCCGGCGCCGCTCGCCGGCGCGGCGCTCTGGCAGAGCCAGATGGGCAAGCACCTGACTGAGTCGGGAATCTGGCGCATGATGGGCGGCCTGGTCAAGCGTTGTGCCGCCCGCAAGCTGGTGCCGGCGGAGACGACGCCCCACGATCTGCGGCACACCTTTGCCCGGCGCTACCTCGCCGAGCATCCCGGCGACCTGGTCGGCCTGGCGCGCCTGCTCGGGCATACGTCGCTCGATACGACGGCGATCTACACCCGGCCTTCGGCGGCAGACCTGGCGGCGCGGCTGGAAGAGCTGCCGCTGAATGCGTTTGGGATACAGTAGGGTCGTGGAACAAGCATCACTGGATCGCCATCTGGCCCGGCGCGTTGCGACGAAAAAAGCGCGGCTGGACGCAGGGCGGCCGCTGGCGCCGGAGTTGCAGCGCCGGCTCGACACTGACCTGCGTCTGCTGCTGACCTTTCACTTGCCGGTCAGGACTCATCCTCGTTCGTCGTGCGTGATATAGTGCATACCAATCGCGATGCGCCGGCGTTGCGGTGACATGTCCGACCATCATTGGACGCGTATCGCTCAGTCAATGCCGCATCCCACAATAGCGAGCGGAGCAAGCCATGCACGTAACAACCCAATCAACCGAAGCTGTCCAGTCATTCATTACATCGGTGAGCTCTCCTGCGACAAGCGCCGATGTGCTGACGATGCTCCGCAAAAATAGTGATCGTGGCCGCGATCTGCTCGATATTGATATGTTGCTTCGGTACCGGAAACGATTCGATCTCAACTGGAGCGCGCCCCGCTGGGCGACGGTCGGCGATGTGGTGCTGTTTTATTGCACGAAAAAAGCGTTCACCCGTTGCCAGGCACTTGCTCGCCAGGAGCGGCAGGGTATGCATGACCGACGCCTGGCTGCAGTGCTCGAACGTGCTATGCCGATCTACGAGCGTTATGCCGGCACGATCTTCGCCTGTGGCCGGGTCAGCGATGCGGCGCAGCTCTTGCGTGGCGATCATGGCCATTTCAAGGGCACGATTTTCGCGGAGATCGATGAGGTGCGGGCCTTTGAACGGCCGCTCCGGGCGGACGAATTCGCGAAGTATGTCCACATTGGCCAGCGCACGATTACAGCGATTCACGGCTCGGATTTCGCCGGTTTGCAGCACCTGCTCGCCCGCCGAAACACGTTACCGAATTTCCTGGCAGCGGCGCGTCCCGGCGGCATCAGCTTCCGCGATGTCGATGCCGGCAACTGGCAGAGCATCAGCACGCAGCCGGATCTCCGCTTCATCGACGAGTCCCAATTGCGGGTCTACCTGCTCGACTATTTGCTGGCTGCGATGAAGGATCCGCGCACACCGCTGCTCAAGGAGTGTACCTGCTACCGCGATGGCCGTGCGACCGGCCGGGCCGACTACTGCATCCAGGTCGGTGGACGCTGGATTACGGTGGAAGCCAAGCTCAATGTGCTGGCCGAACGGGATTTGCTCAGTCAGGTGGGCCAGTACCTCGCTGCCGAGCGTTTCAAGCCCACCGCGGGCAGGCGCCGTGACACGATTATCAACGCACCTACGGCAAACATCTGCCTGGTTGGCGACCAGTCGGGCATCTATGTTGCTAGTGCCGGACGCTACATCGAGTGCCGCCCCGGCGAGCCGCGCTGGCCTCGGACGCAACTCAATCCCACAACCGCCGCCGAGATCCGTGCGTGGCTGCGGGTGCATTGCGGTTGAGTTCTGCAGCTACTGCCGAGTAGCGCCTGGCTGACTTGCAAAACCATCACCCCAGCTCCCACAGATCCGCATCCGGATCATAGTCTTTCGCCGAGACACCGCCGAGCCGATGTGGCTTGATGAAGCCGGCATGCTTGAAGATGCTCTTGTACTGCATAAAGGTCGTTGAGCGGAAGTGCTGCGGCTGGATGCGATACCACATCAGCCGACCCTGGTCGTCGACGATGTTGCTGATGCTTTCCGGCTTGAAGAAGATGCTGACAGCCATAGTTTTGTCGTACTCGGCACTGAGCGCCGCCAGTGCCCGCATTGAGAGCGCCGTGCGCCCGGCGTCACCCAGCCGGTCGACGATGAAGCGACAGACGGGATCAGTAGAGAGCAGGCAGCGCAAAACAGCGCCGGCCTCCGGGTTCAGTTGCGCCAGCGTGCTGCCGGTCGCTGTTCTGGTCAGTTCCTGGTGCAAAACCGCCAGCCTTGCCGCGTCCGGCAGCAATGCGCTCACCGCTTCGCCAACCACGGTCGCCACAACCTCTTGCCCCTGGATCCGCAGCAGCCCCAGTTTGGCGGCGCCACTCACGGTGCTGTGCTTTCTAGCGAAACCATGCCGGCGGCATCAGAATGATCGGGCCGCGCGGATGCACGCTGATGGTATCGGCATTGGCGCTCAGCCACTGCGCAAACGCGGTCTGCAGCGCTGTGGGCAGTGCAGCCAGCGGCTGTTCGCTGAAGCCGAGATGCCGGGTGAGATGCAGCCGGGCGCGGTGGCCGTCGAACCGCGGTTCGCGGCCATCGAGGCTTCCATAGCGCGCAATGGTCATGGTCGCCTGCGGGGTCGGCGCTGCCACATCGCTGTAGGCACAGAACTTCGAGGGGGCAAACCGGCCATGGCGTGGTTCGGCGACAAAATAAGTGACGGTGCGGCGCCCCCAGTGCCGGCGAGTGACTGGATCCTGGAGTTCGCGCTGCCAGTGGCGCAGGTTCAACAAGACATCCAGGATGTCGCCGGCGAAATGGATCCGCCCGTCGGTGTCGGTGATGAGCGGCCGGGTGACGGCAAACAGGCGCTCGATTTCGTCAGTGACCGGCGGTGCGTGGCTGAGGAGCTGCGCCAGGGGCGTGGCATTCAGCGCCTTGATGTCGGCCGGGGCCAGGTGTGGAAAGAGGGTGGTCTGGAAGGCCTGCATCCCGATCCGGCGCAGCAGCGTAACGGCGGTGGCTGCCAGGTTGCGCCGCCCACGAGCCACGTGCGGACTGAGCATCGCCAGAAAGACATCGGCGTCGGCCTGGGGCTGAAACAGGTGGGCGCTGGCAAATTTGGCGTGATTCGCGACGGGATCGGCGCGACTGATTTCGAATTCGACCCAGATGCGCCGGCCATCCGGGTGGCTCAGCAGGAGATCGGCCTGCGGACGGTAGCCCAGGAGCGCTGCCAGGTCGTCACTCAGCAGAGCGACTTCCGGCTGCACCGACCAGCCTGGCGGACAGGCGGCAGCAAAGGCATGGTGCAGGTAGCTCGGCAAGGTGCCCATAGGCAGTGATGTACTCGTGCGCGGCTCAGGGCTCAGCGCGATGATAGATGTCGTCGCGCCGGAGCGGGCGAAAGTCGGGATCCTGGATGGGGTCTGCCATCCATCGCTCGATAATCTTGCTGCGCTCTGCCGGCGGTGCTTGCAGAACCAGCACGCGGACAATCCCTGACAGGGACGCCCGATACGGCTCGGGTATCACAATGACGCCATCCTGCACCAGCGCCTGAAATTCGACCGCAATGTGTGGTTCGTGCATCGTGCAACCTCAGCATAACACTATTAACCAATGTTGCTAGTTGAAAGAAACCATACCGCTGTCGTATCCTTGATGGTAACCACACCAAACACAAGGAGGACAGCGGTATGTCGACGGAAGAGATTATCATCCGCCTGTTTTGTATCGTAGATGACAAACTGAAGCATGTCAAACCCCATCGGAATGCACGGCTGCAACCCAGCGAGGTGGTCACCATCGGGATCGTGTACGCGCTCAAGGGCAACGGCTATCGGGCCTTTTATCGCTGGTTGTCAAACAATTATCGCTATCTGTTTCCGAAACTGCCAGATTTTACGCGGCTCTCGCGCTTGTTGCGCACCTATCAGCATCTTACCGATGCCTGGCTCGCTGAGCCAACGTTTTTCACGGTGATGGACTCCTATGGTATCGAGTTGATCCATCCGATCCGCGAAGGCCGGTCGCCCAACCAGGTCGGCAAGAAAGGGAAATCCAACCATCGCTGGATTGTCGGAATTAAACTGACGCCCTTACTGAATCATCACGGCGAGATTGTGGATTGGGCCTGGGCCCCGGCCAATACGCATGATCAACACTTTCGGAGCCTCGCGACGAAGTTTGATGGACAAACCATTACGCTGGCAGACAGCGGTTTTCGGCAGGCCGGTGCACCGCCAGCAAATATCAAGCTCTGTGCGCGTGGCACCTGGAATGACCGCATGCGGATTGAGACCTTCAACAGTTTGGTGACGGTCTTGTGTCACGCCAAACACATTCGTCAGCGCGTGGCAGACACCATCGAAGCCCGCCTGTCCTATCTGATGACCCTGACGAATATTCTGCAAACAATCATCAAGGGCACCAGCCTAACCTGGAAAGATTTTACACTATAATTGACTAGCAACATTGGTTATTATTATAGTATAGCAGAACGCTGTTCACGGAACCGGCCTTGCATTCGGCCTTGGGTGTGCCGAAACGTGCGGCCCAAAGCCCCCGGCGGGAACCGCTTCTGGGAAGCTTGCCGCGCTGCTGCCAGTGGCATCGGACGCGCAGCACCCGATCCGCGATTTCGGTGAAGTCGAGCAGCGCGTCGCTCAACTCAAGGATTATATCGGCATCAAGTGTCTCAACACGCTCCTGAAGCTCTGGTTCCAGCACACCAAGCTTGCGATTGAGCAAGCGCAAGACAAGCTCGCGCTGGCCTTCAGCGCGGCCGATTTCTTCAAAGCTGGTGACATAGCGTTCCATTCCGAGTTCCTCCACTTCGATTTGCCGCAGGCTGTGCCTGGTTTGCTCCGCGAGATCCTGGTTCAGTCGCAGCAGGTAATCCATCATCCGCAGCAGGTTGCGGATGTCGCCGGAATCGTAGCCCTGCCGCAGCAATTCCCGAAAACGACTCACTTTGCGTTGCGCCCGTTCCGCCGGGTCGTGTCGGGTTTCTTGCGCATCCCGGTGTACCAGGGTCAGGGTCGCGAAGATGTTCTTCGTGCTCGCCAGCATCGCCGGATCCAGGTCACGTAGTTTGACGGCTGGAAACTGCATGCGGATCCGGCTGCCCCAGAGTTCGTAGCCGAAGTGATCGGGTCGCCAGTTCGCGGCTTCATCGCCCAGGATGGCCAGGCTCGCCACCGGGATCCGTTCCCGGTCGTAGATGCGGGCATTATACAAAAACATGCGCTCGGCAAAAACCTGATCACGCTGGCTCTGGATTTCGATATGGATCAGGACGTAGCCGGTCGCGCCGTTGCGGCGGGTTACCTGCATGAGCTTATCGACGTGCTGTTTGCCCTGGCGGTCGTCGGGCGCGATCTGCTGCAAATCAGGGTCACGCGACTGCACGTCCTGCGTCCAGTCGATGTCGGCGTGGACGCCGGGAAAGAAGGTGGGGGTTGGGGCGGGAATCCCGCCCCGGCGCGCGCAGCGCGGAATCGCATGATTTTCAATGATGACATGTCAATGATTTTCAACGGCGTAGGGGCGGCCCAATGTGGCCGCCCTGCCCCGCCC
>DAOTUJ010000061.1:0-28178 GCA_034437175.1 Chloroflexaceae bacterium | reverse complement strand
GCTGTACACCAAGTTGACCGCACATACCCTCTGCCTGTATCTCAATCGCTTGCTCGGCAATCCGGACTGGTTGCAGATCAAGCAGTTAGCGTTTCCGAGCTAGCTTTTAACTAGCACAAGGCCCTACTGCCGACATGGTATCCGTTCAGGGCGGGACGATTACCGCACTTCTGAGTTGCGAGAAATCGCAGGATCCGGCATACTATGGCTATGGACGAACCGCAACGCCCCGCTGAACTGAGTGAGGATGCCTGGCAGGCCACCCCCCTCGAGGTGCGCCAGTTTATCGCCCTGCTTATGACCCGGCTCGCGGCGCTGGAGGCGCGTCTGAACCAGAACTCACAGAACTCCTCCAAGCCACCCTCATCTGATCCGCCCTCGGCACCGCCGCGACCGGCCAAAACCCCACGGGGCAAACCCAAAACCAAAGGGGCACCGCCGGGGCATCCCGACCAGCAACGCGACCTCATGCCGACCAGCGAGGTGCGCCAGGTGGTTCCCCTGCGACCTACCCACTGTCATGCCTGTCAGCACGCGCTGCCCGAGGATCTCGCGCCGGCTGGCCCCCCGCGCCGCCAGCAGGTCTGGGAGCTTCCGCTGGCCCCGCCCGACGTGACGGAATACCAGTACCAGACCGTGATCTGTCCATGCTGCCAGGCGTGGGTGGCGGCGGAACGGCCCGCGGATGTGCCGCCAGGCGCGTTCGGCCCGCGGCTGGTGGCGCTGATTGCCTTGCTGCACGGACGCTACCGCATCAGTAACCGCGAACTGGCGGATCTGGTGCACCTGGTCTGGCAGATCCCCATCAGTGTCGGCAGCGTCTGTCAGCTCCAGCAGGTGGCCGGCGCGGCCCTCGCCCCGGCCCAGGCCGAGGTGCAGGCTGCCATTGCCGCCGCTGACCACGTCCATGTGGACGAGACCCGTTGGCGCGAAGGATCGCGCAAACCGTGGCTGTGGGTCGCGGTCGGCACCATGGCGACCCTGTTTCTGATCCAGCTGGGCCGTGGCAAGGCGCAGCTGCAGACGCTCCTGGGTACGACCTTTACCGGGCGGGTGACCTCGGATCGGCTGGCGGCGTACAAGAGTATCCTGACCGCACGACGCCAGGTGTGCTGGGCGCACCTCATCCGCAATCTGCGGAGTCGGGTCGAGGCCAAAGGACGGTGGCAAGCCGATGCCGCCGACCTGCTGGCGCTCGCCGAGCTCGTCTTCGCGGGGTGGGATCGCTTCCGTGCGGGGGCCATCGACCGTGCGACGCTCCAGGTGATGCTGCAGCCCATCCAGCAGGCCATGTGGGAGCGGATGCAGGTCGTCCAACATGATGGCCACGACCTCAGCAGCCTGTGTCAGGAACTGCTGCGCCTGTGGGACGCGCTCTGGACGTTCGCGGAGGTGGACGGCATCGAGCCGACCAACAACGCCGCCGAACGAGCGTTGCGTCCGGCCGTGCTCTGGCGCAAAGGGAGTTACGGCACCCAGAGCGACGGCGGGAGCCGCTTTGTCGAGCGCATGCTCACCGTCAGCGCGACATGTCAGCAGCATCAGCGGCCCCTCTTCCCGTACCTGATCGCGGCGGTTACCGCGTATTGGGCGAATCAGCCTGCCCCCAAACTACTCCCTGCCGGGGTGTCCTGAACGGATACGCCGACATGATTGTCGTTGCTATGACATCCAATCCATCTGGGGCAGTGGCTGGTTTCAGCTTTGTTGTCGATAATATTGATCTTGAGCGCGGCACACTTAATCGCCCCGGCTTTGTACGCTCTGACAAGATCTACAACCTCGCCCAATCGTTGATTGTGACTGTATTTGGTAGAGTAAAACCCGTTGTCGTCGATCGAATCCGTACCCTCTTGCATAATCTGACAGTGCCATAATTATTATCGTGTAGGGCATATGCATTTGTCAGGTAACTGTCCAATAATCCGCCCCCTGCCCGATTGCCAGCCGCCCGGTTAGCTGTGTTATAATGCATGAAATGCTTGTTAATCAGGATTCTTGCAGCCCGAAAGGAGGTGAACACGATGTCTGACCCTGACCTGGATGGTCTTGCGTTTGCAGGCCTGGCTCGCTTTGTTAATTGGAATATCCGGCATTCGTGCGCTCTCCTGGAGGACTCTTTTCTATGAGTGACACAACTACTGAACGCAAGACCACTGATCGCTACGATCCTTCCGCCATTGAAAAGAAATGGCAGGATCGCTGGGCCGCCGATGAGCTCTATAAAACCGGCCCGGCTGATGAACGGCCTAAATACTATATCCTCGATTTCTATCCCTACCCCAGCGGCGACGGGCTCAGTGTGGGGCACTGCCGTAACTATGTGCCCACCGATGTCATCGCGCGCTTCTTTCGTATGCGTGGCTTCAATGTGCTGCACCCGATGGGCTGGGATGCCTTCGGCCTGCCCGCCGAAAATGCCGCCATCAAGCAGAAGACCAATCCGGCGCTTCTGATCCGCCGTTTCGCCGATAATTATATTCGCCAGATGAATCTGATCGGCGCCAGTTATGATTGGAGCCGCGAGATCAATTCGTCCAGCCCCGAGTATTATCAGTGGACGCAGTGGATCTTTAGCCGGCTCTATCAGCATTGGTACGATCCGCGTGCCGATCAGGCGCGCCCGATCAGTGAACTGGCCGCCGAACTGGCCGCCAAAGGCACTGCCGAGTTGGATCTGCCGCTCTCCGAGCCGGCTGTCAGCGCCGAGCAGTGGAATAGCTACAGCAAAACCGAGCAGCAGGCCTACCTCAGCCGCTTCCGGCTGGCCTACCGCGATGAGGCGACCGTCAACTGGGATCCGGTCGACAAGACGGTGATCGCGAACGAGGAAGTCCAGCCTGACGGGACGGCCTGGCGCAGTGGGGCCATGGTCGAGCGCAAGGTGCTCAAGCAGTGGTTCTTCCGTATCACGGCCTATGCCGACCGGCTCGATGCCGACCTGGATACGATCGATTGGCCGCAAAAAGTGGTGCTGATGCAGCGCAACTGGATCGGCAAGAGCCAGGGCGCCGAGGTGATTTTTACCACTGAGCAGGGCCACGAGATCATTGTGTTCACGACCCGCCCGGATACGCTCTGGGGCGCAACCTTTATGGTGCTCTCGCCTGAGCATCCGCTGGTGCCCGAGCTTACCAGCGCGGAGCAGCGCGCCACCGTCGAGGCTTATATCGCGCAGGCCCGCCAGACGGCTGCGGTCGAAGAGAAGGAAAAGACTGGTGTGTTCACCGGCGGCTATGCGATCAATCCGGTCAATGGGGCGCAGATCCCGATCTATATTGCCGATTATGTGCTGATGGGCTATGGCACCGGCGCGATTATGGCTGTGCCCGCCCACGATGAGCGCGACTTCGAGTTCGCGCTGAAGTACAATTTGCCCATTATTCCGGTGATCGCCCGCCCGGATGATGTGGCCCGGAGTGTCATTCGTGCCGGTACCTATCAGCCCGAGTTGCTGCAAAAGCTCAAGGATGCCGGCTATGATGTCACCAATCGCGAGGGCACGCTGCTGCTTGAATTGCGCGGTGCCCAGGCTGATGCCTTTGCGAAGCTGGTGCAGCCGCATTTGCTCAATGGCTGGACGGAAGTCGCCGGCTCGGGCTGGCTGGTGATCTTTCCTGATCGCATCATTGCCTTTGACTCGGCGGAGGCCGACCAGATTATTATGTCGCGCATCAATGCCGCCACCGGCAGCGCTGAGCCGATGCCCTATATGAGCTATCTGGCTGCGTTGCCCTTTTACCGCGAGGTGATCTATCACGATGAGTATGGCTCGCCCATCAATTCCGGCCCTATCGACGGGATTGCCGGCGAGGCGGCAATTGAGCAGGTTATTGCCTGGCTGGAAGAACGCGGCAAGGGCAAGCGCCGCAAGAATTATCGCATCCGCGACTGGCTGATCAGCCGCCAGCGCTACTGGGGGACGCCCATTCCCATTGTGCACGCCAGCGACGGCGAAGAAGTTGTCGTGCCCGATGCGCAACTGCCGCTGACCCTGCCTGGCGTCGAGAGTTATGAACCCACTGCCACCGGTGAGTCGCCGCTGGCTCTGATCGACGATTGGGTCAAGGTTACATTGCCCGACGGGCGCCAGGGTCGCCGCGAAACCGATACAATGGGTACGTTCGCCTGCTCATCCTGGTATTTCCTGCGTTTTGTCGATCCACATAACAACCAGGCGCTGGCTGATCCGCAGGAACTGGCCTACTGGCTGCCGGTCGATATGTATGTCGGTGGCGTTGAGCACGCGGTGATGCATCTGCTCTATGCGCGTTTCTGGATCAAGTTCCTCTACGATATCGGCACGGTGCCTTTTATCGAGCCCTTCGCCCGCCTGCGCAACCAGGGGTTGATCCTGGCGCCGCCGAAAGAGGTCGACGGCGAGGTCATCGTTGAGAAGATGAGCAAGTCTAAGGGCAATGTGATCACGCCCGACGAAGTGGTCGCCGAGCACGGCGCTGATGCGCTGCGCGGCTATGAGTGCTTCATCAGCGATTTTGAGCAGTCGGTGCCCTGGAGCACCAGTGGTGTGCCCGGTGTGCGTCGCTGGCTCGACCGGGTCTGGCGGATTGTGCTTAGCCCGGAGGAAGATGCCGGCAGCGGCGGTGATTTCGATGAACGCAAGCTGCAACGGCTCACGCACCAGGCGATCATGAAGGTCGGCAGTGACATCGAGAACTTCAAGTTCAACACCATGGTTGCGGCGTTGATGGAATTCACCAACAATCTCTACCGCGCCCGCGATGCCGGCCTGTCCGGTACGCCGGCCTGGAATGAGGCTATTCATACGCTCATGCTGTTGATCGCGCCGGTCGCGCCGCATATTGCCGAGGAACTCTGGCTGCGCAGCGGCCATGCGTACAGCGTCCACCAGCAGCGCTGGCCGGTCGCCGATTCGGCGCTGGCCGCCGAAGAGGAAATCGAGATCGTGTTGCAGGTCAATGGCAAGGTGCGCGACAAGCTGGTTGTCCCGGTGGATGCCGATGAGGAACAGTTGCGCACGGTTGCGATGGAAAGTGACCGGGTGCAGAGCCACCTGGGCGGCAAAGCGATCCGCAAGGTTATCGTTGTGCCGGGCCGGCTGGTCAATATTGTGGTGTGACGCCCTTATCCGTAAATATCGAGCAATCGATACTGATAGCAGTGTTGTGATGCTGTGCCATCGGCTGCTGCGGGCCTATAGCGTTCTGGCGCTGGGCAGTACCCTGTTTTTGCTCTGGCCCCTGGTGCTGGGCGATCCGCTCGGTGGCGCCCTGCCCTTCGATGCCGCTATCGCCGCTCGCATGCGCTTGTGTCTGTATGGCAGCGGTCTGGTCTATTGCCGCGAAGCCTTCGTGCTGACGGCGACGGTGGCGGCAATCGGCCTGGCGCTGGCCGGGCGCAATCCGCGCCGCTGGTTGCCGGCCGGCCTGCTGCTGCTGCCGCCGCTGCTCCGGTATCTGTTCCGCTATCCATTCTGGATCATTGCTGCACTGCTGCTGATTATGCCCCTGTTGATTGACGCCGTTTTGAATATCGGGTTTGCTACCTCTTGAAGTCTTTTCTGCAACAACTTCTGGCCGGACGCCTGTTGCGCGCCTATGGCATCCTCAGTGTCGGCCTGCTGTTCTTTTTGCTGCGCCGGGTGCTCTTTCCTACCAGCTTTGAAATCTCCGGTATGCCGCTGTCGATTGCCAGTGCCTCGGCGCTGAATCAATGCACCTACCAGTTCGCCATCAGTACCTGTGGCGATGCGTTCGTCGTTGTGCTGACGACTATCGGTATGCTGGTTTCCTACGGCTGGGGCCGGCCTGGTTTGATGGCGTTCGCCTTCATTCTAGGGCCGCTGCCCATCGCGGTTTATTTTCTACTGGCGCCGCCCTGGCTGCTGCTGGTCATGCTGCTGGCTATTCCCCTGGTGCTCGAGATCGGGCTGCGCCTCTTGCTGCCCGGTCATTATTCGTAACCGGCTTCCCGATTGCTTTCTGCCCGAACACTGTTCGCCGCCGGTATTGACCCTCTTCGCAACAAAGGAGATTACTCATGAATCTGCGTCTTTTTGCCGCCTTCGGTGGGCTTATACTCCTCACGCTGTTCTGGCCCGCCGCCATGCCCCGGAGTTTCGCACAAACATCCTGCGATAGCGGAGTCGATGATCGCATCACCAGCGATGCCACCTGGTCGGGCGATGTGTACATCGACAGTCGAGTCGTTGTACGCAACCAGGCCACTCTGACCATCGAACCGGGGACGAATGTGTTTTTCTGTGGTGAGTATGACATCTTCATCGACGACATCAGTGATGTGGGCGGCACGTTGATTGCCGAGGGCACCGCCGAAAATCCGATCACCTTCACCACCGATCCCTCGGCCACGCGCTGGGGTCGCTTGCTCTTCAACGGCACCGCTGCGCCGCTGCAGCCCTCGCGGGTACGCCATGCCGTATTCGAGAACGGCGGCGGCAGCACTCCGCCGGACGCGTTTGCGACGATCATGCTTAGCGGCACCCGCGGCAGCGTCGATGGCGGCCCGCTGCTGGAGCATGTCACCATCCGAAACAGCGGCAGCTATGGCCTGTACGTTCGCACCGACGATACCGTAGCCAATCCCTTCGCCCTCAGCAATCTGACGGTCAGCGGCAGCGCTCGTGCGCCGCTGCTGGTATATGCCGGCGCGATGCGCGGGTTGGGTTCGAACCTGAACCTGAGCGGTAATGCTGAGGATGTGATCGAAATCGGTGCCGGCATTGTCGGTGGTGGCCGTACCCGCTATGACCAGACCTGGCGCAACTATGGTGTGCCCTACAAGCTGCGCGACAAGAATGTGGTTACCCTGGTTGATGATCGCAATCCTATTTTGCGCATCGAACCCGGCGTGACCATACAGATGGGCGAAGAAGCCGGCTTTCGCCTGACCCGCGGCGGCCTGATTGCCGAGGGCACTGCCGCCGAGCCCATCACCTTCGAGCGCGCCCCGGATGCGCCCGCTCCCTGGGGCAACATCGAGATCGATGATCGTTTCAGTCCCTCGGCGAGCAGTCTGGCTTATGTGAATATTCTTGACGCTGGTGACCCGCAAGGTGCCGTGGCAATCAGGAGCGGTACGCTGAGCATTAAGCATGCTCAGATCCGCCGTAGTGCCGGGCCGGGCGTGTACCTCGCCGACAGTTTTCTGCAGATCAGCGACAGCCTGCTCGAATCAAACGACGTCGGGGTATTGTTTACCGTACGCTCCACCGGCGTCTTGCGCAACAATAGCATCGTCGGCAACCCGGTCGGCGTCGACAACAACGACGGTCGCGGCACTTGCGTCGATGCCATCGGCAATTACTGGGGCAGCGCCGCCGGCCCGGCCGACAATTCCGCCGCGCTCGATGATTGCAATCGTGCTGCGAGTAATTCTGGCAGCAGCGACAGCGTCAGCGATAATGTGCTTTATAGCCCCTGGCTGAGTGCCGCGCCCGGCAGTTCTTCCACCGATCTCAGTAGTATCAAGCCTGACGATTTCTGGCTGATTGCCGATGGCGAGCAGTCGACCACCCTGCGCATCACCCTGCGCGACGGCCAGGGCCGACCACTGGCCGGCAAGCAGGTTGCTCTCGAAACCACCCGCGGCGATCTGGTTCAGCCCACTGCGCCGACCGACCAGAACGGTATGACTACGGCCCACATCAGTGCGATGGACACCGGCGAAGCCATCATCACCGCCCGCAACCTCAGCGACAACCGCCCGATCGAGGCGCTGGCGGCCGTCTTTTTCTGGCGCGGCCCCGGCGATACCGGCGGCCTGATCGATCCACGCGGCGCGCCCTACGCCACACCCAACCTGATCCTCGAGGGCCTGCCCTTCCAGCAGAATCTGCCGATGTTCTTCAAAGTGCCGATGCAAAATACCAATCCCACCCCGGTTGAGGTCACTGTCACCTACGATGTCTCGAGCCTCGGTATCGGCAACCGCTGGACGCCGGTAGCTACGGTCGAGCGCACGCTGCAACCCGGCGAAAACTGGGACGCCGCAGCCAGCTGGCTTGTCAGCCTGACCGGCCATTTCTGTGTGCGCTATACCATCAACTACACCATCCTGGGCGGCAGCCTGGCGCAGAGCGGCGAAACCAGTGGCAGCAAAAATGTCGATTCAAACGAGCCATCCGACAACGACGATATTAATCCCTACGACACGATCAACACCGGCGGAAAGTTCGGCCTGGGCGGCGTGCGAGAGCAGCAGAAAAACGCCGGAAAGACGGCCGGCAAGGTGAACAACCGTCTGAACGACCAGCTTGTCTTTCAGAATCTGCAGGGCATCAACCGCCCGACGGCGGCTCCGGCGGCGCAGCGCGAGCATCAGCAACTGGCGCCGGTTCCGCCATTGACAAGCGTCACCCTGGAGCCCGGCGATGGCGTGTCTACGGAACTGGCGGCGGCGGCGAATGCCGCCGCGTCCGCCGCCGGCGACGTTGGCGCCCTGCGCATTGCCATCTCGGAAACGCGCATCCGCATTCAGGGGGCCAGCCTGGCCGGCGACCCTACGGCGGTGCGGGCACAGTACGACCATTATGCCGCGCTGCAGATCCAGCTGACGCCGGCGCTCAACGCCTACGCCGACAGCATCGATGCGCTGCTGACGCAGATGCGCAGCGAGAATCTTGCCGACGAAGTGTACAGCTCGCAGGATTACGCCGATGAACTGGCCCGCCTGCAGAGCAGCGGATTCAATGCCGACGAACTGGCCGATTTCCGCCAGATCGGGTTGGGCGAAGAGCGCATCGCAATCATGCTCAACAATACGATTAATACGCTGGATGCCTATGGCAATACCACCCGCAGCTTCTATGAAGTAATGGAATTGACCCGCGACGACCTGCGCGACCAGGCCGCACAAATCTTCGCCGACTACGGTGATGCTAGCAGTGCCCTGGCCAACCTCGGCGAGAACTATGTGCTTGAAGCCAATGTGTTTGAATTCAACGTCGGCAATCCGCAGGACACCACCCGGACGGTAGATCTGCGCGTGCGCCCGGTCAATCTGCCGCTGGGCTGGACATACGAGTTGAGCCGGAGCAGCATTGAACTCGATCCCGGCGCAAGCACCCGCGTCAGCCTACGGCTCGTCCCCGGCGGCAGTAGCTACCCGACCGACTTCCAGGCCAGCGTCGCCGTCGAGGGCTTCATCGACGACGAAAACATCGGCGGCATCGTTCTGAACAGCTTTACGCCGGCGCCGGCGCGCGTATATTTGCCCTTCGTGCAAAGTCCGATCCGCGCCCGCTGACAGTTGTTGGAGTGCAAAGTGGCTTTTTCCCGTACTGCTGCGGGAAAAAGCCACATCGACAAAGCGTTTCCGAAGATGCTATAACAATCCTATGGGAACCATGAACCAGATAACCGCAGAACCGGATGGACTGTACGACGCAAACAGTATTGCTATATGATGTATCATGGTAATATTGCATTTCAATAACCTGGGCAATGCGGCCGCACCGTAGAAAGCCTGTTTTGTCTCCGGCAGGGTGGCAGTTGACGCTTATTGTGTGCGTTTGCGCGGTAAAGCCGTCCAGACGCTCGCATGGACATAACTATGAGTGATACAATTCGGATTTTGATCGCCGACGATCATACCATGTTTCGCCAGGGGCTGCGTGAAATCCTCGAACGCAAAGGTGGGTTCACGGTGGTCGGTGAGGTAAGTGATGGTGCCCAGGCTGTGGCCATGACCTGCGAGACACTGCCGGACGTGGCGCTGCTCGATATTTCGATGCCCGGCATCACTGGCATCGAGGCGGCCCGCCAGATCGCGGCGGTTTGCCCGGAAACCCGTACCGTCATTCTGACCATGCATCGCGACGAGCGTACCATGCTTGAATCGCTCCGTGCCGGGGCGAATGCCTACCTGCTCAAGGATGCTGATGCCGGTGAACTGGTTGAAGCGATCCGGGCGGTGCAGCGTGGCGAAGCGGCGCTGGCCGGCAGCGCGGCGGCACGCGTACTCGAATTGCTGCGCCGGCGCGAGGGCGGCGAGCCAGCCAACGATGTACTTACCCCCCGTGAGCGCGACATTCTAGCCCTGGTGTCTCGGGGCGACGACAATCGGGCCATCGCGCTGAGCTTGAATCTCTCCGAAAAAACCGTCGGCAACCGGCTCAGCGAGATCTTCCAGAAACTCGGTGTCAGCAATCGCACCCAGGCCGCCATCGTCGCGGTACAGCGCGGCCTGGTGCCGCCACCCACCGTCGAGTAGGCAAAGAAGCAATGCGAAACACCAGCCTTCAGCCTGGGCCTCTGGCAATCACGTCTTCGAGTTTCATCCCGAAAATCTGCGGTGGCTCGACACCCATAAGCGTCAGATAGGTGGCGAACTGGCTGCGGTGATGCACTTCGTGCTCGGCGGTCATCATCAGCACACGCCAGATCTTGAGCGGACGCGTACCGCCCAGCCCGGCACATTGACCCTGGAGATCGGCGTCGCTCAACGTGCGCAGCATTGCCATTGCCTGCTGGTGGCACTCGTCGAGCATGGCCAGCGCGCCGGCCAGGTCGGCGCCGCGTTCGCGCTCGTGGCCGGGGTAGCGCCAGTCGCCGCGCGTCACCGCGTTGGCCCACATCAACTCCGAGGCGCCCAGGTGCCGAATAATGTCGCCGCAGGTGAATTCGCCCTCGCGCAGCGCCCAGTCGATCTGTTCAGGCGGCAGCACATTGAAGTACATGATCGAGCGTTTGCGCACACTCTCGAAATACTTCAGGTAATCGTCAATTGTCGTAATCATTGCTTTGATCCAGAAATGTCTTTACTTGCAATGGCAGACACGCTTGATGGGGTTGATGTGCGCGGCGTCGCCGCGCACATCAACCCCATCAAGCGTGTTTGCTTATGTCTCGGCGACGCCGGTTTCCGCCGGCAGGCCGAGCCGCCGCCGGCGTTCGGCGGCCAGTCGGCGCTTCTCTGCGATCATATCGTCGGTAACATACACACCGAAAGTGCGCAGGCCGGCCAGTTCCAGGCCATGTTCCTGCCAGAGGTGGTACAGCTCCTTGACGCGCTCCATATCCAGATTGCGCCCCAGCGTATAATCCTCATACTTGCCGGCCATCGCCAGCAGCGCAGTTTCCGAGAGGCAGGCATAGGCCGTGCCGGGCGGCATATCGATATCGAAGCCAAAATCCGGTTCGCCCGGCAACTTGATCTCGCCGCTTTCAATGATCAACACATCCGGCCGCCGATCGGCATCCGCCTGCTTCACATCGGGCGGGCGCGCCACATCGCAGACCACCGCGCCGGGTTTGAGCTTGTCGACATTGATCACTTTGCCGCTCAGAGCGCTGGTCGTCGTAATGATCAAATCGGCATCGCCGATATAGGTATCGGCGTGGACGGCCGCCGTGACGCGGGCGCCGGGCGTTTCCGCCTCGATCTGCTGCTTGAGCGTCAGCAGCCGTTCGGCGCGCGGCGCCACCAGCACCACATCGCCGACAGCCTGGGCCAGCAAACGGGCACAGACCGCGCCGATCGAGCCGGTCGCGCCGATCACCACTGCCCGCACATGTTCAGGACGGCCGCCCTTCATCAGCAGCACCGCTCGTTTGGCCGCCTCCAGCGTTGCTGCCACCGTCAGCGAGTTGCCACTGGTGATCCCGATGTCGGTCTTCTGTGCCACCGTGAGCCCGGCATCGCCGACCACCGAAGTAAAAGCGCCCAGGCCCATCAACCGGGCACCCATGCGCTCGGCCATCCGCGCCGCCACGATCAGGCGTCGGTAAGTAAACGCAGGTGGGCGGCGCATCATCTCGCGCGGGGTTGTGCCCAGGGTGAAGAGCAAACCTTCGGTTTCTTCGCCGCTGGCCTTGCTGCGAATGCCGCGAATGCGTGAGAGGTAGAGCGGCGGAATATGGGCCGCCACCCGTTCGACCAGGGATTGCGGCAGAAAACGCGTAAACGCGAAGCGCGGATCGTTGGCAATCAGGCTGGTGCGCAGCGGGTGGATCACAAAGGCGAACTTCGGCTTCGGCGGCGGGTTGAGCGCCTGCACCGTCGATTCCCAGCCGGCAGTCGAAATGAAATCGAGCACCTCGGCTTCACCGGGCTGGCCGCCGGTCTCCTGTATTGCAGCAATAATTGCTTCGAGCACATCCGTCGAAACAAAGGGGCGTTCAGCACTGAGCGGCGGCGTCATCGTCACCAGGTAAACCACCCCGCTGGCACGCAATGCTTCGATCTCGGCGGGCGAGGGGTCATCGGTGACAATCGTCTTGCCCTTGAGCTCGGGCGGCGCAAAATACCGGATGTAGGCAAAATCGCCGGCAATCACATCGGCCCACTGGAACAGGATCTCGGCACGCGGATCGCTGGCTTCGTGGCCGCGTGCGACCGGGTGCAAGAACTTGTAGGGCAGGAGCGCCGTGAGCGGCAGCGTCGTTGCGGCATAATGTTCGAGCTGGCGCAGCGTACGCGGCACCGGCAGATACGACAGGCCGAAATGCACCAGCGGGTCGGCGAAGCGCAAGTCGGCCTCATACTGGCTGAGTGCCGCGCCGAGCTCATAGCGATCGATACCGCTGGTACACAGAATGCGCTTATACTTGAAAATGCCGCGCACCCGGTCGGCCGCCCGTTTGACGGCCCAGCGTTCCAGCGTGGCCTTGAGGATGCCGCCATCGAGCACCGGTGTGCGGCGGGCCTGCGCCGCCAGGTGCAGTGCCTCGGGATGCGGATAGCGCGCCCGGCCTACGCGAAAAACCGGCGTCAATCCTCCCAGGCTGATCGCATCGACCTGCCCATCACACTCGGTTACGAGCGCCCGCGCCCGGGCGACATCGCCGTCGGTGCCGATCCGTTGAACCTCGATATTCTGGCCCAGGATCGTCGTGGTGAAGCGATAATCGCGTTGCGATGCGCCCAGGCTGATACTGACAACCCGCTTCATTCGGCTGGCTCCTTGATTCTGGTTCCGGCATTTGTGCAGGGCTTCAGTATAACATATTGCCGAATTGGCGGGCTATGGGTTTGCAAATGAAACCATTTTTTTGCGTTTTTCCAGCAGAACTGGTACAACAGTAAAAAGAAAGGGTACTGGTACCGGGCTTCTAGCCGGTACCGGGTTGCTTAGAGGAAGATCATGATGCCGCAGGCTTTGCTCTCCGACGACGAAATTATGGCGCTGGCGCCCCTGCAGTTGCCTTCGCTGCGCCAGCGCCGGTATTCCGGCGACGGCATGAGTATCGAGTTCGCCCATTTGCCGGAAACTGCCCGTATGTTGATCGTACGCCTCTACGCCAGTGTACAGGCGATACATCATGTGATGCGGCAGGATGCGGCGCCACGCGAGCAACTGGCACAACTGCATACGCTGGTGCGCCAGATGGCCTGGAGCGAATTGCTCGGTGAATTGCGCCGCTTGCGGCTCGAAATGCCGACCGCTGAACAGCAGCAACGCGCCGATCAGGTTCTGCACGATATTCGCGGCGGCAGCTTTCAGGCACTCTCGATCCATGTGCAACTGGCCGAAATGGCGGTCGCTGAGGCTGAAGATGCGCCACGCGTGTTCTTGCTTGCCCGCGATCACCTCAAGATTATGCGCAACTGTATGCCCGAACTTGACCCGGAGCGCTACCGCGACGATATGCAGGCGCAGGCACATAGTGTGCAGTTGCTGGTGGAAAAATGGGGGCGCGGCAGCTACCAGTTGCCCGATTCTACGGTGCAAGTGCAGATGGATTGCCGTTTCGCGGGCAGTGTGTCGGAGCGCTGTGTCGAATTCTCGGCGCTCGACCGGGTGCTCTACAATCTGATGAATAATGCCGCCCGCCACAGCAGCGACCGCCGGGTTGCCCTGACGATTATCCCGCTGCATGATGCACCCACCGATAGCCTGCGTTTTGTCGTCGCCAATCATATCAACGAGCAGCAGCGCGCCCGGCTGGAAAGCCATTTTGGTGGGGTGGACGGACTGGGGCAGTTGTTTCTCGGTGGGTTCACTACCGGCGGCAGCGGCCTGGGTATGCGTATCGGTGCTGAATTTGTTACCAATGCCTATGGGCTCAACAGCATCGATCAGACTCTCGCCGGTGGGTACGTTGGCGCAACTTTGCTCGATCAGCGATTCGTCAACTGGTTTCACTGGCCGGTCGTAGCCGATTAGTTTCCTGCCGGCGGCAGCGTGGAAGCAGCCGTTCTTTTCTGTAGTTCCGGCTGCTTGCGGCCGGAACTACAGGAATCAGCATTCTGGAAACCAGTTTTCAGAAGTCGGTTTCTTTGCTGCCGCCGTCGAACGATATGATGCTACCTGAGCATTTGCTGATAATCTGGAGCGATGATGACCAGTTTTGTGAGCCGCTGGCCTATGCGCTGCGCCGGCTCGGTTTTCGTTGCGCACGCACGACTTCGTTGGAACAGGTTGCCGAGTATGCCGCTGAGCCGCCCCATGTCGCTTTTGTGCTGTTGATTGGCCCGCACCCCGAAATGGAAGCGATCGAGACCATGATCGAACTGATTGCCCCGCCCCGCTCTCTGGCCGGCATTTTCTTTACCAACCGCAGTGTGCCGGTAGCGCCCTCTGCCGGCAGCGCCGTCTACGGCTATCAACAACTCCCTTTCGATCTGGCCGAACTCAATGATACACTCCAGCGCCTGATCGGCACCGGTTCGTAAAGAAGAGAGCTCCCGGGCGGCGCTGCGTCCGGTCGCTTGTCTCTGAGAGCAGCGCCATCCAGCAGCGTTCTTTATTGCTTCACCAGGAGAGCTACCGGCAAATCGGCACAGATGGCGCTCAGGTCGAGGCCGGCCGGCGCTGTCCCCTTTGCGGCTGCCGGCGCCAATTCGGCGCCGGTCAACACATTGCGGTAACCGGCGCCGGCGCTGTCTTCGGGCAACAGGAGCCGCGTATCCTTCCAGACCTTGCCGAGCGGCGGGCTGTCCTGCTCCCGGCTCAGGCCAGCTACCAGCCGCGGCGCGACGGCGATCAACTCGCTGCCGTTATGTCGCCGCCGGAAGGCGCAGACATGCTCGGCCCGGCTGCCCGTGGCATGCAAGCCCAGGTAGTCACCGTGGGCGAATAGCCGGTTCTGCTGATTGCGGAAGTTCAGGATGCGCTCGATCAGGTACAACTTGATCCGCCCATCGTCGGCGGCGGTGAACAGTTCGTGCGCCAGCGACCGCAGATCCGGGCCTGCCTTCGCGCTGCGCTGGCGCAGATCAGCCAGGGTAGCCCGCCGGCGCGCAAAATCGACCGGGCGCCGGTTGTCGGGATCGACCAGGCTCAGATCCCAGAACTCGCTGCCCTGGTAGATGTCCGGCACGCCCGGCGCCGTCAGCTTGAACAGGGTCTGCGCCAGCGAGTTGACCTGGCCGTAGGGCGTTACCCGGCGCACCAGCGCCCGGACGCCGTGCAGAAACTCCAGGCTCTGCGCTGGATCCAGCACCTGCATCACAAAATGGTGCATCGCTTCATCATAGGCCTGATTCGGATTGACCCAGCTGGTGCGCTCTTTCGCTTCTTTCGTGGCTTTTTGCATATAATCGGCGATACGTTCGCGGAAGACGCCGAACTCCGTCGAGCGTAGCCAGTCGTCGTTACCGCGATCTTCGTAGGGCCAGGCGCCGACCAGTGACTGGTAGAGCAGGTATTCGTCGTTGGCCCAGGGTGCCGGCTGGCGTTCGACGGTCGTATGGAATCGCTGATTAAGTTCGAACCAGCATTCCAGCGCCGTTTCCCACTCGTCGGGCATTTCGGAGAGCACATTGATCCGAGCGCGTACATCTTCGGATCGCTTGGTATCGTGCGTCGAGGATCCGAGCATGGTGTAAGGCCAGTCGCGGCACATCGTATGATTGTGGGTGTGGAAATAATCGACGCTGTGGCCGAAATGCTCGGGGTGCGTGCCGACCTCGTTGAGCGAGGCCAGCCGATTGTAAATGTAGAAAGTCGTGTCTTCGACGCCCTTGGCCATAACCGGGCCGGTCACCTGTTGGAATTTGCCGACCCAGCGCCGCAGCATTTCCTGGTCTTCCTCGCGAAAATCGGCGAGATTGCGCAGCAGGAGCGTATCGCGAATGAACTCGAAGATGGCCGCTGCCGTGCGCGGGTTGCGTCGTCGTGCATCGGCGACCGCCTCCTCGATGAACTGGCGGTCGCGCTGAGTCACACTGTCGGTGTCGGTGATGTAAGTACGGTAGACCTGGAGCGAGGCGATGACTTCGCGCATCGCAAAGGTCAGCGTATCGAGGGTGAAATCGCGGTAACGGCGGTTCTTCTCGGCGATGCGCTCAAGGCGATGGCTAAGCGTGTAGATCTCGCTGGCCATCGAGACCAGCATGGTCATCTTTTTCTTTGAATTGACCAGCTCGCTGAAGGGCCGGTTCATGCCGCTGAAGCGAGCGTAGATCTGATCGAAGCGACTGCTGTTGGCCTCCGCGACAAAGATGCCGTTGACTGCATTCAGAAAATCGTAGCCGGTGGTGCCATGCACCGCCCACCAGGCCGGTAGCGGCTCATTGTCGCTCAGGATCTTCTCGGCAACCACATAGAGCGGCCAGATCGCCGCCTCATCGCCTTCGGCGCGCTGCTCGGGGTACAGCAGCATAAGCTGGGTGGCGACGCGCTCGGCCAGCAACTCATCGTCCATTTCGACTTCGCGGGCCGCCTCGAGCCGGGCACGCACATGGGCCAGCACATAGCGCTCCTGGATGCGCCGCAGGTAGCCGGTCGGGTCGAAGAGCCCGTCGATATGATCGAGCCGCAGACCCTCGACCTTGCCTTCGGCGAGCAGGCGAAACATCAGCTGGTGGGTTGTCTCGAAGACCTCAGGATCCTCGGTGCGGATAGCCGCCAGTTCGTTGATGTCGAAGAAGCGGCGATAATTGATCTCTTCAGCGGCGACCCGCCAGAAAGCCGGGCGGTATGCCTGCTGTGCCAGCAACTCATCGAGCGCATCGAAGCTGCGCGGATCGCCGACCGTCCCATTGAAGGCATGCACTGCCGAATCGATGGCGGCCCTGGCTGCCGGGCAATCGTGGGCAAGCGCCGCAATGCGGCGCTTGATGACTTCCTTTTCGCGGTTGCGCTCGACTATCTTTTCCTGGTCGGTTTCAGTGCGCTCGGGCAGGTAGCTCAGCGCCGTCAGAACACTCTGGTACTCCTGCATATGCGGGTCGTCCGGGCCGAGTTCGTTGAGCAAACGTTCCAACGGGTGGCTCAAGATCAGGCTGTAGGTTCCCGGCGCCACCGGCAGATGATGTTCGTAATAATACACCGAGAAACTGCCCTCGTGATACACCAGCTTGAACTCGCTGCGTTCCAGCACGCGCCCGTACTGGTCGCCCAGGATCGGCAGCAGCACCTTGTTGGCCAATTCCGGCTTGACCGGGTTCCACTCGATGTCGAAGAAATGGGCATATGATGAACTTGGGCCGTTTTCGAGCACATCGAGCCACCATTCATTGGCATCGTCACCGATACCCATATGGTTCGGCACAATATCGATGATCAGGCCCAGGCCGTGGGCACGCAGCGCATTTGCGAAGCTGTCGAGTGCTTCTTCGCCGCCGAGCGCCGGGTTGATCAAGGTCGGATTGGCAATATCATAACCGTGCGAGCTACCGGCGCAGGGCTTGAGAATGGGCGAAGCGTAACAATGGCTGACCCCCAGGTCGGTGAGATACGCGATCAGCGCAGCGGCATCGGCAAAGGTGAAATCGGCATTGAACTGCAAGCGATACGTCGCGCGTGGAATGATCGGCTGAGCGATCACTTCCTGAATTGTCGAGACAACCGTAGGCAAAGTACTCATCGTGTTTCTATCAGTAACGTGAAAGCCGAGCTTATCGCCGAGGTCGAGAAACTCGTTGACCCAGGTCTGGGCCTCGATGTCGCCGGCATCGGCGCGGTCGAGCACTTCCACATAGACGCCCTGGGTAATCTCGGCATAGGTATTCTGGGTATCCCAGAGGTCGGCTTCAAACGGCAGTTCGGCGGCCATCGCCACCAGGGCGGCCAGGCGCCGCAGCGGCTCGATGTCGCCGCGTTGCTCGCGCACCTCGGCGGCGACTCGTTCGAGCGATTGTTCCAGCGTATACGCCAGGCCGGCTGTGTCGAGCGTAATATTCCATTCAACCGCTTCGGCCAGCAGGTGGCGGGTCTGTTCGATGTCGGGCTCATCGACAGCGAAGACCCGCCGCAGATCACTGTTGATAATCAGCTCGGCAGCCGTCTGGAAGGAAGCCGGCAGCGGCGTATTCAACGGCAGCAGCATGCGCATCACCGGCGCACGACGCTCGTAGATCTGGCGGTAGAGCGCCTCATCGTCGGCCAGGGTACTGTCGAGCATGCGATGCATAAAAATCCGCTGTTGATCGCGGAACAGCGAGCGCAGTGCCGGCTTGAGCCCATCGAAGGCCCGGTCGAGAATGCGCAGGCCGGCGGCGGCATCGTTGAGTGCATCGGCCTGGCGCAACTCGCGGATCAGCTCGGCGTACCGGCTTTCGTCGAGTTCCTGGGTGGCCGCATTGATATTCTGGTCGCCGAAATCGATCACGCCGAAACAGAGCCGGCGCTGTTCGTAGGTAATCGTTGAGCTGATCCGCAGTTGGCCGACGCCGATATGCGCTGTGCCGGGTGTAAACCGTTGTTCGTCCTCGCGCTCGACCTGGTAGCAATAAATGTCGGACAGATCGAGATAATTTTCATACAGCGAACTGACTGCATAATGCAGTGCGACCCGTTCAAGGTCGACGGCGGTGCGCTGCATGCGCTGCTCGTAGATCTGCCGGCCGTTGCCGCGTTCGGCCAGGTTGCTGCGGGCGGCGGCCAGCCGTTCGAGAAAACCGGCCTCGATGCCGCTATCGGCGAAAAGCTGGTTGAACAACTGTAGGGCGCGCCCGGCATACTGCAAAATCTGTACGCTCTCGGGCTGGGAAATATCGTCGTAGAACCAGGCACTGCTGGTATAGCAGAGTTGCAGATGGCGCTGCAACTCCAGCAACTTGAGCGCCCGCACCCGTTGTTCGCCCGCGATTGGCTGACGGGCGTGCTGATCGAAAAAATCGCCGACATTCTCGGGCGAGCGATCCAGAATGACCTTGATATAATCAGCGCGGGCCGCCCAGGGATCGGCGAGCAGTTCTGCGGCGGCACGCTCATAGTGCGGCCCGACCTGCTCGCGCAGCCAGTCGATGGCCTCGCGGAGCGGCGCACGCCACTTCTGGTTCCAGGCGGGTTGTTTGCCGGTACGGCAACCGCAGTCGCTGCGCCAGCGCTCGACACCATGCACGCAACTGCGTGAAGAACGCTCGATAATCGCGACCTCGTAGGTCGGCGGATGCAATTCGAGGAACTCGCCATAATTGCCGAGCCGAACATCGTTGCTGTGCTCGATATGATGCAGCGCGTAGGAAAGCGCCATATCGCCGCGCGGATGGTAGTGGCCGTAGCTCTCGCCGTCGGTCGCGATATGCACCAGTTGCGGATGATCGCGCCGATCATCAAAGCCGCCGAGCAGTCGCTCAACGAATTGCATGCCGTCGTCGAGCAGGCCCTCGAAGCCGACTGCGTGCGAAATCGGCCCATCGTAGAAGAACAGCGCAATGCTATGACCGGAAGGCAGTTGCTGCACATAAGGCATGGCCGGGTCGATGCGCCCGCCGCGCACATCCTGCCAGTCGTTGCTGCCGATTGGCCGGACGCGGGCGGCCTGGCCGGGCGCCAGAATGGTGTAGCGAATCCCGTTTTCGACCAGCACCTCCAGCGTTTCGATGTCAACGGCCGTTTCGGGCAGCCACATGCCTTCCGGCTGGCGCCCGAAGCGCTGCACAAAATCGCGAATGCCCCAGCGCACCTGGGTCTGTTTATCGCGCCGGGTGGCCAGCGGCATAATCACATGGTTGTAGACCTGGGCAATCGCCGAGCCGTGGCCGCCGTAGCGCTCGCGACTTTCCTGATCGGCGGCCACGAGTGCCTGGTAGACATCAGGGCTGCGGCGTTGCATCCAGGCCAGCAGCGTCGGCCCAAAATTGAAGCTGATCCGCGCATAATTGTTGACAATGCGATCAATGCGGCCCTCATCGTCGAGGATGCGCGAGGCCGTATTCGGATCGTAGCACTCGTCGGCCACCCGCTCATTCCAATCGTGGTAGGGGTAGGCTGAGTCCTGCAGTTCAACGGCCTCCAGCCAGGGATTCTCCCAGGGTGGCTGGTAAAAATGGCCGTGTATGCAGATGTAACGTTCCACAGGCATCTCCTCAGAGCACTTTGCAATGACTGGCGCCATTAGCGCGAGCAACTGCGCCGGGGCGGTTTCGCCTCCGGCAGGATCGAAAACCGGTCAACATCAAACGAAAAAACCGTTATTTCCTGGCTGTCGCCGGCGCAAAAAGCCATCGCGGCTTAAGCAAACACGCCAACTGCGTAAGCCCCGCCAATTATATACGATGGCGGCAGGGCCGCAGCCCTATCTCCGGCCCGCCGGCACCTGCAACAGGTGTAGGCAGGCAATTTTCACGATCTCGAACCAGGCCAGCGCAGCGCACAAAAACAGGCCCAGTGCCCCGTCGCGCCAGCCGCCCAGTTGCAGGTAGCGCCGGTAGAATTCGCGCAGCGGCGCGCCGATATAGTTGCGCCGGCGCGTCTGCCGCCCGGCCTGCTGCAACATGCGTGCCTCGGCCAGCGCGTAGCGGCTCTGCTTGCGCCAGAATTCTTCCAGCCGCTCGATATTGTGGTGCAGCAAGTGATGTTGCAGATGACTGCTGCTGCCGGCAATATGCACGACTTCGTGTACCAGTTGTTGCTCGTCGTAGCGAGCTGCCGTGCGCCGGAGCAGGCGCAACTGGTGATCGGGGTACCAGCCGCCGCCGCGCAGCCGGCGTCCGAAAAACAGATTATAGCGCGGGATCCAGTAGCCCTGTTGCAATGACGTCGGCAGCAGGGCTTTGATTTCGCCGGCCAGTTCCGCCGTCACTTCCTCGTCGGCGTCGATGAAGAGTACCCATTCGCCGCAGCAGTGATCCAGCAACTGGTTACGCTGCGCCGGGAAACTGATCCAGGTCGCTCGTTCGATGCGCACGTCGTAGGCCGCACAGATCTGCGCGGTTGCATCATGCGAACGGCTGTCGAGCAAGACGACCACCTCGTCGGCCAGTCCGGCCAGACTGGCCAGGCAGCCGGCAATGTGGCGCTCTTCATTGTGTGCCAGAATAGCAGCAGATAGGTGAAAGGTCATGGGTGATGGACTCGGTACCTGCATATCTTCCCTGGTATTCTAGCATGGCTCTGCTATAATGAGCTACGCAGCCGCGCTGACTGCACATCTTGTGTTATCAACGCTGCCGCAGCCGAAAAAGCCAATGTGGCTTGAGTAACCGGATCGGCTGCACAAGTCATCTGTTTGAGGAATTTATGCAAGCTCCGCTCCCGCCATTGCGGCCCCTCAATCTAGGCGATTTACTCGATGCGGTCTTTCGTCTGTATCGCGATAATTTCCTGACTTTCATCGGTATTGCGGCGCTACTGCAAGTGCCGCTGATCATTTTTCAACTGTTGCTTGGCCTGCTGCTCAATGAGGCGGTCACCAGCGATATCTTGCGCCTGGTGCGCGAACTGCCGACGTTCGATCCGACCCGCGACTCCTTGAGCGATTTGCCCATCGGTGGCCTGGCCAGCTATTTTGGCGTCTCGCTCTTCCTGGCGATGATTCAGGGTGCGATCATTTTGCAACTGGTCAATGGGGCGCTGGCCAGTGCCGTTTCGCGCCGCTATTTCGGCCGGGAGACGTCGATCCTCGAAGCCTATAACTTCGGCGTCAACCGGGCGGTGAATCTAATCCTCGCCGGCATTTTGCTGGCGGTTGTCAGTACGCTGGCGTTTGGCCTGGTCTTCGGTGGCGCCTTTGCGCTCGTGTTTGTGCTGGCGGCGATTGTGCCCACCCAGGGCGGTGCCCTGGCTGCCGTCCTGTTGACGATGCTGCTCGTCGGGGTGTTGCTGCTTGCGCTGTTGCTGATGTCTCTGCTGCTGGTGCGCTTTGTCTTTACGGTTCAGGCTGTCGTCCTCGAAGATATGGGGCCCATCGCTGCACTTGGCCGTAGCTGGACGCTGATGCGCGGTTCGTTCTGGCGGGTGCTCGGCATTATCGTGCTGATCTATATCCTTATTCAGATTATTACGCTGCTGCCCTCGGCCTTGCTCGGCGGCGTGATTGGCGCGGTATTCAGCGAGCTTGACCAGTTTATGCTCCAGCAATCACTTTCTCAACTGGTCGGCTATAGCATCCAGATTTTTGTGCTGCCGCTCCAACTGATCGGTTACACCCTGCTCTACTACGATGTGCGCGTGCGCAAAGAGGGCTTCGACATCGAATTGCGGGCAGCGACCGACCGGCCCGCCGAGGAGTCGTTTTGATGCTCCGCCGCTGCCTGTCCGGCCTCTTGCTCGTTCTGCTGCTGCTGCCGGCCCCGCTGGGGGCACAGGCCAACCCGCCCGACCAGGCGGCCTACGTCGGCTGGCTGCGCGAATCGCTGGTGGCCGCCGAACGCCGTGACCACCTGGGCTTGCGCGCCGCTGCCGCCGAGTTGATCGCTACCGAGGCGATCCGCAGCGCCGACGGAACTGTGGTGCCGGTCGACAATCGCTGGCTTGCCGAGGCGCTCGCAGTGCCCGAGCCTGATTTTGCGTACATTGCGACACGGCTCGCTGCCACCCTCGATGCCTTCGCCCGCCCGCCCAGCATCGCTGCTTCTGTCGCTCAACAGCAGCTAAGCACGATCCTGAATAATCCGCCCTTTGCCGAAGCCGAACGCGGCAATCTGCTGCTGGCGCTCCTCGACTGGTTCTTCAGTCTACTGGATCGCCTGCTGGCACCGATTGACAGTATCGGGCCTGGGCCGCGCAATTTGCTTGGCTGGATCGTGGCCGGGTTGGGTGGGTTGCTGGTGGCGGCGGTGCTGATCTACTGGCTGCGCGGCCTGGGTGCCACCATGCGCCAGGAGGCTCACGCTGCCGTCGATGATCCCGCTGCCGGCCTGAGTGCGCGCCAGGCGCTGCAACAGGCCGACGAACGCGCTGTCGGCGGCGATTATCGCAGCGGTGTGCGCTACCTCTACCTGGCCGCGCTGCTGCAACTCGATGAACGTGGTCTGCTGCGCTACGACCGTGCGCTGACCAACCGCGAGTATCTGCTGAAACTGGAAGTCAATCCGCAATTGCGCGAACGACTACAGCCTATCGTCGAAACCTTCGACCGTGTCTGGTACGGCTATGTGCCTCTCGACGCCGAAGGTTTCGCTGCCTACCGCAACCAGGTGGAAGCGTTGAAGCGTTGAAGCGTCAACAGATTTCAACAAAAATACCTCCTGCTCCAACGCTCCAACGCTTTACCAAGGTGCTCCTTGCTTGAACTTGAACCACAACCTGCCTTAGCCAAGCAAAAAACCACTCGACCGCCTTTCCGAGACTGGCTGGCCCGGCTCGATGCCCTGCTGCTGCGCTCCTACAGCATCCAGGTCGGCTCGCTGATCTTCATGCTGGCCTTCATCGTCTCAGCGGCGTTTGGCATTTTGCGCCAGATGCTCTTCAATGCTCAGTTCGGCACCGGCCTCGACGCGGCAGCCTATTACGCCGCCTTTCGCCTCCCCGAAACCATTAGCACGCTGATTGCCGGCGGTACCCTGGCCAATGCCATGATCCCGGTGTTGCTCGGCGTGGCTCGTACCCGTGACCGGCAGGCGGCGCAGCAACTGGCCAGCCTGGTGCTGAATACGTTGCTGGCCGTGGTGCTGCCGCTCGTGCTGCTGGCCATCGCCACCGCGCCGCTCTTCGTGCGCTATGTGCTGGCGCCCGGCTTCGCTGCCGAAACCGCCGCCCTGGCTACGGCGTTGACCCGGATTATGCTGCTGGAGTTGTTGCTGGTCGTGTTTACGGGAGTCGCGGTGGCGCTGCTTAGCGCCGAGAACCGTTTTCTGTTGCCGGCAATTGCGATTGCCTCGGGCAACCTTACCCTGATTGGCGGGATTTTGTTGGCGATGCGCTTCCCGACCATCGGTGTGTACGGCCCGGCTGTCGGCTCCATCGGCGATGTGCTGCTGCATAGTGTCATTCTTTCCTATGGCCTGTACCGAACCGGCTATCGCTACCGGCTGCACTGGCACCCGCGTGACCCCAATTTGCGAGCGGTCGTTCGGTTGCTGATTCCCAACGGTCTCTCCGGGGGCGTCAACTATGCCGGTACCATCGTTGATACCGCTTTTGCCAGCCTGGCACGTAGCACAGCCGCCATTCCGGCGCTCTACAATGCCTTTCTGCTGATCGGTCTGCCGCAGCGCCTGCTGGGCATCGCCATCGCTCAGGCCGTCTTTCCGCGCCTGGCCGCCTACGCTGTTGCGCAGGACTGGCGCCGCATGCGGCGTACGCTGCTGCTGGCGCTGGCGGCGGCGCTGTTTCTGAGCCTGGTGACGGTGCCGGCCCTGGCGCTGGGCGGTCGCCAGATCATTAGCCTGCTCTTCGAGCGCGGGCGCTTCGATGTCGCTGCCGGCACCCTGACGTTCCAACTGCTGCTGATCTACCTGGCCGGTCTCCCAGGATTCATCTTCACCGAATTGCTCACCCGCGGCCTGATTGCCCTGCGCGACACGCGCACGCCGCTGATTACCAACTGCCTGCAACTCGCCGGGCGCATCGCTCTGATCCCGCTCTGGCTGCCGGCCCTCGATGTGCTGGCCATCCCGCTGGCATTCGCCGTCACCTCCGCCGCCGAAGCCGCCCTGCTCGGCGGCGTGCTCCGGCACAAGCTGCGCCGGCAGCGTACAGCGTGAACGATTGACAATCGTTTGACAATCGTTTGCTTACCCGATCAAAATCGGCTCCTCGGGATATGTCACATGCTGGCTGCTGCGGCGTTGCGCAATCGCCACGACAACCGTCAGCGCACCGAGCCGGCCCCAGAACATCATAAAGATGATCACCATCTGGCCAAAAATATTCAAATCGCCCGTAAAACCAACCGTAAGCCCACAGGTTGCGAAAGCCGAAACCACCTCGAAGAGCGCATGATCAAGCGGTACATCGTGGGTCATCAGCAACAACCATGTCGATAACAGCACGGCGAAAAGCGAGATCGTGAGTACCGCAGCGGCTTTGCGTACCGTCCCGACCGCCAGGCTGCGCCTGCCGATCTGGGCGCTCGGCAGGCCTTTGGCATAGCCCCAGAGCGTCAGCGTCAGCGCAGCGAAAGTACCGGTGGTGATGCCGCCGCCCATCGAGGCCGGTGCGCAACCGATGAACATCAGCGCGATCAACAGCATTTCGGTGGCCGGCGAAACCTGGCTGAAATCGGGCAGGCCGACGAAGCCGGCGGTGCGGGCCGAAATCGATTGGAAGAAGGACATCAATACCTGGCGCGGCAGTGGTTCGTTCGCCAGCACGCCGCCTGCCCGGCTCTCGGCCAGGAAAATGCCCAGCGCACCCAGGCACAGCAAAAATGCAACCACTACCAGGGTGATCCGGCTGTGCAGCGAAATGCGATGGTTGTGTGTTCGGCTGAACATAATTAAATCGCCCAGCACCGGAATGCCCAGCCCGCCAAGGAAAATCAGCAGGCTCATCACCAGCAGCGAGATGTTGTCGCGCGGAATTCCGGCCGGATATTCGGGCAATCCGCTAAACAGGTCGAAGCCGGCGTTGCAGAAAGCCGAGACGGCATGGAACACGGCATAAAACAGCCCCTGCCAGATGCCCAGTTCCTGGTACCAGTTCAACCAGAGCAAGAGGGCGCCAATCAGTTCAATCAGCAGCACTGTAAACAGGATGCGCCTGGTGAGATTGAGGATCGCCTGCGGCGACAGCAAGCCCAGCGAATCGGTGAGGGCGATGCGATCCGGTAGCGAGACGCGCCGGCCAAGCAACTGAAATATGACTACGGCGCCAACCATAAAGCCAACTCCGCCAATCTGGATCAAGCAGAGCAAGACGATCTGGCCGGCCAGCGTCAGATCGGTTGCCGGCGTAATGATAGAGAGGCCGGTGACGCTCAGTGCCGAAGTTGCGGTAAACACGGCGGCGTTCCAGTTCATCGCTTCGCCCTGGCTCATCCAGGGCAGCATCAGCAAGAAGGCACCGACGACGACCATACTCAAAAGACCGCCGACAACCCGGATGACCGGGCGGAGCGGGCGCGGACGCGGGCGTGGATTGTCGCTGCGTTGGCCCAACTCAAACCGGGTAATGTCCCACATTTGCCGGCGGCGCGCCCGTTTCTGTGGCAGATCCTTCATGGAATGCGACCATTCAGGTCATATCGCAAAATTCGGCGATATTCTCATCGGCGCCGATGACAAGGAGACTGTCATCGTCGTTGAGGATGTATTCGGCGGAAGGTGATACCGTGAGCATCGAACCTCGCCGGACGGCGAGCACATTGATGCCGAAACGTCGCCGCAGATCGTTTTCGATCAAGCTCTTGCCGACCCAGGCCGTCGGCACACGCTGTTCGGCGACACTGAAGCCCGGCCCCAGGTCGAGGTGATCGATGACCCGCGGTTCAGCCAGCCGCCAGGCCAGCCGCTGGCCGGCTTCGTGCTCCGGCAGCACCACCCGGTCGGCACCGACCCGCAATAAAATGGTTTTCTGGCGCTCTGTCAGGCATTTGCAGACAACATGGCGCACTCCCAGTGTCTTGAGTGCAACTGTAGTCATCACATTGCCTTCAAAATTATTGCCAATCGCCACCACGACCGTATCAAACGAAGTGATATCGATGGCCCGCAGCGCTTCCTCATTCGTCGAGTCGAGCGACACCACATGGGTGATGCGATCCGAAAGACGTTGCACGATTTCGGATTCGCGGTCGATGCCAAGTACATAAAATCCGCGATCGACCAGAGTCAGCGCCAGGCTGGAACCAAAGCGGCCCAACCCGATGACGGCGAACTCTTGACGTTTGTTCCGGCGTGCCATGCACAGTCCTATCTAGCACAAGCGATTCAGGACTCCATTATACTGCGCCGGCCCGATTTGTACATGGCCGCAGGTCTCAATTTTGTTTTGTTTAATGCGGCGGCTTCGCCGCAACATCACCCGAAAAAGAAGGCACCTTCCTGGTTGCCGCAGGCGAAAAAGCTTCGGGCGCAGCCGGCACCAACGCTGACCGCGTAGGGCGAAACGTGGTATCATACCCGGCATGGATACCACGTTTCGCCTGATTGATACCCACGCTCATCTGCACCTTGCCGCCTTCGATGACGACCGCGCCGAGGTGCTCCGGCGCGCCGCCGACGCCGGTGTCGCCCGGATCATCGAGATTGGCTACGATCTGCCGAGCAGCCGTGCGGCAATCGCGCTGGCTGAGCAGCATCCCCAGATCTATGCCGTCGTCGGTGTGCAGCCCAACCATGCTCACGAGGCGCCGGCCGACTGGCGCGACCAGGTGGCTGAACTGGCCCGGCATCCGCGAGTGCTGGCCATCGGCGAGATCGGCCTCGATTACTATTGGAAAGACGTACCCCCCGCGCTGCAAGATCAGTTCTTCCGCAGCCAGCTCGCTCTCGCCGATGAACTGGGCTTGCCGGTAGTGATCCACAGCCGCGATGCTCAGGCCGATACTGTGGCGGTGCTGCGGGATCATTACGGCAGCGCATATCGCAATTCACCCCGCGGGATTATGCATTCGTTTTCCGGCACCTGGGATTATGCCGCCGCCTGCCTTGAACTCGGTTTTCTGCTTTCGTTTTCCGGTCCGCTTACCTTCAAACGTTCTCAGGAACTGCGCGAGGTCGCCGCTCGCTTGCCCGCCGACCGCCTGCTGGTCGAAACCGATAGCCCTTACCTCAGTCCACATCCGCACCGTGGCCGGCGCAACGAACCCGCTCATGTTCGCCTGGTTGCCGAACAGATCGCCGTTGTGCGCGAATGCAACCTGGCCGAACTGGCCTCCCAACTCTGGTCGAACGCGACCAGTCTGCTGGCGCTCGATTAACTTTTCTGTACCAGTCTGGTTGCGGTTCGATTACCCGTGGAGCTGAATAGGGATGGCACCCCGGTTCAGGTATCGCGTTTTTGCCAATCGGGTGATTCCGCGCTCTGGCCCTCACCCCCCAGCCCCCGCCTTTCAACGAGAGCGTTTTTGTCAGATGGGTGATTTCCCGATCCGGCCCTCACCCCCCAACCCCCGCTCCCGTACAGTCTGGCGCGACGAGAGCCTTACGCTTTGAGTTGGTCATCACCGGCGCCAGCC
>DAOTUJ010000060.1:0-28121 GCA_034437175.1 Chloroflexaceae bacterium | reverse complement strand
GCTGTACACCAAGTTGACCGCACATACCCTCTGCCTGTATCTCAATCGCTTGCTCGGCAATCCGGACTGGTTGCAGATCAAGCAGTTAGCGTTTCCGAGCTAGCTTTTAACTAGCACAAGGCCCTACTGGCAATAAACTATCGGGTCATAGCTTAAAAAACGCCCATTGATTGACAGATAAGAAAGTTAGCATATACTCACCTTTATCTTTGGTTTTATACAACGCTACCGGCCCATCGCGTGCGACTGAGCGGCAGATGCCGGTTACAGCCGGGTGCAAGGAGAATGCAGTCATGCCAGTTTCGTCACCAATTGCCAATACGCCGGATGCGTTGCACGTCAACGCAACACCTCCGGCACTGATGTTACGCCATGTCAGCAAAGGCTACAGCCCCCAGGTACTGGCCGTCAACACTGTATCATTGGAAGTCCCGCCGGGCCAATTCGTCGCATTGCTCGGGCCGAGCGGCTGCGGCAAATCGACGACGCTGCGGTTGCTGGCCGGTCTCGAATACCCTGATGCCGGCGAAGTCTGGCTGGCGAATCGCTGTGTCGCCGGCAAGCAAAGCTGGGTTCCCCCCGAAGACCGGCAAGTCGGACTGGTGTTTCAGGACTATGCGCTGTTTCCCCATTTGAATGTCGGCGACAATATCGCTTTTGCACTGCACCACCGGCCACGTGCCCAACGCCGCCGACTGGTCGACGAGTTGCTGGAACTGGTCGGCCTGGAAGGGTTGGCCCGGCGCTACCCGCACCAGATCTCCGGCGGTCAGCAACAACGGGTGGCGCTGGCCCGCGCCCTGGCCGCCGACCCGGCCGTGGTGTTGCTAGACGAGCCCTTCTCGAACCTGGACACAGCCTTGCGCAGCAATACGCGCGAAGAGGTGCGGGCGATTCTCAAAGCGGCCGGCACCACGGCCTTGCTGGTCACGCATGATCAAGAAGAAGCGCTCAGCCTGGCCGATACCGTCGCGGTGATGTTCGCCGGCGCGCTGGTGCAGGTCGACAGCCCGCGAGCGGTTTACCTGCGGCCGGCCAGTCGCGCCGTTGCTACCTTTGTCGGCGCAGCCAGCTTTGTGCCGGGCGAGGCCCACGGCGATGTCGTCCATTGTGTGCTCGGCAACCTGCCGCTGGCGGTGCCGGCCGGCGGCCCGGTTGAGGTACTGCTGCGTCCGGAAGCCATCCGGCTTCAGGCCGATGTGCAGGGCAATGCGCGGGTAAGCGCGGTACGCTTTTTCGGCAGCTACCAGCGGATACAGTTGCGGCTGGCCGATGGGACGCAGCTTGCCGCACAACTGCCGGCCCAACATGCACTCGCCGTTGATACCCCGGCTACCGTTACCGTGCAGGGGCCGGTAATGGCCTATGCAACTCTTCCGCAACCCGCCGCCGGCCTGCGCGAACCATCTGCGGACTCCGCATCACGCTCCTCAGAACGTTCCTGGCGGGATTCCTGACTACGTTCTCGAGAAACAGGAACGTTACCCTGTAATCTGCCACCATAGGATCCGACAGGAGCTCCGCCGCAAGGAATCAAGGAATCTTTCACGATTGCTTTTTGCTGAAACCGTGGTATACTAATCGAGTACGCCAACATCATCTCCTGTGAGACCCGCTTTCTCGACTCCCCTGGTCCCACGGTTGCCCTTCGTCGCTCGAAGTATGTTGTTGTGTTCGCCGGAGCGAGCGTGCCGGGCTAACCCCCGGTAACCGGCTGTTCGAGTTTGACGGATGTGATCATAGAGGTAGCACGGCTACCATGTTCAATTCTGCGTGTGGACGCAGTGGAGTAATCGAATGCAAGTGAAACTATTTGTCGGCAATCTACCCTGGAGTGTTGGCGATGCCGAGCTGACCCAGATTTTTGCCAGTCACGGCGATGTGCAGAGCGCGCGGGTTGTCAGTGACCGGGATACCGGTCGCTCACGCGGCTTCGGCTTTGTCGAAATGGAAACGGAAGACCTCGGGGCGCTTATTCAGGCGACTGACGGCTATGCCATCGATGGTCGCAACCTGCGCGTCAACCAGGCCGAAGACAAGGCCGATCGCGGGCGTGGTTCCGGTGGCCGTGGTGGATACGGGCGCCGCGACCGCTACTGATTGCGACGACTACGCAGTTCCGCGCAAGGTGGAGGCAAGGGCGACGCCCCTTGCCTCCACCTTCGTTTTTCGGTAACGCAATGCAGCGGGTGTCTTGCGTTTATGGCTGAACCGGAAGGTGAACTGATGCCAACTCTTGACTTGAGTATCCCGAATGAACTCCATCTCATCTTGCGGGGGGAGGCGGAAAATGTAATCCTGACCACATTGCGGCGCTGGCCGCACTGGGTACGGGTTGATATTGAGCGCGACCCGCACGACAGCAACCGTTACATCGCAGTTACCCTGATCACCGACCGGGTTCACGAGACGACACTGCGCGACATTTTGCGCCACAGCTTCCGCATCACCTTCCCGTTGGAAGGCGGCGATTCGATCCGCAGAGTGCCCAATGCTCGCCGGTTGCAGTAATTTCGCGGCAGAAACGAAGCGCATAGCGCATCTCTTGCAGGCGCAATAGATGCACAAAAGGTAATCGATGATGCAAAATCGCCATAAACGTACCGTCCGGAAGGGGCGCGTGTACACCTTTGTGGTCGGTGGAATTGAATACGGCGCCTTCGTCTGGAAAAGCGGCAGCCAGTTTTGTGGACGCATCATTGGCCAACCGCAGGTGCCGGAATGCACTGCCCGCACCGCCATCGCCGTACGCGACGCGCTGTCGGCAAGCATCGGTGCAGCCGGTATTCCGTAGCCTCCGCGTTATTCTCCATCTGTGCTCCCCTCGTTCGCTGCACCTGCTACAATGAAAAAACTTTCGGCGATATTCAGGCATGGTGATTGAATAGGAGCATTGATGAAGCTGCGCGACTTCTTTAAATTCCAGCCCCGAAGCCAGTCTGCATCCGGCAATTTGCAGGCCTGGCGCGAGCAAATTTTGCACGCGATTTTGACTGGCGGTGTCATCTTTGGTGGATTCGTCGTTGTTGCCGAAGTCATCAATGCGTTGCTACATCCGCAGGCAGCACCGGATACCCTGTTCGTCCTGTTTATCACCTACAGCAGTATTGTCCTCCTCTGGGCGCTCAAAAAGCTGGGCCTGGCGATACGAGCCTGGGCAACCTTGCTGATTTGCCTCATGCTGGCGATGGTTGATCTGCTGCGCTTCGGGATAACCGGCGAGGCACATATCTATTTGTTTTTGATGGTGACCCTCGGCGCCTTGCTGTTTGGCGACCGGCGCAGCACCCTTACCAGCGCCATGGCGGTTCTGGCATTGGCAGGCTCTGCCTGGGCTATTGTTGCCGGGTTCTTGCCTATATGGCCGGACGCGCTGGTTATTCCACGGCTGGATGCCGCCGTAACCTGGATCGTCAATGTGCTGACATTCATCCTGGCCGTCATTGTTATCCAGGCTACCATCCTGCTGTTGATCAATCGGCTCAATCAGAGCCTGAAGCATACCGAACAGGTTCGCACCGAGCTTGCCGTCATCAATAACAACCTCGAGGCTCGCGTCGCCGAGCGCACGTACCAGCTCGAAGAAGCTCTTGCCGCAGCCGGCATGGCCCGCGCGGTCGCGGAAGAAGCCAGTCAGTTGAAATCACAATTCCTCGCTAATATGTCGCACGAACTGCGCACGCCGCTCAACGCGATCATTAACTTTTCGTACATGCTGCGCAACGGCGTCTATGGCGACATCAATCCCACACAGGTACATTACCTCGAACGGGTTCAGGGTAGCGGCGAACACCTGCTGGCCCTGATCAACGATATCCTCGATATTGCCAAAATCGAAGCCGGGCATCTCCAACTCCATCGCGAAAGCATCAACCTGGCACCAGTGCTGGACGCGGTCATGGCAACCACTGCCGGTTTGCTAAAGGGCAAGCCGGTACAACTCGAACAGCACCTGGAACCCGGCCTGCCACCAGTTTGCGCCGACCCGGCGCGCCTGCACCAGATTTTGCTGAACTTGCTCGCGAATGCGGCCAAATTCACCGAACAGGGCCGGATCAGCCTGCATGCCAGCCGGCAAGAACAACTGGTCGTGATCAGCATCAGCGATAGCGGAGTTGGCATTCCTGCCGACAAAAGTACCACTATCTTTGAAGAGTTTCGCCAGGCCGATGAGGGCAGCGCCCGCAGCTACCAGGGTACCGGTCTGGGCCTGCCGATCTGCAAGCACCTGATCGAGATGCACGGCGGCCGGATCTGGCTGGAAAGCAACGTCGGTCAAGGTTCAACCTTCTCGTTCAGTTTGCCGCTGGCCGAAGCAGCCCCCGTCCTTGAGTTTGCCCCTACCGCTGACACTGCATGCACCTCGCCTGCACAATAATGCGGCAATGTCCCTCGATTGCTGCCTGCAAATAACGGTGAGAAACTGCTCGAAGACCGCAGGCTATAGCAACCCTACAAGAACTATAAACCAGAGAACTGAAGAACCGAGCACCGGAGCATTGCAGAACCGGATGGACTGTACGCCTCAAATAGGCATGCTCTATTTGCAAGCACAGTACGATACACGTAACCGACCACAATGTTTTACGATTCATTTACCGTTCTGTATGCTTGTTACGCTGGCAAACCGGTAGTAATCATGCTACAATAACCGCTAGAAAATGGTATTTTATACTGTAGATACTTGCTTTAAGTGCAGAATTATGGATTATTATGGAAATGTTAAGCAACCAGACCAGCCGAAAATACAGTAATCCTACGGGAACCATGCACCAGAGAACCGCAGAACCAGGGAATGCTGCATTGCAGAACTGAATGGACTGTACGAATCCAACAGGATTGCTATACAACGGTAGTGCCATACTCATAGTGGTCGTGGCGAAATAGACAACTTTCTGATGAGGTAGCCAGGTTACATACCACTATCTTTGGGGCACTACCCTATACAACAAGGAGAGAGGTTCATGCTGCCGGAAAATGCGCACGTTCTGATTATTGAAGACAATGCCGACAATCTCATGGTTGCAAGCGATTTGCTCCGTATGACCGGTGTACGTTACGTCAACTCGCGTGCCTCGGGAATGCAAGGTCTCAAACTGGCCGAAACGATGCATGCGGTTGATCTGATCTTGCTCGACATCCAGTTGCCCTACGAAGACGGCTACTCTGTCCTGCGCAAGATCCGTGCGAACCCACGCTTGAAATCCACTCGGGTCGTTGCCCTGACCGCCAATGTGCTGCCGCAAGACGAGGAGAAAGCCCGCAGCGCCGGTTTCGACGGTTTCATCGGCAAGCCCATCGACCCGATGCGCTTCCCGGAACAGATCAAATCGCTCCTGGCCGGCGGAGACGTCTGGCGCGCCCGCTAACTAAGCAGGCAGAAGGCAGCAATCCAATATTTTCTGCTCAAACGCTTCAACGCTTAAAATGGTGTTCTATGCTGTACCCGGACTACAACCATCGTGGATATGCGCCCGCTCCCGGCCAGGTGTTGATCGTCGACGACGACCCGAACGGGCGCGAAGTGCTGCGCGGGCTGCTGCACGCCGCCGGCTACAGCTTATTACTGGCCGACAATGGCCGTCAGGCATTGGAACTGGCAGCCGAACATATGCCCGACCTGATCCTGCTCGATGTGATAATGCCCGGCCTGGACGGATTTGCCGTCTGCCGGTTGTTGCGCCGTGATCGTGTCCTGGCCGAAACACCGGTGGTTCTGGTTACTGCGCTGAGCGACATGCAGTCGCGCATGCAAGGCCTGGAGGCCGGCGCCGACGATTTCATTGCCAAACCCATCGATCCGCCCGAGCTTCAGGCGCGCGTCGCCAGCATTATGCGCCTGAGCCGCTATCGCCAGTTGCTCGAAGAACGGCGGCGCGCCACCAACGAAGCCCGGCACGCCACCGACAGCATTGCCCGCGCCTATGATCAAACCCTCCAGGGCTGGATCAAGGCGCTCGAACTGCGCGACGATGAAACCGAGGCTCATAGCCGGCGAGTCACCGATCTGACGGTTGAACTGGCCCGACGGGCCGGTCTTCCCGAAAAAGATATGATCCATATCTGGCGCGGTGCACTGCTTCACGACATCGGCAAACTCGGCGTGCCCGACCAGATCCTGCGCAAACCCGGCCCCTTGCTGCTCAGCGAGCAACAAATCATGCAGCAGCACCCGGTCTATGCCTAT
This sequence comes from Chloroflexaceae bacterium, assembly GCA_034437175.1. GTDB lineage: Bacteria > Chloroflexota > Chloroflexia > Chloroflexales > Chloroflexaceae > DAOTUJ01. Next base: position 21,934 of record DAOTUJ010000060.1, on the reverse strand, counting down.
GAATGGCTGGCGCCAATTGATTTTTTGCACCCGGCCCTCGATATTCCCTACGCCCACCACGAACGCTGGGATGGCAGCGGATACCCCCGTGGGCTGCGCGGTTCGGCCATTCCGCACGCGGCGCGCCTGTTTGCCGTCGTCGATGCCTGGGACGCGATGACCCATGATCGGCCCTACCGGGCGGTTATGTCGCCGGCTGTAGCATATGCCGAGTTGCAGAGCCAGGCCGGAGTCACTTTCGATCCCGAAGTCGTGCGCCTCTTCCTCCCACTCATTGCAACCAGGCAGAAGGAGATCGGACATGACCACCCCGCACTCGAATGCATTTGCTGAGTCCGTGCCGCTCCCATCCTTAGACCAGAAACCTCCCCGTATCGGCCTGTTCGGCCACCTGAACCTCGGCATCAAAGCCAGCCTCCTGATCTTTCTCGTCCTCGTCGTCCTGCTCGGCAGTGTTGTGATCCTGCTGCGCAACAGTGTGGAGCAGTTGATCAACAATCTTGGCCAGGCCGAATTACGCGAGCGAACGACTTCTATTCAGGTGCGGTTCGAGTATCTCCAGCGCGATCTGATCACAACGAGCCGCTTGCTTGCCGAAACACCGGCCTTGCTCGACATCGTCACGAACACTGAGAAGTGCATCTACACACTGACCCTCGATGAACTGCTGACCCATCCCGCCGGCTTGCGGATACGCCCGCGTCCACCAGCCGGCCATGCTCAGGCCATGCGGTAGCGATATTGTGAAAGAAAGATGAGGAGCATGTTGCTGTTGTTTCCGGCGACTACGCTGCCAGAAACAACAGCAACATGTGTAGCGGTCACAGCTCCTCAGCCTGCCAGTACAGCAGCCAGAAACCAAAAGCCAGGTCTGGTACAAAATACCAGTTGTCGACGAGGCCGTGGAGCAGCGTTGCCGGCATTGCGGCGGCCAGGCCGGCAGCCAGGTAGCGCCGTGCGTCGTTGTGGGCGGGCAGGGGCCACAGCTTGCGGTAGTAGCGCCAGATCAGCCAGCCGAAGCTGAGCAGACCGAGTGGCCCCAGTCGCAACAGCAGGTCGAGGAAAAGGTTGTGTGGGTGTGAGGTAAATCGCTCGTTGCTGTCGGCCAGAGATGGGTTGACGTACTCAGGGTAAAGCCGGCCGAACTGGTCGAGGCCGATGCCCCAGGGATAGTCACGCAGCATGGCCAGCGCCGATTGCCAGGTGTACAGCCGGATGATGCCGGTTTCGCCCAGCGGGTTCAATCGCTCGATGCCGGCGGCCATCGCCAGCAGGCCCAGCGTCAGCAGGCTCACCAGCAGCACAGCCGTCGTTGTGATCAGGCGTAGCCGGGCTGCCCGGCCCGCCGGCAGCAGCAGCCAGGCCAGCAGCAGTGCCGCGCCCAGCGCGCTCAGCCAGGCACCACGCGAAAATGATACCAGTAGCCCGCCCAGCCCCAGCACGGCTGCCGCACCGCCCAGCCAGCGCCAGGGCCGCGGCAGCCAGGCCAGCCAGGCTGCCAGCGCCAGCCCCAACCCCAATGGCCAGATGCGCCCGCTGTAGAGTCCCAGGTTGTTCGGGTGACCGTACACGCTGCTTACCCGCTGCACGCCCTGCACGAATACCTGGTCGTTGCTGAAGCCGGGTTTGTCGCCGATCAGTGGGGCCAGGTTTAGCCCGAAGAATTGTAGTACGCCGATCAGCCCGACCAGCGCGCCGCCCAGCAGTAGCGCCGCCAGCGGCCAGAGTTGCCGGTGTTTGGCGTCGGAGCCGCCGTAAAGATAGACCAGCAACCCGTAGAAGATCAGCGGCTCGACGATCAGCCAGCGCCATTCGCGCAAGGCCTCACTCCGCCCCGCCGCATCGGCCAGCAGCAGGCCAGCGTTTCCGGCTACAAAAAACAGCGCCACCGGCGCGAAGCGATAGCCGATAGTCGATAGCCGATAGCCGATAGCCGGTTGTTTCGTTTTTTGCTGCATCCGCCGGATCAGCCCTGATCCGATATGCACGATGGTCGCGCCCAGCACGATGAGCAAGATGACTTCGTGCAGTGGGAAGCGAATGCCCTCGGGCCGAATGCCGAATCGCTCATCCCAGATGCCTTTGGGCATAAAGTGCAGCGGCGCGCTCAGCGGTACAAATAGCAACCCCAGTTCCGGGCGCCGCAGCGTCAGCAGGCCGAAAATAGCCAGCCCCAGCGCACTGATCGGCAACTGATAGGAGCCGCGATAGAAAATGGCCAGCCCCAGCGCCATGCCCGCCAGCCAGAACGCCGGCTTTGTCGCCGGATAGCCGATAGCCGATAGCCGATAGCTGATGCTCACACTTTCCTACTCCTGACCCCTGGCCCCTGAGCAATCTGCCACAGCGCCGCTGCGATCACTGCTGCCAGCAAGCCGATCAGCGCGGCCGGCAGCACGCTCCAGAGCCACAGAAATGCCGGTTCGCGCTCAACGATGAAGCGATCGGGCGCTGCGGTGCCTGTGCGTAGTTCGAGGATGTGTTCACCCTCACTAAGGTACGGGGTTGCCAGCGCCGGGTGAGCCCCGGCACGTGTCTGCGCCAGGGCGATAGCTGTGCCGTTCAAGGTTGCGTCGACTTCGCCGAGTTCGCCCAGCAACAAAAGCCGCGTGCCGACAAAGCGTAGCCGCCAGCGTCTATCGCCAACGGTCTCGACTGCCGGGTGCTGCCAGGTGTATACGCCGGCTCCGGTGGTTGCCGGTTCCTGCAAATAGTCCTGGAGCATCGCGTAGGCCGGCAGTTGCCGCCAATCGCGGCTGACGATGCCGAAATAGGGCGTCGGGTCGGCTGGATCCGGTTCGCGATAACCGCCGTAACGCAGCATCCAGAGTTGCATTACGCCCATCCAGGGCCAGTCGCGCCGGGCCCGTTCGATCTGGCCGACAATGTATGCGCCTTTGACTTCCTCGCTGACCGGTTCGCCCCAGACGAAGCGGCGCTCGGGTGGGATGCTCTCCGGTGCGCTGTTCCAGCCGAATTCGCCCACCCAGATCGGTTTGCCGGCATCGCCATGCGCTTCCATCACCTCGCGCAGCAAAACGATCCGCCCCACGTCGTTACGTGTGTCGATGGCGCGCTCCCAGCGCCAGTTGTCACGCCGCAAAAACACGTAGCGCCGCTCATCGGGTGGCTGGCCCAGCCCGTAGGCCTGGCCGGACATGATGTCGAAATAGGCGCCGCCGCCGGCGCGATATACCGCGTCCAAATAATCCAGTTCGGTCATCGGCGCACGCCGATCCAGCCCGTCGGTGGGCGAGAGGCTGGGGAAGAGCACGACCGCATCGGGATTGGCGCTTTTGACGGCAGTGTAGCCGATGCGCAGCAGTGCAACGAATTCCGCCGGGCGCGGTTCCTGCCAGTTCCATTCGTTGCGCAGGTTCGGCTCGTTCCAGATCTGGAAGAAGCGCACCCGGCCACGGTAACGCTCGACAACCGCCCGCACGAAGTTGCCGTAGTCGGCAAAATCGTCCGGCGGCCCGGTCGAATTGCCGTCGATCTGCAAGCCCTCCTGAAACTCAGGGGCGGCAATCGCCTGCGGGCGCGCCCATTCCGGTGTGCGATCCAGCCGCATCACCAGTTCAATGTCGAAGTCCTCGGCTGCTGCGACAATCCGGTCGTACTTGGCCCAGGCCGAAACCGCGCCGACGGTTTCGAGATTGCGGCGATCCTCAAAGTCGCCGCGCCCATGGATCTCGATATCGTCCCAGGGCACCTGCATGCGCACGTGGGTGGCGCCCATGTCGCGCACCAGCTCCAGGGTGCGCGTCACCGCCTGCGGATCGGGTTCGAGATGCACATTGAAGGTATTGACGCCGACCTGCACGCCGTCGCTGTAGGGAAACGGTTCCTGCGTATGCAATTCGCTGCCGCCATAGGCCACACCGCGGTGCAGGGCATTATCGTACCAGACCGTCGCCGCCAGCAGGAGCAGCAGCAGTGCGGCGGTGCCGGCCAGCAGGAACAGTCGCAGCAGAACGGAATTGCGTGTCGGTTTCGTGTTCATCGCCGCTGAGTATAGGCGGCGATGCGCGGAATGTCAAAAACCGGATTTGCCCGGTGGAATGGGGAGAATTTCATGATGCCCGATATGGTAATTTGCCTGGCCCGCTGATTTCCTGTGGTACACTCACCCATGCTCCTGGAGAAGAGCAGTGAGAACAATCTAGAGAAGAGATGAAAAGGAGAAGCAAGCATGCATTCGACCGCATTTCGGGCTGCCGGCTTTTTGCTGGCACTGGCGATGCTGCTGCCACTGGCGGCACTGGTTCATGATGCGCCCGCGCAGGCCGCGCCAGTCGACCTGGTCGGCTGGGACACGGTCAATGGTTCGTCGGTAAGTGCTACTGATCTGGCCGCGAACGTGACCGGCCTGGTACTGGAGCGTGGCTCCGGTATTGCTCAGAACGAAGGCACCGATTTCAATTCCAATGGCTGGACGGAAGGCGGTGACCTGGCTACGGCTCAGTCGAACAACGATTTCCTTGAATTTGGCCTCACAATCGCGTCCGGCTTCGAGCTTACCGACCTGGTCGTGGAGTTTTTCGGCGATCGTTCGAATACCGGACCGGCTGCGATTGAATTGCGCTGGAGCGATGACAATTTCACCAGCAGCAATTCGCTGCTCGGCCCGGTCGATGTCACTGTTGACGGCACGATTCAGACATCACCGGCCGTTACTGACCCATTGACTGGAACAGTAACCTTCCGCATCTATGGCTGGGGGGCTACCGGTAGCGCGGGTACATTTGACATTGAGACCGATAAGGTTGGCCCCGACTCCGCGTATGGCATTGTTGTGAGTGGCGCAGTCACAGCAGAAAATAGCGGCGACTCCGGCCAGGCTTTCCCGCTCGAAGAGAATTTCGCCAGTTGTGATCTCACCGGCTGGCAGATCATCAGCGTCGATGCCGATACTGCCAATACCTGGGAATGCTCGGAAACCTTCAGCAACATCCAGGCCAATGGTTTCGACGACAGTGCCGCCGCCGAGGAGTGGCTGATCACGCCGCCGCTGAATATGGACGCGCAGACCGACGAGATCCTGAATTTCGATAACCTGACGAATTTTAGCGACAGTGGTATTGCCTATCCGCAACTGTCCGTGCTCTATTCCAGCGATTATACCGGCAGCGGTGACCTGAATGCGGCAAACTGGACGCCCTTGAGCGGCATCAATTTCTCGCCGGTAGACTCCGATCAATTTGTTAACTCGGGCGACATCGATCTCACTGGTATCAGTGGCGACAGCGTGTATTTCGCCTTCCGCTACGTCTCCTCCGGTACCGGCAGCGGCAGCGCGGCCCTCTGGCGCCTCGACTCGATCAGCTTTGCGGTCGATATGGAGCCTGGCCCGCCTCAGTCGGTGCGCATCCACGAGGTCCAGGGCGATGGCGCTGCGAGCCCGCTTGAGGGCCAGGCCGTCACCGTCGAGGCCATCGTCGTCGGCGATTTCCAGGACGGTGCCGCCGGCGAGCATGGTAACCTGGGCGGTTTCTTCATTCAGGAAGAAGACGCCGATGCCGACGGCGATCCGGCGACCTCCGAAGGACTGTTCATCGACGATAGCGCCAATCCGGTGTCCATCGGCGACCTGGTCGAGGTCAGCGGCGAAGTCGAGGAGAACTTCGGGCGCACCCAGTTGACCAGTCTCAGTTCGGTGACGGTGATCAGCAGCAGCAATACGCTGCCGGCGACCACCGCCATCACGCTGCCGGTCAGTGCCATCGAGGATTTCGAGGCCTACGAAAATATGCTGGTAACTTTCCCGCAGGAACTGACCATCAGCGAGTATTTCAACTTCGACCGCTTCGGCGAGATTGTGCTGGCGCTGCCGGCTGAAGACGAAGACCGGCCCTTCCAGCCGACCAGCCTGTTCGAGCCGGGCAGCAGTGAGGCTACTGCGCGCCAGGATCTCAATGACCGCAGCCGGATCACCCTCGACGACGGACGCTCCAGCCAGAACCCGGATCCGGCCCGCCACCCGGACGGCAATGATTTTACTCTGGAGAATCGCTTCCGCGGCGGCGACACGGTGACGAATGCTACCGGTGTGCTCGACTATTCCTTCAGCCTCTACCGCATCCAGCCGACGCAGGGGGCCGATTACAACTCGGGCAACCCGCGCCCGCAGCAGCCGGCAGATGTCGGCGGCAGTCTCAGGGTGGTCAGCTTCAATGTGCTGAACTATTTCACGACCCTCGATGCTATCGATGATTCATCAAGGGATGATGACCCTGCCGATAATGTCTGCGGGCCGAGCAATCTTGATTGTCGTGGTGCCGATGCCAGTCAACCGAATGAATTCCAGCGCCAGCGCGACAAGATCATCAGCGCACTGCTGGCCATCGACGCCGACATCGCCGGTCTGATCGAGATCGAGAACAATGCCGGCACCTCGCTGCAAGACCTGGTCGACGGCTTGAATGCCGAGGCCGGCGCCGGCACCTATGCCTTTGTCGATACCGGTACCATCGGCGGCGACGCCATCAAGGTTGCATTCATTTACAAACCGGCGACCGTGTCGCTGGCCGGCGATTTTGCCGTGCTGGATACGCCGGAGTTTGTGCGGCCGAATACGCCCGAGCCGAAGAATCGCCCGGCGCTCGCTCAAACTTTCGCGGAAGATGCCAGCGGCGAGATTTTCACCGTCGTCGTCAACCATTTCAAGTCGAAGGGCTCGAGCTGCGGTGCCGGCGATGATGATACCACGACCGGCCAGGGCAACTGTAACCTGACCCGCACCCTGGCGGCGCAGGAACTGGTCGATTGGCTGGCCAGCGACCCGACCGGCAGCGGCGACCCGGATGTCCTGATCATCGGTGACCTGAACGCCTATGCGATGGAAGACCCGATCATGGCCGTGCAGGCCGGCCCGGACGATACGGCCGGCACGGCCGACGATTACAGCAACCTGATCCGCAGCTACCAGGGATTGCGGGCCTACTCCTACGTCTTCAACGGCCAGTTCGGCTACCTCGACCACGCCCTGGCCAACGCCCCGCTGGCCGCCCAGGTTACCGGCGTCACCGCATGGTACATCAATGCCGACGAGCCCGACATCCTCGACTACGATACGAGCTTCAAGCAGGACGCCCAGGATGCGCTCTATGAGCCGAACACCTTCCGCTCCTCCGACCACGATCCGGTGATTATCGGCCTGAACCTGGGTGAAGAGAACGGCACGTTCGAGATCTACCTGCCGCTCGTCGCTACACCGGCGAGTTGAAGCATTAATATCAAATCCGAAAAGATAAAGTGGGTGTTTCCCGGAACTTCCTGTGCCGGCTCGCCGTCTACCGGATGCGAGGCAGCACAGGTTTTTTCGCGAAAGGAAGCAGATATGGTATGGGCTTCGATCACCGCTGTGATTTTGCGGCGCGCCCCGGTCGCGCTGCTGGCATTCATCGTTCTCGTTGCAACCGGCTGCGCGACACCGCCCACCGTTGCGCCGACAACACCGGCGGCGACAGCGACACCGATTGCGACGGCGACATTGGCGCCGACGCTAACGCCGGCGCCGTCGGCGACGGTTCCGGCCGGGCCACCGCTGGTAGTGCTGGAAGAACCCGCCTACCGTGGGGTAATCTTTAGCGCCGAGATGGCCCGCCGGCAAGATCTGATCGTCTTTTCCAGCAACGAAGCATTCGAATACTGGACGCCTACACCGCAACAGATTGCCGCGCTGGAAGCAGATTTGCTGCCCTTCCTCCAGACCGACGAGCACCTGCGCGACGGCATCGGCTGGCGGCGTCCGCGCCCGCTGCCCGAGGCGCTGCCCGATTTTACTCGCCAGTACTTCGGCTATCGCCTGCCCGGTGGCGACGATATGATCTACGCCAGTTTCTTCTGCGATCTGCCGCTCGATGAACTGCGCGACGCCTGGGTCGAAGTGCTGGACGGCGGCGACTGCTATTTCCAGGTGCACTACAACGCCACAACCGGCACCTACGAGCGCCTGAGCGTCAACGGCGAGGCTTGAGAGCGTTGGAGCGTTGGAGCGTTGGAGCGTTGGAGCGTTGGTGCGTTGGAGCGTTGGTGCGTTGGTGCGTTGGAAGATTTTCCGCTTCAACGCTTCAAATGGTACAATACACAGCGGCATTCTCAGCACACTTCCCGGCTGTTTCCGCCGGCAGAAATAGCCGGGGCTTTTCCATAACGCGCCGCCCGCCGCGACCGCGGGCATTCCTGAAGAGCAAGGGTGAATGCATGTCGCTGACCGAAACCGCTGAGCAGCAACGCCTGGATTCCGCCGCATCGGATTGGAAACGCTGGGGCCCCTATCTCAGCGAACGCGCCTGGGGCACCGTCCGCGAAGACTATAGTGCCGACGGTGATGCCTGGAGCTATTTTCCCCACGACCACGCCCGCAGTCGCGCCTATCGTTGGAACGAAGACGGCCTGGCCGGTATGTGCGACCACATGCAATACGTCTGTCTGGGTCTGGCGCTCTGGAACGAGCGCGACCCGATCCTCAAAGAGCGTCTCTTCGGCCTGGCCGGCAATCAGGGCAACCATGGCGAAGATGTCAAAGAATATTACTTCTATCTCGACAACACGCCCAGCCATTCCTACATGAAAATGCTCTACAAGTACCCGCAGGCGGCCTTTCCCTACCACGAATTGCTGGCCGAAAACGGCCGCCGCGGCTATCAGGCACTGGAATTCGAGCTCTACGATGCACTCCGCGACAGTTTTCACGCCGGGCACTATTTCGACGTGATTGTCGAGTATGCCAAGGCCGATCCCGAGGATATGCTCTGCCGGATTACGGCCATCAACCGCGGCCCCAACCCGGCGCCGCTGCACCTGCTGCCGCAGATCTGGTTCCGCAATACCTGGGCCTGGGATCCCGATCAGCCCCGCCCGGTACTCCACGCTATCGGGCCGAGCGCGGCGGCCTGCGATCATCCCGAGCTCGGCCGCCGCTGGTGGTATGCCAACAGCCCCGATGGGCCGCTCGAACTGCTGTTCACCGAGAATGAAACCAATAACCTGCGCCTCTATGGCGCGCCCAATGCCACGAAATTTGTCAAAGACGGCATCAACGACGCGGTCGTCGGCCGGGCCTCCGGCGTGGTCAATGCCGGGCGGCGCGGCAGCAAACTCGCCGCCCGCCTCGCCGCGACGGTGCAACCCGGCGCCAGTGTCAGCGTCCTGGTGCGCTTCAGCAATCGCCAGCACGAGCAACCCTTCGCCGATTTCGATGCCATTGTCCGGCAGCGCATCGCTGAGGCCGATGCCTTCTACCACGAGTTGCATCGCCCCGGCCTCGATGCCGACGACCGCCGCATCCAGCGCCAGGCGCTCGCCGGCATGCTCTGGAGCAAGCAGTTCTACCATTTCGATGTCGACCGCTGGCTGCGCGGCGATCCGACCCAGCCCGCGCCGCCGGAGGAACGCCTCGAAGGGCGCAACCAGGAGTGGCGCCATCTCAATAGCACCGAAATTATTTCCATGCCCGATAAGTGGGAGTATCCCTGGTTTGCCGCCTGGGATCTGGCCTTCCACTGCGTGCCGCTGGCGATGGTCGACCCGGATTTCGCCAAGCAGCAGTTGATTATGCTCGGTTACGAGTGGTTCCAGCATCCCAATGGCCAGTTGCCGGCCTACGAATGGAATTTCAGCGATGTCAATCCGCCGGTGCTGGCATGGGCGGCCTGGAAGGTTTATTCGCTTGAACGCAAGCAACGCGGCACGGGCGACATCAAGTTTCTGGAGCGAGTCTTTCACAAGCTGCTGATCAACTTTACCTGGTGGGTCAACCGCAAAGATCCCGAGGGCAGCAATGTCTTCGGCGGCGGCTTCCTCGGCCTCGACAATATCGGCGTCTTCGACCGCAGCCAGGCGCTGCCGACCGGCGGGCGCATCAATCAGAGCGACGGCACCAGCTGGATGGGCATGTTCGCGCTCAACATGCTGCAGATCTCGGTTGAACTGGCCTGCTACAACAATGTCTACGAAGACATCGCCACCAAGTTCTTCGAGCATTTTCTCTATATCGCCGAGGCGATGAACCGCATCGGCGGCGATTTCAGCCTCTGGGACGAAGAAGATGAGTTCTTCTACGATGTGCTCAGTCTCGATGATGACGCGCACCTGCGGCTGCGCGTGCGCTCCATGGTCGGCCTGATCCCGCTATTCGCGGTCGCCGTCATCGACCCGGCCCGGATCGACAAGTTGCCGAGTTTCAAGGAACGACTGGAGTGGTTTCTGGAGAATCGCCCCGAACTGGCCCGACTGGTCTCACGCTGGCAGGAACCCGGCCGCGGCGAAACCCGGCTGATGGCCATCGCCCGCGGCCGGCGCATGAAGCGGGTGCTCCGGCGCATGCTCGATGAGAGCGAGTTCCTCTCGGATTACGGCGTACGGGCGCTCTCACGTTATCACCTCGAAAATCCCTACACCTTGCACGCCGGTGGCGTCGACTACGAAGTCAAATATTTGCCCGCCGAATCCGACAGCGGCTTGTTCGGCGGCAACTCCAACTGGCGCGGCCCGATCTGGATGCCGGTCAACTATTTGATTATCGACGCACTGCGCGAATTCCACAGCTACTACGGCGACGACTTCAAGATCGAATGCCCGACCGGTTCGGGGTGCTGCCTGACGTTGAACGAGGTTGCCTCGGAAATCGGCCGGCGCCTGTTGCGCATCTTTCGCCGCGACCCGCAGCGCGGCGGGCGACGCGCCGTCTTCGGCGGCAACGAATATTTCCAGGGCGACCCGCACTGGCGTGACCTGATCCTGTTTTACGAATATTTCCACGGCGACATCGGCGCCGGCATCGGCGCCGGCCACCAGACCGGCTGGACCGGCCTGGTGGCCAATCTGCTCGACGAGTGCCTGTGAGACTGGCCCGGGAATGCGGCAGCCATGCTGCCGTATTCCCGATTATGTTCCAGCAGGTGGGGAGCCAAACTCAAGATCAGCCAGTGTGCATAACGAATCAAAATCTTCGACAAGTTCCGGGCTGTCGTTCCATTCTCCCACCATCGGAATATTTCTCACAAACCCACCACCGGAAACATTGTTATACTGATAACGAAAGCAATAAACTGACTTATGGAGGTTTGTGTGACCAATTCCGCTGCTTCAACCGTGCTGATTAACGGTGCCACCGGCGGCCTCGGGCCGGCCGTCGCCCGCTTCTTTGCCGATTCCGGTGCCAACCTGGTGCTCAGCGCCCGCAAGCAGGCTGCGCTCGATGAACTGGCTGCTGAACTCGGCCTGCCCGCCGAACAGGTTTTGCCCCATGCCGCCGATGCGCTCCAACCCGCTTCACTGGCGACCCTCGTCCAGGTTGCCGCACAGCGCTTCAGCCGGATCGATGTGATGGTGCATGTCACCGGCGGCTTCGCGATGGGCGCCGCCCACAAATTCAGCCCGCAAGAATGGGCAACCATGATAGATCTGAACCTGAATAGCGCCTTCTATGCCGCCAACGCGGTTTTGCCGGCCATGCTCGAACGCGGCAGCGGCAAACTGATCTTCGTCAGCAGCCGCAACGGCAGCCAGGCCTCGCCCCAGTTGAGCGCCTACGCCGCCGGCAAGAGCGGCCTCGAAAGCCTGGTGCGCAGCCTGGCCGAAGAAACTCGTCGCCAAGGCATCAACGTCAACGCCGTTGCGCCCTCCGTTATCGATACGCCCACCAACCGTGCCGGCAACCCCAACCCTGATTATGCAAACTGGGTGGCGCCCGAATCCATCGCCGGCGTAATCGGCTTCCTGGCCTCGGACGTTGCTCGCGATGTACATGGCGCCGTCATCCCAGTTTACGGCCGGGCCTGAGTGAAGCGAAAAGCCTGCAAGCGTTCGAGCGAAAAACAGCATCGCTCTCATTATAAAAATTGAACGAGGAGGGAGCTATGGAAGGAATTTCCGGCAAGAACGTCCTGGTCACCGGCGGCAGTTCCGGGATTGGCCAGGCCATCGCGGTACGCTTCGCCAAAGAAGGCGCCAACGTCGCCATCAATTATCGCTCGGGTGCCGAAGAAGCCGAACAGACCCGTGCGATGATTTATCAAGATGAACCTGTTGAGGCATGTGTCGATCAGCTCAAGGCCATCGGCTGCAAACACGTTCTGGTACAGGGCGATGTGTCCAGAGAGTGTGACGTCACCCGGATGATCACTGAAACCGTCGAGCAGCTCGGCGGTATCGATATTCTCGTCAACAATGCCGGTATTCAGACGGCTGTCGATTCGGTGGAACTCGATACCGATACCTTTGACCGGGTGCTGGCGGTGAATTTGCGCGGTGCTTTCATGTGTGCTCGCGAGAGCATCAAGCAAATGCTGGCGCAGAATCGATCCGGTGTCGTGCTCAATGTCTCCAGCGTCCACCAGATCATTCCCAAGCCACGCTTCCTCAGCTATGCCATCAGCAAAGGCGGCATGCAAAACATGACCCGCACCCTCGCATTGGAATACGCCGCCCAGGGCATCCGCGTCAACGCCATCGGCCCCGGCGCGACGATCACGCCCATCAACCAGGCCTGGGTTGAAGATCCCGATAAACGGGCGCAGGTCGAGCAGCACATTCCACTCGGGCGGGCCGGCACATCCGCAGAAATGGCGGCCGTCGCCGTCTTCCTTTGCTCCGAGGAAGCCGCCTACATCACCGGCCAGACGCTTTATATCGACGGCGGCCTGACGCTCTTCGCCGATTTTCGCACTGCCTGGTCATCCGAGTAGGGGCAGAGCAGCCGTGGCTGGTGCCATGGCTGCTCCTACAGTGCCGGCGGCGGAAACGGTACCAGCCGGTCGTCCTCGGTCAACGTCCAGACACTGCCGTCGCTGGCAGTTACCCCGCGGCTGTAGCGCCAGCTTTCCGGAAAAGGCCGCGGCAGGGCTAGAATACCGCCGGCGGGCGTGTGCAGCAGCGCAAAATCCAGGTCGCCGCTCACCCGGCCCTCGAAGAGTACCCGGACGCGCCAGCTGCCGTTCCACTCGCGATAGAAATCGTAATCCAGCTCGATACCGCCCAGCAGCGGCTCGAGCAACTCGGCAAGATACCGGCGAATGATCGGCGCCAGGCCGTGCAAATCTGTTACCAGGGTCAATCCCGACATGTGACTCATAGCTCGCATTGTACCATACAGGAGATTTTGCTATGTCCAAGTCTCTCAGCGACAAAGCCCGCGCCTTCCTCGAAGCCGTGCGCTTCTGTGTTCTGGCCACTACCAACCGCGATGGTACTGCCCAGCTCTCTGTAATGTGGTACGCTCTCGATGGCGACGAAATCCTGATGAACACGGCCGCCGGACGCCGCAAAGTCGCCAATATGCGCCACGACCCGCGCATTGCCATCTGCATCGAAGACGACTACAACTATTTGAGCATCTCCGGCATCGCCAGCCTGATCGAAGACCCACAGGTCGCTCAGGCCGACATCCATCGCCTGGCCACCCGCTACCGCGGCGCCGAACGCGCCGCCGAAATGATGCGCGAAACCTTCGGCAACGAACAGCGCATTACCATTCGGATGCGCATCAGCAACATCCTCGAACGGATTTAATATTAATAAAGATAGGATGCATATATCTGGCGGCGTAGCCGCCAGATATATGCATCCTAATCTTTATTAATTTAGTACAATTCAATGCTTCCCGGTTGCTGTCTGATTACATTTCGTGACTCTCTCTTTTCTCACATACTGCGACCGGCGTGTTACTATAATGTTTACCATCGCCGAAATCTCTGTCTGCGTAGCAGGAATCAATCATTGCGTTCATTTTGCGGCTACGCCGCAAAATGAACGCAATGAACCGTTACTTCCCCGCTGCCGCAGGCGAAAAAAGCCCATTGCGGCTTGAACGACCGCATCGACTGCGTAAGTCGTGACTGCCGCAGGCAAAAAAGGAGACGCTACAATGATGTACGTCAATCGCATTCTCGTAATCGGCTACGGCAACGAATTACACGGCGACGATGCCGCCGGACCGGCCGTGGCCCACATCGCTGCGGCCTGGCAGCATCGCAACCTGCGTGCGCTCAGCCGCCAGCGCCTCACCTCCGATCTCGTCGCCGACATCGTGCGCGCTACCGCTGTGGTGTTTGTCACCAGCCGCCTGCCCGACCCGAACGGCAACGGCGATTTGCTGCACGTCTGCGATTTGCGCGCCCACGAACCGAATTGCAACGTTGATCTGCACACCGCCGGCATGCGCCACAACGACCCGGTTAGCCTGCTGGTGCATGTTGAGCGCAGCACCGGCCAGTGCCCGCCGGCCTGGGTGCTCGCCATCGCCGGCACGCACTTTGAATTGGGCGACCCTATGTCGCCGCGCACCAGCGACGGCATTCTGGCCGCTATCGCATGGCTTAAAGCACTGATCAAACACCAGCTTGATCGCTTCACGCTCGAAGCCGGCCGCCCCGCCGCCGGCCGCGCTGTCGGTTCCTTCGAACTACCCGCCTGACGAAACGCTGGCAAAGCAGCGAAACGGGCGCGAGTGGCCAGGCTACTCGCGCCCGTTTTGGTATTTTGTTATCGTTTCTGACCCCTTGACAACCATCTACGCACCGTGCTATCATACCAATCGGTAAAAAGTAGAGAAATCACGAGTAATATCAAATCGTGAAGGATAAAGCGCATCTGTATGTTGATTTCCAGCGACATCGTCGCCGGAAATCAACATACAGACAGCTTATTCGCGATCTGATATGAGTAGAGTGTATGTTGCAACGAGAACCTGTCCATCCGGATGCGATTTATTCGCGTGAAGAGGCCGCCGAGGTGCTCGGCATTAGCCTGAGTACCCTCAAGCGCCTGATAGCCGCCGGTGAACTAGAAGTCAGCCGGCCACCCAGTATTCGCCGTATCTTTATCAAAGGCTCAAGTATCCTACGGATGCTCGAAGAAACCAGACTGGAAGTCGGCCATGAGATCGTCGATGCGCACTAAATCGTATTCCGCTGTTCTGTCGCATAGCATGCGCAGCCACCGGAACTGGCCGGCCAGTTTGCGCTGCCCTGCGCCGGAAGGGCGTGCATCGAGGTTTCCAGAGCTGCGGATCGACGGTACAAATGCCAATTATCACGCCGCTGGAGGTGGAACCGGGTAACTCCTGAATGGTTCATCTCCACTATCGCAAGCTGTCTTGCCGGCGTGAAGCACATTCGCTTCGCGCCTTTTTCTTTTTTCGCATCCAGGAAAGCGAGGGACTTTGTTATGAGCGAGCTTGAGCTGGTTCTGAACGAGCAACTGCGCTACGAATACAGCGCCGAGGGGATGGAAGAGCTGTTCCTGCGCCTCGACCGCCTGCACGACCTGGTCGTCGCCGGGCAACTCGGCAATTTCTCCGCGCTGAGCCGGGCAGAGCTGCAAGGCTGGCTCGAAGACCTGATCTATACCGCCCGCGAAACCATTCAGGAGTTGCAGGCGGCGTCCCCCATCGAAAACTGATAAAGCGCCTGGCTGTTCAAAGACGGTGCAACACGCAACAAGGGTTCTGTTGCTTGTGGGCGGCATAGCCGCCCACAAGCAACAGAACCCTTGTTTATTCATCTGCGCCGTTCGGCGCCTGGCCACTGCCGTTGAAGTTGACGTAGATGCGGGCATTGGCCAGCCGCGCCATTTCGTTCAGCGTCTCGAGTTCGATCAGGCGCAGTAAGGCCGGGTGTTCGGTGTAGGCCTGCGCCGACTGCTCGCGCTCGCGCAGCGCCTCGATGTCGGCTTCGGTCTTGATGCGCTGCACTTCGGCTTCGGCCTCGGCAGCCTGGCGCTTCGCCTCAGCTTCGGCTGCGGCTTCGGCCCGGCGGATCTCGGCCTTCGCCTGGGCTTCGATGCGCTGCATCTCGGCCTTGGTGCGTGCCTCGACCAGCTGGGCCTGGCTCATACGCTCGGCCGCCAGCACCCGGTTCATGATGTCCTGCAAGTTGCCCGGGAAGATCAAGTCCTTCACGTCGGCACGCATGATCGCCACGCCGTAGCGCGCTGCCGTTTCCTGCACATCGCGCAGAATATCTTCACTCAGGCGGTTGCGGTCGGTCAGAATCTGCTCCAGCGAAGTGGCCGCCAGTGAGCGCCGGGCCGCCAGTTGCACATCGGCATAGATGCGCTCGGCATAGTCCTCGACCTCTTCCATCGCCGCCCGCGGATCGGTTACTCGGAAGCGCACGATGATACTTACCCGCAGTGCTACCTTGTCCGCCGTCAAGATCTCCTGGCCCTTGATGGTCAAATCGCGCTCACGCACATCGACCAGCACAACTTCCACCAGCGGGCGGCGATAGAAGCCCAGATCAAGCGGGCGCGGGATCAGGTAGCGACCGGCCTCCAGCACCGCCGTCAGCTTGCCGTCTTCGTAACGCAGGCCGCGGTGGGTGTCCTTAATAATCAACTCACGCTGCGTCATCGTCCACCTCCTTTCGCGGCAAAAAGAATGTCGCCGCTGCGACGGATTTTCCGCCTCCGGCAGGGCGGAAGTAAACGTTCTTTTTCTGTCGGTTTGCGGCTTCGCCGCAAACCGACAGAAAAATCTTTTCCACGCTGCCACAGGCGAAAGCGCCTGTTGCGGCTTGAGCAACCTGGCGCTGCGCCAGGCATCGATCACTGTGCGGGCTACCCGGTAGCCCGCACAGTAATCAGTGGTCGGCCCCGTAGCCTGGTCAAGGCGGAGTATTGATTTCCAGATGGGCTACGCTGATCTGCATCAGTATGAGGATTCGAACCTCGTCACAGAAGTTTTGCCTGTGTCCACCAACTCCTTACCCGCCGGGGCCGCGGCAGAACGCCGGGAACCGGAACCAGTCACGGTTCCCGGCCGCGGCGCAAACTCCGAGAAGAACGAGAATGCGCCGCTCCGAAACAACTGGTCAGGCCGGTCGGAGTTGCACCGACACCTCCGGCATGGCATACCGGCACGCTGCTATTCACGCTACGACCTGTTTGTATATCAAATCGTGAAAGATAATGTGCGTTTCTGTTGATTTTGGGTGGCATAACCGCCCAAAATCAACAGAAACATGCATAGTATCATTTCCGGTTTGATATTACTGGCCCACCCGGCAGGTTTCGAGCCTGCGGCCTCCGGTTTTTCAGGCCGGCGCTCTGCCTCTGAGCTACGAGTGGCTGGAGCTGCTACCTGGATTTGCACCAGGGTTTCCGCATGACCACAGCGGTGTCTTGCCTACCTGGACGACAGCGGCATTGGTACCCCCGGATGGACTCGAACCATCAACTTCCGCTTTGTAAGAGCGGCGCTCTGGCCAGTTGAGCTACGTGGGCACTGGTCGGGCCGGCTGGATTCGAACCAGCAACCGCCTGTATATCAGACAGGTGCGCTACCATTGCGCCACAACCCGATCTAGCGGTCGGGCGGGAGTTGAACCCGCGAAGGCTGTGTATAAGACAGCTGTTTTCCCGTTAAACTCCCGACCCTGGCTAGCCCGGCGGGACTCGAACCCGCAACCTCGTGCTTAGAAGGCACTCGCTCTCTTCCATTGAGCTACAGGCTAACAGTGGAAGTTGGGGGTTTCCCATTAAACTATCTGCCTACGAAATCGCCACCCATCCCGTTGTGCTTGAGCGGCACTGGCCTCGCCAGTAAGGACTTGCACCTCCAGCCTCCACCTTCGCAGAGTGGCGCGCTCTCTCTTGAGCTATGGCGAGTTCATGGCAGCGAGGGTGAGACTCGAACTCACACCGGTAGCGATTAACAGCCGCTTGCCCTACCAATTGGGCGACCTCGCTAAATGGCAGGCCGGGCAGGATTTGAACCTGCACACCTCGGTTTGGAGGCGAGGATGCTGCCGCTACATCACCGACCTTCTGGTCGAGGCGGCTGGATTCGAACCAGCGATCACCGCATCCCAAATGCGGGGTGTTGGCCAGGCTACACCACACCTCGGTAACCATAAAATATCCGAACGCTCCAATGACCAGAGTATAGCATGGCTCTAAATGGTCGTCAAGGGGTCAATATAGGTAATTTTCGGTTTAATATGCTTTTTATGGTTTTTTAAGGCTCAGAATAGTTCACCCGGTGCTTTAGTTCCCTGCTTCCCTGGTTCCCTGGTTCCCTGCTTCCCTGGTTCCCTGGTTCCCTGGTTCTACCCCAACCAAAAACGGGCAACCCGCAGCATCGCCGCCGAATCGCCCGTCCCGGTGCTTTAGTTCCCTGGTTCCCTGCTTCCCTGGTTCCCTGGTTCCCTGCTTCCCTGGTTCCCTGCTTCCCTGCTTCCCTGGTTCCCTGCTTCCCTGGTTCCCTGCTTCCCTGGTTCCCTGCTTCCCTGCTTCCCTGCTTCCCTGCTTCCCTGGTTCTGCCTACCTGATCCAACTCCGATCGCGCAGAATCTCATTGCCCAGCAGGCCGAATAGCACTTCGTACTGCGTGCCGGCGTTCTCCGGGTGGTACTCGAAGCGGTTGCGCTCGAAGTATTGCACCAGGTACATTTCGCCGTCGGCCTCGTTCACTTCGCGGAAAGCTTCGCTGATCGGGTAGCCGTAGATCGGCAATCCACCGCCGCGCTGCCAGGCACCCACGAACTCCGGCGCCATGTTGTGACCGGTCTCCGCAAAATAGATCGCGCCCGGCTGGTTGCTCGGCCCGGTTGGCTGAAAGGGGATCTCCTCCCATCGCTGCTCGGTGATTGTGTTGCCCAGTAGCCCCAGCAGCACGTTGTAGGGCGGCGCATTTTCCGGATGGTACTCGAAACGCGCCCGCTCGAAATATTGCACCGTGTGCAATCGCCCGTCGGCGCTGTTGCGCTCCACATATTCTTCGGTGCGTGGGTAGCCGAAGCGGGTCAGCCCACCGTTTTGCTCCCAGTAGTCGCGGAAGATGCCGCGCAGGGTGTGGCCGGTTTCCGCAAAGTAGCGCACCCCCGGCTGTTGCGGATCGTCAACCGGTAAGGTCATCGGCCGCAGCGGCATCCACTCGAAGCCATAGCCATAGCTGCCGACGATGCCGGCTCGCCCGACGACCAGCGCCTGGCCGCCGCTGTTCAGGCTCAGCGCCCACAGTCCGACGCCGTCCCTGCTGATCTGCTGGTATTGCCATTCGCCGTTGCGGACATGGAGCACAAAGTTTTCGGCGCCGCCCGGATAGCTGCGTCCGCCCAGCACCATGCCATTGTCGGGGTCGCGGAAGTGGACATCATACAGAAACGTGCTGGCCGGTTGCTGCGGCGGATCCGGTACGATGCTCTGGTTGATCCCGCGCGGAAAAGCATCGCGCCAGCCATTTGCATCGCGGATCGCAATCAGAGCCTGGGTGCGACAGGCCGGGCAGGTTCCGCGTCGGTCGCCCACCGCAATCGCCCGTTCGGCATCGAGCGCCCGCACGTCCTGGTACCCGCCGACGCAACTCACGCCACCGCAGAAGTCCGGCCCCTGCTCCAGCCGCCAGTTATCGCCGTCGTAATGCCAGATCTCGCCACCATAGCCGACTGCCCAGCCGCCACCGGGTGCCAGGTGCAGCGCATTGATGCTGCCGTTGCCCTCGATCACCACGTTACGCCATTCATTGTCGCGGAAATGCAGCATCACCGGCACCGACGTAGTCTCGCCGGCGGCATTGGTGAAGGGCCGGCTGCCCGCCGCCCAGCCCTCGTACCCATCGCCCAGCATCTGAATGGCATTCAGGCTGCCGCCGGGCACCAGTTTGCCATAGGAAGTCCAGCCGCCTTGCAGGTCGCGCCGGATAATCAACCCGCCGCCACCGACTGCCCAGACTTGCTCACGGTCGACGGCCGCCACCGCTTCGAAGCCGGCCGGCCAGCCGCCGGTATCGCGCGTCGCCCGCCAGACGCCGTCCTGCAAATCGAAGCGATAGACTACGCCGCCGGCCGGCTCGATACCAACCGCCCAGGCCCGGATCTCATCGACCAGAAACACATCCTCGAACTCAACTGCCGCCGGCACCCCGGCGATCCGTGACCATTCGGTACTGGTCGGATTTTGCGCTCGTGCTACCGGCCCGGCCAGGCTTACCAGCAGCAATGTTGCGGCCAGCAATATCGCCAGTGCAGCCGAGAAATGCTTTGAATACAGCATAAAAACCTCCTCTGGTTTGTATTTGTTGCATTCACTATAAAACTGGACGGCCTGGTTGAGAATGACCGGACGGCTGAAAAAAGCCTGGGGAAAGCTGGGGAAACCCTGAAAATCTGAAAAGGAGGAGACTTTTCTGTTCATTCGTTTTCGCGGCGCAGCCGCGAAAACGAACGGAAAAACAGCGACTTCGGTGCCGGGTGGGGGCGCTGCTCAGGGCAGCAGCGCCCCGCCCAGGGCCAGCAGCAAGAGCGAGCCGCCCAGCTGGGACAGGCCGGCGCTGAACAGCGGCAGCCCGCGCCCGACCTGGAAGCGCAAGCTACGCAACAGGCGCGGCAGCAGCGCCCCGCTCAATACCGCGATCAGCAGCGTACCGGCCACCGCGCCGCCGATCACTATGCCGCTGAGCAGGCTAGCCTGCCAGACCCAGCCCACCAGCATAGCTGCCAGCCCGATTGCCAGCGCGCTCCCGGCGCCGGCGGCCAGTTCGCGCAGCAGCACCTGGCGCTCGGCCGCCGCACTGGCACTCGAATGCGATAGCGCCCGCAGCGCCTGGGCCGCGCTCTGCAAGCCGGCGCTGCCACCGAGCAGCACAATCAACGGCAGACAGAGCGCCAGCATTGGTGCCTGCTCAAACAGGCCGGCAAAAAAACCGATCTCCCAGACCAGCCCGAAAGCCAGTGCCAGCGACAACATCAGCCAGCTCAGCCGGGCCTGAATCGCGCCGAACAGCGAAGTGCCACGGTGCTCATGCGGATCAAGCCCGGTCGTCCGACAGAACTGGCTGGTCGCCTCGGCATCGACCGCCGCAATCAACTCGGCAGCGTCCATTGCCCCGATCAGTCGCCCGTCGCGGTCGACCAGCGGCAACGCCATCAAGCCGCTCCGCGCCATCAGCCGGGCCTGTTCGGCCAGCGAGGCCCGTTCAGGCAACGTAATCACCCGCCGATCCATAATGGCGAACAACTGCTCCTCAGGCGCAGCGGCCAGCAGGCGGCGCAACGTAATCACACCAACCAGGTGCTCATCGACGTCGGTGACAAACAGGTAATAAATCGTATCGAATTCAGCCGGCAAACTGCGCAGCGCATTGAGCGCCTGCTGGACGGTAGCGAACTGCGGCAGGCTCAAGGCCGGCGCATAGGGCAAAGGCGCGGCAGCATAATCCTCAGCCGGCCGATGAACACGCAGCAACTCGGGGCGGAGCAGTTCCAGCTCCGCAGCATTGCGAAAAGCAAGCATATTAGACCTCCCGGTAACTGATGGCCGGCGCGCAACGCGGCGTCCGGCTGGCGCAAGTGCATTCGGGAGCGTGAGGCAACACAGGTTGGGGAAATTCAGGAGATCAAAAAACCCCGGCGTTGAGTCAGCCGGGGGCAAATCAGCAGAGCGGAAGCGCGAGTCTTCAGCCCGGAAGCCACCCGGCTGCAACGCAAACCTGCCTTGCGCTACGAGCCCGGATCCAGCAACGGTTCAAATGACTACTACTGTCCATAACTCCCAGACGAACGTATCTACGACGGGTACACCGGCGACGCCGCCGGCCATAGGGGGATGTACCCTGCATTCTCTGCAATGTCGTCAGACACACGATTCCACAGCCGAACGTTCGGCGCCTGTTCAGTATACTACCGGGAGGTATCTGCGTCAAATAAAAATGCATTTATACCAGGGCCGCATCAAATTCGGCTTGATCGAGCACGTGATATCCAGCCGATCATGATGGCGATCCTTGTACTTTGGTAAGTCCCCGGGCTATGCTACGTACTGTGATACAAAAGGACTACAGTACTGAACTCTGATGCAAATATCAATACCTTCGCCAAAACTGACCGGGAACGAGCATGGCTTTTGTGGTACCGTTGGGTCGATCAAAACCCGACAACGGAAAGCCCACCAAAGCCATGGACACTATTCTACCATTCCTGCTCTGTCTCCG
>DAOTUJ010000059.1:0-76685 GCA_034437175.1 Chloroflexaceae bacterium | reverse complement strand
GCTGTACACCAAGTTGACCGCACATACCCTCTGCCTGTATCTCAATCGCTTGCTCGGCAATCCGGACTGGTTGCAGATCAAGCAGTTAGCGTTTCCGAGCTAGCTTTTAACTAGCACAAGGCCCTAGTTATCGGCCAGTGACTTGATATATTCCAGCAACTGGGTCAACTCATCTTCACTGAGCTGGCCTTCGTAAGTCGGCATAATCGGCGCATACCCGGCAACGACCTGTGATTGTGGGTTCAGGATTGAGGTACGCAGATAATTCTCGTCGGCGAGGAGGCTGGCGCCGTCGGTGAGCAGCACCTCGCTATTGTAGAGTCCTTCCATGGGTGGGCCGACCCGGTTCCGGTCACCGTGGCAACTGACACAGCCCTTGGATGTGAAGAGGGCGGCACCGGCCGTGCTCATCGACTGATCGCCGCCGGTTGGTGCAAGGGCCGCACTATCGTCGCCTGATGGCAAAATCACCTGGCCGGACGTTTCCAGCCAGCGCTGATAATCGGCCAGCGGCAGTACCACGACGCGCCCGATCATGCGAGAGTGCTCGGTGCCACAGTATTCGGCGCAGAACAGGTGGTATTCGCCAACTTTCGTTGGCTCGAACCACATCGTCGTGTAGCGCCCCGGCAGGACATCGTGCTTGAGGCGGAAGGCGGGAATGTAGAAGCTGTGGATCACGTCCTGCGATGTCATAATCAGGCGTACCGGCTGGCCGAGCGGGACGTGCAGTTCATTGTTTTCACGCTTGCCGTTCGGATGCTGGATGTGCCACATCCACTGTTTGCCGATGACATACACATCGAGGGTGCGATCGGGGACGCGATGCATATCAAAGTAGACAAAGGCATTCCAGAAGAAGACGCCCAGGCCGAGCACCAGCGGAATGATCGACCAGGTGATTTCGAGCGGCAAGCTACTGTTGACCGGATTCTTGCGGTCGGCCTTCATACTGCGGTGATACTTGACGATCAAGAACAGAATGACGAAGGGGATCGCCACCGCAAATACCAGGCTCAGCAGCGTGAGCGTCCAGTAGATGAAGTCAATCTGGCCGGCGAAGGTTGATGCCTGCTCCGGTACAAAGGGGATGTCGTTTTCGTTCATACTGCGTATGCTGCCTCTTTTTTGCGGCTAGCGGCATTCTGGCCACCGATAGCGCCGACACAAGTGCCGAATTTAGCCATTGAAACGACCTACGCGGTCGGCAAAGGAAGGTAATGTCTTTTTCGTTCATTTTGGCAGCGAAGCTGCCAAAATGAACGAAAAAGACAGTCATGTTCGTGCTGCCGGGCGGGCTAAGCGCCGGTCAGCGGTATCTGACGATTCTGGCGGGCCAGCTTGAAAATCATGAAACCGATGCCCAGAGTCGTAGCAATTGCCGCCAGGCGCAAAGCGGTCATCACCAGGCCGGTATATTTGCCGGTAATCGGATTGTAGTGATAGCACAACAACAGCAGTTGATCAACCGGCGCACCGATTTTGCGTTCGGCAGTTTCGACCAGGCCCAGGCGCAAGTCGAGCGCACGGAACTCGATGCCGAAGAAGTAGCGTGCCACCTTGCCGCCGGGCGTTAGCATCACGATACCGGCAGCGTGCGAGTACTCGTCAGTCTGTTCATCATAGATGTAATTAAAGCCGACGGCGTCGGCCAGTTCATCAATTTCAGTCTGTTCGCCGGTGAGAAAGTGCCAGCCATCGGCAGCGCCCGAGCGGTCGTACTGGCGCAGGTAATACGCCTTTTGCGCTGCGGCATCACTCGATGTCTCGCGCGGGTCAATGCTGACATTGACAACCGTGTAATCGTTGCCGACATCATAGTCGATCTGCTTGAGACTCTCAACCAGGCCATTGCGCGTAATCGGGCAGAGCATCGGGCAGTTGTAGTACCCCATGGCCAGGATGACCGGCCGGTTGCCGAAATAATCGCCCAGGCGAGCCAGCTGGTCATCTTCATTTTGAAAATGCAGACCAAGCGGCACCTGGTTATCGAGTTTTTGCTCGAAACCGGCATCGCGTAGCGGATCAGGCGCGGTTTCCTGTGCCAGAAGCGCCGGCGCAGGGAACAGCATGCCGACGAGCATGCACAGCAGCGCGCCAGACAACAAGAACGGGTTGATTTTTGAACATGTCATAACAATCACGGTTCGGTGGTGCCGGCATCCGGCAGGCCACGTTCGAGCGTCAAACGGATGGCATCATCGATAGGAATATGGATGGTACCGGTTTCCGCATCGACGCCATAGCTATTCAGGCGTTGCTGCTGTTCAAGAATGAGGCGATCTTCTTCCGCGCGCGGGTTGCCCTGCAAGCGCGGGCTGGTTTCCGGCGGCAGGCGCGGCGTGGGCGCCGCCGGTGCCGCCGGCCCGACCGCCGTCGTACCGTTGCGGGTAGTTGGGCCGAGCAGCGCAATGAAGCCGCCGACAAACAGCATCGACAGGATCACACTGACGAGCATCAGGATCAAGAAGATCCACAATGGTCGCGTCTGAACATCGCTGGTCTCGTGGTTGATCGTGCGACGAGCTTTTTTGCTGGTAGGCGACCCGTGGCCGCCGGTACTTGTGCTCATATGGTTGGTTTCATTTCCACGACGTACGCAATCGGCGTTGATACTGGCCATCTGGTTGTTGCACCTGTACTGCGACGTGCGACGATGAGCGATGCATCGTTCCGGGATTTTGTGCTAGCGATGACAGATGTAACAATCTTCCAGGCTGCCGTCGGTACGAATATGGTACTCTTCGACCAGTTGTGCGCCGAGGGCGGCCTGATTGGCCGGCGGCATCCAGTTCACATTGAAAACTTCCTCGCGTGGGCGCACATACAATTCGGGATTGCGATGGCAGCCCAGGCACCAGCCCATCCACATCTCCTGGTTCTTGTAGGTCAGGTGCATCTGGTCGACGGCGCCGTGGCAGGTCGTACAACCAATGCCTTTGTTGACGTGAATGCTATGATTGAAGTAGACATAATCAGGAATGTTATAGATCTTTCCCCAGACAACCGGTTCACCGGTGGTATAGCTATCGCGCACCGGTTGCAGCAGCGGGCTATTCGTCCAGACCTGCGAATGGCAGGACATGCAGGTTTCGGTGGACGGAATGCCGGCATAGGCCGCATTTTCGACCGAGACATGGCAGTAGCGACAGTCAATCTTCAGCTCGGAGACGTGATGCTGGTGGCTGAAGGGCACCGGCTGCTCCTTAGCGATGCCGACCTGCGTGTAGTAGGGTGACAGATACCAGCCGACAGCGGCAGCGATCAGCACACCGGCGATCAGCGTGGCGCCGACGATACCGACCCAGGCCAGCGCATTTGCATTGCGACCAAATAGCTGTGTCATAGGCTACCTTTATGGTTCCAGGCCCTGAGTCTCCTCGGGCGGCACATCGTCCGGATTGGCGTTCTGACTGAGTTGCAGCGCCCGCACATAGGCAATGATGGCCCAGCGATCTTCGGGTTCGACTCGTGAAGCATAGCCATACATGCGGCCGATTCCATTGCTGATCACATCGAAGAGGTACCCCTCGGGCACCGTGCGCAGGCGGTCATCGTGCAGGCTCGTAACGAGCATCGGGCCGCGGCGGGCGATAATGCCGTTGCCGTCGCCGGTAAGCCCGTGACACGGTGCACAATAGATATTGTAGCGATTCTGGCCGCGCCGGATCAATGCTTCGGTCAATTCCATAGGCAAGCCGGCGGCGATTTCGCCTTCGACCGAGCGGCCGGTAAAGAATACCGGGTCGCTCAGATACTGGCCGATGGCAACCGTATTCGGCACCGGCGGGCGATTGGCCCGGCCGTCGGCAAAAAAGGCACTCGGCTCATCGGGTTCATAGGATGTCTGCTCGTACATATCGGTATGGCATGCGACCAGAAGCAGGCAGACGCCGATCCAGCTGTAGCGTACCAGGCGTATGCCGTTCCATTGCTCGTCGGCTCTCTTTTTTTGCTGCATCGTCAATTTCCAATCGTATCAAACCAGCGTAGCTTGATAATCGGCCAGCGCATCAAGTCGGTTCCGGTCGCGGTTCCAGATCCGCGTTCGGGTTGCGAATGCGTGCCAGGTAACTGGTGCGCGGCAGAACTTGCAAAAAGCCCAGCATAACATAATCGTGTGGTTCAGCTTTCAGGGTAGCAACCTTGCTCGCGGGATCATTGATGTCGCCAAACGTAATCGCCCGAGTCGGGCAGACTTGCTGGCAGGCCGTGATCACGGTGCCGTCGGCAATCTGGAAATCCTCGCCCGTCTGCACCTGGCGCTTTTTCGCCTCGATGCGAGCGTGACTGATGCGCTGAATGCAATAGGAACACTTTTCCATCACACCGCGGTTGCGCACCGTCACCTCAGGATTGCGCTTGATTTGCAGGCTCAGCGTATTGTTGTCGACGTACTGAAAGAAGTTGAAGCGCCGCACCTTGTAGGGGCAGTTATTCGAGCAATACTTGGTGCCCACACAACGATTGTAAATCATATTGTTGAGCCCCTCGTGGTCATGCACCGTAGCATTGACTGGGCAGACAACCTCGCAGGGCGCACGCTCGCAGTGCATACATGTCACCGGTTGCACATACGTCGCCGGATTGTCGTAGTCGCTGCCCTCGAAATAGCGGTCGATGCGGATCCAGTGCATTTCGCGCCCAATCAGCACTTCGCGTTTGCCGACGATGGGAATATTGTTCTCAGACTGGCAGGCAATCGTGCAGGCATTGCAGCCGATGCAGGTAGTGAGGTCGATACTCATACCCCAGGCATTGCCGGTATAGACCGGGTCGGGCAGCAGCGACTGGTAATCGGGGCCGTCGGCGGCCTGCGGCCCATATTCCTCGGTGTACACTTCCTGGCTGATATATTTAGGATTTTCTTTGAATGCTGCAAACACCCCGGCACGTACCAGGTGGCGGCCCTCCATCGAAAAATGATCCTGCACAACAGCCAGTGGGTAGCTGAGATCCAGTGGCGTGACCGTGGCACCGGTTGCAATCCAGGGTTGCGCGACACTGCGAACCAGGGAGGCACTGAAGCCCTGTTCGTTGCCCAGGCCACCGGCGCGGGTGCGCCCATAGCCCAGGTGCAGCGTAATGCAATCCCGTGCATGGCCGGGCATAATCCAGACCGGCGCACGCAGGGCACGGCCCTCTGAACTGATCTCGATGATTTGCTCATTGCGCAAGCCAAGCGCCTCGGCAGTAGCGGGCGCCAGCAGGGCGGCATTGTCCCATGTCAGTGTACTGACCGGTTTCGGCAGTTCCTGGAGCCAGCCATTATTGGCATAGCGCCCATCGTAGACCGTCGGATCGGCGCGGAACACCAGTTCCATGCCGGCGGCAGGCTGGGCAGTTGGCGCGGGAAAATCATTGGCCGGTGCCAGGTCGCGGGCCGGGAAGGCACTTTCGGCGATCAAACCGTCGTGGAGAGCGGAATTCCAGAAATCATCGAAGGCCACATCATCGAGACCGGCCTGCTGTTCGCGCCAGAACCCGCGAACGATGTCATAATCGGGGCGCTGGCCGGTACCGGCGATGGCATCGAGCAAACGGTAGGGCGAAACGCTATCGTAGAGCGGCAAGATCAGCGGCTGAATGATCGAGACCGTACCGTCGTAGGCGCGCAAATCGCCCCAGGCCTCGAGCGGATGGTTCATGGGGATATGCCAGTTGGCCAGCACCGCAGTTTCGTCTTCGTAGAGGCCCATATGCACCTTGAAGCCGACGCGCTGCATCGCCTCGGCGAACCGCAATTCGCCGGGCGCATTATAGACCGGGTTGCCGTCGATGATGAAAAGCAGTTCGACCTGATCGTTCCGCATCTCATCGAGCAGCGTGACCAGATCGTCGAACTGGCCGCCGGCGCGAACCGGCACCGGGTCGGTATATTCGACGGTATTGCCCAGGTTGCCGAGCGCAGCATTGATGGAGTGAACGAGGGCATGAACGACCGGCGGTTGTTGCGGGCCGGCGAGCACGACGCTGTTGCCGCGATGATTTTGCAGATCGCGCAGCATGGCCGTGATCCACTCAGGTTGGGGCAGTTCGGCCGGTGGTTCAGTGCCGACGATACCGAGTTCGGCGGCGATAAAACGGGCAATCGGCTCGATCTGGCTGGAGCGCAGCGGCAACTGGTGGTCGGCACTGAGCGAGGTGATACCGGGCGTCGGAGCAATGCTGTAGAGCCGGTTCATCTCGGTGCTGGTAGCGCGGATAGTGCGACCCTGGGCAAAATCGTGGGCATAGCGCACACTGCCCGGGCCGGGTGCCAGAAAATCGGCGTCAAGTGCCACGATGACCTGAGCTTGATCGAAGCGATAGCGTGTTTCGACCACTTCACCGAAAGCGAGTTCGGCCCCGGCGTAGAGATTATCGCGATTGAGCGGCTCATATTGGTACCAGCGGGCCTGAGGAAAATCGTTGAGCAGCTTTTCGCGTTGGGCAGCCATAGTCGGCGAAGTGACGGTACCGGTAAGCACACGAATACCGGCGCCGTCGACCGCTCGCTGTACCTGGAGCGCATCGGCGAGAATGCTGAGAAACTTCTCGTAGGTACTGATGCCGCCCTCATTCAACACTGCCTGCGAACGATCAGGATCGCAGAGAGCCAGGGTTTCGGCCTGAGCATAGATATCGGTGGCGCCGAGGCTGGCGGGATGCAGCGGATTGCCCTCGATTTTGGTGGGCTTGCCGGTATGGCTGGTGACAACGACACCGGTAGCATAGCCGCTGAGCGGCATAGAAGTGGCGTAATATAGCGGAACACCGGGCGTTTGATTTTCGGGTGCGCGGGCATAGGGCGCGATCTGGGCCTGGGGGCGCTGGAAGGCGCAGCCGGTGGCGCCGGCCAGCACCATCGAGGCGCCCATCAGCTTGAGAAAATGGCGCCGGCTGACCGGGTCGGTGGGCAGTTCACTGGCGCCACGCGGAAATTCGCGTTCGAGATACTCGCGAAAGCGGTCGGTATCGGCAAGCTCATCGAGGCTGCGCCAGAACTGGGAGCCGCGGGCGGAGGCCAGGCGTTCACGAATGCGGGCGAGATCGATGCTTTGCTTGGTTTCTACCATGGCTAACTATTTCGCACTAGGACAAGGCGCCAGGATTACTGCTTTCACCGATGATGCGGTAGTACCTGACTGGATGATCGCCGTCGGACGGAGGCATCCTCCCGAATCACCGTTTTGCCTGTCATAAAAGAATCGCAGGAAACACGTGCCTGATCCAGGATCGCAAGCTTTCCCTCGATTCGCGAAGCCCGCATCCTGTGTCATACATGGAAATACTTTGCCGGCCGAAGTTGTGAAAAATTTCCCTGTTGCTGTAAGGAGTATATCACATAGTGAAAAATGGTGCAATAATGAAACAACGAATTCTTGACAGGGCTGCGGCTTCTTGCTACACTCGCATCAAAAGCCGAAAGCAGCGATAGTGAGCATAATATGACAGTGGCGTGGGTAGAACAACTAATGGCCCTTGGCATGACTGAGTATGAATCCAAGGTATACCTGGCTTTGCTCAGTGATAATCCGGCCACTGGCTACCAGATCAGCCGGGCGGCTGGCATTCCGCGTTCGATGGTGTACGAGGCGCTGGGGCGGCTTGAGATGCGGGGTGCGGTTTTGAAAACTCAGGAAGAAAAAGCCTCGCTGTACCGACCGATTGCGCCCGACACACTGCTTAATCGTTACGAGCAGGAAGCGCAAACGCGGATCGAAATGCTGCGCGATGGCCTGTTGCCATTGTATCAGAAGCAAACCGAGGATCGGCTCTGGAATTTTCGGGGCCGGCGCGACGCGCTGGCCTATGCCATCGAGATGATCGCTGCCGCCGAACGCGAGCTTATGCTCGTGTTGACGGATGACGACGTTGCAGCCTTGCGACAGCATCTCGAGCTGGCCCACGAACGGGGCATCGAACTGGGTGTGATGTTGACCGGCGTGGCGGATTTTTCTCTGGGCCAGGTAGTGCGCCATCCGCGCCGCGAAACCGAGCTGCATCGCATGGAAGAAACGCTGATCATCGTGGCCGATGAACGTGAGTTTCTGATTGCCAGCGGCCATGCGACGACAAATGCGACGGTCACGACGAATGCCAATATGGTGTTGATCGCACGGCAATTTATCTGGATGGAACTCTTCGCCCAGCGTATTTTCGCCCGCCTGGGTGAAGACCTGCTGGGCATCCTCGATCCTGAGGATCGGGCAGCGCTCCGCTCCGATTAAGTGACGTACGCAATCAGGCGGGTAGGAAAACCGCAGTGGCGGCTTCCGGCTGCGGCGCAGCCGCAGCCGGAAGCCGCCACTGCGGTTTTCCTACGCTACAGTTGCCCCAGGGCAACCAGGCCGAGAATGAGTGCGCCGACGATGATGCGGTAGATGCCGAAGCCAACAAAACTGTTGCGTGAGATGTAGCGCAGCAACCAGCCGATACTCCACCAGCCGACAATCATTGAGATGACGGCGCCAAGCAGCAGGCGCCCGATGTCGCCGGCGGCAATGGCGCCATCGCTGATGCTGCCGAGCAAATCGACCATGGTGGCGGCACCGAGGGTTGGAATTGCCAGATAGAACGAAAACGCCGTCGCTGTCCGGCGGTCGAGACCGGCAATCAGGCCGCCAACGATAGACGAGCCGGAGCGCGAGGTGCCCGGGATCAGGGCGAAGACCTGGGCGATGCCGATGCCCAGGGCCTGCTTGAAACTGACCTGCTCGAGATCATCGGTACGCGCCGAGCGCATGGGAATGCGTTCGAGAGCGATGAAAACGATGCCGCCGATAATCAGCGCCCAGGCGATGATCGTCGGCGACTCGAAGAGCACGGTTTTGATCCAGTCGCGCAGAGTCAGGCCGATGATGGCAGCGGGCAGAAAAGCGACCAGAATGCCGAGCCAGAAGCGACGGGCGGCACGGGTTTCGTCCGGGCTGCCCATGCCGATCAGGGCACGCACCTGCCCAAAAAGATCGCCGGCATAGAAGGCGATGACCGAAAACACGGTGCCGAGCTGGATGAAAATTTCGAAGGTGCCGCCGATACTGCCCTGATACTGGAGCAAATCGGAGACAATCAGCAGGTGGCCGGTCGACGAAATCGGCAGAAACTCGGTCAACCCCTGGACGACGCCGAGGATTATGACCTTCCACCACTCGCGATCACTGGGAACCGTCAGCGCCAACCCGGCGGCGAGCAGCGCAACCACGAGCACCACGATTGGTGTGGGCAGGCGGGTTGAAGTAGCAGCGGAAACAGTTGCAGTGGATGATTTTGACATAAAAACCCTGGTGTTCGATGGTTACAGCAGGCTCAACGCTTGATCGAAGGCGGCCACAGCCTCATTGATGTCGGCGCTGCTATGCACTGCACTGACGAAGGCGCTCCGCCCGCGCATCAAGTCGATGCCGGAGCAGATCAGGGCCAGGCGCAAATTGCGGCTCAGTTGCGGATCGCCGCCGCGTTTGAGTTCACTTACCGCGAGCCCTGCCGGAAACTCGCCGGGCGGGCTATCGATGCTGGCGCCGGCCAGAATGTGTACGAGTGAGCCGTCGCCGTAGGCGCACCAGCCGCGCATGCGATGCTCGATCAGCACATCATTGATGCCCTGCATAAACTGGCGCCCACGTTCGGCGGCAGTCACGGAGGGCTCGCCGTCGGCGACGACACGGAGGGCGGTGCTGCCGGCAGCGGCGGCGAGCGGGTTGCCGTTGTACGTCCCCTGGTGGCGCACCTTGTGCCGGCTGTTCCACTCCTGGTCGCCGAAAGCCAGGTGGCGCAGAATGTCGGCCCGCCCGGCGACCGCACCGCCGGGCAGACCGCCGGCCAGGATTTTGGCCAGGGTAGTCAGATCGGCAGTGATGCCGGCACGTTGTTGCAAGCCACCGGGACTGATCCGGAAGCCGGTCACGACTTCATCGACAATCAGCAGCAAATCGTGCTGGTGAGTGAAGGCGCGCAAATCGCGCAGAAACTGGTCGGGCAAGGGCACGGTGCCATAGGCCGCCCCGCCGGCCTCGACAATCACGGCGCCGATGTCATCGCGGGCGGCGACCGTGGCGGCGACCGCATCGAGATCCGGGGGCGTGACGACAATATTGGCGAGCAAACCGGCCATAATGCCGGCATGGGGGTCGGCGGGGTCGGCGCCGGGTGCGATCATATCGTGCCAGCCGTGAAAATGGCCTTCAAAGCGCAAAATGGCCGGTTTATGGCTGAAGGCCCGGGCGAGGCGCAATGCCAGCAACGTGGCCTCGGTACCGGACGACGTAAAGCGTACCTGTTCGGCGCCAGGCACGAGCCGGCGCACCAGGTCGCCCCAACGTACTTCGAGGGCGTGACCGGCGCCGAAGTGGGTGCCCTGTTCGACCTGTTGCTGCACCGCAGCAACCACCGCCGGGTGCGCGTGGCCGAGCAAGAGTGCGCCGTGCCCGCAAATGAAATCGATCATCCGATTGCCATCTACCGTCCACTTATAGGCGCCCTGACTACGTTCTATATAGATAGGGAAAGGGGTATGATAGCGTACATCGTGAGTCACCCCGCCGGGGAACGTCTGGCTGGCCTGGGCATAGAGTTCGGCAGATCGTGGGAATTGTAACCGATACTGCTGATCAAGATTCATAGGTATCCTTTACATACCGAGTTCAAGCCGGCGGATCAGCGCCGAAGGCAACCCGACTGCAAACATATGCCGCTGGGTGCGAGCAATATCATAATGAACGCGCCGAAACGCCACCGTACCGGCAGTTGTATCGAGGATAGCATAGGCCGCCCGCGGATCGTGGTCGCGTGGTTGGCCGACGCTACCGGGATTGATGAAAAAGCGCAGGGTATTGCCGAGTTCGAGCGTTTCATCTTCGTCGGGCAGTACCCGGCGGCACTGGCCGGATGGGTCGAGTTGAAAGTACAACTGCACATGCGAATGGCCAATGAGACAGACCTGAGCATCAAACTCGTGAAAATTATCGAGAGCCTGCGATGGGGTGAGCAAATATTCCCAGACCGGTTCACGCGGGCTACCGTGGGCCAGCATAAAGCGATCATCGACCTCGATCATCGGTTGCAGACTCTCGATCCAGCCCCGGCTCTGGTCGGTCAATTGCTTGCCATTCCACTCATTGGCCCGGCGCGCATCGGGATTAAAATCGCTCAGGTCAACTTTATTGAGGCAGGCAAGATCGTGGTTGCCGTTGATAGCTTTGCTGGCGCGATCAATCATCCACTGCACACACTCATTCGGGGCCGAACCGTAGCCGATGGTGTCGCCGATACACCAGAGTTCATCGTAGGCACCGGTTGATTCCGCATCGGCGAGAACGGCTTCAAGTGCTACGATATTAGAATGAATATCCGAGACGATCAAGACGCGCATACAACAGACTTTCTTTGTCAGCGAAGAGGTTTGGATCCATAAAGGGATAGTAAGCACCTATACCATAGCCAGTGTCCAGGGTTTTGACGCAGAAGAAACCGAAGTCTATAATACCACTATAGGCTTCCCGAGCAAAGCAGGAGCCGCAATAGTTCTATGGTCGAATCATCGGGTCATTGTCCGCATCTAGGCTTGAAGCAGAATCGGGCCATCCGGTTCGCTTCACCAACCCCGGAACATCGCTGTTACGTAACGGGTGAAGCACAGGACATTCCTGTTGATCAAGCGAGTTATTGCCTATCCCAGGGACATATCGCCTGCCCATTATACATGGGTTTAGGCTCGCCTTCAATGCCGGCACCGGCGACCGCCGCGGCGGTGAGTGCTATGCCCCGCGCCGGGTTTCGCGGCTGGTTGGCGGGTCTTTCGCCGCGAGACCGGTTGATCTATGCGATCCTGATGAGTTTGCTCCTGGTGATTATCAGTGTTTATGTGGTTGTCGCGATCCAGTTGCTAGGCAATGTCGGGAACGGTGGTTCGGTGTTGCCGGCGAGTGCGACGCCCAGCCTTGAAGCGCCGACGGCGACTCCAACGGCGACGTCAACGCCAACGATAACCCCATCGCCAACGATAACCCCATCGCCAACGATAACCCCATCGCCGTCGCCCAGCCCGACTTCGCCGCCCACCGCAACGCCGACCGCAGCCAGTTTCATTGTGCCGTCTCCCCAGCCACCGATTGTCGTGGCGACACCACTATTGCCCATCAACACGGCTACTCCGCTTCCAGAGTTGGTGTCGACGCCGGAGCCGCCCCCGGCCACGCCGGAGCCGCCCTCGGCCACGCCGGAGCCGCCCTCGACCACGCCGGAGCCGCCGCCAATTCAGCCAACGCGGGCACCAACCAACGCGCCACCACCGGCTACAGCCACGCCCGTACCACCAGTGTCACCTGCACCAACTCTGACGCCCCCATTTTAAACTGTACTTTCGTTGGATTTTGTAGCGATGCCGCAAAATCCAACGAAAAAGATATAGCAATCCTATGGGAATTATGAACCAGAGTCCTGAAGAACCAGGGAATGCTGCATTGCAGAACCGGATGAACTTTACGACTCAAACAGCATTGCCATATTATTTGCCGGCTATTTTGATGACGGGTAACCACAGATTGAAAGGTGCCGGCTGGCTTTGCAGGCGCAAGGGCACATTGAGCAGCGGATTTTGTAGATCGTTGCTGCTAATTAGCAGCGTGCTATGCAGAGTTTCGGAGATCGTGCGGTGCTGCCAGTTCATCTTGAACGTCAGGGTAGTACTCGCACCGGATTCGAGGCTGCCGTTGACGGGTTCCGCCTGAGCGAGCAGGGTGGGTTGGCCTGACTGGGGATGCAGTTCGATGCGGAATGGGCTATCGGGCAGCAGACTGGTGCTGCAACCGAAACTCTGGCTAAAGGTGGGCATTTGTTGCACACCGGCACTGGTAAGCTGGCCAGGTTCACCCATTTCGAGATAGTTGAATATGATCCGGCCGTCACGCGCCAGCAGGATCTGGAAACTGAAGCGTTGGGTCGGATCGCCGGCGAGGGCGACGGCGTTGAAATCGACCAGGAAGCCTGCTTCGACGGATGCATAGCGAATGGTACCGCCTTCCGCCGGGTTGAGATCAGCCCAGAGCGGCGCGATAATGCTGTTGGCATTGCCGGCGGGCAAGCATCCGGCCCGGAATTGTTCAATGACCCCGCTTTTATCGAAAGTCAGCCAGCCATTCGCATTGATGAAGACCGTTTCATAGATGTCGAAAGTTGCCGGGAAGCGGAAGCCGAGCGACAGGGGATCGGAGAGCCGGTCACCACTGAGCGAGAGCATCGTTGCATTGTCCGGCACCGGGAAGGGTTCAGCCACAGGGCCACCCGGCTCATCGCTGCGTAGCACGGCATAGCGCTGGCTAGTTTCCGCCACCGAGTAGACGAGCCGGCTGCTGCCGGTATTGTGCAAGGTGAGTTTGACTTCGGCGGCTTCGCCGATATTCAACTGGAAATCACGGAGTTGCGTGTCGGTATCAACCGAGGGTGTGGCCGGCGTAAGTACAAAATCGAGCGTACTGGTGATTGCCGAACTGACGGTCAGGGTGCGATTGAGGTCTTGAAAGCCATTGGCTCCAGCCCTAAACGCATATTCAGCCGATTTCTGCGGCAAAATCAGACTGTAGCGTCCGTCGAAGGCGGCATTCACCGTGGGGCCATCGTGAACCGTAACCGTACCGGCGATGCCGGCAGCATCAGCGGCGGTCATGAGCCGACCACTGACCAGGCGGTGAGTGGCATCAGCCGGCACATTCAGCGCAATCGGCACAACCAGCGGCTGGTCGGAGAGCGTGCCGGTATGGATCAGCAGGCGGGCCGAGTAGGTACCGGGGCCAGGCACCCTGGCGGCATCAATCGTCACCGTAATAGCCTGGGCTGCATCGGGCGAAAGAGTCAGAGCAGGCTTTGACAGGCGCAGCCAGGGCACATCGACGCTGGCCTGGGCTACAGCGGCATAGGCATCGAGTTTGCCAAAGCCATAGACCTGATTGATAACGAGAACATGGTCATTATCGTCAACAACAGAGCGGGTGCCGCAGCGGCTGTCCGGCTGGATCCGAGCAGTGCGGGTGAGAATGTTATACGTTGCATCATAATCACCGATAAGGGCCGGGTTAGCTGACCAGAGCAAAGCGACCGCGCCGGCAACGTGAGGGGTTGCCATAGACGTCCCGCTATTGATGCCATAGCTGCTACGCAGAGTCGAGGGTACCTGTTCGCCGGGAGCAACCAGATCAGGCTTGACTCGCCCGTCGATAGTGGGGCCGCGCTTGCTGAAGGCGGCAATCTGGCCAAGCTGGTTGGTTGCGCCGACCCCGACGACATCGCTATAATCGGCGGGCGAAGCGATAGTACCGCAGGTTACTGAGAAGCCATTGCCGGCGGCAAAAACAGGAAAAATACCGGCGGCGCGCCAGGCAGCCGTATAACCGGCGTACCAATCATTGTTGCCGTCAATTTCGGCCCAGGAATTATTGACAACATGCGGACGTAGATCGGGCCGTGGATTTTGACCACGCAAATCAGTCGGAGCGAGCAGCCACTGGGCAGCCAGGATCAGGTCGATATCATCGCAGGTGCTGATCGCGCAGCCACGGGCGGCAAACCAGCGGGCACCAGGCGCCACGCCGACGGACGGCTGATCGGAGTCATTGCCGCGGGCCGCCATCGTGCCCATTGTATGGGTTCCGTGGCCGCTACTATCGATTGGCAACTGGCTTAACTCAATCGGATCGTACCAATGATAGTTGTGATCGATACTGCCGTCGGCGTTATAACCGCGATACTGTTCGATCAGGGCCGGATGATTGTAGATGACGCCGCTATCGATGCTGGCGACATAGATATTGCTGCCATCAATACCGAAATCTTCCCAGACGCGGTAAGCACCAATATCTTCCAGGTTCCAGCAGCGCCCTTCGGCATCGCAGCCGCTGACCTGGGGCATAACCGCAGGTGATGGAGCTTCGATCTGCGCCATATAGTTAGCCCGAACCAGTGCGACGTCGGCACGTTGAGCGAGGCTCTGCACATCATTGGCAGTACCCTGAACGGCAACTGCATTGGCAATCCAG
Source organism: Chloroflexaceae bacterium (assembly GCA_034437175.1). Lineage (GTDB taxonomy): Bacteria > Chloroflexota > Chloroflexia > Chloroflexales > Chloroflexaceae > DAOTUJ01. Next base: position 61,674 of record DAOTUJ010000059.1, on the reverse strand, counting down.
AGCGACTGATAGGACAGGCCGCGCGCATCGAGCCAGGCCCGCAAGTCATGCTGGCTGCGTTCGGCGTGCTCGGTGAGCGTACGATAGACATACTCTCCGCGCTGGTTCCAATCATCGATGGCATAGGCGGCGCTCAAATCGGGGCGGTCGGCGAGAAACACCAGAAACTTGCCGGATTGGGCGGCGCTGAGTTCCTCTTGCAAGCGCGGATCGACGCGTTGGAGCTGGCGTGGCAGCGGCACCTCGCGTAGCGCAGCGGGCAATGCATTGAGCCGGGCGGCCTGTGGTGCTGCCGGGAATGCCTCATAGAGGCGCGCAACTTCATTGGTGGAGCCAGTATTGCGCACTTGCAGCGTCAACTCTTCCTGAGCGCCGAGCGCCAGGGTCCGTGAGATGGTGGCGGGTGCAAGCTGAAACGGGCTTGCGCTATCGGCGTGAGTCGGGCCGGCCGGGGCGAACGAGAGCATGCCGAAGGAGGCGAAGAGCAACATGAAGACGAGCGAGATGGAAGGAATACTGCGCATAGATACCTACCTGGCTGTGATAACTGGACACAGCCGACGAACGCATTTGCCGCATATTGATTGGACGAGTCATGAATGAAAGGATGTATTGATGGTTATACCATACTTCCTTAAATAGAGACGGGAGATTTTCTTAAATGTTTAGTTATGCTCTTCAGTTTCCAGGCGCTCAAGGAGGCGTTCGAGTTCGGAGAGCGTGCGGGTAAGATTGCCGGGGCTGGAATGGCGGGTAAAGCCGGGGGACATTGCTGATTTAATGGCTTGCAAATCGTTGCCGGCCTGGGCAAGCTCGGTGAGGGAGCGCCGGATGCGGCGGGCATTGATCTGCACATAGTGGCGTGAAAGCAACCCGGCATAATAGTCGTGATGATCGAGCAAATGCCGACCGACCGTCTCGAAGCTATGGCGTGCAATAGCGATGCGCGTGCTATAGCGCATGGTATTATCGGCAAACATAACAGGATCGTCACGTCGCGGTTCGATCAAAATAATATCGACCTCGGGATGGCGTCGTGTGATCTGTTTGAGGTGGTAATGGAGGCCGGCGTGGACGAAGGTACGGAAGACCTGGTAGCCGATTTGCTGAACACCCTCATCGCTAATGCCACGCCCATCGGCGTGGGCACTGTTGTCGAAGGGCACCATCGGATTGATGCAGACAATCAGTTCAGCGCCGCGCTCGATGGCCACATCGAGGCTGGCGGTTCCACGGATGCCGCCGTCGATGAAGGAGCGATTGCCGATCTGCACCGGGCGATAGAAGAGCGGAATAGCAGCGGAGGCAGCGACGGCGCGCGAGATGGGCACCGCATCGAGCGGCGGTTCACCGAAGATAGCGCGCTCACCATTATCGAGGTCGGTAGCGATGATAGCGAGTTCGCGTTCAAGCCGGCGAAAATCGTCACTGCGGCCGGGCGCAGAAAAGGTAGAGCGCAGATATTCGGCGAGCGAGCTATTATCATAGAGGCCGGTCGGCAAACTGGTGGCCAGGGTCTCAATGAAATCGATCAGCGAGACATTGCGCCCTTCGCGAACGAGCTGCTGGACGGTACTGAGCAGAGCACCGGGAAACCTGCGGCTGCGGCGGAGCGCATCGGCGAGATTGAGCGAGAACAAATGTTGCGGCGCGAGCTGTTCAATACCGAGGATTGGCGAGTCGAGCACGGTGAGCAGCGTGCGCGGCGTAATATTATTGACGAGGCAAGCCGAGATAAGCGCGCCGGCACTGGTACCGACGTAGATATCGAGCTCATTGACCGTCAGATGTTCGAGGATCTCATCGATAGCACAGAGAGCGCCGATTTCATAGGCGGCGCCGGCAACTCCGCCGCCGGCGAGAACAAGGGCGGTTTTGCTTCGGCGGGACGCAGCTCCATTGCTTTGATACATTATCGCTTGCATCATTTCCACTAGCTGCCGTTTGGCGAAGGCTGTCTGGGCGTCTGGTCGCGTTCGCGCAGCAATTCATCGATCTGAGCCGAGAGTGCATCGACCTGAGAGTGCAAATTGACCACATCGTGGCGGCTGGGCACATCAACGTCGACCATGGCGTTGGCAGACTCGGGATCGCTGAATTCGCGTTGCAGCAGCAACTTCTCGATGCGTGCCGCCTCCTGAAGGCCAAGTTCATCTGCTTCGACCAGGCGCCGGAGGCGATAAGTGACTTCGGCGGCAACCAGATCGAAGCCACCGAGCGAGGCGAAGAGGGCGCGGCGCACTCCGGAGAGCGTATCGCCGCCGATCTGGATCAGGTTGGCAAGCAAATTAGCCGGCAGTGGGCTACCGTTGCGGCCACGGTTATTCAGCACAATCTGGGCCAGTATCGTCGACGTAATATCTTCGCCGCTTTCGTTATCCAGCACTTGAACCAGTTCACCGTTTTGCACAATGCGGGCAATGCCATCGAGCGTAATATACTGCTTGCGGTTCGTGTGATAGAGTTTCCGATTGGCGTATTTCTTGATTATTTGCATCAGGCAAACCTCGGAGCGGGTACTGGGAAGGGTTTAAGGAACTAAGGAACCAGGGAACCAGGGAACCAGGGAATTAGGGAACCAGGGAATTAGGGAACCAGGGAATTAAGGAACCAGGGATTTCAGAGATTAGAGAACTAACGATAATAGGATGAAAGAGATAAGTTGCTTATGAACTGTGGAACCAGCGGATTGTTGCCGGAGATGGTGGAGTACGATGGTAAGCGGTGCTGGTTCGGCTTTTTTGAGTACCAGTATGGATTTTTTGTTCCAGGGCGTACAGATTACCGATATTATAGCACACTGCGTCAATTTGCGAGTTGGAGCATTGGAGCGAGCGCGAGCGTTCCAATGCTCCGACGCGCCGGCCTTAATCTTCGCCGGGAGAGCCGTTTTCTTCAGCGGCGGGCTCCTTCTTGCTGCGGCTGCGGCTGCGGCTGCTGACAGCTGCGCTGCTACCGGCACTCTGATCCTGGCTACGCCGCAATTCTTCGACGCGCGAGGCAAGCTGAGCGATTTTCACACTGAGCTCGTCAATGTCGCGCTTGGAAGGAATGTTCAAGCGATTGAGAAACTGCTCAAAGTTACTCTCGACCTGCTGAGCGAGGTTAGTGCTGGTCTGAACCGGTTGCTGAAAGCGCTCGACAGTTTCGTTCAGCAGGCGCTCGCCGTCTTTCTGGGCAATCTCGCCGCGCTCAACCAGGCGCTTGATCAGGTTTTCGGCTTCATCGCGGGTCAGCGCAACGGCCCCAATACCGGCCAGAATCAGCCGGCGAAAGACTTCAACGATCTGGGTGCTGCTGGTTTCTTCCAGGGCTTCTTCGACATGGCGAACATTGACTTCAATTTCTTCTGCCATGGAATTCCTCCTTATGTATTTCTTTCGATGTGATGCATATAGAAAAGCCAGGATCCGGCGTTTGCCGCCTGGCCGCTTTCCGCGTCTGCTCGGAGTGTGACGCATTGCGTTACGCGAAACTATAACACCCTGTTTCATCGGTGTCAAGAGCGCCGAAGTCGGGAAGCCGAGCTACTGAAGCTCTGCTTCGAGTAGAGCAACGCCGACGAACCAGGGATCGTGCTGCAGGTCGAGCAAACTGGTCGGACTACTGAGATTGACGACAAGTGGCCGGGCGATGGTGCAGTTTGCCGGGCGGTCGAGCGGCAACTGTAGTTCCTGGGGGCTGCCGGTGAGCTCGAAGGTCGCCTGCTTGCCGGCAGCCGTGACCGTGAGCGAGCGCCCGAGCGGGCCACGCACATGCAGGCGCAGATCGCCGCAGTTGCCGGCGAGGCGCAACCGGGCGCGGCCAAGGGTCCAGCGCCCGCTGATCAGGTCGCCAGTGGCGGGTGCAAAACCCTGGTAGTGACCGAAGGCGGCGGTGCTGCCGGGCACCAGGCGCGCAGGTGCCGGAATGCTGGAATTGGCCCAGGCCCACTGGTAGAGATCGTTATTATCGCGCCCGTAGCTGCCGATAGCAAGCAGAGACTCCGTGGCTGCCGCAGGCTGTTCGAGCAGGATGTTGGTTTGCAGGTGCATCGCGTGGGCATAGAGGCTGCGCGGTTCGAGCTCGGCGGCGGCGGCATAGAGTTCGACGGCTTCGGTAACCCGGCCCTGTTGGAAGAGCAGATCAGCCAGTTCGAGGCTACGCAGCGAATTCGCCGGATCGGCGATGCGGGCGCGCTCGAAGGCAGCTTCGGCGATGGAGACATTGCCGGCGGCAAGTGCAGTGCGAGCGACGAGGGCATGGGGTTCGGCGAAAGCCCAGTAGATGTAGCGAGTGCTGAAAATCATGGCGGCGAAGATCAACCAGCCGGCCAGCAACAAGATCATGCGCGGGTCACGCAGTAGTTTGCGGCCGTGGCGCCAGGCGGCCGGGAGGCAGAGCAAGGCATAGGCGCAGAAGGGAATCATGACGCCGACCAGCGGCAAGCGCAGGCGATGGTGCGCCACCGTAATGGCCGAGATCAGGACACCAAAGACAAACCAGAGGAACAGCGGCGTGGTGCGGCGCCAGGAAGGCGTAAAACTGATCCCGGCAATGCCGCCGAGCATAATCAGCACATACTGGGCATCGGCGAGCAAACTGAGCGGGCGGGGATTTTCGCCGGCACTCAAGCCCATCTGCTGATCGCGGGGATCGATGGTGACCACATCGCCGACGGCATAGCTGCGCGACTGAAGCAGAAAGAGCGAAGCGATCTTATAGCGCATGCGCAGGGCAAAATCCTGGGGATCGGCGCGTATGCGCTCGATGGCCATCTGGAGCGCGAGCGACTGGCGGTCGGCCAGGTTGGGCAGGGCAAAGATGGCCGCTTCGCCGCGGGCGCGATCCGCTTCGCTACGCACCGTGCCGTACCACAGACTGATGCCGCCGTTCGTATCGATGATGACCAGACGCTGGTGAACCAGGGCATTGCGGATCGCCCAGGGCGCGATAGTTGCGGTTGCGCCGGCGAGCAGCAGGGCGACGAGCAGCAGGCGGCGGCGCCAGTTACCATGCAGCAGCAAGAGCAGCAGCAGGGCCAGCAGCGGAATGTAGAGCAGGGCAACGGCGCGAGTGAGCGCGGCGAGCGCCAGGACGATACCGGCCAGCAAGGCATCGCGGCGGCGACCCTGTTCGATCAAGCGATCGACAATGGCCAGCGCCAGAATGATCAGCGTGACGAACTGGATCTCGGCGAAGAGCACACTGCTGAAACTGGCGAGCGGCACGAAAGTCGCCGCGATCAAACCGCTGAGCAAACCGGCGGCAGGCCTGGTGAAGAGGCGGTGGCCAAGCCAGACGAAGGCGAGCACCGCGATACCGGCGAGCAGCGCCTGGCCGAACAGTGCAAAGCTGACGTTGCCGCCGCCGATGGCCAGCATAAGCGCCAGGAAGGCCGGGTAAAGCGGCGGGCGCAGCCACTTGCCGTCGTCATAGTAGCCGCCCTGGAGAATATGCAGCGCCGCGCGATAATATTCTTCAGGGTCAGCGGGTTGCACGGCACCGCTACGGGCCTGGAACCACCAGAACCAGATCCGCAGCGCGATGGCGAGCAGCACCAGGCCGGTGACAGCCAGCGCATACAGGCCGGCAGACACCTGACTGCGTGTCGTACCGGCGTGGGCAGTACCGGGCGGGTTGATCAGGAATGAAAGTGACATAATCTCAATACTCTGGCCAGGTTGCGCCAATGCCGCAAACTGGTAAGGGAACCGCTGGTTTGCATAGGCATGCTCTTGCTCGGATTGTTGGCGGCTTCGCCGCCAACAATCCGAGCAAGAGCATCTTCCATCGAGCGAACCGGCTTACCCGGTGCTAGGCAACGGGCGAGACGGCGATACGAAAGAACCACTGGGCAAGGGCGGCGGCGGCGCTAAACAGGTAGATCATGACGATCACCAGACGTGCCCAGCGCCCGCGCCGCCAGTAGCGTTCAGCGTAGATGGCCCAGCAAATTGCGATAGCCGGCAGAATGAAAAAGAGTTGCTTGTCGACCATCGAGATGCGGTAGCCGACAAACATAAACAGCACGGCGACGCTATACCATGCCGCAAAGAGCGTCGCGGCGAGCGGGCGTTTCCAGATCGTGACCATGCCCGGAATAACGAAGATCAGCGGCAGAACCAGGCCATAGAACAGGTAGCGCCCGGGCCAGATCCGGTAGTCGAGCGCCTGAACATGGTGCCACATATATTCGCCGAAGGGCGGGCGTTCGACGCCAATGCTGGCGGCGCCCTGGGTAAATACCTGGGTGAAATAGGGCACACTGCGTTCGAAGATCGGCGGAATGTACTGGCCGTAATAGATGATCAGCGCGAGGGCCATGGCTGTGCCGGCAGCGATCCAGAGCGGTTTGAGGCCGGGTAGCAATGCTCGCCATTCCGGCCCCTGGCGAGCGGCCAGCCAGACGATGATCGTAAAGCCGACCAGAAACACGCCCATAAATACGCCGGTAACGGTGTAGAGCAAGAAAGTCGCTAGAATGAAGACACTGAGCAGCACCATGGGCAGGCGTTTATGCAAATGCTCCCAGCCGGCCACCATAAACGTGATCACCAGCAACGTCAGCCAGAGGCCGCTGGTGGTCGGCACATTGCCCCATGCATGCAGCAAAAAGGTGACCGGCATAACGGCATACATCAGGGCGGCGAAGAGCGCACTGCGTTCGCCGAGGCCGATGTTGCGAGCGATCAGCGCGATCATAATCAGGCGCAAGCTATCAAGCAACACACTGACCATGTTGGCGCTGAAGGTCAGCGGAAAAGGCAAAATGGCCAGGCCGGCAGCGAATATGTGGTAGTAGGGCGAATAGGGAATGACCGGGCGTTCCTCGCCCCACTCGGCCGTCGGCATCGTCGACTCATTGAGCGGGCTATTGGTGCCGTAGAGCAGCGGCAACCGGCCGTCGAGAATCCACTGAGCGCGATCCATATGCCATTGCACATCGATAGCAATGAAATAGGGATAGAGCATGCCGCCGACTTTGAACCCGTAGCTGACGAAGAAAAAGAGCAGCAACAGGTTCACAAAGGATGGCGCGCTACCGGCGGCGGCGACGGGCGTGCCGGTGATGCGGAACAGCCAGATGGTGAAGGGCCGCAGCAGCAGTAGCAGCACCAAGCTCCAGACCGCCAGGCCGGCCAGCGGCAGCAGCATAAAGCCGGTCGGAAAACGGTGGAAGGCCAGCGCCCAGCCGCCGGCAGCGATCATCGCCAGCGCACCGAGAGCCGGTAGCCAGTTCCAGCGGCGCGCACCGGCATCGGCGACCAGCAGCGCGAGGCAGGCATATACGCCGAGCACGCTGAGCAGTCCGGCGGCGAGGGCGCCCCAGGGCGGCAGGGCCACCCGCAGCGTCGGCGCACCGCCGACCGGCGCGACGCTCATATCGGCGATGAAGATGCCGAGCGGACGCGGATCGGCGTAGGTATTGGCGCGCAGCGTGATCTCGAGATCGCCGGCGGGCGCAGCGGAGGCCGGCACCAGCAGATGGATGCGACGGGTCTGGTTGCTGTCGGGAAGCGCAGCCAGCAGCCGGTCATTGGCGAGCACGCGCGCCTCAACCGACTGGTTATCGGGATGGGCCGTGACGACCGTCATGCTGAGGCCCCATGCGCCACGTCCGAGGCCGGGCAGCAGCACCCGGCTCTCGTCGCGGCTCCAGCGGTAAGTGCGGGCCGGCGCCATCGTGATCGCACCGGCAATGCCGGTAGGCGGTTCGAGCCCGCCAACCAGCGGCGAAACCAGATCGAACTCGAGGGTTTCGGCGGCGGCAATCTCGGGCGGAATGGTTACGAAGATCTGGCGGGCAGTGCGACGCGGCATATCGGCGCGATAATCATTGATAGCGACGGCAGCCTGTTCGAGCACGCCGTCGGTTTGGCCGGGCGCGGCCTCGATGGTCGCAATCCAAACGCCTTCGCGATTGCCGGGGATGCTGGTGGTTGGCTGGCCGGCCGGCCAGCCAAAATTCTCGCCGGCGCCGGCGGCATCGATTTCGCGGCCATTGAAATCGCGCAGAAAGGCGCTATCGAAATCGCCGCCCATATCGATGGTGACGAAGGGCCGCAGACTGTAGGCCAGCATCAGCACCAGCAGGGTCAGCAGGGCCAGCAACAGCGGCAGACCGAGGCGGGCCAGGCCGAGGCGCGGCCAGGTCAGGCCATCGCGAAGCGGTTGTGCCAGGTTATCGGGAAACGAGCGATCCATAGATTATTCTTTTGCATTGCTTGTTGGGTAAAGCCGCAAAAAGCAGTGCAATGTCCGTGTGTCTTGCAAGGTTTGTTCGGTATTGCGCGGATTGTACCAGAAAGACGAACATGCTACCACTGTACAACGATTTCGGCGTTGCCGCCGCTGATCTCAACAACAGCGTAGTAGCCGCCGCCGGAGGCGTGGCTATATTCGAAAGGATAGGCTTCGCCATTCACCAGCACTGTAGTCGGCTCGCCGGCTGCGGGTGGCAGCATCAGCCGGACGCGCGCCGACTGCCATGTGCCGGTCAGATCCAGTTGCAGGTCGCGCTCGCTGCGCTGCCAGATGTAAGCGACGTAGGCGTCGGAGGCGGCGTAGCGCGCGGTAACTTCGACGTGTTGCAGATCGGGGCGAGCGCTCCAGCGTGGGCTGAGCACGATCTCTTCGTAGCGACTGCCCTGATCGCGCAAGCCGGCGGCACCTTCCATCAGCGCACCGAGCATAGCACTGGAACCCCAGCCGTCGCTGGCGACCGTGTCGGGGCCGGAGATGCCGGGGCGTCCGTCGGGATAGTACCAGAGATAGGTTTCATCGGTGAGCCGGATCAGTTCGGCGTAGCGGCTAAGAATATCGAAGCCATAGGCCTCGCCGCCATGCTCGAAGGCGCCGCGGGCGAGTTCGCCGCCAACCAGCGGCAGAATGCCGCCGTTGACGTATTCGCCGGGATTTTCGCCCTTGCGCCCGGCCATACCGTAGCTGCCGGGCGGGAACGGCGGATCGATGCTGTACCATTCGGCGAAGGCGCGGGCGAAATCGCGGCGCGAAAAATATTCCTCGATGATCTTGCGGGCCTGGCTGTAGCCGAGTACCTCGCGGTTGAGCGCATAGGCGTTCGAGAGACTGAGCTGCGCGCCAGTGTCGACGCCGGGCACAGTGGGCAGTTGGCCGCGCTCTTCGCCCTCGGACTGCACAAAATGGTAGAAGAAGCTGCCGTTCCAGCTCAAAGTATTCAGGCGTTCCATAATGCCGCGACTTTCGGCACGCCAGTGTTCGGCCGCTTCAGGGTCGCCAACCTGCTCCTCGATGCGAGCCGTCAATTCCAACGCATAAGCCAGGCCGGTATTATCGCCGTGAAAAATGCCCCAGGTCGTATCCTCATCGATCCAGTGGCGCGGGGCAGGCTTGCCGTCCGGACTGAGCGTCGTCGGGCCATACTCAAAATCCCAGGTATCGATGGTATAGGGCCGGCGCACCAGGCCATACTCCGCGTCCCAGCGCAGCGGGTCGGACATAATGTATGCGAGGCCGCGGCGCATGGCTGGAATGCGGGCGCGCAGCCAGTCGTCGTCGCCGGTGAACTGCCAGGCCTCGTAGACGCCCTGGACGAAGAGGAACTCGAGGTCGGCCTCAACTTCTTTGCGATTGGCGACGACCTGGCGCGCGGGATAATCGAGCACATCGGGGAAGCTGCCGTCGGCGAACCGGGCCTGCTCGAAGGCTTCAAGCAAACTGGTGACATCGGATTCAAAATAGCGAAAGCCGCGGGCCTGGTAAACGTGGTCGCGCAGCCAGAGCAGCGGATTATCCGGCGAGCGATAGCCGCGCACGGTTGCGCCGTTCAGTTCGTAGCTAACGACTTTCTGCTGTATAAAGTTGTAAATGTGCGGATAGAGCAGATCGAGGTCGACAGCGCCGGTATTGACGCGGGTCTGCGCTTCGAGCCGGAACAAGCGGCGTTGCGCCCCGGCGAGCTCGCCGTCGATGATGGCGAGCGCCCATTGCGGGCCGAGCGCGCCACGCGGGCGAAAATCGATGGCGGCGCTGCCGTCGACAATATTGGCACTGGCCTGGCCGGCGGGCTGCATCGCCGCATCGTAGAAGCGCAGTTCGAGCGGGCCGCTGTAGCCGGGCGCGCTAATTTCCAGGCGCTGGCTGCTGAGGGCCAGTAGCGTCGGCAGGGCAACATCGGCGGCGGGCAAATACAGATCGACCTGATATGCAGCGGCAGGCAGGCTGAGCAATTCGGGCGGAACGGTCTGCTGCCAGCCGGCAGGCTGGGGTTCGACGGCAACTCCACTGATGGCGCCGGCCTGCATCCGGACCGTTTCAAAAAGCTGGACGCGGTGCGAATCGAGCCAGACGGCAGCGCTGAGCGGCGGGCCGAGTTCTTCGCCGCCGGCGCGCTGCCATGCAGCGAGGAAGGGCTGTTGTAGGACGTGCGGGCTATCAGCGAAGCGGCGTTCGGCCTCGCCGGGCGGCAGAACAGCGCAGGAAGTTCCGGCGAGCATAGCCAGCAGCAAAAGCAGGTAAACGAGTTTCACGAGCGAGCTATTTCCAACTACCTCAATTGATCCAGGTTCCAGTATTTCCGGGTGACGGATGGATTATACCCGGATTCCGGGTTTCAGGGGTCATCAGCGTGTAGAGGCAGACCACGTGTCTGCCCGCGCTGCGGGGCCATGCATTGCGGTGCCGGGCATTGATGGCAATGGGATGCATTGAGGGCGGGCCCGCGGGCCCGCCCCTACGGGCGTTGGGCGGCGATGGTGCGGCGGGGTGTTGTGATGGGCCTGGCGGGATGTTGCGCCGGCGGCGTTGGGCAATGCCCACGGCACGGTATGTAGGGGCGCCCCGGTGCGGGCGCCCACAATGGATGGCCATGCGCGGCGGGGGCATCAATGCGCGGCGGGGGCATCAATGCGCGGCGGGGGTTGATGGCAATGTGTGGCATTGAGGGCGGGCACGTTGGCCCGCCCCTACGGGCGCGGTGGGGCGTTGGGGCGATGTTGTGTGTGGTACCGCCGTTTGTTTTCAGTTTGTCACAATCAGTGGTAAATACACCGTCGTGCTGCTGTCCGGCGGGCCGGTGTCGATGCTGACGCTGATGCTTACCGGTGCGAGTTCGCTGTAGGCCGGGTCGTTGCTGCTGCTGCTGTGTTCGATGCCGGCGGCGCCGGGGGTTGGCGCGCTGCTGAGTTGTACCTCGACATCCTGCGGCTGATCCCAGTTTTCCGGCGTGAATGTCAGGCTCTGCGGCTGAATGCGGAGCCGGCTGTCGGCGCTGAGGGCGATGGTGACATCAGCGAACGGGCGGCGCTCCAGGCTGACGCTGTAGCTCAGAACTTCGCCGGCGCTCAGGCTCAGGTTGGCAGATGAAAGTTGCAGCGCGCCGATGCCGGACTCGTAGGCGCCCATGTCGACGATGGCGCCGCCGCCGAGTAGATCGATGATGCGTGGGTTGCCGTCGCGGTCGCGTTCGCTGCCGGTGGGCAGCGCATTGTTGTCGCCGCTGTCGATGGCCGGCGAGCCGGTTTGCAGCCGCAAGTTGCCGTAGTCGTCGTCGGTGCTGCCCCAGGAGCCGTCGAGGCCGGGATCGGGCACTGCCAGGAACAGCGGGTCGGCGCCGAGAATGCCCTGCGCGATGCTGCTGACCAGGCTGAAGCCGGCATTGCTGTTCCGGCTGATCTGCTGGTCGGCAATGGTGCTTTCGCCGGAACTGTTCCCCCAGAGGATGCTGTTGAAAATGTCCGCGGTTGCGTCCTGGCCGGCGTAGATACCGCCGCCCGCGCTGACGGCCTGGTTGCCGCTGAAGCTGGCCTGCACCAGAACCGGACTGCCATTGGTGACATAAAGTGCGCCGCCGCGATTGGCGGCATTGCCGCTGAAGAGCACATTGACCATGCTGATATTGCCGCTGCCAAGGCGCACTGCGCCGCCGTCACCGTTCAGATTGCCGTTGGCGTCGGCGGCGCGGTTGCCGGCAAAGCTGACCCGGTTCAAGCTGAAATCGCTGTCATTGGAGCTATCGATGCCGCCGCCGTTGTTGGCGCGGTTGCGAATGAATTGCACGTCAACCAGTTCGGGGGCGCTGGTGTCGTTGTTGATGCCGCCGCCGTCCGCGGCGCTGTTTTCGCGGAACAGAACCTGGTTGATCCGGGGGGTGCTGGCCTCGGCATTGTGCATGCCGCCACCGGTGCGGGCCTCATTCATGATGAAATCGACTCTGGTGAGGGTGGGCGCACTGGTGCCGAAATTGGCCATGCCGCCGCCGAAGCTGTCGTCAGTGGGAGACTCGGGATTGACGGCCATGTTGGCTTCAAAGGTGACATCGGTGAGGGTCGGAGTGCCGGCGCCGGTATTGTACATGCCGGCACCGGCAGTGATCGCCTGGTTTGCCGAGAACATCACGTTGTTGAGTTGCGAGCGGTTGTTTTCCGCGTTGTACATGCCGCCGCCCTGGTCGGCGCGGTTGTTCGCGAAGGTCACGTCATTCAGAACCGGGTTGCTGTCCGGGTCGTTGTACAGGCCGCCGCCGTCGGTATTGGTGTCGTTGTTCTCGAATACGACATTGTTCAGGGTCGGGCTGCTGGCGCGGAAGTTGAACAGGCCGCCGCCGCCCAGCGGTGCTGTGTTGCGGCGGAAGGTGACGCTGGTGAGCACCGGGTTACTCGCCCGGTTGATCATCCCGCCGCCCTGATCGTCGGCTTCGTTATTTTCGAACAGGACGTTTTCCAGCGTCGGAGTAGCACTGTTGTTGACATAAAGACCGCCGCCGAAAATGGCATAGTTATCGGTAAAAATCAGGTTGCGCAGGGTCGGGTTGCCGCCGTCGATGTACATACCGCCGCCGGTGCCATCGAAGCCGCTGCCGGTGGCATTGCCGTCGCGAATGGTGAAGCCGTCGAGGATGGCGCCGGCATCGACGTTGGTAGCCGTGACAACGTGGTAGCGGGCGTCGTTGCCGCTGAGGATGGTCGGGTTGCCGGCCAGATTGCGCTGGCTACGTCGGGTTTCACTGCCGGCAAAGCCGCCGTACAGCGCAACATTGTTGCGGAGCGCGAAACTCGCCCGGGCCTGTGGGCCGGTGTCGGCGGTCGGCACATAGGTGCCGGCGGCAACCCAGATCTCGACCGGGCCGCTGCGATTGGCGGCCTCGGCGAGGGCCTCGTTCAAGTCGGCAACGGCGATGTCCCAGGGCGGCAACTCCAGGTTGCGCGGCCCCACGGTGAGAATGGCCGGCTCCTGGGCGCGCAGCGGCAATGCCGTGACCGTGAGCGCCAGCAGCAGCAGGGCGAGGGCATGGTTCATGAAAGGACGCATGATTACTCCTGAGCAAATGATTTTATGGTTGATGGATCGGGCCGATTGACGATCCTGATTCATGGATCGGGCCGGTCACCGACCGGTCAGCAATGCGCACGGACTCGTGTCAGTCACAGCGTTTTCTCAGGGCGCGTAGCTTAGAGGTCGAAGTCGGGAAAGACTTCGACCTCTAAGCTACGCGCCGGCTGGATCGGCCAGGCTGGAATGGATTCAAGCGCGCTGCTGACCGGTCGGGATGCCGGTAGGCGAGCGAGTGGTAGGATGGTTCTACTAAAGGCGCAGCACCAGCGGCAAGAAGCTGCGCTGCACCTCGGTGACCGGGTCTGCCGGCGGGGCGCTCTGTGGCATGCAGGCACTCAGGTCGGCGTTGCGGTCGAGCGAGCCGGGCACGATGTAGTCGACGGCGATGAAGCGGTGCTCGAAGCCCAGCGTCGACTCGCTGCTGGTTTCGTAGTAATAGGGCTGCAGGCCGTACTCGCATTCCTGCGGCCAGGTCGCGCCGGGGAAACCGGTGACCAGGCCGCTGATCTCGAAGCCCTCGCCGATCGTGACGCTGCGCGAGTTCTCATTGGTGACGCCACTGGTCTGCTCGTAGCTGCCGCCGGCCTGGATCTGGGCGATGTAGCCGGCTGAGCCATCGAACTCGATGCCGACGCGGGTCGAGGAACTGAACGCCGAGCCGGTCGTCAGGGTCTGGCGTTGCTCCTGGGTGAGCGACCAGTCGATGGCGCCGCTGTCGCCGCCGGTGACAATGCGGTTGGTCAGTACGTCGTTTTCGGCGCCGTTCCAGAGCAGGTTGCCGCGCACCGGCACCCACTGCCACTGGCCATTAAGCGGGTTGTAGATCTCGGCCTCAAACCGGCCGTCGTCGGGCGTCTGGTCGCGTATCGCCCGCGGATAACGGTAGGGTTCGACGTGGTTGGGGCCAAAAATCTGCACTTCGGCCAGCGAGAGCACACCCGCGCCGCTCAGTTGCACCCGCACATAGCGCCCGCGTACCGGCAGCGGATTGGCCGTATCACCAGGGTTGCTACGCAGAGTCAGGAAGTTGGTCACTTCGCCGGCCGGGCCGCTGTGGAAGTAGGCACGCACATTGGCCGCGTTGGCCAGCGTCGTCGGGTTGTTTGATCCGGCAATTTCTTCAAAGGGTGTATTCGAGATAAAGACGTAGAAGTTGTTCAGTTGGGACTGGCAGGGTTGGCCATCGCAGCTGCCCTCGCTGCGATTCCAGACCCGGATATTGGCGATGTCCCGGGTTGCGCCCAGGTCGATCTGCCACCAGGGTGCATTCTGCTGCGGCGTGACGGTGACTGATCCTTCGGCGAACACGCCGCTGGTATTGCCGTCGACGGCGCGGCGGGAAATATCGGCATTATTGCTGCCGGCCTGGGCGCTGAAATCGCCGCGGAAGAGCGCCAGGTTGCTCCAGTCGCGGGTGATCGGCGCCCACTGCGGCGCGTCGCGGTTGTTGGGCGCAACGCCCTGGGCCGGCCCGAAGGTGGCGTCCCATCCGTCGATCGAAGGTCCCGACTGAACCGATTCCTGGTAGGTGCAGAAGCGCAACGAGCTGTCTTCAATCGGCGCATCGTTTTCGTACACCTGGTAGTTGTAGCAGTAGTGGCGTAACTCTTCAATGCGCACGAAGTTCTCGCCGCTGCTGTCGCCCTGCTGGACGACTTCGCTGATTGCGCTGGCTTCGCCGGCCAGCCGGCTGACGCTGTATTCGTAGGCGGCGGTGGCGCGGGCACTGGCTGAGAATACATCAAACTCGATGCCGCCGCCGACGTAGGCTGAGAAGGCTTCACCGCGTTCGTTGATCACCGAAGTCTCGGTGATCGTTTCGCCCGAGCGGATCTCGCCGATGCGCCCGGTGCGCAAGGGGTTGTCGGCCTGCAATGCCGTCCAGTAGGGTGGCACGAAGACGGCCGAGGTCACTTCCGGGTCGACGGCCAGGCAGCTCGGGTTGCGTCCGCTAAGAGTCTGCGGGCTGAAGCGGGCCTGCAACGAGTCGTTGTCGGCATCGGCCAGGGTGACGGTGACAATGCGCGGGCTCCTGCGGTCGCTATCGCTCTGCACGAACTGGCGCAGCAGACGCAGTTCCACCGGTGTCACCTCAGTGGGCTGGTTGATCTGGATGGTTTGCAGGGCATTGCTGGCATCGCGAAAGGCCAGCACCACATCGGCGCGAGTGTCGCGGTCGATGTCGCCCACATCCATGGTCAGGTTTTCGATATCGTCACGGCCGTTTGCACTGTTCTCCCAGCTCAGCGCGGGCTGCAATTCGTAGCTGCGCGCAGCGCTGTCCGGGTCAACTTCGACATTCAGGTGCAGGCTGCGGACGATCAACCGGTTGTTGTTGCCGACGAGATTGTAGGCCAGCAGGATCTCGTTCGGTCCCTGGCCATCGAGGTTGCCCAGGCCCAGCGCAAACTCAGTGTTGGTCGCGCCGTCGCTCCAGCCCTCGCTCCAGTTCAGATTTTTTGTGCTGAGCTGGTTGTTCTCGAAGCCGAACACTTCCACATTCCCCTGAACCCCGAAGCCGGGATTGCCTGGAACTGAGAAATCCCAGCCGACGACAATATCTTCTTTGAATTCATCGTCGACGTTGCCGACTGCCAGGCGCAGATTGATCAGGTTGCTGGCACTGAAGCTGGTAGTGGCGAGGGTGAGCATATTGACTTTGAAATTGTCGCCGCTGCCGCTCTGCACACCGGGGCGATACTTGATGGCCAGCAGTCGCGTAGCGCCGAACTCGTTTACCAGCAGCAGCAGCAGTTCATCGGCGCCGTCGCCGTCGATGTCGCCGGTGGCAGCCTGTACCACGCTGGCATTGCGCAGGTTGTCGTCCGTTGATTGCCAGCGCCCGATCAGTTCGGTTGAACCGCCGGACGTATCGTAATTGAGCAAATTGACCCGCAGCAGACTGGCCTCGCTACTGATCAGCAGGAACTCGTCGTCGCGCAGTTCGTCGCGGTCGAAGTCACCGGCAGCGACCGCGATAGCCTGGCTGTTGGCGATGATACTGTAATCGAAGGAGATATCACCGTGGGCGCGAATTCGGGGGATGCGGTCGGCAAAAGTGTAAGCTTGCAAATATTCGCTCCGGCCGTCGCCGTCGAGATCAGCGCCGGTTGCCTGAAGCGTGGTAATGTTGCCGGTACCGGCGGTATACTCGGCCTGGCGGCTGAAATTGGCGCCGGGCGCGACATCGAGCCGGTCGTAGCGCAGGCGGCCATCGGTTGCGCCGCCGGCGCCGTCTTCAAAGCCGATAAATACTTCGTGCTCGTTGGCGATGTCGAGCACGGTACCAAAGGGCGAATTCGTGCACACGTCGGGGTTCTGTTGCAGAGCGACCGGCGGTTGGGGCACGCTGGTTGGCGGCAATGGTTGCAGATTGGCGCTGGTTGGCAGCGGATTGAAGGCCAGGGTTGCTGCCAGCACAGCCATCAGAGCCGAAGCCCATAATGCTCGCATCGGGTTCCTCCTTGAGAATTTCAGTCGTGTCATCGAGACAGTATCACCATAGGGATGCATCGTCGTACATATGTCGTAGCAACGTCGCAAGAGCTGTGCTGCGTGAGTAGACTTGATATAATGACTGTCTTGACTCTAGCGAGCGACTCTTAGTGCATCCTTCAAAAATCTTGCGCAACGCTGAGAAAAGCGGTAGCGGGGTTGTAAAGTTTTATGCAGGAACTCCGGATCGAAACGCTGGGTGGGCTGCGCATCGAGCTGGGCGGCGAAGTGCTGGCCGGCCTGGCCTCGCGCAAAGCCGAAGCTTTGCTCGTCTACCTGGCGTATGGCGGACACAATTATGATCGCGAGTGGCTGGCTGAATTGCTCTGGGACGAGTTGAGTCCGACGCGCGGGCGGGCCAATCTCAGCGTGCTGCTCAGCAGTTTGCGGCGGGCACTCGGGCCACGCTTGCAGTCGAACCGGCTCAGTGTCGGATTGCACCCGGAGGCCGGGCTCTGGCTTGATGTGCGTCGGTTCGAGAGCGAACTGGCAGTGCTGCCGTTACCGCCGGATGCCGGCGACTTGAGTGAGGCGGCGGTGGAGCGGTTGGCGGCGGCGCTGCAACTCTATCGGGGAGATTTTTTGCAGGGCTTTAACATTAGCAACGGCAGCGGCTTCGAAACCTGGATGCGGAGCGAGCAGGAACGCTTGCGCCGGCTGGCACTCGCGGCCCGCCAGCAACTCGCCGGCGCTTACCAGATCCAGGGGCGCCCGGCAGCGGCCATTGAGCAGGCCGAACTGGCCTTGCGCCACGATCCGCTGCAAGAGTGGCCGCACTTCCTACTCGTGGAACTGCTCAGCGCTATTGGGCGGCGCGCGGCGGCGCTGGAGGCCTATGAGCGCTACCGGCAAACCCTGTCCGAGGAGCTTGGCATCGAGCCGGCCGAATCGCTAACGGCGCTGGCCGCCCGCCTGCGGGCCGGGGCTGGCCCGGTGGTGCCCTTTGTTGGGCATCGCCCCGGTATGCCCAATGCACCGCCGGCCGGCCTGCTGTGCGGGCGCGAGCAGGAGCTGGCCCGAGCCACCAGCCTGCTGCGCGAGCCGGGCTGCCGCCTGCTGACATTGACCGGGCCGGGCGGGATCGGCAAAACCCGGCTGGCCGTGCAGATTGCCCATCAGCACGCCGAAACCCGCGCCGACGGCGGCTTCTTCGTCGGTCTGGCCGGTGCCGAAGACCAGGCGGCGCTGCTGGGCAGCCTGGTAGCTGCGCTGGGTCTGCGCTCCGATGGGCGCAGTGATCTGCTCAAACAGGTACTGGCCTATCTGCAAGAGCGGGAAGTGCTGTTGCTATTCGACAACCTGGAACAGTTGTCGGTGGCCGGGGCCGTAATCGCCGAGATCCTGGCCGGTGCGCCGCGCGTCCAGGTGCTGGCCACCTCACGCCGGCCGGTGAACCTGCATGCCGAATGGATTCTGCCGATCAGCGGGCTGGCCTGCCCGCCGGAAGATGCGTCGGCCGAACAGGTTGCCGACGCTGAAGCCGTGCAGCTTTTCGTCGAACTGGCCCGGCGGCGCCTGCCGGGCTTCCGTCTCGATAACCGGAGTCTTCCGCTGATCGGGCGTATGTGCCGCTTGCTGGACGGTTCGCCGCTGGCGATTGAGCTGGCAGCCACCTGGGCACGGCGGCTTGCGATCGCCGAGATCGTTACTGCGGTTGAGGCCAACCTCGATTTTCTGGCTGCCGATCTCCCCGATTTGCCGGAACGCCACCGCAGCATACGCGCGGTCTTTGAACATTCCTGGAACCTGTTGACGCCGGACGAGCGATGGGCGCTGGGCCGCTTGAGCGTGTTTCGCGGTGGATTGGATCTTGCAGCGGCCCGCCAGTTGCTGGGCGCCGGGCAGACGATGGTTTTGCTGGCAACCTTGAGCGATGCATCGCTCATTCGGCGAGCAGACGACGGGCGTTATTTGCTGCACGAACTGGTTGCCCAGTACGCTGCCGAGCACCTGGCCGCTAATCCGGCGGAAGCCGTCGCGGCCACGGCTGCCCACAGCGCCTATGTCTGCCAATTGTTGACGGAAATTGCCGCCCGGCTGGGTGGCACCGAACAGGCGCGGGCACTGGCGACCTTCGAGCGCGAAATCGACAACATCCGGGCCGCCTGGGATCGTGCCGTGGCTCGCGCCGACTGGCCGGCTCTGGAGTGTATGCACGATGGTTTTACCCGAGGCATGGATGCCAGAGGGCACTTTGAAGAGGCATTTGATCGATTGCAGCGAGCGATTCTGGTGCTGGAAGCCCATCCCGCGCCTGAGGCCGGCCCTGTGCTGAGCCGTTTGCTGGCGGCGCGCGGCGCGTATTGTGAACGATTGGGCCGCTATGCCGAAGGCATGCGCTTGCTGCGGCAGGCACTGCGTTTGAGTGGTGGCGCGCAGGCGACGCAGGATCGGGCGCGGATTCTGGCGACGCTGGGACGTATCGCCGAGCGGCGTGGACGTTTTCACAGTTCTATTCGCTTGCACCGCCAGAGCCTGGCCTATGCACGTGCTGCCGGCGATACTTCGGCGGAAGCGGCTGCCTATTACAACCTGGCCTCGGCCTACGAAGGGCTCGCCGATTATCCTGCGGTTCGGCGCCTGTTGCAGGCCAGCCTGCGGTTGCGACGGGCTGCCGGCGAGTTGCGCGGTGTGGCGCACGGCCTAAATCTACTGGGCATTGCTGCCGAAATGCAGGGCGCTTATGACGAGGCGCGCGGGTATTATCAGGAGAGCCTGGCGCTGATGAGCGGGCTCGGTAACCACTGGGAGCGCGCGCTGCCGCTCAGCAACCTGGGCGATGTCTGCGTCACGCTGGGTGAACTGGAAGCCGCCCGCATCCATTACGCCGAGGCCCTGGAACTGGCCTATCGTTCCTGGTCGGTGCCAAACATGCTGACGTTCCTGGTCAAACTGGCCCAGCTTTTGCATCAGAGTAGAGCGCCGGAAGCTGCCGCCGAATTGCTCGGGCCGGCGCTGACCAATCCCGGCACCGATGCACATTTTCGCGAGCAGGCTCGCCAGTTGTTGCACGAGCTGAGTGTGATTGTACCTGCCGATCAGCTCAGTGCCGCACTGGTTCGTGGCCAGTCGCGGGCACTGGGAGCAGCCGTGGAACAGGCCATGGCTATGGCACTCGGCCGCCAGGCTGCCGGTGCCTGATTTCGGTTGATTGTGCGGCATTGCCGCACAATCTTATGAAAGTGGATGGTCAGTTTTGCCCTGCCGTGCTACCATGAGCGTCTGTGGAAACAATTGACGAGATCAGGCAACTGCGTGAGCAACTCGCACGTCAGCTACCCAGGGCGAAAGGACTCGGTTGGTTAAAGGGTTTCTGAACCACTGTGACCTGGGAGCGCGGGCGGCTCGCCCGCATGCGGGCTCCCAGCGGCAGAAAATCACCACCTCCTGGGGCAACAACCTGCCGCTGCCAGGGTTGCCCTGGTTCAAACCAGGGTTAACCAACCGAGTCCTGAAGCGCCTGGGTTTCCGCGCCTGAAGGCAAGCCGCATACGAACGCGCCGAACCCTGGCGTATAGCAAGCATCTGAAGAGGACGCGAATGAGCAAAACTGAACCAATCCGGGTATTGCTGGTCGATGACCACGCAGTGGTACGCAGCGGCCTGGCGGCGTTTTTGCTGGCCTACGATGACCTGGATTTGCTCGGTGAAGCCGGCAATGGGGCGGAAGCCGTGCGCTTCTGTGAGCAGCAGCAACCCGATGTTGTGCTGATGGATCTGGTAATGCCGGAGATGAGCGGCGTCGAGGCGACGCATGTCATCCGCGAGCGTTGGCCGCAGATCCAGGTTGTGGCGTTGACCAGTTTTCCCGAGGAGGATATGGTGCAGGGGGCATTGCGTGCCGGTGCAATCAGCTATTTGCTGAAAAATGTTGCCGCCGACGAACTGGCTCAGGCCATTCGAGCGGCGCAGGCCGGGCGGCGAGTGCTCGCGCCCGAAGCGACGCAGTCGCTGATCGAGGCGGCCCGGCGCCCGCCGAACCCCGGCGATAACCTGACCGCACGCGAACGTGAAGTACTGGCGCTCATGGTCGAAGGCCTGCACAACCAGGACATCGCCGATCGTTTGATCGTCAGCCGTTCTACCGTCAAATCGCACGTCAGCAACATCCTGGCCAAACTCGAAGTCGGCAGCCGCACCGAGGCCATCTCGCTGGCGCTGCGGCAGAAACTGTTGGACTGAGAAGCATGCGCGTCGGAAAGATGTGGAATTATAAAGTTGTTCCGCATCATTCCGGCACGCATGTTATGCTTCTTCCGGGTCGATGCCCATCTCACGCAGGCGGGCGGCCAGGCGTTCGGCGCGTTCGCGTTCCTGTTCGGCGCGTTCGCGTTCCTGTTCGGCGCGTTCGCGCTCCTGTTCGGCGCGTTCGGACCCGGTGGGAATGAGCGAACCGTCTTGATTGCACCAGCGCAACCATGTTGCCGGCATGTCTTCGTAAGTACCCTCCCAGAGCCGCAAGCCCAGTTGCACCTTCGCCAGCCAGCTTTCGGATTGCAACTGGTATTCGCCGACATGCAGGCCGTAGATCCGCAGCACTGCCGCATTCAGATCCTGGTCGGGATCAAAAATGACGTAGAACGGCACACCGATTTCGGCATAGGTGATGAGTTTGCTGCCATCCTCGTTGCCCTTGCGATTCGAGACGACCTCGATGACGACATCGGGCGGCTTGCCGTAGCGCCAGACGAAATAAGAACGATTCTTTTTCGGCCAGAGATTTTCCGGCAGGCGCACATCGAGACTGAGCAGCATATCCGGTACCAGCGGCGGCTTATACATCGCATAGAACAGCCCGACGTTCGCCAGTGCCACGAAGGGACGCTCATTGCCCGGCCCCGGCCAGGAACTGAACAGGCATTCGGTCAGCAGGCGCTGCTGCTTCTCGGAAAAGATGTTGTCCACTGGTGTGTCATCTTCAGTTTCGAGTTGCTCTTCGTCGGGGAGCATCTCGGGCGGGATTTCAAGCAGTTCGGGATCCCGGGTTTCAGTACTCATCGTACATTCTCGTATTTCGTTCAAATGTTCTGATGGTTGGATTATACCACAACAGCCCGGTCATGGTCAATCGCCAGTACATCCTGGGGTGAGCGGGCCGTCCGGATATCGTGGAGGTCGATACCGAGATGGGTGAAGGTGATGGCGATGCCGGCACTGATGCCGGTAATGGCAACCTGGCAGCCGAGCAGGCGCAATGCCTGAGTCGTGTGAACCAGAGCCTGGGCCACGCCGGTATCGACCAGGGCAATCCCGGCGATGTCGAGAATGACGAGGTGCACCCGTTGCCGTTGCACCTCCTGGAGCAGGCGGCTGGCCAGTACCTCGGCGCGCTGACTGTCGACCGTGCCGACGATGGGCGCGAGCAGAACACCGTCGGCCAGATTGATACTGGGTGTTTCCAGCGTTGCGACGAGGTCGCGCAGTTGTTGTTCAGTATTGCTCAGGGCCGCCGACTGTTCGGCAAGCAAATTGGCCTGTTGTTCGGCTTCCTGGCGGGCGGCGATGGCCTGGTGGGTGGCCTGTTCGGCATTCTGCAAACTCTGGCTGAGCCGGTTGATCAGCGAAGTCAGCGCGACGACGATCATCAGGCTCAGGACGAGGTAGATCGCCAGCGAGCTGATCAGCGGCAGGGGCAGCACAAACGAGAGTTCCGGCGCACGGACGAATGCCAGTTGATCTGTCGCCGATAGCCAGGAGACCAGTGACAGCACTACCATGCTGGCACCGAGCAGAAGCGCGATCCAGAGCTTGTCGAGCAGCAGGGCGGCCAGCACCACGCTGCTGAACAGGAGCAGGTTGCCGTCGCGGGTATAACCGAACTCGAAGAGCTCGACCATGCCGAACACGAAGGGGATGGCCAGCAAAATGCCGGCTCGCAGCCGGTACGGGAGGGCGTGCACGAAGGCGGCGACGGCCAGAATCGCCAGGAAGGTCGCGTAAAAAAGCGCCAGGTTGACCTGGCCAATCGCCAGAACACTGAAAATACTCGGCAGCACGGAGAGCAGGCCAACCCCGAAAGCCACGTACAGAATGATATTTAGCGCCTGGTAGCGCCACTGCTGTAGCGATGATCGCTGCGGCTCGGGTGTCAGGGGAGTGGGAGATGAAATAGTCTGCATAGATCTGTCTCGAGTGCATAAATCATGGACGAACATTGAGGCTGATCATAACACGTTGTATGTGAAATCGGAATTAAGGTTCGGCAACTTGCTGCTGCAATTCCGCAAAAGGCCCGGTGCGGGATGTCGGGAAGAGCTTCTTCAAGCGTGAAACTCTGTCCCTCGGGATCGCGGTCGGCGCTCCAGAGCAGGCGGGTCGGTGGGTGCAGGAAGGGTTTCCAGGACTGGGGGCCGCAGTTAAAGGCGCGGTTGCTGACCGCATCCAGGGCTTTTCTGGCCTGCGGCAGCAAGGAAGGAACCTTCTTTTGGGCTGGTTTTGGCAGCTTCGCTGCCAAAACCAGCCCAATCAAACGGTTTTCCGCCCTGCCGCAGGCGATTCCGGCAAAATCGCGGTGCGACGGCGTCAGTCGTGTCATTTATGGCTCTGCCATGTAATTATAACGCGCTGCGTAATGAAGGCTCTACCTCGGCAAGGTAGTTATTTCGTAACTTTGCATATCCGAAACCGGAACATTTGTAAAATTGTGAAAAAATTCCGGTAAAAAGACCATTATGATAAGTTGTGGAAGCACCACGTGTATTATTGATATATCCGTGATATAGTCTTTATAATCAAGAAATAGATTATCGTAACTCGTATGTAACTCGTCCCCCCCGGTTCACACAGGTTCGCCGGCCACCGTTTATCCGACTTAACTGGTTCTACACCACACCTGCTTTTTTCTCACAACCCATGCAGGGCGATGTTGACCTCACGGGAGCGCTTTAGAGCACCTGTTTCGTCGTCAGGTTCTGGCGGCATGCTTAAATTCTGGAGGTAGTCATGGACATGACTGTCGGGCGTACTGCTGCGCTCAGTTTCTTTGCCGAGGTGGTGGCTGACACCCCCGCTGATCCGCACCTGGCGGCCTGTTTGCAGTGCGGTACCTGCGGGGGTTCCTGCCCCTCCGGCACCGATATGGACTACACACCGCGGGCGTTGTTTGCGATGATTGCTGCCGGGATGAAAGATGAGGTGCTGCGCAGCAATACGCCCTGGTATTGTGTTTCTTGCTACTACTGCATAGAACGTTGCCCCCAGGACGTACACATCACCGACATTATGTATACCCTCAAGCGCATGGCCATCCGTGAAGGGCTCTACCACGACTCGGGTGCCGCTGCCGCGCCGCATTTCGCCGAAACGTTCATCGACTCCGTCAACAACAATGGCCGCAGTTTCGAACTCGGCTTGCTGACCCGGCATCATCTGCGTCATCGCCCGCTCGACTCGGTCAAACTGGCGCCGCTGGGCCTGGGCCTGCTGCGCAAAGGGCGCATGGATCTCAAGCCGCGCCGGATCAAGCAAATCGGCCAGCTCAAGGCTATTTTAGGCAAAGCGCGCGAACTGGAAAACAGCGTTGAAGCGTTGAAGCGTTGAAGCGTTGAAGCGTTGGAGCGTTGGAGCGTTGGAGCGTTGGAGCGTTGGAGCGTTGGAGCGTTGGAGCGTTGGAGCGTTGGAGCGTTGGAGCGTTGGAGCGTTGGAGCGTTGGAGCGTTGGAGCGTTGAAGCGTTGAAGCGTTGGGGCGTTCAAGTGGCTGTAGAAATAGGGGCGAGCTCTGGCAAGTGATCGCTCCAACGCTTCAACGCTCCAACGCTGAACATAGTGGCGGAGTGGAACTATGAAATACGGTTATTACCCCGGATGCTCTCTGGAGCGCAATGCGATTGCCTATCACCAGTCGACGATGGCGGTGGCGCGGCACCTGGGCATGGAACTGAACGAGGTCGAAGACTGGAACTGCTGCGGTGCCACTGAGTATATTTCGGTCAATCGCATGGCGGCCTATGCGCTGATCGGGCGCAATCTGGCCCTGGCGGCGCAACAGGGCGGCACCGCGAACGAACATGCTCCCGCCAACGGCAATGGCACTGCCGTTGAAGCTACGCAACTGGTGGCACCCTGTAGCGCCTGCTACCTCAATCTCAGCAAAGTTGACTACTATCTCGGCGATTCGCCCGAACTGGCCGATACAACCAATCAGGCGCTGGCCGCCGGCGGGCTGCATTATACGCCCGGCAGCGTGCGGGTGCGCCACCTGCTCGATGTCGTCGTCAATGATGTGGGCATCGAGGAAATTGCCGCGCACGTCAGGGCACCGCTGCATCATCTGCGCCTGGCGCCTTATTACGGCTGTCTGGCGGTGCGCCCCGGTTTCGGTGGCCGGTTCGATGACCCGGAGTATCCGACTTCGCTCGACAAATTGCTGCGCACCCTTGGCTCCACTGTCGTCGATTTTCCGCTCAAGGCGCATTGCTGTGGCGGTCATATGACCCAGATCAGCCAGGATACCGCACTCGAGTTGATCCGGCGCATCCTGCACAATGCCGCCGAATACCAGGCCGATGCCATCGTCACGCTCTGCCCGATGTGCCAGATCAATCTCGACCTGTTCCAGGAGAGTGTCAACCGGCGCTTCAATCTGCACTATGAGTTGCCGGTGCTCTATTTCACCCAGGTGCTTGGTCTGGCAATGGGCATTGAGCCTGCGGAACTGGGCATCGGCAAAGAGATTGTTGATGCGCAACCGGCACTGGCGAAAATCGGCCAGGCCGCCCGCGAACAGGCAGCCGACAAGCAACCACGCGCCGCACGCCCGCGCCGAGGCAACAAGAGTCTGCCGATGCCGCGCATGGCGGGGGAGAAATTGTTATGAGCCAGCCGATTTTCTTTCAAGAACCCGGTAGCAGGCCGGCCCGAGCAGAGCGCGTCGGAGTCTATGTTTGCCACTGTGGCTCGAATATCGCGAAAACCGTGGCTGTGCAGGATGTAGCCGACTGGGCTGCCGAGCAGGACGGTGTGGTGGTTGCCCGCGACTACAAGTTTATGTGCTCCAGCCTCGGCCAGGAGTTGATCGAACAGGACATCGCCGAACAGGGCTTGAACCGCGTTGTTGTGGCAGCCTGCTCGCCGCATATGCACGAGAAAACCTTTCGCGGCACCTGCAAACGGGCCGGCCTCAATCCCTTCCTCATGGAAATGGCCAATATCCGCGAACTGGATTCCTGGACGACCAGTGATCGCGAGGCGGCGACAATCAAAGCCCAGGCTCAGATCAAGGGGGCTATCGAGCGTGCCGTGATGCAGCAGCCGCTGGAGCCGATCCCGGTCGATATTAACCCGACGACGCTGGTGGTTGGCGGCGGCATCGCCGGCCTGACGGCAGCACTCGAACTGGCCAATACCGGCTACCATGTCCATCTGGTCGAACGTGACTCATCCATCGGTGGCCAGATGGCCAAGCTCGATAAGACCTTTCCGACGCTGGATTGTGCGGCCTGTATCCTGACGCCCAAGATGGTCGATGTCGGCAATCACCCGAATATCTCGCTGCACACCTGGAGCGAAGTCGAACAGGTGGATGGCTACGTCGGCAATTTCACGGTGCGAGTACGCAAACGGGCGCGCTACATCAACGAGGAGCTTTGCACCGGCTGCGGCACCTGCATCGAGAAATGCCCGACAAAGGTGCTCGACGATCACTTCGAGGTGGGCCTGGGCTACCGTCCGGCGGTGTATCGCAACTTCCCGCAGGCCGTGCCGAAGTACCCGGTGATCGACACCGAGAATTGTACGTTCTTCCAGCGCGGCAAATGCAAAGCCTGCGCGATCGTTTGTCCGACCGAGGCCATCGATTTCACCCAGAAAGACGAATGGATCACGCTGGATGTCGGCAATATTATTCTGGCGACCGGCTACGAGCAGTTCAATGCGCGGCGGGTGCCGCAGTACGGCTACGGGCGGCTGGCGAATGTGTTTACCAGCATGGAATTCGAACGCATGGTCAATGCAGCCGGGCCGACCAGCGGCCATGTGGTGCTGCGCGACGGCGTCACTGCGCCGAAATCCGTCGGCATTATTCACTGTGTCGGCTCACGCGACCAGAATTACCATGCCTACTGCTCACGGGCCTGCTGCATGGTCTCGCTGAAATTCGCCCACCTGGTACACGAGCGTGTTCCCGACGCCGACGTCTACAATTTTTATATCGACATTCGGGCCTCGGGCAAGCACTACGAAGAATTTTACCACCGGGTGCGCGAAGAAGGCACCCACATGGTGCGCGGGCGGGTGGCCGAAGTCACCGACGCGGCGCGCGGGCCGGGCGAAGAGGGCAAGCTGATCATGCAGGTCGAAGATACGCTGATCGGCAAGCAGCGCCGCATTCCGGTGGATATGGTCATTCTGATGGTAGGCATGGAAGCGCAGGCCGACTCGCGTGAAGTGGCGGCGAAATTCGGCCTGGGCTGCGACTTCGAGGGCTGGTTCACCGAGCGCCACGCCAAGCTCGACCCGGTGGTGACGATGGTCGAGGGCATTCTGATTGCCGGCGCCTGCCAGGGGCCGAAGGCCATTCCTGAGTCGGTGGCGCAGGGTGCGGCGGCGGCGGCGCGGGTGGCGAGCATGATTGGTCAGGGCACTATTATGATGGAGCCGGTGCGCGCCAGCATTGAGGCTGCGGCCTGCTCGGGTTGCCGAATCTGCAACAATCTCTGCCCCTACAGCGCCATCACCTACCACGATGATCTGCGGATTTCCGAAGTGATCACTGCGCTTTGCCAGGGCTGCGGCGCCTGTGTGGCCGCATGCCCCAGCAATGCCATCAGTGGCGCTCACTTCACCCGCGACCAGGTCATGGCTCAGATCGAAGGGCTACTCTGGGATCTGAACCAGCCGGCGCCTGCATTCGTTGAATTCGGCGCCGCCCTGTGAGCATAAAAGTGGTAATGCTGGTTTTGCCGGCGCAGCAGCGAAAATCAGCATTACCACAAAAAAGTAGCTTCCGCGCTGCCGCAGGCGAAAAAAGCCCTTGCGGCGAGCAAAACCAGGAGAAAACGCTATGGCGGAGCCCTACAAACCCATTATTGTCGGCTTTCTTTGCAACTGGTGCTCCTACCGCGCCGCCGACCTGGCCGGCACGGCGCGCATCCAGTATGCCGCGACGCTGCGCCCCATCCGGGTGATGTGTACGGCGCGGGTTGAGCCTGAATTTGTGCTCAAGGCGCTGCGCGAGGGCGCCGACGGCGTGATGATCGCCGGCTGCCATCCCGGCGAATGCCACTACGTCGAGGGCAACATCAAGGCGCTGCGCCGCTTCAGTTTGCTGCGCCGTATGCTGCGCCAGCTCGGCGTCGAAGACGAGCGCGTGCAACTGGTCTGGGCGGCGGCCTCCGAGGGCAAACAGCTCGCCGAAGCCGTCGACCGCATGACGATCCAGCTCAGCGCGCTCGGCCCATTGCGCTGGAAGCAGACCGTCTGGCCCGCCGAGGTTCCGGCCATCGTACCCGCAGAAGAACTCGAAGTCGTCCAGGTCGGCGCCGACTGACCCAAAACGGTTTTTTAGTTCCTGGTTCTCTGATTCTTCTTCCAAAAAACCGGGAGCGGCGCCGACTGACCCAAAACGGTTGACCCAAGACGGTTTTTTAGTTCCTGGTTCTTTAGTTCTTGCTCAAAAAACCGGGAAAGGATGCATCCATGTCCAGACCCCGACTCGCAATGTACTGGGCCTCCGGCTGCGGCGGCTGCGAAATCTCGACGCTGAATATCGGCGAGCATATTCTTGCGGTTGATGCCGCCTTCGATATCGTCTTCTTTCCATGCATCGCCGATTTCAAATATGCCGATGTGGCAGGCTATCCCGACGGCTTTATCGACCTCTGTCTGTTCAACGGCTCGATCCGCAACAGCGAGAACGAGGAACTGGCCCACCTGCTGCGCCGCAAATCGCAGATCCTGGTTGCCTTCGGTTCCTGCGCCTACGAGGGCTGCATTCCCGGCCTGGCCAACCTCACCAATAATCATGCCACACTGAGTGCGATCTATGGTGACAATCCGACGGTCGACGCAGCCAGCCGTACGGTATTGCCGCAATCAAGCTCGCGGGTGCCTGAGGGCGATCTTGAGATCCCGGTGTTCTACGAGACGGTGCGCGCACTCGACCAGGTCGTGCCGGTGGATTACATCGTTCCGGGCTGCCCGCCCGAGCCACCGCAGATCTGGGCGGTACTGAAGGCGGTGATCGACGGTTTGCCGCTGCCGAAACCGGGCAATGCCATTATCGGCGCGGGCGACGTGGCGCTCTGCGAGGAGTGCCCGCTCGAAAAGAACGTCAAGCAGATCAGCCGTTTCTACCGACCCTACGAGATCATACCTCAGCCGGGGCTCTGCCTGCTCGAACAGGGTCTGGTCTGCATGGGGCCGGCAACCCGCAGCGGCTGTGGCGCGCTCTGCCCGCAGGTCGGTATGCGCTGTGAAGGCTGCTACGGCCCGCTCGCCGAACAGGATCAGGGCGCCCGCATGCTCTCGGCGCTGGCCTCGGTGGTTGCCGTCGGCAAACCGGGCGACGACGCAGCCGATCTCGAAGCTGCCATCGATGCGGCCATGGACACGCTGGCCGATCCGGCCGGCACGTTCTACCGCTTCGGCATGGCCCATTCGCTGCTACGCCGCGCTCGCAGCGAAAGTTGAGGCGCCACGCTGCCGCCGGCGAAACCGCCCTTGCGGCGCGAGCAACACCCACCGGCCGGGCTGGTCGCGACAGGAGGATCTATGCAAAAGATTAGTATCGACCCGGTGACTCGCCTCGAGGGCCACGGGCGCATTGATATTTTTTTGAACGATGAGGGCGATGTCGCCAATGCCTATTTCGTCGTACCCGAGTTGCGTGGCTTCGAGCGCTTCTGCGTCGGGCGCCCCGCCGAGGAGATGCCGCGCATCACCGATCGTATCTGCGGTGTCTGTCCCGAGGCGCACCACATGGCCTCGACCAAAACGCTTGACGCGCTCTTTCACGTTGAGCCGCCGGCGGTCACCCGCAAGCTGCGCGAGATGTTCTATATGGCCTTCTTCGTTGCCGATCATACGACGCATTTCTATGCCCTGGCCGGCCCCGATTTTGTGCTGGGCCCCGACGCTCCGCCCGCCGAACGCAATATTCTCGGCGTCATTCGCAAGGTCGGCCTCGATATCGGCAAGCAGGTGATCGATGCGCGCATGCGCAACCACAATGTGATCAAGTTGCTTGGTGGGCGCGGCGTACACCCGGTGGCCGGCTTGCCCGGCGGCTGGAGCAAAGCCGTTTCCAGCGAAGACCGTGAGCTGATCCGCAAGGTTGCCGCCCAGAACGTCGATTTTGCTCAGTTTAGTCTGCAACTCTTCGCCGATATCGTGCTGAAAAATCCGATCTACCTGGAAATGGTGCTCTCTGACGCCTATACCCATCGCACTTACTCGATGGGCATGGTCGATGCGAATAACCATGTCAATTTCTATGATGGCATGATTCGGGTGGTTGATCCCGATGGAAAGGAGTTCGTCAAGTATCATCCGCGCGATTATGTGCAGCACATTGCCGAGCACGCCGAGCCCTGGACATACCTGAAGTTCCCGTATCTCAAAGCGGTTGGCTGGCAGGGCTTTGTCGACGGCAAGGACAGCGGAGTTTACTGCGCAACGCCGCTCTCGCGACTCAATGCCGCCGACGGCATGGCCACGCCGCAGGCCCAGGCCGCCTACGAGCAGATGTACGAGACGCTGGGCAGCCAGAAGATCGACGGGCGCTACCAGCCGGTGCACCAGCGCCTGGCTACCCACTGGGCGCGCCTGATCGAATTGCTCTTTGCTGCCGAACGCATGCAGGAACTGGCCAATGACCCGCAGATCACCGACCCGCGCGTGCGCGCCCCGGTCACCGAAATTCCGACCGAGGGCATCGGCTGCGTCGAAGCGCCCCGCGGCACGCTCACCCACCATTATTGGACTGACGAAAACGGTATTCTGACGCGGGTCAACCTGATTGTCGGCACAACCAACAACTATGCCCCGATCGCTATGTCGGTCAAGAAAGCCGCCGAAAGCCTGATCAAAAAAGGAACCGTGGTCAGCGAAGGCCTGCTGAACCGCATCGAGATGGCATTCCGGGCCTACGATCCCTGTTTTGGCTGCGCAACCCATGCGTTGCCCGGCCAGATGCCGCTTGAAGTCGCCATCTTTGACGCCGATCGTCAAGAAATCCAGCGACTAAGCCAGTTCATGGAACAATGAAAACATTGATACTTGGGATCGGAAATCCAATATTGACCGACGATGGCGTCGGGATTCTGGTGGCTGAGGCAGTGGAGCAACGCCTGCGGGCGGAGCAGCCCGGCCTGATGTGCGGGCCTGCAGCACCGGCGACGGCGGCAGTGGGGCTGGGCGGCCTGGCGCTGATGGAAGCCATGCTGGGCTATGAGCGGGTCATTGTCATTGATGCGATGCTGCGGGCGAATGCCACACCCGGCCGGCTGCACCAGTTCAGCCTGGCCGAACTTGAGGCGCTCAGCCCGACCGAGCATAGCAGTTCGCCGCACGACACCAGCCTGACTGCGGCCCTGGCGCTCGGGCGCAGCATTGGCCTGCCCCTGCCCGCCGAGGTGGTCATTTTCGCCGTTGAGGTCAGCAATATCCTTGATTTTGCTGAAACGCCGACGGCGGCGGTGGCTGCGGCCATCCCGCAGGCCACCACTGCCGTTGTGGACTATCTAGACCCGGCTGCCGGGCGATGAAGACCTGCGCGGTGCGCGGTCGGCGTTGAAAACCGGCGGCAGCCGGGGGCTTTCCGCCTGCGGCAGCGTGGCAGAAACGGTACTTCCCCTTGTTTTCGCGGCGAAGCCGCGAAAACAAGGGGAAAAGAAGCCACCTTTCTTGCTGCCGCAGGCGAAAGGTGGCAGAACCTGCAATTTCTTTCGGTCTGGCCGCTTGCGGCCGAACCGAAAGAAAAGAACGTTACTTTCCATCCTGCCGGAGGCAAAAAACGCTGACCGCGCAGGTCGAATGAGTGTAAGCAGTGTTGATTTGGCTTGATTTTGTATAAATCGAGCAATAAGGAGAGCAACATGGTGTCCCCCGAACTCTTGCGTCGTTATTCCATGTTTGGCGGTCTGTCGATGGGGCAGATCGTGGCGCTGGCCCAGATCGCCGATGAGCGCCATTATGGGCCTGATCAGTTGCTGCTGGAAGAGACCGAACCCATTCATAACCTGATGTTGATCATCTCGGGTTCGGTAGCGGTACAATTTGCATTGACCAGTGCCAATCACGAGGTAGTCGTCGGCACGGTTGGCACCGGCGAAATTATCGACTGGATGGCGATTGTGCCGCCTTATACCGCCAGTGCCGCCGTGCGCACTCAGTCCGATTGCCGGCTGCTGTTGATCGATGCACACCAGTTGCGCCACTGGATCGAAGAAGACGGCCAGCTCGGCCGCCTGCTGCTCGAACGCAGCGCCCGCAATCTCTGCGAGCGCCTGCGCGATCTGCGCATCGAATCGCTGGCCTATGCGCTTGGCTAGCAAAAGGCTCGGCCCGGTGCTGGTTCCGGCGACTCTTTTGCCGGAACCAGCGCCGGGAATGGTTGGTTCTATGCACGAATATTCGATTACCCAGAGTATTCTCAACGTTGCGCTGGAAGCTGCCGAGAATCGGCAAATCACGGCGATTGACCTGGTGATCGGCGATCTCAGCAGTGTGGTTGATGATTCGGTGCAGTTCTATTTCGATCTGCTGAGCGCCGGTACGCCGGCTGCGGGCGCCGAGTTGCGTTTCCGCCGGGTGCATGTTGCGGTCTTCTGCTGCGATTGCGCACAGCATGTGGCCGGCGGCATTCCGCTGCCCTACACCTGCCCACGCTGCGGTGGCAATCGGCTCGAAGTCCGTGGCGGGCGCGAGTTTTTTGTAGAAAGCATTGAGGTACAATAATGGACGTACCAATCGTCAAGTCTATTCTCTCCGGCAACGACCAGGTTGCCGAGGCCAATCGGGCCGCGCTTGATGCGGCGAATGTGCTCGCGCTGAATGTGATGTCTTCGCCGGGTGCCGGCAAGACCAGTTTGCTGCTGACAACGATTGAACGTACGCAGGGCGATCTGCGGATCGGTGTGGTCGAGGGCGACCTGGCTTCCAGTATCGATGCCGACACTATTGCGGCGAAGGGGGTGCCGGCCATCCAGATCAATACCGGCGGCAATTGCCATCTCGATGCGCCGATGCTCAGTTCAGCGCTCGATTATCTCTCGCTGCCCGCGCTCGATCTGCTGTTCGTCGAGAATGTCGGCAATTTGATCTGTACGGCCAACTGGGCGCTCGGCACTCATCTGAATGTCGTCATCGCCAGCACACCCGAGAGCCACGACAAGCCCTATAAGTACCCCGGCATGTTCGCCGTTGCCGATGTCGTGCTGCTCAACAAAGCCGACCTGTCCGAGGTCTTCGATTTCGACCTGGATGTGTTCAAACGCGGCGTCGAGATGGTCAATGCTGCGGTGCCGGTGCTGCCGATTTCCTGTCGCAGCGGTGCCGGTCTCGATGCCTGGATGGACTGGTTGCTGAGCAAGTATCACGCCCGATGAACTGCCGGCGGCTACAGATCGCCATCCAGGGCGCGGTGCAGGGTGTCGGCTTTCGGCCTTTCGTCTATCGGCTGGCTACCGAGCTTGGGCTGGCCGGCCAGGTGCGCAACGACGCGCAGGGTGTGCATATTGAGGTCGAAGGCGCCGCGCCGCTGCTGGAGCAGTTTCTGGTGCGTTTGCCGCAGGAACTGCCGCCGCTGGCGCTGATCCAGGCGCTCGACCATAGCTGGCTGGCGCCGCTGGGCTATGCCGATTTCAGCATTGTGCCTAGCGCCGACCAGGGTACGCCAACGACGTTGCTGTTACCCGATGTCGCGACATGCCCGGACTGCCTGGCCGAAGTCGGCGATCCGCAGAATCGCCGCTATCGCTATGCTTTCACCAACTGCACGAATTGTGGCCCGCGTTTCACGATCATCGCGGCGTTGCCCTACGATCGGCCCTTCACCACGATGCGGGGCTTCCCGCTTTGCCCGGCCTGCCGCCGCGAATATGCTGATCCAGGCGACCGGCGTTTTCACGCCCAGCCGAATGCCTGCCCGGTTTGTGGCCCGCAACCGGCCTTTGCCACGC
This sequence comes from Chloroflexaceae bacterium, assembly GCA_034437175.1. Lineage (GTDB taxonomy): Bacteria > Chloroflexota > Chloroflexia > Chloroflexales > Chloroflexaceae > DAOTUJ01. Next base: position 27,766 of record DAOTUJ010000059.1, on the reverse strand, counting down.
TGGCCGAAACGGACGATGCCGGCTCGGAAGTCCCGGGCCTGGCCATCATCAGTCGCGGCGATGCGGCGCTGGCGGCAAGCCTGGCCGCTCTGCGCGCCGGCCGGATCGTTGCGGTCAAGGGCATCGGCGGCTTTCATCTGATGGTCGATCCGGCCAATGCAGAGGCGGTTAGCCGTTTGCGCCGGCGCAAGTGCCGCGAAGAAAAGCCCTTCGCGCTGATGTGCCGCGACCTGGCGCAGGCCCGCTTGCTCTGCGCGATCGCGCCGCCCGCCGCCGATTTGCTGAGCTCGCCGGCAGCGCCGATTGTGTTGCTGCCGCGCCTGGCGAATGCTCCGGTCGCCGCAGCCGTCGCGCCGGGCAATCCCTACCTGGGCCTGATGCTGCCGGCCATGCCCTTGCAGCACCTGCTGCTCCAGGCGCTGCCCGGCCCGCTCCTGGCCACCAGTGGCAATCGCAGCGATGAGCCCATCTGCACCGATGAAGCCGAGGCCGCCGGCCGACTGGGCAAGATCGCCGATGCTTTTCTGATCCATAACCGCCCCATCGCTCGCCACGTCGACGATAGCGTCGCGACGCTGTTCTGCGGTATGCCGCGCTTGCTGCGCCGCGCCCGTGGCTATGCGCCGCTGCCGGTGCTGCTCGCAGCGCCGGCAGCCACGGTGCTGGCGCTGGGGGCCCATTTGAAAAATACCGTCGCGCTGAGCGTCGGGCGCCAGGTCTTCGTCAGCCAGCATATTGGCGACCTGGCGACCGCTGAGGCTCTGCAAGCCTTCGAGCACGTGTGCGCCGATTTGTTGCGGCTTTACGCGGTGCAGCCCGCCATCATCGCCCACGACCTGCACCCGGACTATGCCTCGACGCACTACGCCCACCGCTTGCTTACGGAGCTTGCGGCAGACGGCAAAGCCCCACCGGCGCGTTTCGCCGTTCAACATCACCATGCGCACCTGGCGGCCTGCCTGGTCGAGAATCAGGCCGCCGGTCCGGCGCTCGGCGTGATCTGGGACGGCACCGGCTACGGTCTGGACGGCAGCATCTGGGGCGGCGAGTTTCTGCTGGGCGACCAGGCCGGCTCTCAACGGCTGGCCCACCTGCGCCGGTTTCGGCTGCCCGGCGGCGCAGCGGCGGTACGCGAGCCGCGCCGGGTGGCGCTGGCGCTGCTCTGGGAGCTGTATGGTTCGGCTGCGCTCGAACGCGACGATCTGCCGGCAATTCGTTCCTTCAGCGAGCAGGAACGGCGCCTGCTCGGCCGGATGCTGGCGCGTGGTCTGAATAGCCCGCTGAGCAGCAGCGCCGGCCGGCTCTTCGATGGCGTCGCCGCCCTGATTGGCCTGCGCGACACGGTCAGCTATGAGGGCCAGGCCGCGCTGCAGCTCGAATGGATCGCCGATCCTGCTACGTGTGGCAGTTATCCTTTCGTGCTGCAGCCACAGCCGAATGGCCCGCTGCTGCTCGACTGGCAGCCCTGTCTCGAATCGCTGCTCACCGACCTGGCTCGCGGCACATCGCCGGCGACGATGGCCGCCCGTTTTCATCATGGCCTGGTACAATTGATTGCAACGGTTGCCCGGCATGTCGCCATCGACCGCGTCGCTTTGAGCGGCGGCTGCTTCCAGAACCGTCTGCTGGTTGAAGGCAGCGCCCGGCAGTTGCAGGCTGCCGGTTACAATGTGCTGCTACACCGCCGGCTCCCGCCCGGCGACGCTTGCATCAGCCTGGGCCAGGTGGCTGCTGCAACGGCGGCCAACCAGTCCTTTTGACGATACGCATTGCGGTTGATTGTTTGCGGCTATGCCGCAAACAATCAACCGCAATATGAGTACCATTTCCGGTTGGGATGCGTGTGATGGATTGAACGGCTATGCCGTTCAATCCATCACACGCATCCCAAATAAGGAGAGTCTGATGTGTCTTGGTGTGCCCGGTAAAATTGTCGGCCTCATGCCCGATCCAACCGGCCTGGCCATGGGCAAGGTCAGTTTTGGCGGCATTCTCAAGGAAGTCTGCCTGGCCTATGTGCCTGAGGCCCAGATCGGCGACTATGTAGTCGTACACGTTGGCTTTGCCATCAGCCGGATCGACGAAGCTGAAGCCGCCCAGGTTTTTGAATACCTGCGCGAAATGAATGAACTGGCCGAGCTCGATATTCCCCAGCCGGAGTAAACCGATGAAATTCGTTGACGAGTATCGCGGTGAAGAGGATGCCCAACAAGTTCTGGCGGCGATTCGCCAGGCTGTCAGCCGGCCCTGGACGCTGATGGAAATCTGTGGCGGCCAGACGCACACGCTGGTCAAATCGGGCATCGTGCATATGCTGCCGCCCGAAATCAGCCTGGTACACGGGCCGGGGTGCCCGGTCTGTGTTACGCCGCTTGAGTTGATCGACCGGGCGCTGGCGATTGCCGCCCGACCCGAAGTGATTTTCACTTCCTTCGGCGATATGCTGCGTGTGCCGGGATCGCAGGGCGACCTGCTGAGCCTCAAGGCTGCCGGCGCCGATGTGCGCATTGTCTACTCGCCGCTCGATGCGATCAAGCTGGCGCAGAAGCACCCTGATCGCGCCGTCGTCTTCTTCGCGGTCGGCTTCGAGACGACGGCGCCGGCCAATGCGATGGCCGTCTGGCAAGCTGCGCAATTGAGCCTGACGAATTTCTCGATCCTCTGCTCGCATGTGCTGGTGCCGCCGGCGATGCGTGCGCTGCTGAGCGAGCCCGACAATCGGGTGCAGGGCTTCCTGGCAGCCGGCCACGTCTGTGCGGTGATGGGCTATCACGAATACGATCCAATCGCAGCAGAATACCAGGTGCCCATCGTGGTCACCGGCTTCGAGCCGCTCGACCTGCTGCAGGGCATCTCCATGACCGTGCAGGCGCTCGAAGCCGGGCGCGCCGTTGTTGAAAACCAGTATCGCCGGGCCGTTAACCGGGCCGGCAACTTGCCGGCCCAACAGTTGCTCAAACAGGTCTTTGAAGTGCGCGATCGCCAGTGGCGCGGCATCGGCCCGATTCCGGCCAGCGGCCTGGGCTTGCGCCCGCAATTTGCCGCTTACGATGCCGAGTTGCGTTTTGCCGTCGAACACATCAATGCCCAGGAATCGCCGATCTGTATTGCCGGGGCGATCCTCAAGGGCGCAAAAAAACCGGGCGACTGCCCGGCTTTCGGTGGCGCCTGTACACCTGAGCATCCGCTGGGCGCACCGATGGTCTCTTCCGAGGGCGCCTGCGCGGCCTATTATCAGTATGGGCGCGGTCCGCTGACAAGTCAAGAAACTACGGCATTTCCCCTGTTTTGATGCGATGAGCGGAAAAAAGAGTATGACCAATCTCTCTTCCGGGGCACAGTGCCCAATTCCGATCAGTGAGTATCCGGTGATTACGATGGCCCACGGCGGCGGCGGGCGCCTCAGCCGGATGCTGGTCGAGCAGATGTTCGCGCCCGCTTTTGCCGGCACCGGCCCGCTGAGTTTGCACGACGGCGCAATTCTAACGGTTGAAGCGGGGCAACTGGCCTTCTCTACCGACTCGTTTGTGATTAGTCCGCTGTTTTTCCCCGGCGGCGACATCGGCAGCCTGGCCGTGTACGGCACAGTCAACGACCTGGCCATGTGCGGCGCTCGCCCGCTGGCCCTCTCGCTCGGCCTGATCCTCGAAGAAGGCCTGCCCATGGAAATGCTCTGGCGCCTGGTGCAATCGTTGCAGGCCGCCGCTGCCGCCGCCGATGTCAACATCGTTACCGGCGATACCAAGGTCGTCGACCGCGGCAAGGGCGATGGGGTCTTCATCAATGTCAGCGGCGTGGGCGTGATTCCGTCCGGCGTCGGCATCGCGCCGCAGCAGGCACGTCCCGGCGACCTGTTGCTGATCAATGGGCCGATTGCCGACCACGGTATTGCGATCATGTCGCTCCGGGAGAGCCTGGAGTTCGAAACCGTGTTGGAGAGCGACACGGCGCCGCTGTACGGCCTGGTCGCTGCTTTGCTGGCTGCCTGCGGGCCACAGTTGCATATGCTGCGCGACCCGACCCGCGGCGGGGTGGCCAGCGCCGTGAACGAGATCGCCATCGATGCCGGCGTGGGCATCCGGCTGGAAGAGAGCCGGTTGCCGCTGCGCGAAGAAGTGCGTGGCGCCTGCGAGATCCTCGGCCTCGACCCGCTTTATGTTGCCAACGAAGGCAAATGCATCGCTATCGTCGACCCGGCGGCCGCCGAAGTCGCCCTGGCCACCATGCGCACGCACCCGCGCGGCGCCGAAGCCGCCATTATTGGCGAAGTCGTCGCCGCGCATCCCGGCCGCGTCTTTCTGCGCAGCCACATCGGCGGCACGCGGGTAGTCGATATGATCAGCGGGGAGCAACTCCCGCGTATTTGCTAGCCATCCGTTTCTGCCGCAGAATATGTTTCGCCTGCCACAGGCGCATACACGAAAAGTGAACCAGATATGCATAAACTTCCCGAAACGATGCGTGGAGTCTGGCTGACCGGACACGGTGACCTGGATAAACTGGAGTTTCGCGACGATATTCCGGTGCCCGCGCCGGGACCGCACGATGTGTTGGTGCGCGTCGGTGCAGCCGGCGTGAACAATACCGACATCAACACGCGCACTGGCTGGTATTCGAAGCAGGGCGCGGCCGAAGCAGATGCAAGTTGGACCGGTGCGCCGATCCAGCTTCCACGCATCCAGGGCATCGATGTCTGTGGCAGCATTGTCGCCATCGGCGCGGAGGTCAACCCGCAGCGGATCGGGGAGCGCGTCTTGATTGAGCCCTGTCTCTGGGAAGCCAACGGGCAGAAGTTGGCGCAACCCTGGTTTCTCGGTTCGGAATGCGATGGCGGCTTTGCCGAATATACCAGGGTGGCGGCCCGCCACGCCCACCCGCTTCAGAGCGAGTTGAGCGATGTTGAACTGGCTTCGTTCCCCTGTTCCTATTCAACCGCCGAGAATCTGCTGACGCGTGCAGGCGTGGCTGCCGGGGAGCGGGTGCTGGTGACCGGCGCATCGGGCGGCGTCGGCTCTGCCGCCGTGCAACTCGCCCGGCTGCGCGGTGCCGAAGTCATTGCGGTAGCCAGCCCGCCGAAAGCGACGGATGTGTGCAAGCTAGGCGCAGCCCGGATCATTCATCGCGACGATAATCCGGTAGAGAAACTTGGAGCGGACAGTGTCGACGTGGTGGTTGACCTGGTCGGCGGGCCGCAATGGCCGGCGCTGCTGGCTGTGTTGCGCAGCCGTGGGCGTTACGCCGTTTCCGGAGCCATCGCCGGTGCGCTGGTGGAACTCGATCTGCGAACGCTGTATCTGAAAGATCTGAGCTTCTTCGGCTGCACTGTGCTCAATCCCGAGGTATTTCCCAACCTGATCAGCTATCTGGAGCAGGCAAAACTGACCCCGCTTATCGCACAAACCTTTCCACTCGAACAGATCGCCGAAGCACAGCGCTATTTCCTGAAAAAGCAATACGTCGGCAAAATTGTGCTCACGATCTCCGGATAAATATGGGCATAATGATGGCCGGCAGCGTAGCTGCCGGCCATCATTATGCCCATGTCTTTTGGCTTTACGGACCGTTTGTGACGAAGCCGGCCTGCACCACGACATCGTAGAAGGCCTGGCGCGCGGGATTGGCCGGGTCGTGTACGACAATAGCGTAGGCGCCCGGCGGCAGTTCTACCGCGCCGTACCAGCCGTCCGCCGAAGAAAAGATATCGCGCAGCCAGGTGCCGTTGTGTATCAGCGAGACTTTCGCATTCGGCATGACCTGGCCGTCGATAGAAGCAATGCCCTGCAGGTGGCCGCCGGTTGGATTGGCGATCCATGGCCACTCAGGAGCCTGTGCCGGCTGCGCAAAGACCGTATTGCGCAGTGTGTCCATGTAGGCCCGCCGCGGCTCGAAGCCGCCGCCGCGAATGGGCTGGTCGTAAGAATAGATGGCGATGCCCGAGAGATAGCGCCCCTGATCGTCCGGCGTCAGCGCCCGCACAATCTGGGCCAGGTTCTCGTCGGGATTGTTCAGCCAGGCACCGATGCCGGGTACAATCGCCCGGCGCCCCTGGTTAGCGCGATCCCAGGCCAGCCAGCCGTTATACCATTCGCGCTGGCGGATGTTGCGCTCGCTAAAATAGTGCATCGGCACGGCGAAGTCGAGAATGCCCTCCTCCAGCCAGCCGCGCCAGTCCTGGAAAACCCGGTCGTAAGCCGCCGAGTTCGGCCAGTCGTTCGGGTGGTAGGTGCCCAGCCCGCCCCAGGTGATCGTCGCGGCACTCACCTCAATGCGCGGGTTGATGGCCTTGCTGCGAATATACAGCCGCCGCGCCAGCTCCGTAATGCGGTCGCGGCGCCATTGTTTCCAGGCCGGATCGCCGGGAATCGGGCGGCTGTCGAGCGCACGCCCGTGTGCCAGGTTGAAACGCTCCATACTGACCCGATTGTAGCCGTAGCTCTCACCGCCGGTGCGGATAAAATCCCAGTGAATGCCGTCCAGTTCAGGGTAGGCCGAGAGCAGGTGCATCACCACGTGCTCCATATACTGGATCGCCGCCGGGTGGCCGAAGTCCAGGTCGCCGACCTGAGTACCGCCGTAGGTCGCCGTCGTCCAGCGTTGCGGGTCGGGCACCGTCGGGCCGTGGTGGGTGCAGATATGCTGATAATGGCCCCAGAGCGCATCGTGCGGCCGGCAGGTCACCGAAACGACAACCCAGGCATGGACTTCCACACCCATCTGCTTGCCTCTGGCCAGCGCATAACCGAGTGGGTCGAAGGTTTCCGCCGGTGCCAGTTTCGGGTCGGCGGCGCGTGGCTCAATCGGCGAGTTGTACCAGGTGTTGCCGTGGCGTCGCACCTGCATAAACAGCGTATTGGCATTGGCCCGCACAATATTATTGAAGAGCTCATCGACCTGTTCGTGGTTGCGGAAGCCATCGTGGAGAGCATCGGCCCAGACGGCGCGCATTTGTTGGATGGGTTCTTCCTGAGCAGTAGCGGGAGGAGCGAGGGTTGGCAGCAACACAACGAGACAGATCAGCGTCAACAGGGCCGGGAGACGGCGCCTGTAGCGAACAGGGCGTGGTGAACGCATCAAGGCCTCCTTTAAAGGGGGACGGTTCGGTGCCGACAACCCGGCGGCACCACAATCACCAGTAACCATGCGAGGCAACTTCCGGGTTGCCTCGCATATAATACACATTATTTTTACCTTTTGCAAGGGGCGCAGCCGTTAACAGGTGCGTGTTCGCGCACCTGTTGAACGGCTGCGCCCCTACCCGTCAAATTTTGCGCAGTCGTACCCGTTCGACCGCGTGGCTGCCGCCCTTTTCGAGGATCAGCCGGGCGCGCTCGCGAGTCGGCAAAATGTTGCAGTGTAGATTGACCCGGTTGATGCTGTGCCAGATCTGGCGAGCTACCGCCGTTGCTTCATCCGCCGACAGGCTGCTGTAGCGCACAAAGTACGATTCCGGGTTACGGAAGGCCGTTTCGCGCAAGCGGAGGAACCGTCGTACATACCATTGTTCGAGATCGGGTTCGTCGGCATCGACATAAATCGAAAAATCGAAGAAATCCGAGACGAAAGTGCGCGGTGTGTCTGCCGGATAGTCGGCGGTGCTCTGGAGCAGGTTCAGCCCCTCGATGATCAACACATCGGGCTGGGCTACCAGTTGCGTCTGGTCGGGCACAATGTCGTAGTGCAGGTGCGAATAGATCGGCGCCATTACCAGGCCGGCTCCCGATTTGACATCGGCGACAAAATGCACCAGTCGCCGGACATCGTAGCTCTCGGGAAAGCCCTTGCGCTGCATCAAATTGCGCGCTGCCAGGGTCGCATTTGGGTACAGAAACCCATCCGTCGTCACCAGGTCGACGCTGAGCCGTTCCGGGCCGCGTGCCAGCAGCGCCTGCAACACACGCGCTGTGGTGCTTTTGCCGACCGCTACACTTCCCACCACTCCGATCACATACGGCACAATGGCTGGTGCATGACCCAGAAACTCGGCCGTTACCTGCGACAGGCTGCGCGTCGAATTGATGTACAGCTTCAACAGGCGGGCCAGCGGCAGGTAGATATGCGTAATCTCTTCCAGATCAACATCTTCGTTGAAGCTACGCAACGTTGCGAGTTCTTGCTCGCTGAGCGGGTTCGGCGTATCCGCACGGAGCGCCGACCACTCGGCTCGCGAGAACTCATGAAATGGCGTCACTGTCTCTTCACTGATGTCACACAGGCTCATGCAGTACAACCTTTCTCCAAACCTCTCATCAACGGCGAACTCTTTGTATCAGGCGGCCAATGCCGAGAATAAGGGTACCGATGCTCAGAGCAATCGTGCCGAGCGCTCCGATGATCACGCCGATGCCGGCGGCCCGCGCCGGGCTATGGTGCGACGGATGACCGGCCGGCGCCGGCGCGGGCACAGCGATCGGCGGCGTCGGCTGATGCGGCGGCACGGGTACAGCCGCTTGCGCCGCCGGCTGCTCTTCCAGCAAGCCGGCGGCTACGGCTGTTTCCTGCGCTACTGCCACCGAAGCTTCATCGGCCGCCGCGCTGTGTCGGCTGCCATAAAGATGCGCATAAGCAAACGAAAGCTCGGCGCCGATAAACAGGATCTGGCCAGTCAAAAAAATCCACAACATTAGCACCATCACGCCGCCAATCACGCCGTAGGACTGGAAATTCGCACCGACCGACACTACACTGGTACTGACCAGTTGCTGGAGCAGGATCATCAACCCGGCCGCCAGCAACCCGCCCGGCCAGACATCGCCCCAGCGTACCTTGCCGGACGGCAACACCCGGTACAGGATCATCAGCACCAGCGCCAGCACCAGGAAGGAAACCAGCACCTGCAACTGGCCAATCAGCGCCGCCGTATCAAGTTGAATGAACTCGATCTCGGCCGAAATCCGTTGCAGCACCGCGACCGCAATTCCGATGGCCAGATCCGACAGCATCGAGAGCAGCACCAGCCCACCGCAGCCCAGCACCAGTAGAAAGGCCAGCGCCTTTTTCCAGACGGCCGTCAGCACGGCACCTAGAATATTGCCGTTGCCGTTAGCTTCCGCGCTCACCTCCCAGATCTTGTCGAAGGCTCGATCCAGTGCGCCGAAGATGGCACTGGCGCTCAGCAGCAACGTGCCGAAGCCGATAATGCTCGCGTTGCGGCTCTGCGCATTGAGCGTTGTCAGCGTATTGGCGACAAGGTCGGCAGCGTCCGGCGGCAGAGCTTCCGCAACAAACGTCAGGATCTGGTCGTAGATTTGCGATGTCGGCCCGACAAAAAAACCGAACACACTCAAAATGACCAGCACGAGTGGGAAGAGCGAAAACACCGCATAATAGGCCATCGAAGCGCCCATTTCCAGACAGGCATCCTTTTGCCACTTCTGCCCGGTGCGGATCAACAACTGAACCGGGCGTGCGGACGTCAAGCCCTCCATAATCACCAGGCTCCTCTCGTCAGGATCAAGCAAATATTACTTTCATTGCCGAAATTATATGCATTATAACAGGCCCGGCCGGGATGCGGCAGCGTGACTGCTGTATTCCCGCCGGTTCGCCGGACGCAGTCGGGGATGCTGACCGCATCAAGGCTTTTGCGCCCCTTCGAATGCAAGAAGCTGGTTGCGTTCGGCTCGCCCATGATCATGCGTTCATAAGTTCGGGCCGAACGTGTGATCCTGGTTTGACACGATACTTTAATGGCTATATACTTAATATTGTTGAATATTTAAATACTTGAGCTATGTGAGGATGGGGTATGGCTGGCGTACGGCGCGAACCACAACCTGTAGACGAGACGACTGCGCGCAGCCCGGTTGAGGCAATTGAACGGGCAATTATGCAAATTAGCTGGCTCAGCCAGCGCCAGTTTATGCAGTTGCTCGACGAAGAACGCTTCAAAGTCACCCTGCCCCAGTTTTATACCCTGCTGCATCTGCATCAGTCTGCCGGTGAATGCAAGATGTCCGATCTGGCCGAGGCAACCCACCAGTCGGCCGCTTCGTTGACCGGGATTGTCGATCGTTTGCTGGAAAAACAACTGGTGGAACGCACCCGCCATGAGCGCGACCGGCGCCAGGTGATGGTCATTGTGACGCCACGCGGCAGTGCCTTGATTGCCGAGATCAAGCAGGCCCGTCGCGAGCAGATGCAAGCCGCCCTGGCGCATTTGCCGCGCCAGGATTTCGAGACGCTGCTGAGCCTGCTCGACCAGGTGCTCGAAGGCATGGTGCGAACCACCGAACGAGGAGAAAACAGCCGATGGGCGTAGATCTCGCCGTCGAACAACCAGCTCCGCGCGCCGATTTTGCTGCGCTGCGCACTATGGGCTGGCAACGCATCTTTGCTTATGCGCGGCCGTATCGCGGCCGGCTCATTCTGGCGATTACGGCCATGGTGCTGGCAACCGCTGCCGGCCTGTCTATCCCGCTCGCCGCCGGTACGCTGATCAATGCCATCACCGGCAGTGCGCTGACGGTGCCGCTCAACCAGATTACGCTGCTCCTGGTGGTGATCATCATCTTTCAGGCGCTCTTCAGCCTGATCGAGAGCTACTGGCTGGCGTTTGTCGGTGAGCGGGTGGTGACCGATTTGCGGGTGGCAGCCTATACCCACTTGCAGAGCCTGGAACTGGGCTTTTTCCACAACCGGCGCGTCGGTGAAATTACCAGTCGCCTGACCAACGATGTCACGCTTATCCAGGCGGTGACGACCAGCAACCTGGCCTCGTTCCTGCGCGCCATCATTCAGTTCATCGGTGCGCTGGCCCTGATGCTGCTGGTGTCCTGGCAACTGACCGGCCTGGCGCTGCTGCTGGTGCCGTTGATCACCGTCACGGCGATTCTGTTCGGGCGCTGGATCCGCCGGATTTCGACCCGCGTGCAAGATCGGCTGGCTGATGCCGCCAGTGTGCTTGAGGAAACCACGTCCGGCGTGCGGATCGTCAAGTCCTTTGCCCGCGAGCCCTATGAGATCGGGCGTTTCCGCCAGGCCGTCGAGGCGACCTTTGCGACGGCGATGGAGCGCATTCGCGCCCAGGCGATCTTCGGGCCGCTGATCGGTATTTTCGCCTGGAGTGCCATGGTCGCGGTGCTCTGGGTCGGCGGCCGGCTAGTGATTGAAGGTGCCCTGCTGCCCGGCGATCTCTTTGCTTTTCTGTTCTATGCCGGCACGATTGCCGGCACGATGGGCACGTTCAGCAGCCTGTTCAGTCAGTTGCAGGCGGCACTGGGGGCCACCCGGCGCATCTTTGAGTTGCTCGACACCGAGCCGAACATCCGCGAAGTCGTCGATGCCCAGGTTCTGCCGCCCCTGCGCGGCGAAGTGCAGTTCCGCAATGTCTGGTTCGGCTACGACGGCCTCGACGCCGGCCATGAGCAGCAGGCCGTCTTGAAAGATGTCTCGTTGACGGTAGCGCCGGGTGAGGTGCTGGCACTGGTCGGGCCGAGCGGCGCCGGCAAAAGCACGATTGCCAATCTGATTCCGCGTTTTTATGATGTGCAACGCGGCAGCATCAGTATCGACGGCCACGATATCCGGCAGGTGACGCTGGCCGGCCTGCGCCGGCAGATCGGGATTGTGCCGCAGGAAACGCAATTGTTCAGCGGTAGCATCGGCGACAATATTGCTTACGGGCGGCTGGAAGCCGATCAGTCCGACATCGAGGCGGCGGCGCGCGCTGCCAATGCTCACGAGTTCATCGTCGGCTTGCCGCAGGGCTATGCCACGCTGGTCGGCGAGCGCGGCGTCAAACTGAGCGGCGGCCAGCGCCAGCGGGTTGCGATTGCGCGGGCGATCTTGAAAGATCCGCGCATCCTGATCCTGGATGAGGCCACCAGTGCGCTCGACAGCGCAAGCGAACGCCTGGTGCAGGAGGCGCTCGAACGCCTGATGCGCGACCGCACCAGCATTATCATCGCCCATCGGCTCAGCACGGTGCGCCGTGCCGATCGTATCGCTGTCGTCGATGCCGGTCGGATTGTCGAAATTGGTACCCATAGCGAGTTGCTGGCCCGGGATGGCCTGTATGCCCGCCTGCATAGCCTGCAATTCGCCGAAGACGTACTGTCACTTTAGCTGTTATTCAAAGAGGAATGTTGATGAACAAGGATACAAGCCGGCCGTTCTCGCCTGATGCCGAGATTGGCGATCCGGTAACCTGGCAGGAAGAGTACGACTCGGAGATCGATGCGCTCCTGCACGAATCCGACGATGACGACTTTGAGCGTGAATTGCCGCTGGTTGTGCTTGGCGAGATGGTGATTATGCCGCATATGACCGTGCCGCTCCAGGTTGGTCAGGGCAAATCCTATCGCGCCATGGAACGGGCCTGGGAGGAAGATCGCGAGATACTGCTGATTTTTGTCTCTGAAGATGAAATTGAAGGCTATAAGAGCAATCAGACCCAGCAACTCCCGCCGACCGGGGTGATCGCCCGGCTCGATGAGTTTATGAAGCTGCCCGACGGCATCGTGCGCATCATTCTCGAAGGTCTGCACCGCGCCGAGATTCGTGGTGCCACGCAGAGCGATCCCTACTACCGGGTGCGCTGCGTCCCGGTCGAGGATCAGCCGGTCGACGGCATGGAAATTGAGGCGCTGATGGAAACTGTCAAGCAGCAGGTCGATGAGTTTGTCGATCACCTGGGCGAAGTACCGCAGGAAGCCGTGGCCTTCGTGCATCGCATTGATCGCCCCGGTCACCTCGCCGACATTGTCACCTGGGGGCCGGCCTTCGAGTTCCGCGACAAGATGGAGATACTCAATACGCTCGATCCGGTCGAACGCCTGCGCAAGGCCTATTTCATTCTGGCCCGCCAGCTTGAGTTGCTCAAGCTACGCCATAAAATTCAGCAGGATACCAAGGAAGTCCTCGACCAGAGCCAGCGCGAGTATTTTTTGCGCGAGCAGATGCGCGTCATTCGCCGCGAACTCGGCGACGATGACGATGTCGATGATCCCATCGACGAATTGCGGCGCAAGGTCGCTGAAATGGACGCGCCCGACTATGTCAAGAATCAGGCGCTGCACGAGATCCGCCGGCTGGCTCAACAGGGTATGAATAGCCCGGAAGCCGGGGTCATTCGCACGTATCTCGACTGGATTATCAATCTGCCCTGGGCTGAAGAGCAGCATCCCGAAATCAGCATTATCCAGGCCCAGCATGTGCTCGACGATGATCACTATGGGCTCGAAAAGGTCAAGGAGCGCATTCTGGAGTTTCTGGCAGTGCGCAAACTGGCCGGCAATAAGATGCGCTCGCCGATTCTCTGCTTCGTTGGCCCACCGGGTGTCGGCAAAACCAGCCTGGGCCGCTCGATTGCGCGGGCCCTCGGTCGCCAGTTCGTGCGCACCAGCCTGGGCGGCGTGCGCGACGAGGCCGAGATCCGCGGCCATCGCCGTACCTATATCGGCGCAATGCCCGGCCGGATCATCCAGGGTATGAAGACGGCTAAATCAAATAGTCCGGTCTATGTGCTCGACGAAATCGACAAGGTCGGCGCCGATTTCCGCGGCGACCCGACGTCGGCCCTGCTCGAGGTGCTCGATCCGGAGCAGAACAATACCTTTAGCGATCACTACCTGGAGATCCCCTACGATCTCAGCAAGGTAATCTTTATTGCTACCGCCAACCAGCTTGAGCCGATTCCGGGGCCGCTGCGCGACCGCATGGAGATTATCGAGATCGGTGGCTACACCGAAGACGAGAAGCTGGGCATTGCGCGGGGTTTCCTGATCCCCAAGCAGCGCGAGTTTCATGGCCTGATCGAGAATCAGCTCGACGTCACGGATAGCGCGGTGATGACGCTCATTCGCGAGTATACGCGTGAGGCCGGGGTGCGCAACCTGGAACGTGAACTGGCCAGCCTCTGCCGCAAGGTGGCCCGCAAAGTGGCGGCGGTCAGCGACGAGGCCGCTGCCGCCGCCGCAACCGCCGCCGAATCGGTCGCGCCGCAGGAGCCGCTGATGGCTTCCCCCGAGGGTGTCGACACGTCGGGCCTGGATGTACACTACACGATCAGCGAGGAGGATGTGGTGACGTACCTCGGGCCGAAGCAGTTCACCTTCGGCCTGGCCCAGGAGCACGACGAAGTCGGTGTGGCTACCGGTGTCTCCTGGACACCCACCGGCGGCGATATTCTCAGCATCGAGGTGCTGCCGGTCAAGGGCAAGGGCAATATGCAACTCACCGGCCGGCTCGGCGAGGTGATGCGCGAGAGTGCTCAGGCGGCCATGTCGTACGTGCGTGCTAAAGCCGAGCAATTCGGCATCTCACCGGACTATTTCGAGCAATATGCCATTCACATCCATGTGCCGGAAGGTGCGGTGCCGAAGGATGGCCCCTCGGCCGGCATTACCCTGACCACGGCATTGATCAGTGCCATGACCGGGCGCCCGGTGCGTCGTGACGTAGCAATGACCGGTGAGGTGACGCTGCGCGGCAAGGTGTTGCCTATCGGCGGTCTGAAGGAGAAGACGCTGGCGGCCCATCGTGCCGGCATTCGAACCTTCATTTTGCCGAAAGAAAATGAAAAAGACATCGGTGAACTGCCCGACAAAGTGCGCCAGGATTTGCAACTTATTCCGGTCGAATCGATGGACGAAGTGCTCAAGATCGCGCTGCATTAGCAGGGGCGTAATAGCAAATTGTGCAAGATAAGGGGCAGGGGTCTGGTGTTTCCGGCGGCGTTGCCGCCAAAAACATCAGACCCCTGCCCCTTATCATTGCGGATTTGCTGTTATTTTTCCTCCTCGAAGCCCAATGTTTCGGCCACGATGTACAGCGGCCGGTTCTTCACTTCATCATAGATCCGGCCCAGATACTCGCCGATAATCCCGAGAAAAATGAGTTGCACGCCACCCAGGAAGAGTACCGTCACCAGGGTGGTCGCCTGGCCCTCAAAGGCATAGACGCCCGGTATCAACCGCAGAATAATCGTCAGCACGATGCCGATCAGGCTGAGAATAGTAATGCTGAAGCCGGTGTAGGTGGCCAGTTGCAGCGGTAGGTAAGAAAAACTGGTGATGCCGTCCAGGGCGAACTTGAACATCTTGCGGAAAGGGTATTTCGTCTCGCCGGCACTGCGTGCGTCGCGCTTATAGGGCACACCGGCCTGCTTGAACCCGACCCAGGCCGACATGCCGCGCATAAAACGGTGCTGCTCGCGCATGCTGCCGAGTGCATCGACTACCCGCCGATCCATCAGCCGGAAATCGCCGGTGTCGACCGGGATGTTCACATTGGTGATGCGCGCAATCAGCCGATAGAAGGTTCTGGCGGTGATTTGCTTGAACCAGGTTTCGCCCTCGCGCTCGGCGCGAACGGCGTAAACCACCTGGTAGCCTTCCTGCCAGCGATTGATCAACTCGGGAATGACTTCCGGCGGATCTTGCAGATCCGAGTCGATGACGACAACGGCCGCGCCGCGGGCATGGTCGATGCCGGCGGTAATCGCCAGCTGGTGGCCGAAGTTTTTTGAGAAATTGACGACCTTGACCCGTGGATCCTGGGCATGCAACTTGCGCATAATCTCGGGCGAGCGGTCGCGGCAGCCGTCGTTGACCAGCACGATCTCGAAGGGCTCGCCGAGTGCCTCAAGCATGGCTGCCGTGCGACGATAAAATTCAGGGAGCAGTTGCTCCTCGTTGTACACCGGTGCCACCACCGAGTAGGTCGGGCGCAGGCTATGCATGTCGCGCCCATTAGCCGGAGCCCTAGCAGCGGCCATCACGTCACTCATAGTTGTGCATTTCCTCCCAATTCGGGCCGCTTTCCACATCGATGCGTAGCGGCACATTGAGATTGTACACATTTTCCATAACTTCACGCAACAGGGCCACGACTGCCGGCACTTCGCGCTCAGGCGCTTCCAGGATCAGTTCGTCGTGTACTTGCAGCAGCAGCCGGGTTTGCAGGGCGCGGTCATGCAGGGCGCCGGCAACATTCAGCATAGCCATTTTCATAATGTCGGCGGCGGTAGCCTGGATGGGCGCGTTGATGGCCTCGCGCTCGGCGGCCTGGCGGCGTGGGCCGCTGCTCTGCAGCTCGGGCATCGCCCGGCGTCGCCCGAAGAGCGAACTGACGTAGCCCTGCGTCCGGCCCTGCTCGATAGTTGCGTCGATATAATCGCGAATACCGGGAAACTGGTTGAACAGTGCATCGATCAGCAACTGTGCATCGCTGCGCGGCAGGCTCAACCGCTGAGCCAGCCCGAAGGCACTGATGCCGTAGATCACGCCGAACACGACGGTTTTGGCAATCCGGCGCTGATTCTTATCGACGGCGTCGGGTTCAACGCCAAAGAGTTGTGCAGCCGTCGCCGCATGAATATCCAGACCTTCCGCGAAGGCCTGTACCAGGTTTTCGTCCTGGGTGATATGGGCCAGCACGCGCAACTCGATCTGCGAGTAGTCGGCGGCGATGAAGCGATGGCCGGGGCGGGCGACAAAGGCCCGCCGGATCTCGCGACCCTCTTCGGTACGTACGGGAATATTCTGCAAATTCGGGTCGTTCGACGAGAGCCGCCCGGTGGCCGCACCAAGCTGATTGTAGGAGGTATGCACCCGCCCGGTGCGTGGATTGACCAGCGCCGGCAGCGCGTCGACGTAAGTCGATTTGAGTTTGCCGAGCTGGCGATACTGTAAAATCAGCGTGAAAATCGGGTGGCGATCCTGCAAGAGTTCCAGCGTATCGGCGGTCAGCGAGTATTTTTTGGTTCTGGCCGTACGCCCGACGCCCGCGTCGGAAATGCCGAGGTGCTGAAAGAGCACCTCGCTGAGCTGGTCGGTCGAATTAATATTGAAGGGCGCGGCGGCATAGCCGTGAATGCGACTTTCGAGTTCGGCCAGCCGCTTGCCCAGCCGCCGGCTGAGTTCAGCCAGGTACTCGCGGTCGAGGCCGATGCCGGCCTGTTCCATAGCGATCAGCACGCGCAGCAGCGGCATTTCGATCTTCTGAAACAGATCGTTGACCTGCGGCAATTCGGCGAGGCGGGCCTGCAGTTGCGGAACCAGGCGCAGAGTCATATCGGCGTCGGCGGCGGCATAGGGTGTGGCCTGTGCGATGGGCACTGCGGCGAAGGGAATCTGTTTCGCGCCGCGACCAATCAGTTCGCTGATGGCGGTCATCGGCTCGCTGAGCTTGTAGTCGCCCTGCAACTCGTAGAAGGCCAGGTCTTTGAGGCCGGGGCGCAAGCCAAGCAGCCCGGCAGCAATCATCGTATCGCAGGCAATCGAGCCGACCGGCAGCCCGGCGTGCTCGAGGAATTCGATGTCGAACTTGGCATTATGGGCATAGCGCAGCCGCTGCGGATCGGCGAAGAAAGGGCGTAGCGCCGCGAAGACCTGTTCGCGGCCGAGTTGCGCATCCTCCTGGTGGCCGAAGGGGATATACCAGCCGCTACCGGGTTGCGTTGCCAGCGCGAGGCCGACCAGTTCGTCGACGAAGGGCCGCAGGCCATTGCTCTCGATGTCGAAGGCGAAGCCGGGCGCCGCCTCAAGCGCGGCCAGCAACTCCTGGAGTTGTTCGACCGTGCGAACGGCCCGGTAGTGGCCGTGACTGCCGGACGGCGGCGCACTTTCCGCGCCGAACATGCGCATCTGGCGCGAAGCCGCCGGTGGCGACACCGTTTCGCCGAACATATGCGTCTGCTGCGGGCCGCCCGGCAGATCGGCGGGCAATGGCGCTACCGTTACGCCGCCCTGCGCAGCAGGCAGCTTCTTGATCAGGCCGCTGCCGGCACCGAACTGCAACTCCTGGAACAGCCCGATCACCCGCGCACGGTCATAATCGGCCAGCCGGGCGGCCGCCAGGTCGAGTTGCACCGGCACATCACAGACAATCGTCGCCAGTTTCTTGCTGAACAGCGCAATTTCCTGCCGGCCCTCGATCTTTTTGCGGTAGCGGTTGGGCACCTCGGCAAATTTTTCGTAGAGCCCTTCGACGCTGCCGAACTGGTTGAGCAAACTGATCGCGCCGGCCTCGCCAATCCCATTGACGCCGGGAATATTATCGGAGGCATCGCCCTTGAGCCCGCGCAAATCGGCGAGTTGATCGGGGCGCAGGCCCTTATAGCGCTCAGCGACCTTCGCCAGGTCGTAGAGCGTAGTCGTCGTTTTCTGGCCATAGGGATTGGCCAGGATTACCTGGACATGCGCATCGACCAGTTGCAGCGTATCGGTATCGCCGGTAAGAATGAGCGTATCGACGCCGGCGGCGCTGGCCTGGCGCGCCAGCGTGCCGATGACATCGTCGGCCTCGTAGCCCTCGGCAGTATACATCGGAATATTCAGCGCAGCGACCAGTTGCTTGATGCGTTCGAGTTGCGGATGAAACTCGGCGGGTGTCTCAGCGCGGCCGGCCTTATACTCGGCATAGAGATCATCGCGAAAGGTGCGCCCGACATCGAAAGCCACCGCGACATAGGCCGGGTGCTGTTCGTGCAGCGTTCCGAGCAAAATCTGGGCAAAGCCGAAGACCGCATAGGTTGGCTCGCCGGCAGCGGTGCGCAGGTCGGCATCTTTCAGCGCGTGAAATGCCCGGAAGGCCAGCGCATGTCCATCGATCAGAGCAATTTTCTCAGCCATAGGTTTCTTTTTATATGACTTGCGCAGTTGGATGCTTACGGCATCACGGGTTTTGTGCCTGCGGCAGCCAGGAAGCCGCCGTTTCATTTCGTCTGGTTTTGCAGCAAAGCCGCAAAACCAGACGAAAAGGATGCGTACATGTCTATTCCGGCCGCTCGGCAGGTGGGCCGCCTCAAGGTGCGCGCACGCCGAGCACAAGATTACTACCGCGCGGCACATAGTCGCCATTGGCGACGGGCCGGCCATTGGCGAGGGCGCTGACGACTTCGTTGGGGGCATACTGGTTGAAATTGGGCAAGCGATCCGGCCCCTGCTCGTCGATAAACTCGATACTCAGGCCATCGATAGTAGTGATCGCCGCCTCAGCCTCGCTGCGCGAACGACCGATCACATCGGGAAAGCGCACCCGGTCGCCGATGCTGACAACCAGGCGCACCGTGGAACCGGGCGCGACCAGCAGGTCGGGCGAGGGCTGCTGGCGAATCACGAAGCCCTCGTCAATCGTTCGGCTGGGCTCCTCAATTACCTCGACCGACAGACCGCGAGCTTCGGCCTGCTGGCGGGCAATTTCCACCTGACGTTGGGCAAGTTCGGGAACCGCAACCAGGTTCAATCCCAGGCTGACAGTGTACGTCACCGGGCTCCCCTCCTCGACTTCGCTGCCGGCCGGTACAGCCTGGTCGATCACCCGGTCGCGCGGCACGGCATCGCTGTAGGCGGCTGCCGGCTCAGCCAGCAAATTCAGTTCGCTGAGCAGATCCATCGCCTCATCGGCATCACGATTGACCAGGTTGGGAACCCGCACCAGCGGCGCGGGCGTAGCCGTAACTGTCGGCGTCGGGCCGGGCGTCTCGGTGGGGCCGCTGGTCGGGAAGCTCGGCAGTTCCGGGCGCGAGGGAATGACACCGCCCCAGCCGATCATATCATCGAACGCGCCGGTGCTGAAGAGCAGCACCAGACCCAGCACGCCGACCAGCACAAACATACCGACCAGAAACGTCCCACAACCGGAGCTTTGCTGGCGAACGGGGCGAGCCGGGGCCGGGCGCGGCGGCGGCATGGTATTGATCCGCCCGCTGCTGCCGGCAGGCGGGTTCGGGCGCACCAGGGTCGGCTCGGGAAGCGAGCGTGACAGCGCAGCCGCTGCCGGGTGCTGCGGCTGTTGAGCGGGACGCTGTACACCCGGCCCGAGCACGGTTTCCTGCCGGGCCATGCTGCGATAGTTGCGCAACTGGTTGGCAAACTCGGCGGCACCGGCGAAGCGCTGGGCCGGGTTTTTGGCCATCGCTCGCAGCAGCAGCGCCTCAAGCTGCGGCGGAATCTGCGGATTGAGTTGGCGCGGCGCGGGTGGCGGGGTGCCGACATGCTGCATAGCCACTGCAATCGGGCCGTCGCCACTGAAGGGCAGCCGCCCGGTCAACATCTCGAAGAGCGTGACCCCGAGCGAATAAATGTCGGAACGCGCCGTGGCCGGCTGGCCCTGAGCCTGTTCGGGCGAAATATAATCGACGGTGCCGAGCGTAATGCCGGTCTCAGTCATTGCGGTACTGAACCGGCTCTTGGCAACGCCGAAATCGGTAATATGCGCGGCACCGTCGGGCGAGATAATAATATTTTGCGGCTTAATGTCGCGATGCACCAGGCCGACGCGATGGGCAGCGTCGAGACCCTGCGCCACCTGGATGGCGATGGATACGGCGCGCTCAATGTCCAGCGTGCCATAGCGCATGATCTCCTTCTTGAGATCCAGCCCCTCGACATATTCCATCACAATATAATGTGCATCACCGTCCTGCCCGACATCGTAGACCCCGACAATATTGGGATGATTCAAGATCGCGGCAGCCTGCGCCTCGTGGCGAAAGCGACTGAGAAAATCCGGATCGGGCACCAGCCGATCCGAGAGCAGCTTGATCGCCACCTGGCGATTAAGCCGCAAGTCGCGCCCAAGGAAGACGCGGGCCATGCCGCCTTCGCCGATCTTCTGGAGCAATTCATAGCGATTATCGAGGATTTGCTGCTGCATCGAGTTTCATTCCATCATCACAGTGCAGTTCCATAGCGGCTCAGTTGCCGGCAGGTCACCCAGCACAGCCTCGAGCAAAGCGAGATTTACCACATCCTCTTGATTGTAACGCAGGAGCGTCGCCAGAGCCTGCTCATCGGCATAATCTTCATAGCGACTCCAGAGGCGCGGCGCGTCCCAGCCGGTGATGCCGGCCGTAGCGCGGGCAATGCCCAATCGTTGCTCGACAACTTTGAGGCCGCCGCGCAAGCCGCGTTTGCGGCAGACATACAGGAGATCGCGGTGGGCAAATTCGTTGCGCAGATCGGCCAGCAAGCGTTTGCGAATAACCGGCAAATCGAAGCCACTGCCATTGAAGGTGACAATCGTTGCAACATGGTCGAGTGCCGCATACAGATTCAGGTCGGTGACCCCACCGCCGACCAGCTGGATCGTGCCGCGATCCGGGCGATAGATACCAATTACACTGATTGTACCGCTAAAGGTCGTCTCGATATCCAGGTAGGCTTGCACAATCTATGCCTGTTCCAGCGGCAGCAACCTGCTACACTCTTTGTATAACGTTCGCGGCAGCGGGAATGTTCCAGCACTCACAGAAATGCTTCGCTGCCATGCCGGAGGCACAGCGCGAAGCACAAAGTTCCAGCCGGTACAAATTTTCACATGACCGCATCATTATGGCACAGCGGCAGCACAATCGTCAAGACGAGGCAGCGCGAACGATTCGAGGCCCACGTCAACCTCGCCGCACGCATGGCACGCCGCACGTTTTTCGCCCAGCCGGATCGGGAAATCGCCCATCTGGCAAAAACGCTAGAGTTGAAAGGCACGTCCGCGAGGAGTTGACCAGGACTCGGTGCGTGCCGCTGACGCGAGAACAGTTCGGTCCCTCCACTCAACGTGGCAAGCATGTTTAGCCACCGGCCAGTTGCTGCTGCAAAATATGTTTTTGCACTTTTCCGAGCGCGTTACGCGGCAGCGCCTCAACAAAGATCACCTGGCGCGGTTTTTTATAGGCCGCGAGCTGGCTGCGGCAGTATTCGATCAATTCCTCAGCATTCTGACTGCTCCCGGCAGCCGGCACAATCGCGGCCACCACCTGCTCGCCCAGGTCGGCATCGGGCATGCCGACGACGGCGGCTTCGGCGACGGCCGGGTGGCTCAGCAGCACTTCTTCGACTTCGCGCGGGTAGATATTGTAGCCACCGCTGATGATCAGTTCGCGGGCGCGCCCGGCGATCGTGAAATAACCATCGGCGCTGACCAGGCCCATGTCACCGGTGCTGAACCAGCCGTCGGCGGCAAAGACTTCGGCGGTCGCCTCGGGGCGCTGCCAGTAGCCCCGGCAGACGTGCGGGCCGCGCACCTGGATTTCGCCGACTTCGCCGGGCGGCAATGGCCGGCGGCTTTTCACATCGACGATGCGAGCCTCCTGGCCGGGGAAGGGTTGGCCGACCGTGCCGGGGCGCCGTTCGCCGTCGTAGGGATTGGTCAGGTTCATTACCGTCTCGGTCATACCGTAGCGCTCGAGAATGCGGTGACTGAAGCGCTGCTCAAATTCGGCGAAGGTCTGCGGATCAAGTGGGGCCGAACCGGAGACGAACAGGCGCATACCGCGTGCATCGACCGGCCGGCCGGCCTCTTCGCGCCGACGCGCCTCAGCCAGCAGACGGGTATACATCGTCGGCACGCCGAAAAACATCGTCATCTCGCCGGAGCCAATGCGCTCGCAGACCGTCGCGGCATCGAAGCGCCGATGCAGTTCGGCGTCGGCACCGCTGAGCAGCGTACCGTGGAACCCAACGCCCAGGCCGTGAATATGGAACAGCGGCAGCGCCAACAACAGCGTGTCGGCTTCCGTCCAGTGCCAGGCCTGGGTCACCGCGGCGCTGTTGGCAGCCAGGTTGCCGTGGGTGAGCATCGCCCCCTTGGAGCGCCCGGTCGTGCCGGACGTATAACCAAGCAGCGCCAGATCCTCGGGCTGCGGCAGGCATGGCGTGAACGTATCGGCGAGGCCGGCGTAATCATAAAGATCAAGCGCAGTACCGTGGACGGCGATCACATCGTGCAGCTCAGGCAATTCGCCGGCATCCCGCAAATCGCCGACCGCGAAACGGCCGGGTTCATCGGTGACAACCAGGCGGGCGCCGGAGTCGTTGAGGATGTGGCGCAGTTCGACCTGGCGATATTGAGTATTGACGAGCACCACCGCTGCGCCGGCGAGCTGGGCACCGAGATAAATTGCCAGGAAACTGGTGCCGTTGCCGAGGTAGAGCGCCAGGCGTTCACCGGGATGCAGGCCGTGGGCGGCCAGCCGCGCGCTCCATGTCAGCGCGGCGCGGCGCAACTCGCCGTAGGTAAGTATCTGATCCTCAAAACGAAGACACGCCCGGTCGGGCGTGTTTGTAGCGTGGGCAAGAAAAGCGGCGATAATCGAGGTAGCATTCATAGCGATTTCCGCATCCGGCCTGTGTGCTCAAGCCGCACCGGCTTTTCCGCCTGCAGCAGCACATAACCGAAACCGATTTTTCGGATTAACCTGCGGCGGCATAGAAACACTATCGATTTCGTTTGATTTTGCGGCGAAGCCGCAAAATCAAACGAAAAAGACCGGTATCTCCATGCTGCCGCCGGCGAAACAGCCCTGATGCGGCCGGCATGCAACGCCGGCTGCGCAAGCCGCCTACTTATCGCGATTGGCATCGCCGATGGCGGCCTGAGCGGCGGCGAGGCGAGCGATCGGCACCCGGAAAGGCGAGCAACTCACATAGTCGAGCCCGACGGAGTGGAAGAAGAACACACTCTCCGGGTCGCCACCGTGCTCACCACAGATACCGACATGCAGATCCTTATTGGTGCTACGGCCCTTCTCGACCCCAATCTTGACCAGGGTACCGACGCCCTTCTGGTCGATGGACTGGAAAGGATCATCGGGCAAAATCTTCTGCTCGACATACATCGGCAGGAAGCGCCCGGCATCGTCGCGGCTCATCCCGAGCGCCGTCTGGGTCAGGTCGTTGGTACCGAAACTGAAGAACTCGGCCGTTTCGGCGATTTCATCAGCGACGAGGGCGGCACGCGGCAACTCGATCATCGTGCCGACGTGGAAGGGTACTTCCAAGCCGACTTCAGCCGCCACATCGGCGGCAGCTTTGCGCACCACCGCTTCTTGCAGCTTGAGCTCATTGACATGGCCGACCAGCGGGATCATCACCTCGGGATGCACATCGATGCCCTCTTTGCGCACCACTGCGGCGGCCCGGAAGATAGCCCGCGCCTGCATCTCAGTGATCTCGGGGAAGCTAATCCCGAGGCGGCAGCCACGGAAGCCCAGCATCGGGTTAGACTCGCGCAGACCCTCGATGCGGCTCTTGACCTTCTCGAAGGGCACACCGAGCTTGTCAGCCAGCAACTCCATCTCGTGATCCTCGTGGGGCAGGAACTCGTGCAACGGCGGGTCGAGGGTGCGGATAGTAACCGGGAAAGCACCCATTGCGCGGAAGAGCCCCTCAAAATCACCCTGCTGCAGCGGCTCAATCTTGGCCAGCGCCGCCCGGCGTTCTGCTTCGGTATCGGCGATGATCATCTCGCGCACCGCATCGATGCGATTACCCTCGAAGAACATATGTTCGGTGCGGCAGAGGCCGATGCCCTCGGCGCCGAAGTTGCGGGCAACTTCCGCATCGTGGGGAATATCGGCATTGGCACGCACCCGCAGCTTGCGGAACTCATCGGCCCATTCCATCAACTCGGCAAAATCGCCGGAAAGCTCAGGCTGCTGGGTGGGCAACTGGCCGACATAAACATTGCCCGAGGCTCCGTCGAGCGTCACCCAATCGCCCTTCTTGATCGTCGTGCCATTGGCGACCACCTGGTCGTGGGCATAATCGACCTTGAGATCACCGGCGCCGGCGACACAGGGCTTGCCCATACCGCGGGCAACCACGGCGGCGTGGCTGGTCATACCACCACGGGCGGTCAGAATGGCCTCGGCGGCCACCATACCGTGAAAGTCCTCAGGCGCCGTCTCGACACGGATCAGAATAACCTTCTCGCCAGTCTGAGCCAGCGTCTCAGCCTCATCGGGATGGAAGACCGCCTTGCCGGAGGCCGCGCCGGGCGAAGCCGGCAGGCCGTGGGTGAGCAGCGTGGCCGACTTGAGCGAATCGGGCTGGATCATCGGATGGAGCAACTGGTCGAGCATGGCCGGATCGACGCGCTGGACGGCGGTAGCCTTATCGATCACCCCCTCGCGCACCATATCGACCGCAATCTTGACTGCGGCAGCGGCAGTGCGCTTGCCATTGCGGGTCTGGAGCATCCAGAGCTTGCCGCGCTCGATGGTGAATTCCATATCCTGCACATCTTTATAGTGTGCTTCAAGGCGGGTCGCGATCGCGGCAAACTCATCGTACACTTCCGGCATGGTTTCTTGCAGTTTGGCAATCGGCTGCGGCGTACGCACACCGGCGACGACATCTTCACCCTGAGCATTGACGAGATACTCACCGAAGAGTTTGGCCTCGCCGGTAGCCGGGTTACGGGTGAAAGCTACGCCAGTCGCGCTATCGCTGCCCATGTTGCCATAAACCATGGCCTGGACGTTGACGGCGGTACCGAGGCTATCGGAGATCTTATTGTGGCGGCGATAGTCCCGGGCGCGGCGACCATTCCAGGAATTGAACACTGCCGAAATCGCGCCCTCGAGCTGGCCGAGCGGGTCATCGGGGAAATCAATGCCCTTCTCGTCCTTGATGATTTTCTTGAAGCGCTCGGCAATCTCGGTCAATTCCTCAGCGCTGAGGTCGGTATCCTGGCGGGTATCGCCCTTGACCTCATCCATCACATGTTCGAACTTCTCACCGTCAACACCGAGCACAATTTTGCCGTAGAGTTGCACAAAACGGCGATAGGCATCAGCGGCAAAGCGCGGATTATCGGTCAGTTTTGCGATCCCATCACGGGTTTCCTGGTTGAGGCCCAGGTTGAGGACCGTGTCCATCATACCGGGCATCGAAAAACGCGCCCCACTGCGGACGGAAACCAGCAAGGGATCGTCGGCACCGCCGAACTTCTTGCCCGTTTGCTCTTCAAGGTCTTTCAACGCTGCCACGACCTGATCCCAGAGACCGTCGGGATATTTCTGGCCGAGATCGTAGTAGGTATTGCAGGCCTCGGTCGTAATGGTAAACCCGGGCGGTACCGGCACGCCACTGCGTGTCATCTCCGCAACGTTCGCACCTTTTCCGCCGAGCAGGTCACGCAACGAGGCATCGCCTTCGCGGAAAAGCCAGACCCACTTTTTCGACATAACGCTCCTCCCTGACGATAATCAGCACTGATTGATCGGAAGCCGGATGATATTCGTTTCCTTCGTCACAAGTTGCCCACTCAACTATACGCGACAGAAATCAAAATGTCAAAGCATATGCTGGTCAATCCAGCGAAGCAGGCGCGGATCGCGTGGTTGGCTAGTACGGGTTACGAGAAAGGTAAACGCTTTGAGTTCATCATCGGCGGCCTGCAACGTGCAGCCATTGCGTTCAAGAAAGAGTTGCAGGGTTGCGCCAGCAATACGCTTATTGCCATCGCGAAAGGGATGGTTGGCAATCAGCAGAAACACCAGCGCTGCCGCCTTGGCCGTCAGTGATGGAAACGCTTCCTGGCCGAAGGCACTTTGAAAGGGCGTCGTCAAGGCCGAGAGCAAACCGGAAGCATTGACCAGTTCAAAGCGCCAGGGATCAACAGCGGCATAGCGATCGCGGATCGCAAACACATCTCCCAGAGTCAAATAGTGCGCTTCCATAGTACGTATTCAGGCGAAAACCGGCGTAGTAAAATTTAAACTGCAGGTTACGGCTTCGCAACCTGAGCACTGGCAGGGAAGCGAATCAAGGTACGAAGCCGGCCCACAAGCTGTTCACGGTCGAGGCGTTCAGCAGTCGCAACCGCGAGATCGTACATTTCATCGTTGCTGGCGATCAACTCGGCGCCATTCAGGCCAAGCCAGATATCAAGGGCTACAACGGCCAGACGTTTGTTGCCGTCGCTAAAAGAATGGTTGGCAATGATTGACGCAAACAGAGCAGCCGCCTTCTCCAGCACATCGGGATAGAGATCGGCACCGAACATGCTCTGGCGCGGAGCGAAGGCAGCGGTTTCGAGGCGCGCAAAACCGGCCTCGGTGATGCCGGGCATACCGCCGAAGGTCGCCAGCAGCACATGATGCATCTCGATCAACTCGTAAGGCGACAGATAGCGCATCAGGTCAGATTCATCAAAGCTTCGTGATATTTGGCAATGGTCACCCGGATGCGAGCCAGCAGCGCCGGATCGAATTCAGGCAAGGGGCGCAGCAACAGACGCCCGTCTTCCAGGCGCTCGACCGCCAGCGAAAACGCGCCGGCGGGTGCCTCGGCCAGCCATTCCCGCAGCGGCTGCCCCAGATCTTCTTCGCGCAGCAGTAGTTCTTGCATGGCTGTACTATAGCCGGTTTTGGAGCAAATGACAAACCACGCCGGCTACGCCGGCGTGGCTGGCTCGTTCTATGCGATCACTATCGCATTACGCTGGAACGAGGGTATATTTTTCACTGACTTCGCTTGTACGCGTAACCGTTCCTTCGAGACCGAAGCCGATTTTCTGACCAACAAGTGCTCCAGAGCCACCGCCACCAAGGCTTTGCTCATTCCCTGTACCTGCCGATATCTCGATTTCCGAATTCTCGAATAATGAGCTGAAATCGGGGCTACCCTTTTCGAAGCTTTTCGTTAGAGTTTGCTGAACCATATCGGCGGGCTGGTCCAGCGTATACTCAACTTTGTAGGTACCAAACTCGCTTTCGCTGACTGCGAATGACTCAAGCGCAGTGTCCGGCACATACTTCCCGATGTCACTCACACTCAAGCCTTCTCCGGTCGTCGAACGTACTTCCAGGGTTACTCTAGCTTTCTCAGCGCCTGTTGTACAATCGATAATCTGTTCCAGCTTCAATACCTTCGCCAATTATTCAGTGTGTATCTCAGCGGGGAGCGGATGGATACGCCCAATATGGAGATCAGATTGACACTGTTATCGAAAGATTCGGTTTCGTGAGAGAGAAAACATACAGTCTGGTAAATGGATCGAACGGTATCGGTGTGGGTGGCGGCTTCTATCTAAACAATAC
>DAOTUJ010000058.1:0-31961 GCA_034437175.1 Chloroflexaceae bacterium | reverse complement strand
GCTGTACACCAAGTTGACCGCACATACCCTCTGCCTGTATCTCAATCGCTTGCTCGGCAATCCGGACTGGTTGCAGATCAAGCAGTTAGCGTTTCCGAGCTAGCTTTTAACTAGCACAAGGCCCTAGTTCCCTAGTTCCCTAGTTCCCCAGTTCCCCACTTCCCCACTTCCCCAGTTCCCCAGTTCCCCACTTCCCTAGTTCCCTAGTTCCCCCCAACTCCCTCTCAATCAGCGCCTGCTTGCGCTCGACACCCCAGCGATAGCCGCGCAAACTGCCGTCGCTGCCGGTCACCCGGTGACAAGGTACCACTACTGCTATCGGGTTGCGCGCACAGGCCTGCGCCACCGCCCGCACCGCCTTCGGCCGCCCCAGGCTGCGCGCCAGTTCGCCGTAACTGGTCGTCGTCCCCGGCGGGATCTCGCGTAGCACCGCCCAGACCTGGCGCTGCAAGGCGGTACCCTGCACATCCAGCGGCAGATCGCGCGCCGGCACACCCTGCTCGATCTGCGCCACAATTGCCGCCAGCCAGTCGCCAAAACCCTCGTCGGCACGAGTGATCTGCGCTGCCGGGTATTCATTATGCAAAGCCGTTTCCAGCGCGGCATCATCGTCGCCCAGGCTCACAAAGCACAGGCCAGTCTCCGTTGCCGCCACCAGCAACCGTCCCAGGCTGCAATCGACGATCCGGTAGCCAATCTGCATACCCCGGCCACCGCGCCGATACGTATCCGGCGTCATACCAAGCTCGGCAGTCGCTTGCTCATACAGCCGGCTACTCGAGCCGAAACCGGCATCATAGATGGCCTCGCTCACCTTGTTGCCTTCCTTCACACTCTTTTTGAATCGCTCGACCCGCCGCGCCGCCAGGTATTCGCGCGGCGACAGGCCCATCACGCGCTTGAAGATCCGCTGCAAGTGGAACGGGCTGAAACCAAAATGCTCACCTAGCTCTTCCAGCGTCGGCGGCGGAACCTGCGTATCCAGGTAACGGCAGATCTCGGCGACCAGCGGCGCCTTTGGATCGGTCGGTTCGCCGTTCGGGTGGCAGCGCCGGCAAGCCCGAAACCCGGCCGCCTCCGCCGTCGCCGGAGCGTCGAAAAATTTTACCCGATCCGGCCGTGGCCGCCGCGCCGGACACGACGGGCGGCAATAAATCCCGGTGCTCGTCACCGCCACCACAAACTGCCCATCAAAACTGCGATCCCGTGCCAGCCACGCCTGCCAGCAAGCCTCTTCGTCCATCAGCCATACCGGAGCATCAGTTGTTATCATTGTTATCGTTTACCTCCTGGCTCCAGCATACCGTACCTGCGGCATCCACCCAATCCGAATCTTGCGCTTCAAAGTGGAAATGGCGGAAATACCGTTTTAATTCGTTTGAGTTTGCGGCTTCGCCGCAAACTCAAACGAAAAAGATAGCCACTTCCTTGCTGCCGCAGACAAAAAAGCCTTTGATGCGGCCAGCATCCTACGCCAACCGCGTAGATCCCGTCATTTACCGGCGATTATTGCGACCGCGAAAATAGCCCATCCGAAAAGCCAGTGCCGTCAACAACACTAGCAGCACCAGGATAATCATGCACTCAAACCAGCTCACTGTGCCAATCAGAACCACACCTGCTTTCTAAAACCTATCGATCATCCCCTTATGAGAACATGCCCCGGCAGCAGTTCCCTGCCCTCTGGTTCCCTGATTTTTTAGTTCCCTGGTTCTTTAGTTCTTCAGTTCTCACTCCCACCCACCTGCTGAATCGCCGCCGCCAGCCGCTGAATACCGGTATCGATACGTGCCGGCGTAGGATGCGAAAAATTCAAGCGCATGCTGTTGAAGCCATTCGCATCGGGGTAAAATGCGCGCCCCGGCACAAAGGCGACTTCGCGCTCAATCGCCGCCCGCAGCACATCGACGGCATCGATGCGGCTCGGCATCGTCAGCCAGATGAACATGCCGCCCGCCGGCCGCGTCCAGCTCACGCCCGCCGGCATCTCGCGTTCCAGCGCGGCCAGCATCGCGTCGCGCCGCTCGCGATAGATCGCCCGGATCGTATGCCCATGCCGATCCAGCAAACCGTCGCGACAGGCTTCGTAGGCTGTTGCCTGCGAAAGCCCACCGGTGTGCAGATCCATACCCTGGCGTGCCTGCACCAGCCGGTCACTCAAAACGGGCGGCGCCAGTACCCAGCCCACCCGCAAGCCGGGCGCCAGCAGCTTCGAGAAGGTGCTCAAATAGACTACGTTACGTAACTCACCATTGCACGCAATATCCATCGCCGCCAGCGTAGTACTGCGCGGGCCGTCGTAGGCCAGTTCGCCATAGGGATCGTCTTCGATAATCGGCAGCCGGAAGCGCGCCGCCAGCTCGATCAGCTTTTGCCGCCGCTCGGTTGAAAGTGTAACTCCGGTCGGATTCTGGAATGAGGAGACAACATAGAGAAAGCGTGGGCGCGTCTTGCCAGCCAGTGCCCGCTCCAGCGCCGCAAGATCCAGCCCGTCATTATCCACCGGCAACGAAATATAGTGTGGCCGATAGGTATTCCAGGCCTGCAATGCGCCCACATAAGTTGGTGCTTCTACCGCCACCGACGCGCCCGGATCAATCATCAGCTTGCCCAGCAGATCGAGCGCCTGCTGCGAGCCACCGGTGATTAGAACCTGTGCCAGATTCACAGGCATCCCTAGTTTGCGTGAATGTTCCACAAGAAACTCGCGCAGCGGGCGATAGCCTTCGCTCGGGCCGTACTGTAGTGCCGCCAGCGGCTGCTCAGTCAGGATGCGCATGGCCGCCTCGGTCAACTCTTCATTTGGGAAGCACTCCGGCGCCGGCAGCCCACCCGCAAATGAAATCACTTCCGGTCGTTCCGTCACTGCCAGCAAATCCCGGATCGCGGAGCCGCGCATACCTCGCACGCCCTCGGCCAGGTGCTCGGTCCAGATATCGGTCATGAGTTCATTTCCTTGTCGTCAATCCACCCGGTATGTAGCGCATACAATACTCGAAGCTGTCTACGTGCTGAAGGGACAATTCATCTGCCGCGCATTATACAATTTCTGTGAGCAGCGCAACAAATCCACAGCGCGGTACACTCTGTCGCGCAATAAGGAATCGCCATCGCTTGAACTGCGCCAAACCGTAAGCTATATTACGGTACAACAATCAATCCTGACTTACGCTGCATAGGTACAGTTTTGCCATGAAAAAGAAGGAAGTGGTAAAATATGACAAATTTATCTACCGTCAACCCAATGCATCCAATGCTCCAATGCACTCATTGTTTCGTTCCCTGGTTCCTGCGTTCCCTGGTTCCTGCGTTCCCTCGTTCCTGCGTTCCCTGGTTCCTGCGTTCCCTGGTTCCTGCGTTCCCTGATTCTTTAAACAAGGAAAGGCCACAATGATTCAGCAAATCCAGATCCCGTCCGTCGGCAGTGAAATCGACCGGCTCAGTGCCAATGCCATTCGCGCACTTTCGATTGACGGTGTCCAGGCCGCCAACAGCGGACACCCCGGCCTGCCGCTCGGTATGGCTGATGCAGCCTATGTGCTCTGGACACGCTTTCTCAAACATAATCCTGCCGATCCGCACTGGCCCGACCGCGATCGCTTCATTCTCTCGGCCGGCCACGGTTCGATGCTGATCTATTCGCTGCTGCATCTCAGCGGCTACGACCTGCCGCTCGATGAGCTCAAGCGCTTCCGCCAGTGGGGCAGCCGTACGCCGGGCCATCCTGAATACCATGATACGCCCGGTGTCGAAACCACTACCGGCCCGCTCGGCCAGGGCGTGGGCAACGGTGTCGGCATGGCGATCGCCGAACGTTACCTCGCCACGATGTTCAATCGCCCTGATTTCCCTCTGGTCAACCATTATACCTACGTGCTCTGTAGCGACGGCGATCTCATGGAAGGCATTTCGCACGAAACCGCCAGTCTGGCCGGTCATCTCAAACTGGCGAAGCTGATTATGATCTATGATGCCAACCAGATCTCGCTGGACGGCCCGCTCGATCTGTCTTTCTCCGAAGACATCGCCCGCCGCTTCGAGTCTTACGGCTGGCAGGTACTCCACGCCGATGGCCATAGTATGCCCGAGGTTGCCAAAGCTCTCGCCGCCGCCCGCGCCGACCAGGAGCGCCCCAGCATTATCATTACTCGCACGCACATCGGCTACGGCAGCCCGAACAAGCAGGACAGCAAAGATGCCCACGGCGCCCCCCTCGGCGTCGAAGAAGTCAAATTGACCAAGCAAAACCTGGGCTGGCCGGTCGAGCCGCTCTTCCACGTGCCCACCGAAGTGTATGCCAACTTCAAAGAACGCGGCGCCTGCTATGCCGAAAGCCAGCAGATGTGGCAAGACATGCTGCAACGCTACCGTACAACCTACCCGGAACAGGCGGCCCAGTGGGATCAGATGATGACAAAGGATCTGCCGGTCGACTGGTCGGTGCTGCCCGAGTTTGCGCCCGACGCCAGAGGCATCGCCAGCCGCGCTGCTTCCGGCCAGACAATCAATGCCCTCGCGCCGGTTGTACCCGGCCTGCTCGGCGGCTCCGCCGATCTACACAGCTCCAACAACACCCTGATCAAAGGCGCCGCACCGCTCAGCGGAACTGATTTCAGTGGGCGCAATCTCTACTTCGGCGTACGTGAACATGCAATGAGCGCCGCGCTCAACGGCATGGCGCTGCACGGCGGCCTGATCCCTTACGGCGGCACCTTCCTGGTCTTCAGCGATTACATGCGCCCGGCCATCCGGCTGGCGGCAATCATGGGCCTGCACGTCATCTATGTTTTCACCCACGACAGCATCGGTCTCGGCGAAGACGGGCCGACTCACCAGCCCATCGAGCACCTGGCCGCCCTGCGTGCGATACCCAACCTGGCAGTGCTGCGCCCCGGCGATGCCGCCGAAACCGCGCAGGCCTGGCGCGTCGCCCTCGAACGCCGCGATGGCCCGACGGCGCTCGTCCTCTCGCGCCAGAATTTGCCGACTTTCCAGCGCGGCCCCGGTGCCATGGCTCCCGCCGAAGGCGTGCTGCGCGGCGCTTACGTCCTCCACAACCCGGCCGATCCCCAGGTTGCCCTGCTCGCCACTGGCTCAGAACTTGCCCTCGCCGTCAAAGCCGCCGAACTGCTCGCCGAACGCGGCATCGCCGCCCGAGTGGTCAGCATGCCCTCCTGGGAACTCTTTGAGCAACAGGATGCCGAATACCGTGCCGATGTGTTGCCGGCCCATATTAGCGCCCGCGTCGCCATCGAAGCCGCCGCACCCTTCGGCTGGGATCGCTACGTCGGGCCGGGTGGCAAAGTCATTGCAATGACCAGGTTTGGCGCCTCAGCGCCCGCCGGCGAACTCTTCAAGCAGTTCGGCTTCACCGCCGAGAATGTCGCCACCGTCGCCACCGACCTTCTCGGCTAGAACTGCGGCTTGCATCCACGATTTGATAGTAGGCCGGTGGCAGTGTGGAAAGGACGGTTAGTGCATTCGTTTTGGCGGCAAAGTCGCCAAAACGAATGCAAAAGAAGGCATCTTCCATGCTGCCGCAGGTAAAAAACGCCTGCTGCGGCACCGGCGCCATCGCAACTGCGGAAAGGAGAACGCATGACACGCAGTGTCAAAATTGCCCCCTCAATTATCGCCGCCGATTTTGCTCGCCTCGGTGACGAGGCCCGCGCTGCCGAAGCGGGCGGCGCCGACTGGTTGCACGCCGATGTCATGGACGGCCATTTCGTGCCGAATATGACGCTGGGCATGCCGGCGCTGCGCGCCCTGCATGCCCATTGCTCGCTGCCTCTCGATGTCCACCTGATGATCGAACAACCCGAGCGATACCTGGCCGATTTTGCCGCCGCCGGCGCCGAACGCATTACGGTTCACGTCGAGACCTGCCCGCACCTGCATCGCACCATTCAGCAGATCAAAGAACTCGGCTGCCACGCCGGTGTTACGCTTAACCCGGCCACCTCGCTCAGCACTCTCGAAGAAATTTTACCTTATGTCGACCAGGTACTGATCATGTCGGTCAACCCGGGCAACGGCGGCCAGTCCTATATTGCCAACAGCACTGCCCGGATCCGCCGGCTCCGCCGGATGCTCGACGCCATCCATTCTCCCGCCGAGCTCGAGGTCGACGGCGGCATCGGCATAGATAATGCCGCCGAAATTGTCGCCGCCGGTGCGACGGTACTCGTCGCCGGATCCTCTGTCTACAACCGGCACGCCGATGTCGGCGAAAACATCGCTCGCCTGCGCGAGGCCATCAGCCAGGCCTGGACGCAGGTCGCCTAGCGGGCCACAAACCAGAGCGTTGCTCTGGTTTTTCTAGAGAGTAAGCCATGGCTCTGTTGATTGGGGGCAGCCAGGCCGCCACCAATCAACAGAACCATACCTGGATGCTACGACTCCGCCTCCAGAAGGCGGATCATCGGCGCGATCAACAGGCCGGGGATGCTGATCTGCCCAAGGTGAATATTGCGCCGCGATACGCCGGGATCGGCAGCAATGCTGCGGGCTTGCTCGCTCAGCAACCACTCACGCAACGTCGGGTAGCCACGCTCGCCCAACAACTGCTGGAGCTGTACCAGTAGCGTGCGCGCCAGGCCCTCGAGTTCGCCGCTGGCGGTTTCGCCGCGCAGCGCCTGCGGTGGCAGCGCAACAATCGCCGGATCAGGCCCATCGACCATAACCAGAACGCGCACAAAATCCTCGCCCCGCCGCGGCCCGCTGGCATCATAACCGACAATCCGCCCCTGCTCTCCGCCGGCCTGTACTCGTTCTGCCGCATCGATGATCGTCACGCGCTGGCCGATGTCGAAGCTTTCGCCGTCGTACCAGGCGCCCTGCTGGCTTGCCCGCTCAGTCATGACAGCGACTGCGCCGCCGAAAGACTCTGCTCACGCAGCGGGGTGCGCCGGCGCACATAGTTGCGCAACTGGCTGGCCAGAATGTCGCCGGTCATCTTCATCTGCACGCCCCAGGCTGCCGGCGCCATATTTTTGTGCATGTAGCTATCGAAGGTCAGACGTTGCACATCATGGTTGCGGCACATTTCGGTAAAGACTTCCATCTGGCGCTCGTTGCCGTAGCCCCACCACTGCAACCAGCGCAGGAAGCGATACATTGTGCCGTAGTTGCGCCACCACTGGCGTTCGTAGGCCCGTAGATGCTGCGCCGAGGGCACATCAAGGTTTTCGGCCAGCACCAGCGCCGCCATCTCACCACTTTTCATCGCCCAGTAGATCCCTTCACCCGAGGTATGCACCACCAGGCCGGCCGCATCACCAATCAGCATGGCCCGGTCGAAGGCCATGTGCCGATGCGGCTCCATCGGAAGAGCGTGCGCCTCGCGCAACAGCAGGCGGCCGCCTTCGAGCACCGAACCCAACCGCGCCTTCAAGTTGGCCAGTAGTTGCCGGGCTTCTTTCGTATGGCCGTGGCCGGCGCCGATACCTACCGCAATATGGTCACATTTGGGAAACGCCCAGGCATACAGGTCGGGGCTCACCTCGTGGCCGAGATACAGATCGGCGGTGTCTTCCCAGCGTGCCATCTGTGCATCGGGCAGTGCAATGCGCTCCTGGATCGCCACCGCCCGCGGCAAACTCGGCAGGCCCAGGTGCTTCGCCGTTGGCGAATAAGCTCCATCGGCACCGATAACCGCATCGGCGCGCAGTTCGTGCTCGTTGCCCTGCGGATCGCGATAGCGCGCAAGCACTGCACGCGGCTGCACATCCAGATGAATCAGGCTACCGTGGATCAGTTCGGCACCACGTTCACAGGCCCGCTGGCGCAAATAGCTATCGAAAACCTCACGGCGCACCATCGCCACGTAGTCGTCGTCAGTCGGCGTGGAACCGGCCACCGGAACATGGGTTTGCTGGCCACTCGGCGAGACAATCAGGCAATGTTTGACTTTGCGATCAATGAGGGACTGCGGCAGATCGAATTCCACGAACGCAGCCGGTGGAACCGCGCCGCCACAGGGCTTGGCTTTCAGCAGTTCGCGTTCCAGCATCACCGTTTCCACACCGTGGGCACGCAATGTCGTGGCAGCTGTTGCGCCACCAACCGAAGCTCCCACAATCAATACCCGTTGACCCATAGAACCTCCTTCAAGTTGACCCATAGAACCTCCTTCAACTAGCCCGGACAGCCGGCCCTGAACGCCTTCCGCGCTGCCGGAGGCGAAAAAGTTCAGCTACGGACAGCATCCAATGCCGACTGCGCACGTCGTACCATGAATGCAAGTGTTTCGAAGCGCGCCCCGGTAGGGACACTAGACGGCCAGACCGATGGCGGCGGCCAGCATTCCCCAGACGAAGAGCATAATCGCCGTGGCATTGAAGAAGACTGCATTGTTTTCGGGATCGCGCAGGAAGCGCACATAGGGTACCAACTGGATAGCCAGCAACAGGGCAACGACCGCTGCAGCAACCGGGCTATTCCAGAACAACAAACAGCCGATCACCGCAACCTGAGCCAGGGACATAGTCGCCACCACCAGGCGGGCCGCACCGGTCTTGCCATACTGCACCGGAATACTGCGAATACCCATCCGGGTATCGCCTTCGATGCTCTTGAAATCATTGACCGTCATGATACCGTGGGCACCGACGGAATAAAGTACCGCCAGCAGCACACTCGGCAAAGTCAGCGCAGCAAAAGCAACATGACCGGCAAGCCAGGCCAGGCCTTCATACGAGAAGGAGACCAGAGCGTTGCCGTACCAGCCATTGCGCTTGGCACGCACCGGTTTCATGCTGTAAGCGAGCGCGAAGATCAAGCCGAGGCCGACATAGAAGGCCACTTCGCTACCGAGATAAATCGCCAACCCACAGCCAATCCAGGTTAACACCAGCGTCACAATTGCCACGTGGCGCAGGCTGATCAAGCCGGCGGGAATCAAGCGTTGCGGCTCATTGATGGCATCCACTTCGCGATCACAATAATCGTTGACCACCTGCGAGAGACCGCAGAGAATTGGTCCGGCCATCATCAGCCCAAGAAAGAGGCGCCCCAGGGTACTCGGTTCCCAGGAAAGCGCACCGCTGGCCACAGCGCCACAGAGGAAGGCCCAGGCCGGGGCAAACCAGGTTACCGGTTTCATCAAACCAACGGTTCGGCGTGCCAGCACACCGAAACCCGGAGCGGTCTGCGCAACGGATGTTCCCGGCCCGGAACCGGCCTGCCGTGGATTCACCGCTGTGCTTTTTCGAAGATCGCTCATGGGGAACCTCAATTCAATAAGGAGGAATTGAAAGATTGGCGACGGTGGCGGCTCACCACAGCAAGCCAGCCACCGTCTATCGCGAACATCAGCGTCCGACCATCATCATTGGCAGAGGAGAAAACCCTGTCACTGAGACTGGTTCTGCCCACGCAAGACTTGCGGCAGCACCGTGATTCCACCTTCGCCTTCGGGTATCTGCGCCTGATTGATCGCCGCCAGCGGAATTGTCTTACCGGCATGGCAGGTATAACAACCCGGCACACTATAAGCCTGGTTGTCGATCTTGCGATAGTACAGGCCATCGACAAAACCGGCAGTCCCTTCAAACGTTATTTCGGGCTTGGGTTGCGCACCGTACTGTGTCCAGTTATCGTAGAGCCAGGTAGTGAGTTGCATCATGCGCTGAGCCTTGAGCTTGTTGTAGCCATACTGCGTATCAGCGATATTTGATGCCACCCCGAGCTCATAAGCAATAAAGTTACGCGAGTTATGACAGTAGGTACAGCCAACGCCAAGCGACCAGGATTGAAAATTCATCGCGCCCTGGCTGATATTGACCTGATCCTGGGTCGGCCCGTCGGGATAGGTCAGCGCCAGCGAGCCGCGCCCGGTCTCTGCTACCTCCGCATCGAAGGGCAACCAGACTTCATAGTTGTAGAAATAGGCCAGGATCGCATTGCGCAAAGGTAGACGGCCCTGCAATTCTTCGGGCACAACTGCCGGATCAGTAGTTGGCATGCCGTCGGAGTCGAGCCAGTTGGGGTTGGCGCCGATTGGCGCGACCGATTGGAAGTAGCGTCGTCCGGTCGGATCCATAAAGGAAGACTGGAACGAACTCAAGCCCAGCGCCGCATCACGCCGTTGCGTGGCAGTACGCTGCTCGGGCTCGGCAACTTGCGGCACACCCTGATGGCAGGTCGCACACCGCACATAGTTGCCCTTCCAGTTGGGCAGGTCAACGATATACTGCGCATTGACATCGGCAACCAGGCGCAGCATCGAGCGCGCCCACTGTTTCTGCGGATAATCTTCCGCCGCAAAATTGTAATCGTTGGGGCCGTTAATCACGTGGCAGTACTGACAACTCACACCGAGGGCCGGAGAAACGTGCTGGGTCATATAGGCCCAGACTTGCGCCGAGGTCATCCCCTGGAGCACCTGCACGTTCAGCGTATTGGGAAAATCCTGCACCCAGGCCTGGCCGGTTTGCACGCCGAGCTCCCAGGCATCGGTGCCGAGCCAGGCGCTACGGCCTTCAGGAGGCACATCGGGCACATTCGGCCCGGCCTCCGTAATATTGCGCGTACCGAAGCCCGGATCCCAGGGCGCATTGGCAGCACGTGCAGCCTCACGCCGTTCCGGTCCACCCGACAACTCGACGATCCAATAGAACGTGGCAGTTGTGACAATCGCCACAACGACACCCACGGCTATGGAAACTAGCAGAGCGGCTTGGCGGTCACTTTGCCGCGATGTCGGTTGCATTGCCAGGTCTCCTCATTCCAGATCAGACACCGGCCGACATCCCTGCGGATGCACCGGCACTGACATATATGCTACAGACGAACAGGCTGACCAGCATTCTTTTTTCTCGACAACGTGACCAGAATCACAAACCATGCCGTTCCTATGCGAGATGAAAAAAGTTTACCGGGCAACCATATTATACCGTTTTTAATCCAGCCGGTCAAATATTTGCATGGTGTGCAAAAGGCGAACTGAAGCTGAACATTTCTCGTAAAGCGCACACAACCGCCAGCAGGCGCTGGCGGTTGTGTGGATCCTCAGCATGTCGACCCAGAACGACCGCAATGTTAGAAGAGCAGAAGTGCGGGCAAAATGTACATTGCAACGTTATTCAAGGCATTCATCGCTTCAGGCGCCTGCTCAAGCCAGTTGTAGCGCGGAGAGCTCAATACCACAAAATGAATGAGCAATGCTACGATGAAACCCAGAATCGTGAACAACACGATATTCGTACGAACGGAACTGCGTGGAGGCATTCCACCAACCCCCCTTTAATAACTAAACTTTCAGCGTCCATAGTTTGAACTGCGCTGTACACCGACCTTGCATTAAGGCAGCAACCACGGCCGCCAGAACCAGACCAGCATGTGCGCTACCGCTGCGATCACACCAAAGGCCCAGAACGACTTCACCACAATGTCGTGGAGCAACCAGTCCTGGTTGTTGAACAATGAACGCCATTTGGGCGGTACCAGATCGTCTTCGTCGCGCATTGGCGAACCTCCCACTGTTTTCAAGACACACAACCACGAATCTTGCCAGGACACGTTCAAAGCGCGGGGTTCCTGGCCCAGCCCTTCACTGCTACTACCGAAATAATGTCGTGAGAGTGAAGAGAACTTGCATGACATGCAATAAGCTTAATCTGTCAGTAATTATATAGGAAGCAACAGGACTTGTCAATCACCCATCCTACGTCAAAACTTCGACCTGCGTAATGATTGCTTGCCACGACTTGTGCGGTTGGCGCTGGTACCTGCTGGAACCGAATTTCTGTCGCCTGCGGCAGCTACAGCATGCGCGTAATTCTTGTTGATCCGAGACGCCGGACGAGAACAATGCGCTCGTTGATCAGGTGAGCCTTCGGACTTTTGGCGGAGGAGGGCGGCAGGATTTCGATGGTATACTACGAGAGAGTATATCCCTTTCTGAACGGTTAGCCCCCCATACTGGCCAGACCACGTTCGCTATTCCACATTGAAGGAGAGCTTTGGCATGTCGAGTTTACGGAGCCTGCTGCCCCACATGGCACGCTACCGCCGGCCTTTGCTGGTCGGCTTGATCTGTGCGGCCTGCGGAGCCGGTACAGCCGCCCTGGCACCACTGGTCTTGCGGATCGCCGTTGATGAGATCCAGGCCGGCGGCATTATGATCAATGCGTTGCTGTTATACGGTGGCTTGCTCATTTTGATCGCTATCGTCGACGGGATCTTCAAATTCGGCCAGCGCATGTTGATTGCCGGCGCTTCGTTCCGAATAGAATACGATCTGCGTCGGCAACTCTTTGATCATTACCTTGCGCTCGATCAGCGCTTTTTCAGTAATAGCCATACCGGCGACCTGATGGCACGGGCCACCAATGATCTCAGCAAGGTGCGCATGTTCCTCGGCCCCGGCATCAATGGCGCGGCTACCGCCCTGCTGACCTTTCTGGCGGCAACGATTTTGATGGCGCTGGTCAATATCCCACTGACGCTGATTATGTTAACCATTCTCCCCATCGGCACGATCGTGTTTGTCATTATCGGGCGGCGGATGCGGCTGGTATTTACCAGCGTGCAGGATCAATTCGGCCATATTTCGACGCGGGCGCAAGAGAATTTTAGCGGCATCCGCACCATCAAGGCCTATGCGCAAGAAGATGCCGAGGCACAAGTCTTTGCCGCCGATAATGAGCGTTACCGCGAATTGAACCTGCGTTATGTTCTGCTGAGCGGCGCACTCTGGCCGAGCATGACATTGATCCTGGGGCTGGCGGCAGCCTTCATGCTCTTTATCGGTGGGCGCATGGTGACAAACGGAACATTGACTATCGGCGAACTGGTGCAGTTCAATGCGTACCTGGGGTTGCTCTCGTTCCCGATGATCATGCTGGGCTGGATGGTCGACCTGTTTCAGCAGGCGGCAGCTTCGATGGATCGACTGAACGCGACAATGCGTGAGCAGCCGACCATCCGAAACCCACCAGACCCCAGGGTTTCGGCCATTCAGGGCCACATTGAATTCCGTGATGTCGGAATGCGTTACGATTACGATATGAACAGTGCAGAGCGCCAAGCTTTGCAGATACGCCCGGCGGACGAATGGATGCTGCGGGATATTTCCTTCAGCGTACCACCCGGCAGTTCGCTGGCAATTGTCGGCGCGACCGGAGCGGGCAAGAGCACGCTGGTGAATTTGCTGGGGCGGGTACGCGATCCGGACGAGGGCCAGGTTCTGATCGACGGCGTAGATGTGCGCGAGCTGGCGCTGGATCAGCTACGCCAGGCGATCGGCTATGTGCCGCAGGAGACCTTTCTGTTCAGCGTGCCGCTGCGTGAAAACGTAACCTTTGGCATGCCGCTGGACAGTGACCTGGACGATCCGCTGGTGCGCGAGCGGATCGAGCGGGCGATCCAGGCCTCGCGGCTGAGCAACGACCTGACTCAGTTCCCGGAGGGCATCGACACCATGATCGGCGAGCGTGGGGTGACGCTCTCGGGCGGGCAGAAGCAGCGCACCGCGATCGCACGAGCAATTCTGCGCAACCCGACGATCCTGGTGCTGGACGATGCACTGAGCAGCGTCGACACGCATACCGCCGCCGAGATTCTGAGCGAACTACGCAACGTGATGCGAAACCGCACCAGCATCATTATTGCCCAGCGCGTTGCCACCGTGAAGGATGCCGACCAGATTGTGGTGCTGCACAATGGGCGGATCACGGAGCAGGGGCGGCACCACGAACTGATCCAACTGGGCGGCCATTATGCTGCGATGTACCGCCGCGAACTGCTTGAAGCCGAGATGGAGGGCTAAACCGCTATGACCAGCTATCACGATGATGATGTCATTCTCGGCAAAGCCTATGACGGCCGACTGGTGCGCCGGCTGAGCGTATTCGTCACGCCCTACTGGGGGCGGGTGACGATTGCGGTGCTCCTGCTATTCGGCGCCGCGCTGACGGAAGTAATACCGCCGTTGCTGGTACAACAGGCGATCGACGGGCCGATCCAGGAGGGGCACATTGAAGGACTGTGGCCAATCTTCATCCTATTCCTGCTGACACTGGCCTTCAACTTCGGCTTTCGTTACCTGCACAACTACCTGATCCAGGCAGTGGGCCAGGAAGTAATGCGGGATATGCGCGTACATATCTTCCGCCATGTACAGACCCGCAGCCTGGCCTTTTTTGATCGCAACCCGGTGGGCCGACTGCTCACCCGGATCACAAACGATGTCGAGGCGCTGAACGAATTTTTGACGCGCGGCATTGTGTTGATCCTGGCGGATATGCTGACGCTGCTGGGGATCATTGTTGCGATGTTGCTGTTGAACTGGCGCCTGGCGCTGATCAGCCTGGCAGTACTGCCGGTGCTCTGGCTGATCGTCATGATTTACCAACGATTTATGCGTTCAGCCTACCGGCTGGTGCGCCAGCGGCTAGCGCGGATCAATGCCTATTTGAATGAGCAAATCGGCGGCGTGCTGATCACGCAACTCTTCAACCGCGAAGAACAGAGCCGGCAACGCTTCGAGGAATTCAGCCAGGCCTATTTG
Organism: Chloroflexaceae bacterium; assembly: GCA_034437175.1. Taxonomy (GTDB): domain Bacteria; phylum Chloroflexota; class Chloroflexia; order Chloroflexales; family Chloroflexaceae; genus DAOTUJ01. The sequence continues at coordinate 17,449 of DAOTUJ010000058.1, read as the reverse complement.
CGGGCCAACCAGCAATCGGTGCTGGTATTCGCGCTCTTCATCCCGACAGTCGTGCTGATGTCGGCGGTGGGCACGGCGCTCTTGCTGTACTGGGGCGGCCAGGGCGTCCTGGCAGGCTGGGCCTCGCTGGGCATGCTGGTAGCCTTCATTCAATACACCGAGCGGGCATTTCAGCCGATCCGCAACCTGGCCGAGCGCTACACCGTGTTGCAGGCAGCAATGGCCTCGGCGGAACGCATCTTCCAGGTACTCGATACGCCGGCCGAAGTCGAAGACCCACAGGAACCAGGGCGACTACCGAGACCAGTGCGCGGTGAAATCGAGTTTCGCGACGTCGTCTTCGGCTACAACCCGGACGAAGTAGTGCTGCGCGGGCTCTCATTCACCATCCCGGCAGGCCAATCGGTGGCGGTGGTCGGTGCGACCGGCGCAGGCAAGACCTCGCTGGTGAGCCTGCTGGCGCGTTTCTACGACATTCAAGCGGGGAGTATCAGCGTGGACGGGGTAAATATTCGGACAGTGCGCCAGGCCGACTTGCGGCGACACGTAGCGGCCGTACCGCAGGATCCGGTTTGTTTTAGCGGCACGATTGCAAGCAACATTCGCTTGCACGACGAGAGCATCAGCGACGCAGACATCCGGTGGGCGGCGGAACTGGTGAACGCAGCGGCATTCATCGAGCGATTGCCGGACGGCTACGCGCACGAAGTTCGCGAGCGGGGGGCGAATCTTTCGATCGGGCAGCGGCAATTGCTAGCCTTTGCGCGAGCGATCGCCTTCAACCCGGAGGTGCTGCTGATCCTGGATGAGGCGACAAGCAGCGTAGATACCGAAACCGAGGCACTGATCCAATCGGCGCTGGAACGGATGCTGCATGGGCGCACCAGCATTATCATCGCGCACCGGCTGAGCACGATCCGGCATGTCGACCGAATCATCGTGCTGCACAAAGGGCAGATCGTCGAAGACGGCAGCCACGAGGAACTACTGGCGCAGCGCGGATATTATCACCGGCTGTACCATTTGCAATTTGCCGAGCAGACCGCAGGATAGGGGCGCCTACCCTGCGGCATTGCATGGTAATATACAAACGCAATGGCGCCAGCCAGGGAAATGAACCCTGGCTGGCATTTTTTGCTGCCTGACGTGGATGGAGGAACATCGTGCAAGAAACGTTGATTTATTTCATCGCCTTTGTGGTAGTTTGCCTTGCTTCACACCGGATCGGCACATTTTTTTCAGCAATCAAGTTGCCGTACATTACGGGGTACCTGTTTGCCGGCGCGCTGGCCGGTTCGTTCGGGCTGAATTTTGTGCCGACGGAAGCAGTCGAGCAGTTGCGTTTTGTCGATCAGTTGTCGCTGGCGATAATTGCCTTTGTAGCCGGCAGCGAACTGTTTCTGAAAGAATTGCTGAACCGGCTGCGGAGCATCGCCTGGATCATCGGGGCGATCGTGGCGACAGCAGTTTTGATCATCGGCATAAGCGTCTACACCCTGACAGCGTTTATTCCGTTCACGCAGGACATGGCGGCGGGCGAGCGACTGGCGGTCGCGCTGCTGGGCGCGACCGTCCTGCTGGCACTGTCGCCGCCCTCAACGATCGCGGTAATCAAGGAGGTGCGGGCACGTGGCCCATTCACGCGACTGGTGCTGGGCGTGACGGTGACGATGGACGTGGTAATCATCGTCTTTTTTGCGATCAACTCTTCGCTGGCCGAAGCTCTGCTGACCGGAGTGGGCTTGCAGTTGAGCTTTGTGCCGGTGCTCCTGCTGGATCTGGCGCTGGCCATCAGCCTCGGTTATCTTGCGGGGCGATTATTGCAGGCAACGATGCGTTTGCGCGGCATGCGCGGCTTGAAGATCAGCCTGATCCTGGCGCTGGGTTATAGTATTTACGCACTGGCCGGCTTTGTCAAAGCATACAGCCTGGCCAATTTCCCTTTTGAAATTTACATCGAACCGCTGCTGATCGCAATGATTGCCGGCTTTTATATTACGAATTTTACCGCTGCCCGTGATGAATTCGCCGATATTCTGCACGACATCGGGCCGGTAGTCTATGTTGCCTTTTTCACGCTGACCGGAATTTCGCTGAAACTGGATCTCTTGCTGGCAACGCTGGGGATTGCCCTGTTGCTATTCCTGGCCCGCGGCCTGGCAATTATGATCGGCTCTTACGCCGGGGCAAGCATTGCCGGCGAAGACAGCCATGTGCGGCGGCTGGTCTGGCTGGGCCTGATCACCCAGGCCGGCATTGCACTGGGATTGGCGCGCGAGGTATCGGTGGCCTTTCCGGCGCTGGGCGATGCCTTCGCAACCCTGATCATCTCGGTCATCGTCTTGAACGAGATTTTCGGACCACTGTTCCTGAAAGCGGCGCTGCGGCGGGCCGAGGAAGCCAATGAGCCGGTGAGCAGCGAGCCGGATATGAAACGCGAAGTCGTAATCCTGGGCATCGAAGGGCAGTCGCTGGCACTGGCCCGGCAGTTGACTAATCAGAACTGGCATGTGCGCCTGGCCGACACTGATGCAAGCCATGTTGAACGCCTGGCAGCGGAGGATGTCGATGAGCAACACATCAGCGAGATCAGTGCCGAACACTTCCGTGATCTCTTCGACAGCGGCACCGACGCAGTAGTCGCGATGCTGGAGCGTGACGAAGAGAACCTGCGGGCATGTATGCTGGCCTACGAAAAATTCGGCGTACGGCGGATCGTAGTACGCCTGACGAATCAGAGCCTGCGCGAGCGATTTGTGGAAATCGGCGCCATCGTGGTCGATCCGGCTTCAGCCATGGTGAGCCTGCTGGATCAGGCGGTACGGGCGCCGCATTCGACGAGTATGTTATTGCACCCCGACCCGGACGTCGTGCAGATTACGGTGACAAACAGCGACCTGGAGGGCGCACTGGTCCGTGACCTGCGCCTGCCGAACGACGTATTGTTGCTGGAGATCATTCGCGACGGGCAGGCGATGGTGCCGCATGGCTACACGCGCATCCGGCGCGGCGACGAAATCACAGCGGTGGGCCGGCCGGAGAGCCTGGAGGAAGTCATTCTGACACTGGGCTTCTAGCCGGGTGATAGCCCGGCTCAAAGCCCGAAGCCACGCGGTGGCGACCGCAACAGCTTCCGACCGGATGATCAATGGGTTTGCTCAAGCCGCAAGGGCTTGTGCGCCGCCGGCAGGGCGGAAGAAACGTTCTTCTTCTTTCATTTTTGCGGCTTCGCTGCAAAAATGAAAGGGCGACGCCCTACCATTTGCGTTCGTTTGCGCGGCTTCGTCGCGCAAACGAACGCAAGAAATGGCAACTTCCGCCCTGCCGGCGGCGGGAAAAGGTCTTCGCAGGCACCGCTGCGTCATTCGGATACGGCGGTATTTTTGCGGCAGGGGCGCAAAAATACCGGAATGAGATTGGCAATGCTTTGTGGTATCATGAAACGAGAGAAACCGGGTGGCTTGAAGGAGTAGGGTGTGAGTCTTTTGTTTTTGATCCGCCATGGCACGAATGACTGGGTGCATGGGCGGCTGGCAGGATGGACACCGGGCGTACATTTAAACGAGGACGGCAAACGCCAGGCCGCGGCGTTAAGCGACCGACTGGGCGATCTGCCGATTGCGGCGATCTACAGCAGCCCACTGGAGCGTTGCATCGAAACGGCTCAGGCGATCAGTGAGCCGCGCAGCATGGCTCTGCGGGTGATTGAGGGGGTTGGCGAAGTACGCTACGGCGAATGGCAAGGCGCGGAACTCAAGGCGCTGTACAAACACGAGCTCTGGCCGGGCGTGCAGCATTACCCGAGTGGCACGCGCTTTCCAGGCGGCGAAACCCTCGGCGAAGTACAGGCACGGGCGATTGCAACGCTGGACGGGTTACGGGCACAGCATCCGAAGCAGATCTTCGCGGTCGTTTCGCATGCCGACCTGATCCGACTGGTGGTTGCCTATTACATTGGCATGCACATCGACCTGTTTCAGCGCCTGGTCATCGGGCCGGCTTCGTTGACGGCGATCCAGTTCGACCGCATGGGGCCGCGTCTGCTGGCGTATAATGAATCCGGCTCACTCGAGCATCTGCGGCCGAAACCGGAACAGGCGCAAGAGAGTGAACAGCAGGCTGACGCGGCTGAGCCTACCGTCGACGGCACAAACGCGACGGCGAGCAGTGTAGCCGAAGACGGCAAACACAAGTAGAAGTGGGGTATGTCAGAGTTTACGTTTGATCTGGATGCAGTCCAGCGGATCACTGCCGGTGCGATTGGCCAGCCTGGGCAACGAGTGTTTTATGTGCAGGCGCGGCGCGGGCAACGGTTGATTTCCCTGCTGGCGGAAAAAGAACAGGTGCGCGCCCTGGCCGATGCGGTCGGCAAATTGCTCGATGACCTGGCGGAGAAGAATCCGCGCCTGGCGACTTCAGACGACATGTTCATCGCCGATATGAGCCTGGAAGAGCCGCTCGAACCGGAGTTCCGCGTCGGCCAGATGGGTCTGGGGTATGACGATGATCGCGACCTGGTGGTATTGCTGGTGCAGAGTGTGCCCGAGGAAGAAGACAGTGAACCGCTGACGGCACGATTTTCGGCCACCCGGCCACAGATGCGGGCACTCAGTTCGCATGCGGGCCAGGTTGTCGCGGCGGGGCGGCCCATCTGCGGCAACTGTGGGCGGCCGATTGATCCGAGCGGCCATTTCTGCCCGCAGCGCAATGGCCACGGGCCGATTATGAGCGAAGAAACCTAGAGGAACCAGCCGCAAGCCTATGGAAGAGAGCGAGCAGCCTGTTGAAGTCGATGTAGCCAGGGTTCTGGAGGCGCTAGCCCACGGCGAACTCAATATCGAAGGTGCGCTGCCCTACAGCAGCAATTATACGCTGTTGACAAGGGTGGATCACGCGGATCTCCGGCTGCTGGCGGTGTACAAGCCGCGGCGGGGCGAACGCCCGCTCTGGGATTTTCCGCGCGGGACGCTCTACCGACGCGAGGCAGCCGCCTTTCTCGTAAGCGAGGCACTGGGCTTTACATTAGTGCCGCCAACCGTCGTGCGCGAAGGACCGTATGGCGTCGGCTCGATTCAGTTGTTTATCCAGAATGATGATGAAGCGCACCTGTTCACTATGCAGAAAGAAGGCGGTTATGAGGCGGAAATTCTGCAACTGACCGCGTTTGATTATCTTATCAATAATGCTGATCGCAAAAGCGGCCATTGCCTCAAAGGATTGGACGGGCGGCTGTGGGCGATTGATCATGGCATCTGCTTCCATTATGAATACAAATTGCGCACCGTGCTCTGGGATTTCACTGGTCGGCCCCTGCCGCCGAATATTCTGGCCGCGCTGTGCGGTTTGCGTGAGCGCCTCAATCGCAACGACGCCTTCGCCCAGACATTGAACGAATTGCTTGAAAAAGCCGAATGCCGCGCCTTTCGCCGCCGCCTCGAACAGCTGATCAACAGCGGCGTATTCCCCAGCCCCGGACCGGGGCCGAATATTCCCTGGCCACCAGTGTGACAGGTGATGGATCCTGGGCAATTTCGCCACCTATCGCCCATCATGCCAGATTTCTCCCCGCCTTCTTCATATTTGCTCCACAATGCCGGCCTATCCTGGATACAGCAATATGCGGTTGCTGAAACACAGGAGAGGTTAATCATATGCGACGATGGAAATGGCTGGGGTTTGTGCTGATCGGACTGGGTGTGCTGGCTTTGCTACCACTGATGCGAGGCTGGGGGCCGTCGGTGCCGCAGCGGCAGGCGATGATGGTTGAGATACGGGGCCGGCCGGCGAATGAGGCTATGCAGGCGCCGCGATTTGCCGGCCCGCAGCGCGAGTTCCACCAGCAGCATGAACGCGACGCAGGCCAATCCGGCAGTTTCGCCGGGCCTGAACTGCGAACTGAACGCGGTTTTGGGCACCCGGCACGCAGCGAAATGCGCCGGCATGGCCCCTGGTTGATGGGGCCGGCACTGCTGCTGTTTATGCTCAATCAGCTGGCGGCGCTCGGCTTGATGAGCTGGCTGCTATTCCTGCTCTGGAAGCAGCGGGGCGGCCAGCAATCGGCGCCGACCACACCGGCAGGGCATGATCCGCGAGTGGAATAGGTTACGCGTTTGGAGCGGCAAGAAAGTCAGAGCTTGCGTCGGTTACAGCAGATTTGCTGGAGAATCGGCGCAGGCTGCCGGCATTTTTAAGCCTGGGTAGCGAAGAAGTCGATGCGATGGCAACACGGACGATACTGGTAGTGGATGACGAGCCGGGAATTGTAACGATCGCGGGCGATTATCTCAAGCAGGCCGGGTTTCGGGTGGTGACAGCGGCGGAGTGGCACGAGGCGCTGCGGCTGGTGCGACATGAGCGACCAGGCTTGCTGGTGCTTGACCTGATGCTGCCGGGTATGGACGGTCTGGATATCACACGCGAGCTGCGGCAAGACCCGGCCACACGCAAATTGCCGATCATTATGCTGACGGCGCGAGTCGAGGAGACCGACCGGCTGATTGGCCTGGAGTTGGGCGCCGATGATTACATCACCAAGCCCTTCAGCCCGCGTGAACTGGTGGCACGGGTGCGGGCAGTATTACGACGCAGTGAAGGCGACAACAGTTCAGCGGGCCTGTTGCAGTTCGGCGAGCTAAGCATCGACCTGGAGCGACGCAGTGTGCGGCGCGACGGCGTGCTGATCGAGTTGACAGCGACGGAATTCGACTTGCTGGCGATCCTGGCCCGTGAGCCGGGGCGGCCGTTCACCCGCACACAGTTGCTCGAACTGGCGTATGATGTAAGCTATGCCGGTTATGATCGCACGGTTGATGCGCATATCAAAAACCTGCGCCGCAAAATCGAGCCCGATCCGCGCAACCCGCAATATGTGCTGACGATATACGGCGTTGGGTATCGGTTTGTGGAGCAGGAAGCAGGGAAGGCAGGAAGCAGGGAAGGCAGGAGCCAGGGAGCGCAGGAAGCAGGGAACCAATGATCCGTGGAAACTACAGTGGTGTTCAATAAGCCTGTAAGAGTTTCAGCAGAGATAAATACCCGGATCCAGGAAAGCAACGGTTCGCTATTTCCCAATCTCCAGATCCTCTGATTCACTGGTTCCCGGGTTCCATAGGGGAGCGGTAGCAGGTTCTTCCGATGCACAAGCGTTTATTCACGCAGATGTTGATCGCATTCACCCTGGTGATTGTGCTGGGCGTGGGCGGGATGGCTTTGCTCTTCGGAATGGCATTTGTTGATGCACGCGAGGCAAGCCGCGGACCGCCCTGGGAAAGCAATGCAGTGCAAATCGTCTCGGAAGAATTGCAGGATTATTATAGCCTGCGCGGAAGTTGGGACGGCGTGACGACGCTGATCGAGAGCGGGCGGATCGATCAGCGAACCGGCGAGCAATTGCAAGTGACCTTGCTCGACGCCGAAGGGCGCCTGATCGGGTCAAGCCATGTGATCGCCGGCGGTTCGAGTCATATCATGATGCCGCGATCGGAAATGCGCGCCGGCCCGGCCGAGTTTGAGCGCCGCCGCAGTGGCATGGAATCGTTTCGTGCCTACACGGTGCCGCTTGCCATCGACGGTCGGAATGTCGGCACACTGTTTGTCAGTCCGATAGCGGGCATGTCGCACAATGAAATCCAGCGCCGCTTTTTGCTGGGCATCGCGAGCGCCGGCTTCGGCCTGATGGCCATATTGCTGGGTTTTGCTTTTTTCTTTTCGCGGCGGATCAATCGGCCCTTGCAACAACTTACCGGCGCTGCCCGGCGCCTGGCCGAGGGCGATATGAGCGCACGGGTCACGACACATTCAGCGCACGAAATCGATATGCTGGCACAGTCTTTCAATCGCATGGCCGACAACCTGGCTGAAGCCGACCGCCAGCGCCGCCAGTTGACGGCAGACGTCGCACATGAGTTGCGCACTCCGCTTTCGGTGGTCAAAGGACGACTGGAAGGCATCCAGGACGGCGTGTACCGTGCCGACGGCGAAACGATTGCGGCACTGCTGGACAGCACAGCGTTACTGGAGCGGCTGATTGACGATCTGCGCTTGCTGGCGCTGGCTGAAGCCGGCCAGTTGCCGCTGCACCGCGAAATAGTTGATCCGCAACGACTGCTGGAAGATGCGGCCCGCTCGTTTGCTCAGCAGGCCACCGCGCAGGGAGCAGCGTTGGAAATATTGCCGGGTGAAGCGACCGCAGAAATTTATGCCGACCCGCAGCGCATCAGCCAGGTGTTGGGCAACTTGTTGAACAACGCCTTGCAGTACGGAGCCAGCAGCGGGCACATCACGCTCAGCCTGGCTACCGACGAGCAGCGAGTCTGGTTTGCGGTAAGTGACGATGGTCCGGGAATTGCCAATGAAGATCTGGCGCAGATATTCGAGCGATTCTGGCGAGCGGATCGCTCGCGCAGCCGGTCGAGTGGCGGAGCAGGGCTGGGACTAGCCATCGCACGCCAGATTATCGAGGCGCATGACGGCGGCATCAGGGTTGCCAGCGAACTCGGCCAGGGCACAACGATCAGTTTCTGGTTGCCCCGCGAAGAAGCATAGGGGAAACACGCGAAGGGCTGCGCGATGCTATCGCGATCGGTTTTTATACCGATTTTGATAGCTATATTGCCACCCAGGAGTGCTGCCCGGTCGGGCGGCGCTCCTGTGTTACAATGGTACCAATAATGCCTAATAATGCCTAATAATGCCTATGAACGAACTACGCCGTGAGTCACCCTATTCTATGGTGGCCATCGATGATGCCCTGCGCTTGATCGAAGCACATACGTCACCGCTGGACATTGAGAGTATCAACAGCCTGGATGCCGACGGGCGCGTGCTGGCCGCAGATATACGTTCGCCGGACAATGTGCCGGACGTGCTGAAGGCGGCGATGGACGGTTATGCGCTGCGTTCCGCCGACGGCGCCGCGCCGCGCCGGATATCCGGCGAATATACCGCCGGAGCAAGTAGCAGCAGCGAACTTGCACCCGGCAGCGCCGTCCGGATTATGACCGGTGCGACTATGCCGTCCGGCGCCGACGCGATGATCCAGGTCGAACTGACCGAGGAGCGCGATGGGCTGCTGTACGTCCAGCGGGCGGTTGCAGTCGGCACGAATGTACACCAGGTCGGCCAGGATGTGGCGGCCGGCCAGGTCGTGTTGCGCCGGGGCAGCCGGATTGGCGCAGCGGAGATTGGCTTGCTGGCCACAGTCGGCGCCACTCGTATTCCGGTCTACCGCCGGCCACGGGTGGCGGTGCTGGCCACCGGCGATGAAGTGGTCGAGCCGGATGCGCCACGTACGCCGGGGATGGTACGCGACAGCAATCGCTATGCGCTGCTGGCGGCGGCTCGCGAGGCCGGCTGCACGACAATTTCGCTGGGCATTGCGCACGACGACGCCGCGAAGCAGCGCGAACAGATTTTGCGAGGGGTGGAAGTTGCCGATGTGCTGCTGACCAGCGGCGGCGTCTCGATGGGCACACGCGACTTGATCAAGCCGCTGCTGGCCGAACTAGGCACGGTACACTTCGGGCGCATTGCCTTCAAACCGGGCAAGCCGACGACCTTTGCGAGTGTGAACGGCAAACTGGTGTTCGGGCTGCCGGGCTATCCGGTTTCTTCACTGGTATCGTTTGAAATTTTTGTACGCCCGGCACTGCGGCGCTTGCAGGGCGATGCACAGCCGGGACGTCCTCGCGTACGCGTACAAATCGAAGATGCCATTCGGCCTGCGCTCGACCGGCCGGAATATCAACGCGTAGTAGTCGGGTTTCGCGACGGACGACTGTACGCCCGCAGCACCGGCGGCCAGGGCAGCAGCCGGCTGCTGTCGCTGCACGGCGCCAACGGGCTGCTGCTGGTGGCCCCCGGTACCGAAATATATCCGGCCGGCAGCGAACTCGAGGTGCTGCTGACCGGCCCCATAGAAACCTTATGAACCCAGAACTGACCGTCACCACCGGCAATGTTGATTACCCGGTGATCGTAGGCGCCGGCGCCCTGGATGCACTGGGCGTCCGGCTGGAAGAGCGCGGGCTAAAAGGGGCGCTCTGGCTGGTGAGCGACGAAAACGTCTACGAGTTACACGGTGCCGCATTGCAGAAAACGCTGCGCAACGCCGATCGGCGTGTGCATACCTGGGTCGTCCCGGCGGGCGAGGCCAGTAAAAACCGGGCGCAACTGGCACGGATTCAGGATTGGATGCTCGAAGGCAATATCGAGCGGCGCGATGCAGTGCTGGCGCTGGGCGGCGGCGTGATCGGCGATCTGGCCGGGTTCGCGGCGGCGACGGTGCTGCGCGGCGTTGCACTGGTGCAACTGCCGACCACCCTGCTGGCCATGGTCGACGCGGCGGTCGGCGGCAAAACCGGGATCAACCATCCGCGGGGCAAGAATCTCCTGGGCGCCTTTCACCAGCCGGCGCTGGTTCTGGCCGATACGGCGACCCTGGCCACGCTGCCGGCACGCGAGTTGCGGGCAGGCTGGGCTGAAGTCATCAAGCACGGCGTGATTCGTGATGCTGAGTTATTTGCCGATCTCGAGCAAAAGGCGGCAGAGCGCGGCTGGCAACGCGGCAACCCGGCAGCCGGCGTGTGGGACGGCGCGGATATGGCAACGCTGACCGAACTGGTGCGGCGGGCAGTCGCCGTGAAAGTGCAGATTGTCAATGCCGACGAGCGCGAGCAAGGTGAGCGCATGGTTTTGAATTATGGGCACACGCTGGGGCATGCGCTGGAAGCAGCCACCGGCTACGACAGCCTGTTGCATGGCGAGGCGGTGGCGATGGGCATGCACGCCGCGTTACGGATCGCAGTCGGCATGGGCCAGTGCGCGCCGGATCTGGTGGCCCGTCAGCAGGCTCTGATCGAAGCCTATGGCCTGAGCGTGGCGATGCCGGCAAACATCGACCCGACCCATGTGATCAACCTGACGCTGCGCGACAAAAAAGTGCGCGGCGGGAAAGTGCGCTGGATCTTGCCGACCGCTATCGGCGCAGTGACCATCCGCGACGATGTGCCGGAAAATCTTGTGCGCGCTGCACTGGCCTGACCGAAAATTTGCCGGGCGAATCAAAAACAGCTCATGGTATACTGCTTGCAGCAGAAACTTTGTCAAGCGATCGTCTGACTTACGCAGTCGGCCCGGATGCCGGCCGACTCCGGGGCTGTTTCGCCTGCGGCAGCAAGGAAATGACTATCTTTTTCGTTTGATTTTGCGGCTTCGCCCCAAAATCAAACGAATTAAAGCGCTTCTTCCGCGCTGCCGGAGGCGATTCCGGCCAGGATGCGGTGCGACCGCTCAGGTCGGGTAAAAGCATAGCTTTGTCCCGCGATTGCGGTTTTACCGCAATCACGGGACAAAGCCGTTCATCTCATTGCTGCCGCAGGCGAAAACGACCCTTGCGGTTCGAGCAAAACCGCCGGCTGCACAAGCTATCTGCAATAAGGAACTTTCGTGAAGAGCGTTAAAGAAGCGGTCGAGCGCATTGTCGCCAACGTCGAGCAAGTGATCATCGGCAAGCACCAGGCAGTCGAGATGGTTCTGGTAGCCCTGCTCTGCCGCGGACATGTGCTGCTCGAAGATGTGCCCGGCACCGGCAAGACCGTACTGGCGAAAAGCATTGCTCGTTCGATCGATTGCAGTTTCAAACGCATCCAGTTTACGCCCGATCTCTTGCCTTCGGACGTAACCGGGATTTCGATTTTCAACCAGCAGAGCCAGCAATTTGAGTTTCGCCCCGGCCCAATTACCGCCCAGATCGTGCTGGCCGATGAGATCAACCGGGCGACGCCCAAGGCGCAGAGTGCATTGCTGGAAGCGATGGAAGAACGCCAGATTACAGTGGACGGCACGACTTATCCCTTGCCGAAGCCTTTCATTGTGCTGGCGACGCAGAACCCGATTGAGTATGAAGGCACGTTCCCTCTGCCGGAAGCCCAGCTCGACCGCTTTTTGCTGCGGATTCACCTGGGGTATGCCGAGCGCAACGACGAGATTGCCATCCTGCGGCGCCAACGTCAGGCACACCCACTTGAGCAACTCGAGCGGGTGATTGCCGTCGATGAACTGCTGACTCTTCAGGAACAAATCAAAGCGATCCATGTCGATGAACTCATCGAAGAGTATATTGTAGCCGTGGTGACGGCTACCCGCAATCACGAAGACATTTACCTGGGCGCCAGTACCCGCGGCTCGCTGGCGCTGTATCGCACGGCGCAGGCATGGGCGGCGGTTCAGGGGCGAGACTACGTCCTGCCCGACGACATCAAGGATCTGGCAGGCGCGGTGCTGGGGCATCGCCTGATTGTGACACCGGCGGCACGGGTGCGCAATGTGAGCGCTGGAGCCGTCATCAACGATATTTTGCATGCGGTGCCGGTACCGGGCGCGCGCGCCGGGCGCCGCTTCGACCGCGACTATGCGGCGGCGGCACGCTAATCTTAACCTGCGGTAGATAGTATGCGGATGACGAATCAGATTGCCCGTCGGCGCCGACAACAAATCACGATGATGCGCCGGCTGATTTTGATGCGCGAAACCGGGCCGAAAAGCCAGGCCTGGCATGCGGCACGCAAGCAGATGATCTGGCGGCTGCACCGCGAATTGGAGCAGACGTCCCAGGAAGATGCGCAAAACTATGATGCCGACAGCACAATCAGCGACCCTGGAACGGATTATCGCACATAGGGGCGATCAGATTTATCAGATCGCGCTGCTGCTCGCCGGTACCGAGCATGCAGCCGCTCGCCGGTTGCAGCAGAGTGTGCGGCAACTGGCCCGCCAGTCGCCCGCACAGATCGACGTCGGTACACTGCTGGCAACGATGGCGATGCTACAGCGCGAGCGAGCGGCGCGCCGGCCCGCGCCAAAGTTGCCGGCGGAAACTCCGGCGCCCTTTGTGGCACTGTTTGCCCTGCCGGTAGAACAACGCCTGCTACTGAGCTATCAACTGTTGTTGGGCGATTTGCCCGGCCAGGCCGCAGCACTCATCGGGCTGGACGAGGATCAGGCACGTGCCGCCATCGCTGCGGCGGTCGAGCAGATCGGCCGCAAACTGGATCAGCCGCTGCCCGATGCTCAGCCAACCGATAATTGCGCAGCCGTGCGCCGGAGCCTGATGCAGGCAAGCGATCGACGCGGGCGCGATCAGGAACTACGCGGGCACCTGGCCGTTTGTAGCGACTGTCGGGCTCTCGAAGATGCCTGGGATCATGCGCTGCGCCAGGTTGAAAACAGCCTGCGCAGTACCCTGCGCGACAAAATGCTGCCGGCGGAATTGCGGGCAAAACTGATCCAGGCAGCGCAACCACCCCGCCCCTGGCGCGAACGCCCGGCACTGCGGCTCGCACTTGCGCCGCTGGCCGTGCTCGCTTTGATTGCCATGTTGATTGTGCCGAGTTTCCGGCATAATGAACCGGTTCCAATTGTCGAAACCGTCGCACCGGTCGATCCGGCGCGGCTGGTGGCAGCAGCACTCGACCAGTTCGGTGTACCGCCAACGGGCAACGATGTCTGGCACGCCGAATGGGAAACGCTCTGGTATTTCAACAATGAGCGTTATGCACCGGTGCGTATCGCCGCCTGGATTGATCAACGCAACCCGGCCCGCCATCGCCTGCAAATCACCCACGTCGAGGGTGGTGCAGCTTACGAACTCCAGATCGGCGACGGCGAAGACCGGCTCTGGTATGCGCTCGATCCGAATTACGCACGCTCGCTCAGTGCCGGCCTGGTCAACCCGAGCACACAGCAGCCGCAACTGGTTGCGACGCGGGCCCCGCCGGAAGCGCTGGCTGCGGCGCGTGAGGCCCGGATGCGCTCGGGAGCCTGGCATACCGGTGCAGCCTATCTGCGCCAGGCGATGGCCGCCGGAGATCTGCGCACGCTCGGGCGGCAGCGCATCGATGAGAAAACCGTCCAACTCATCAGTTTTGCCGGGCACAGCCCCTTCAGCCTGCCGGAGGATCGGCCGAATGCCGCCGCGATCGATGTGACGGTGTTGCTGGCGATTGAAATTGCGAGCGCTGCTGATGGTACACCGCAGTACGGGCGGCTGCACCGTGTGACGGAACTGGTCGGGCCGCCCGGCGGTGCTCAGACCAGTCGAGTCACCTGGCGCCTGCACCATGAAGAGATTTTGCGCGGCACGGTTTCGGTTGAACCGATTTTTGATGTGGATACGGCATGGACCGGGCGAGGCACGTTTCCGGAACGGGCCGAACAGGGTCTGACACCGCTCCAGCCGCTGGTGGCAGCCGACGACGCGGCGCACCCGGCCCGGCTGTTCGTTGGCCGCAACAATGCCGGCTACTGGTTGCCGGCAAATGCCCCGCCCGGCGTCGACCGGGCGTTGATGCGCTGGTGGCCGAATGCAGACACACCGCTCTTCGAGCGCAACCGACCGCACAGTGTTAGCTACTACGGCCAGGATCGCAGCCTGACAATTTATCTGGAAGGCTCACCAGAGCCCGACCTGGGCGAAAGCGTCGTTGAGGGACTGAACGCCGGCCCCTGGCAAGCCAGTGTGTATGCCCTGCGTGGCCGGCGCTACCTGGTCGAACTGGCGGCGCCGCTGTATGTGCTGCGCGAGGAGAACTACGGGCCGGAAGACGGTGATATTCTGATCGATGCCCGCGGCTTCAGTCACGCTGAATTGCTGGCGGTTATCGAGAGTCTGGAACCCTTTTACCTGGACAATCTGGCTGAGCAGGTGCATCTTTTCGAGCAATCGGCGCGCATCGATGCCGAAGCCGGTCGTTTGCTCAATCGGGCTGTCGCGACGATGAGCACAGCGCTGGAAGTAGGAATCGTATACCGGCGCGAACAAAGCTATGTGCGCCAGAACCCGGCGCCCGGTTTGCTGAACGACCCCTACCATCGACCGGCGTACCGCGGGTTGCCGGAGCGCAATACTATCGAATTCTGGCGCTCAAACGAAGAACCGGCGCTGCTCTGGCAGATGACCGGGCCGGAACAGGAGCCCACGCTCCAGCAATACGTCGGCCCGGAGCAATCCTGGTTTTACGAGGCCGCCAGCAATACGCTGCGGTCAGGATTGGCCGATTCATCGGCGCTGCTACCGGAGATCGCCTTTTCTGACGGTGAGCACGAGGTGCTGGAGATGCTGACGGCCCGTGGCGGCACGATCAGCACGGTGGCGAATGAGGCCGGCGAAACGCGGATCCGCTGGGTAGCACCGATTGCTTTGCGCAACCAGTACCTCAACCAGATCAACGATGACCTGGCCGGCTGGCCGCATCTTGCCGATCTGCAACCCACCCATATCACCAGCGAGTTGCAATTCGATACGACCGGGCGCCCGGCTGTGCTCCAGGTGTATGCCGGCAACGCTGAGAAAGCCGGTACGCTGGTGCGCGAGTGGCAGTTGCTGGATCAGGCGCAACTGCCGCTCGCTGAAGCACCGGCGGTTCTGCGTTCCGGCGAAGCACCTGAGGCACTATTCATCGAAAGTTACCGTGCGAATCTGCGCAACCTGGCAGAACAATTGCAGCCGATAACCCTGGAAGAAGCTCGCCAACGCATGGAAACCCCGCTGCTAATCGCGCCCAGTCAGGGGCCGCTGATGCTGGAGCAGATCATCGCCGGTACCGGCAATGCGCCAATTGCCAGCAATTTCAGCCACAACTGGACGGAACTGGTGGCGCGTGGCCTGGCGCTCCAGTTCACCTACTCCGACACAAACGAGCGCAGCCTGCAGGTGTACCAGGGTTCGCAAGCACCGATACACGCCTTTTTGATGACACGGGCCGCGCCGATCTGGTCGTTCAGCGAGCCGCGCAATCTGCTGATCGCCGGCGAAGAGCGCATCGCCTGGCTGATGCGCTCGCCCGACCGCAACACTGCCTGGCTGATCGTCGAAATCGACGGCACCACCCTGATCGCCGAGGGCCAGAGCGACTGGCTGATCGAACAGGCGCTGCCGCTCATGGCCGACTTTCGCCTGCTCGACTAACGACACGCTCTACGCAACCGGCAGGTTGGAAGAAGACTTTTATTTCATTCGTTCTGGCAGCAAAGCCGCCAGAACGAATGAAAAAGACAGCTCCTGCCTTGTTGCCGCAGGCAAAAAGACGAATAAAAGGATTCGCATCATAATTGGGAGCTTTTCCCTTTTCAAAGCCGGCTTTTTCTCGTTACAATAGAAGTAAATTACAAAATGAAGAGATCGCAATACAAGGATAGCAAATGATGCTCTGGCTAACTCTTGCCGCTGCATTGCGTGCCGGCTTGCTGGCAGGCTGGCTGTTTTTCAAACCCATCCTGGGCTGGTTTTTCATCGGCATCGGGCTGATTGGCATGCCGATGCCGATTGTGAATGGGTTGATCTTCCTGGTGATCGGCATTACGCTGGTCGGGCATCGCAACCGCCAGATTCGCTGGAGCCGGGTGCAGATCAAGTTGCTGCTGGCATCCTGGGCGGATCGTCGGCACCCTCTGCTGCGCTCGACGGGGCGATTGGCCTGGCGTTCAGCCCAGGAAATCTCGCGCCAGCATCGCCGCCTGCGCTGGTGGCAGATGGAACGCCAGGCTGCCCGTCGCGCCCGCCGGTTCCATACGCTCCACGATGACATGGTCGCCCCTGGCGAGGGCGGATGAAACTGGAAACCCGGCACGCCGACCGCGAAGACCGCATCCGCTATCTCGCCCAGGCGCTCGACGGCCTCTATGCCGGTGAGCCGCAAGCAGCCGGTACGCCGGGCGGTCGGCGTGCGGCACTCGAACAACTACGCCGCTTTCAGCCG
This sequence comes from Chloroflexaceae bacterium, assembly GCA_034437175.1. Lineage (GTDB taxonomy): Bacteria > Chloroflexota > Chloroflexia > Chloroflexales > Chloroflexaceae > DAOTUJ01. Next base: position 695 of record DAOTUJ010000058.1, on the reverse strand, counting down.
TCAACCTATGCCGCCGGACGCAACCATGTCGTCCGGCGCGGGGTTTCTCGGCTTTCGCCCTATATTCGGCATGGGGTATTTTCGCTCAGCGAGTTGCGCGACTATGTGCTGAACCGCTACGGCTTCAACAAAGGCACAACTAAATTCGTCAACGAACTGGCCTGGCGCGCTTTCTGGCAAATCGTCTACCGGCAGTTCGGCGAGCGCATTCACCAGGATATCGAAGCACCCAAATATGCCATGCGCCGACGGCGCGGCATACCCGCCGATGTCGCTAACGCCGCGACCGGCTTGCGCTGCATCGATGAGTCGCTGCGCGAACTGTTCAACGAAGGATATATGCATAACCACGCCCGCATGTGGGTTGCGGCCTACCTGCAACACTGGCGCGGCATCGATTGGCGCGACGGCGCGGAACTCTTCTACCGGCACTTGCTCGACGGCGACCCGGCCTCGAATAGCCTGTCCTGGCAATGGATCGGCAGCACCTTTAGCCATAAACCCTACTATTTCAATCGCCAGAACGTCGAAAAGTTCAGCGACGGCGCCTATTGTGCGCGCTGCCCCTTCGCGGCCGGCGGCTGCCCGTTTGATGCGAGCTATGAGGATCTGGCGGAGGCTTTGTTTGAACTAAGGAACTAGGGAACTAGGGAACTAAGGAACTAAGGAACTAAGGAACTAAGGAACTAAGGAAC
>DAOTUJ010000057.1:0-66477 GCA_034437175.1 Chloroflexaceae bacterium | reverse complement strand
GGCGCAGCCGGTGGCGCCGGCGGCGTCCAGGCGGCCGGTGGCGGTGTCGCCGCCGGCGCCGCTTGTGCCGCCAGATCGAGTGAAGCCACCCCGCAAGCCGGCGCCGGCGGCGCGCCGGCTTCCGGGGTGGCTTCGGGCGCAGATACCGGGCTGGAAGCCGCCGGCTTTGCCGGGCCGCCGCTGCCCTGCTGATACAACAAATTCAACAGACTCGCAGCATAATCGCCCTGCTGTGCCATAAATTGCTGGTGAATCCGCAGCGTCTCCGCTTGCAACTGGTGCATCGTTGCCAGTTCCTGCTCGCGATAGCCCGCTTCCGTTTGCGGCAATTGCAGTAGCAGTCGCACATATTCGTACTGGTAATTCAGGAACTGCTGATGCAGCTGTAGCACATCCTGCTGATGCGCCTGGAGCCGGGCCATCACATCCAGCACCGAAGACGGCTCACTGCCGGCTTCGCTCGCCGACAGCGTAGGCGCGGCAGACTGCGGCTGTGCATTGAAAGCGGCAAATCCATTGCTGCGCTTCAGCGATGCCGGCGCAGTATCTTCAGGGTTATTCGGCATAATCTGCTTATCCTCACTCGTATGGCTTCGCTTCGACATCGTCGGATCCGGCGCCGTCCCGGCCATTGCCGCAACGGGTTCCGGCGCTTGATGATTCACCCCGACATGGGGTTCCGCCGAAACTGCCGTCGGCGCCGGGCCGACCGGTGGCTGCTCGGCAATCGCTGCGGCAAAGGCCGCCCGTCGCTGTTCACTGACATAATTCGCCCCGTTCAGGCGCACATTCAGGCCTTTGCGCTTCGGCACCGGCGGCGGCACCGGCAGGCGTCGAAAACTGTCGATGCCACGCATCGGCACCCCGATCACCCGCAACTGAACGGACGCCTCGCGCAACTGGCGATCACTGTCTTGCTGGCGATTCGGATTGACGGCCACCACCATATGCGGCCGGTCGCGCAGAATATTGGCCACCAGGCTGCTCAACACATTGCGTGGCCCGCATTCCACAAAAATATAGGCTCCGGCGGCGTACAAGTTCTCGATCTGCTCGAAAAAATGCACCGGCTGCAAGATCTGGTCGGCCAGCATAGCCTGGATCGCCTGCGGATCGGCAGGATAAGGCTGCGCCGTAGCATTGGCATACACCGGCACACGGGGAGTCGCAAACCGGCAGGCGTGGATCGTCCGGCTGAACGGCGCCTGAGCATGGCCCACCAGCGGCGTGTGGAAGGCCGCCGACACCGGCAGCGGCGTCACCGAGTGCCCGGCATCCTGGAGCAACTCGCGTACCCGCCCGATAGCCGCAGTCGGCCCGGCCAGCACGACCTGGTTGCGCGCATTCAGATTGGCCAGATTGATGTCCGGTACCTGCTCGGCCAGCGCCTGCACCGTGCTCACATCAGCAGCAACTGCCAGCATCGTACCGGCATCGAAGCCCGCTTCGGCGGGCGGCGCCATCGCCTGGCCCCGCGCATGCATCAGCTTGATGTAATCTTCGTCGCCGATGGTACCGGCGGCCCAGAGCGCCGTCAACTCACCGAAACTGTGGCCGGCCACAAAATCGGGCGCAAAACCGGCTGCCCGCAGCAGCCTGAACATGCCTGCGCTCAAAGCCCCGATTGCCGGCTGAGCATATTCCGTACGCCGCAGCCGGTCAGCCTGACGCTTTTGTTCCTCGCTGCTGAACGCCGGCGGTGGAAAGATCGCTTCAGCCAGCCCAGCTTCGCCCGGCCGGCAATGCGCATCGACGCGCCCGAGCCATTCGCGCAGCGGCGGAAAATTCGCCACCAGCGTCCGGCCCATATCAACGTACTGCGAACCCTGGCCGGGAAACAGCAGCGCCACCCGCCCGGCCGTTTCCACCCCGCGTTGCCGGTAGCATATGCCTCGCGGATGCTGGAATTGCTCAACCTCGAGCTGGCCCGCCAGCATGTTCAGCGCCTGTTCCAGTTGCGCCTGTGCTTCTGACGGCCCGGCTGCCACAAAGCCCAACCGCGCCACCTGTGCCGGCAGTTCCAGGTGCGTGCTGGCCTCCACCAGATCATTAAACACCTGCTGCGCTTGCGGCCCGGCCAGGCCATTCAGCCAGGCCCGGCCCTGCTCCAGCAACGCGCCGGGCGTCGCCGCCGCCAGCACCATCTCCTGTGGCGCCTGGTGCATACGGTAAGGCTGTTGCTGCTCGGGCTCGTATTCCTCAAGCACCACATGGAAATTGGTGCCGCCAAAGCCAAAAGCACTGATCCCGGCCCGCCGCGGCGTATCCGCCGAACGCAGCCAGGGCCGCGTCTGCGTATTGACATAGAGTGGCGAGCCGTCCAGTTCAAATTTCGGGTTGGGCGCCGAAACATGTATCGTCGGCGGCAACACCTTGTGATGCAGCGCCAGCGCCGCCTTGATCAACCCGGCCGCACCGGCAGCCGCCTTGGTATGCCCGATCTGCGATTTCACACTTCCCAGCGCAATATGCTGCTGGCGCGGATTGCCCTCACTGAACACCTGGCGCAGCGCCGTCACCTCGCACATGTCGCCGGCCATCGTGCCGGTGCCATGCGCCTCGATCAGACCGACGCTCGCCGGCGGCACCGCAGCGGTGGCATAGGCCCGCCGCAGCGCCAGCGCCTGGCCCTCCGGGCGCGGTGCATAAATGCTCTTGAAACGCCCATCGCTCGCCGAGCCAATCCCACGAATTACTGCATAGATCCGGTCGCCGTCGCGCTCGGCGTCAGCCAGCCGCTTCAGCACCAGCAAGCCAATGCCCTCGCCGACCATCATGCCGTCCGAGTTCACGTCAAAGGGCTTCGGCGCATCACTACGCGAGAAGGCCGGCGTCTTGCTGAAACAGAGATACATAAACGGCGAGTTATCGGTATCGACGCCACCGGTGAGCATCATATCGGCGCGGTGCTCCGTCAACTCGCTCAGTGCCATTTGCAGCGCGCTGAACGACGAAGCGCAAGCCGCATCCGTCACACAGTTCAGGCCACCCAGGTTCAGCCGGTTCGCAATCCGCCCGGCGATCACATTGCCGAGCAAACCCGGAAAAGAATTTTCCTCCCAGGGCACATAGGCCAGTTTGATTTTCGCAACCGCCTGTTGAATAACCGCTTCGCTTACGCCGCAACTGCGCATGGCCCGTTCCCAGATCGGCCCTTGCAGCCGCGAGATCAGCGGCGTCATCAATTTCTGGCCGCCACACACCCCCAGCACAATTCCGGTGCGTTCAAAATCGTAGCCGCGCGCCGCATCATAGCCGGCATCGTCGAGCGCCCGGCGCGCCGCCAGCAATGCCAGCAACTGCGAAACATCCGTTACCTCCAGAATGTTGGGCGGCAAACCGAATGCAATCGGATCGAAATCAATGTCCGGCAGAAACCCACCGCGCTTGCAGTACGATTTATCCGGCACTGTTGGATCAGGATCGTAATAATCATCGATATTCCAGCGCGAGGCCGGCACATCGGTGATGCTGTCACGTCCGCTGAGAATGTTGTCCCAATATTCTGCAAGATCGTGCGCCTGAGGGAAAAAAGAGGACATGCCGATAATAGCAATCGGCTCCATTGTCGCAGACTGAGCGGAAGTAGGGGGCATACGCTCTCCTCAAGAGCCACAAAGCAACTCGATTGACACCCTGCAACCCATAGTTACCCTTGCCAGAGGTCATGTCGGCGCGGGCCGTGTTCATAACACGTACCTGGTGCGTCGTATTCGCTTGCAGGAAAACCTCGCCCGCTATTATCCATGAACCGGCAGTTTTATGCAAAGCGCCCGCCGCCGCAGGCATACTGCGGCAACGGTGCTACAATGGGGCGAGTTACGCGGTCGCACGCTGGCGGGAGGCTCGGAGGGCCTGCGGCCCTCCGAAATAAGAATGTCTTCCATGCTGCCGCAGGCGAAACACACCCATTGGGGCACGCGCAACCACACGACCGCGTCAGTCCTGTCATTGATCCCGGCCCTGGCGGCTAAGCGCCAGGGCCGGAACCAGGAATAAAGTTATGGCAAAAAATATCTTCACCGCAGCCGTCCACGCCGGGCGCCCGGAATCCGGCGCGCCATCGATCCCCTCGGTGCCGCCAATTTCGCTGGCCGTCAGTTATCGCGCCGCTTCCGCCGCCGATCTGCACGCCATGCTGGCCGGTGAACAGGCCGGCCACTCCTATTCGCGCTACGGCAGTTCGACTCTGGAAGCTTTTGAACAGGCTATTGCCATGCTTGAAGGTGCCGGTACCGCCCGCGCCACGGCCTCCGGCATGGCTGCCGTACACCTGGCACTGCTGCTCAGCGGCCTGCAGTCCGGCGATACTCTGCTGGTTTCGCAAGATTGCTACGGCGCCACCTTTGCCATCGTCGATACGCTGCTGCGCCGGCTCGGCGTGCAGCCGGTCTTCGTCGATGCCGCCGATCTGAATGTTCTGGCGCAAGCACTCCAGCAGCATCGGCCACGTGCCCTGCTCGTCGAACCGATCTCCAATCCGCTGCTGCGCCTCTGCGACATCGCCGCCGCCGCCAACCTCTGCCGGCAGCATGCTACACGCCTGATCGTCGATGCAACCTTCGCTACGCCGTACCTGTTGCGCCCGCTCGAACTCGGCGCCGATATTGTGCTGCACAGCGTCAGCAAGTATATCGGCGGTCACGATGATGTACTGGGCGGTGTGGTGCTGGCCCGCGCCGCCGATGCCGCCACCCTGCGCGAACTGGTCATCCTGACCGGCGGGCTGCTCGGCCCACAGGAGGCCTACCTGGCGCTGCGCGGCATGCGCACCCTGCCGCTGCGCATGCGCGACCATTGCCGCAACGCCGCCGAAATTGCGGCCTGGCTCCAGGCGCAACCTGCCGTCGCCCAGGTGTACTACCCCGGCCTGCCGCAGCATCCTCAGCACGATCTCGCCCGGCGCATGCTCGGCCGGGGCTTTGGCGGCATGGTCGCTTTTGAACTGGCCGACGCCGGCGAACACGCGGTTCTGCGCTTCCTCGATGCCTTGCAACTCTGCCTGCCGGTAACCACCCTGGGCGGCGTTGCCAGCCAGGTGCTCTACCCGGCCTGCTCCTCGCACCGCACGCTGCCCGCCGCACGCCGCCACGCCCTCGGCATCGGCGACGGCTTGCTGCGGCTCTCCGTCGGCATCGAAGATCCCGCCGACCTTCAGACAGACCTGGCCCGCGGCCTGGCCGCAGCAATGCAAACACAAAATGGGGCTTGAGTTCTGGGGGATACCGCAAAACTCAAGCCCTATTTTGTGCATGTTTCGGCTCCGGGCTGCGGTACGATGGTCATGCCGGCAACAGGACTATCGCCCAATTGACCGCAGCAGGAAGCCATGGTATAACGTACGAAGGCTAGCTGCAGATGTGGAAACCACATCCACATGCATTCACAGAGGCTTCTACGTGTATCATGTACTCATCGCCGATCTACTGGCGCATCCGCGCGTGATCGAAACGCGCAACCACATGCACCATAGCATCCCCAAGCACGACCATTTGCTCCGTTCGGCACGCTATGCTTACAAACTGGCTCCGCTGATCGGCGCCGATCGCAATGTGGCCGTGCGCGCCGCTATTTTGCACGATCTTGACTCGCGGTTGGGCACCCTGACTACCCACGGCGCCATTGCAGCGCAGGTAGCCAACGAACTGGGCGAGCCCGAATCGGTGTCACGGGCCATCATCAGCCATATGTTTCCGTTTGGCCCCCGGCCGACGACCCGCGAAGGCTGGGTGCTGGTGGTCGCCGACAAGATAGCTTCGCTCTCGGATTTCGCTCAGTTTGGCCGCGGCTTGCTTTCCGGGCACAGCCTGCGCCAACGCCGCCGCCTGCTCAACAGCGATCCCTACCATCCTAAAGCCCGCTGCCGCAAACATACATCCCTGCTGCTATAACAATCCTGTTTGAGTCGTAAAATCCATCCGGTTCTGCAATGCAGCATGCCCTGGTTCTGCGCTTCTCCGGCTCACGGTTCCCGTAGGATTGCTATAGCGGTTGTCATTTCCTGCCCAGGCTGTACTGCTGTTTCAGGATGCTTTAGCATCCGCGCCGGATTCGGGGCCGGGTGCTTCGATCCGCGCCTGTTCCTCAAGCTCAGCGTGCAACGGAGCCGCCTCCGGCTCAGCCGGCGCCATCGCGGCCACCATCGGTGGCGCCGGGCCGGGACGCTGGAGTCGCTTCGGCAATTCGCCCGCCGGACGCGGCGGGTCTTCCAGACGCCCGTACATATACACGAACACGTCGCGCACCATCGCCGTGAGCGGCGCCGAAATAATTGCCCCGATCAGGCCGAAGATCTGGCTGTACACCACCAGCAAGACCATCAAAACCGCCGGATGAATATCGACGCTGTCACCGACGATCCGCGGAACCAGCAGGTTATTCTCCAGTTGCTGGATCGCAATGTACAGGATCGTTACCGCAATCCCGGTCGTCGGCGAATCAAGGAAGCCCAGGATAATGGCCGGCACCGCACCGATAATCGGCCCGATCACCGGGATCAACTCAGTAATACCGGCCAGCACCGCCAGCAACAGAATATACGGCACCTGAAAGCCAAACCAGCCCAGCACCGTCAACCCGATAGCTGCTGCCAGCGCCACCGAAAACCCCAGGATCAACTGGCCGCGCACGTAGCCGCTTAACACCCGGTCGAGGATCGTCGTGATCGCCCAGAAATCGGCCCGCAGCCGCGGCGGAATAAAACTATTGACGGCCTCCAGACCACGCTGCTGATCCATCATCGTATAAAACAACCAGAATGGAATCAGGAAAAAGCCCAGCAAAAACGTCAGCGTTGTCGCAACGGTCGTACCGACCTGAATAATGCTATTGATGAGAAAGCTGCCAATATTTTGCAGGTAGGTCGTCAAATTGTCGCGCGCCGAAGCTATGCTCTGATTGATCCCGTTTTCGAGCGGCACCTGCACGTTTTCCGGCAGCGCATCAAGCGAATTGCGATACAGCGCCATCAGCGCTTCGATCTCGATCCGCAACGTTTCAAAACTGGGAATGCGCGAAACAAGCTGGTTAAACTGGTCGATCAATGGTGGAACAATAAAGCCGATAAAGATGCCCAGGACTAGCAAACTGAAGGCATAGACAACAATAATCGCGCTCCAGCGCGGCATGCTGCTTTCCAGCCGGTTTACCAGCGGCAACAGCAAATACGCCAGCACCACGCCGGCAATGAAGGGCACCAGTGCCGAACCGGCCCCCATAAACAGCCAGTAAATCACATAGAGCAGGCCGAAGACCAGCAACCAGCGCGCCAGGCGCCGCAACGAAAGAGCATAAAAGAACGTGCCGAGTTCAACCAGCAAGCGTGGCGGACCGGACGGCATTGTGGTTTGCCTGGTAGGAACAACCGGCTGCGTCTTCGCTTCTGTCTGCGAGGAGTCGTGCTCAGTCATAAAGAGATCATACCGGATGGCAGCGGTCTGATACCTGCAACATCAGCGATCATCGCGCCCATTGAAACTGCTGACCGTAAGCACGACCGCCGACGTATTACCAATATTGACCCAGCTGTGGGCAACATCTTCGCGATAAAACAACGTATCGCCAGGTTCCAATTCGTATTCTTCATCACCAAGCTGGTAGCGAAGATTGCCTTCAATCACATAGATCATCTGGCCGCCGCTACTCGAAAAACCTTGCTGGCCACTGCCCGGCTGCGCTTCCACCAGGCGTGCTTCCATTTCACTGTTTGCCGTCAATAAAGAATAGACCTGTACCGGCGCCTCGTCAAGGCTCAGTTTGATCCGCTCGTACGACCGGACAACCTGACCGGCCTGCTGATTGTCTTCACCTTCAAAAAAATACGTCATCTGGACGCTGAAAAACAGCGCCAGCTTCCGCAAATTAGCAACCGAAATATTCACTTTATCACGCTCAAGGCGGCTGAGAAACGAAGGTGTAAGACCGGAGCCGTCAGAAACCTCCTGCAGAGTCAGGCCACGCTCCTGGCGCAACCGACCAATTTTTTGACCAAGTGACATAGCTCCCGCCCTGTATCTACAAATCAAGATGCTCAGGTTGATGCAATTGCGTTCCCATCTTGCGTGGGCAACCGGAAATGCTTGCAGCGCAAATAAAGCACCAGCGCCTCCTGACTGGTGCCGGCTAATCTATGCAAAACTCCAGACAAAAAAGCAAATGCCTTTTTGTATTATACTTCAATTGGAATTCGCTTGTCAAGCTCATGCACAGTTTCGCACCAGGCAGAAACAGCATTGCAAAGACTTAAACCAGTTGAATACTGAAAAAGTTGTGCAACTGGCTGTGACATTTGTAACATGACAATCGAAAAAAACCGGTATTTTGTGACATGCCCCGCGCAGCAGTTCAGGGAACCCGTTGCGTGCGGTCGCGCCGCCACAGGATCCAGCCGGCCAGACCGAGGCAGGCCAGCGCATACAACAGCAAGCATGCCCAGCGGCTCAGCAGGTGGCCGCGGCTGTGGGTATAGGCGGCCTCAATGCTAATCAAGCCCGGTGCACAGGCCGGCGCCACGCTACCGTCGGCCGGGTTCGGCAAATGGCACAACCCGTTCAGATCGATGCTCACCCCGAGCGCTTCCATCGACCAGCGGCTGATAGTGAGCCAGGACAGCGGTTCGGCCGAACCTTCAATGCTGAAGATCAGGCCGGCAAAGACAATCTGCGGGATCAGGGCCAGCGGAACGATGCTCACCGCCCGATCGGGGCTACTGGCCCAGGCGCTGATCAGCAGGCCCAGCGCACTCCCGGCCAGCGCCGTCAATCCCATAGTCACGAAGACTTCCAGCAGCGGGCCGGCCAGCACGCCGGTATCGATGGGCAAGGGAATACCCCAGGCAACAATGCCGAGCAAAATACTGCTCTGGATCAGCAGCAAGATGCTCAGCACGACAATTTTGGAAAAAAGATACGGGCCGATCCGCAAATTGACCATGCGCTCGCGCCGATACACCGGCTGCTCCCGAGCGATCTCGCGCGCCGCGTTGATAATGCCGAACCAGACACTCACGGTTGTCAGCATAAACAAGACTTTTTTGGCCTCGCTGCGGGGCAACAGGCCGGCATCCAGCACGCCGCCAAGCGCATCGGAGTGCGCCACCAGCAACAACAGCAAGGCAATCAGCGGCGCCTGCAGCAGCAGGATCAGCAAATTGCGCTGATCCTGCTGCTGCAGATCAACGGCACGTCGCGATAGGATCCAGAACTGGCGCAGCGCGGAGATGGCCGGCCGCCGGCGCTGCTTGCCGTTGCCGGCAACCGAAGCCGGCGTCGCCGGTAGCCGTGCCAGGCGCTCGCCAATATAGCGCCGGTACTGTGCGGAAGCGCGATATTTTTGCTCCCAGAGCTCGGCCAGCAGCGGGATCCGCCCACTTTGCTCGCCGGCCTGCCATACCGCCAGTTCGGCCGCCAGTTCACGCTGCACCAGCGGATCCTGCGCTTCAGCCGGGCCTTCCAACCGGGTATAAATATCGGCAAAATCGCCGCTGCTCACCCCAAAAAAGCCCGGTGCTTCGTTCGGTGGCCCGAAATAGACCAGCCGCCCCTGCGCAAGAAAGGCCACATGATCGCACTGGGTAATATTGGCCGTGGCATGCGTCACCAGCACGATCGTCCGCCCGCTATCGGCCAGGCGGCGCAGCGTATACATCAATTTTTTCTCCAGCCCGGGATCAAGGCCGCTGGTCGGCTCATCGAGAAAGAACAGGCTCGGATCAGCCAGCAACTCGACACCAATACTGACGCGCTTGCGCTGCCCGCCGGACAGTTGCTCAACCATTGTATGCTGGTGCTCGCTCATATCAACATCGGCGAGCACTCGATCGATGCGCTGCGCAACTTCGCTGCGGGCGGTATCGGCGGGCAGGCGCAATCCGGCAGCATACCTCAGCGCCCGATTGACCGGCAGCAAACGGTGGATAATATCGTCCTGCGGCACATAGCCCAGCAGGGCGCGATAAGCGGCAAAATTGACATAGAAATCATCGCCATTGACCATCAGGCGACCGCTGCCGGCCGGGGCGGAACCGCTAAGTGCCTTGAGCAAAGTGCTCTTGCCGGCGCCACTGCCGCCAACCAGGGCCACGAACTCGCGCGGCGCAATGCTGAGCGAGATGTCATTAATGATCGCACGGGCGCGCCGGCCCTTGCCGACCCACCGGCTCAGGCCGACGGCGTCGATCCGCAGCGAGCCACGCTGGTCGTACTCATCAAGGCTACCGACATTGTAGACCAGCTTGAACGGCCCGATCTGGATGATGTCGCCGGCTTGCAAGCGATGTTGAGCAATCCGCCGGCCATCGACGAAGGTTCCATTGGTACTGCCGGCATCGCGGAGCAAGTGGCCGCCGTCCGGGCGCCGTTCGATCTGGGCGTGAAAGCGCGAGACCTGGGGATTATCGAGCATGATCGCGCACCCCGATCGCCCGATGCTAATCCGGGTGTCTTGCGGATCCAGCGGGTAGCTGCGTGAAGCCGATGCGGCCGGTTGCTCGGCTTGCAGGGCAGGGTTATGATAGGTCAGCGAAACAAAGTTGCCGCTGGCCGCATCGCCGATCCGCAACACATCGCCGTCGGCGAAGCAATGCCGGGCAACCCGTTGCCCGGCGAAGAGCAAGCCATTGGTGCTACCGACATCAACAATGCAGTGTCCCGCTTCCTGCGGGTCGATCCGGGCATGGTACGACGACACAAACCGGGGCAGCAGCACAATATCGTTATCGGCGGCGCGCCCGAGTCGCAACGGCTGATCGGCAAGACGGTATTCCTGTTGCTGCTCCTGCGCGCTGACCAGCAGGCGGGCGCCGATGGCCACTGTTGCGGCGGCGGCGGACGCCGGGCGAGCGCCGATCAAGGTCGGGCGCTCGGAAGCCGGTATTGCCGGTGTCGCCAGATCATTGCCGCAACTGGAACAAAATCGAGCGTCCGGCCGGTTGAGTATCCCACCGCAGTGCTTGCAGGTATTCGATGCCAAACCTACCCTCCTGACTCTTCTCGCAAGCGTATGCTATAATTTGGCCAGATTGCGCATCTACCGGTTCATGCTATAGCATAGCCCGGCTATGAATGCAACACACGAGTTATTGTGGGCCGGTGCCGGCAACAGCTGCGATACAACGAGCATATTTCGTGAGCCAGAAAGAAGGCCGAACCTGTTTCAATTGCGGCAGTGCATTGGCGGCAAATGCCCGTTTTTGCTCCTACTGCGGTATGCAACTCGATAACCTCAATGCGCCGGTCGAAGTTGCACTCACCGGCACCAACCGCCTGCAACTGACTCAGGATACCCTTAGCGTTCGCGACCTGCTCGGTGTCGTGGAAGCCGGTGTTTCCTGGTGGCAACAGAAACTCCAGCATGCCGAAGGCGTCGACCGGCGCCGGGCGGCGGAAGCCATCAAAGAACTGTCCCAGATCCTGGAGAGCCTTTCCGAACAACTTGCGCACGGCCGAGAAACGATGCGCATCACGGCGCGCCTGCCGCCGCTGCGGGTGGCCGAGGTTGCCTGCCCCTTCTGCGGGCGCGGCAATCGGAGTGGTGCCCGCTTCTGCCTCGGTTGCGGGCAGGCGCTGGCGGATGCTCCGGCTACACCAGCCGCCGCCCAGAGCGGCCCTATGCAACTTGCCATTGCCGGGCACAGCGACGTCGGGCGCGTACGCAGCAATAACGAAGATGTGTTTTATGCCGGTGAACTACATTCCAGCGACGGCCTGCACGCGACGCTGCTGATGGTCGCCGACGGCATGGGCGGCGCCGAAGCCGGCGATATCGCCAGTACGATGGCCCGCGACCTCATCAAACAGGAACTGGTCGATGCATTGAACCAGGAAGTTCGCCCCGCCGATGAGTCGGACTGGCAGGCACTCCTGCAGCGAATTGTTGTCAGCGCCAATCACCAGATTTATGCTGCCGCCCAGGCCGATCTCGGCAAGCGCGGTATGGGCACGACCCTGACGCTGGCGGTGCTGCACGATTACCGGGTACATATTGCCCACGTCGGCGATAGCCGGGCCTATCTGCTCAATGCCGGCGGGGTCGACGCCGCCGGCCGGCCGATTCTCCAGTTGACCAGCGATCATAGCATTGTGGCACGCCTGGTCGACATCGGCCAACTCAGCCCGGAGCAGGCCCGCCAGCATCCCCACCGCAACATGCTCTATCGCTCGCTCGGCACCGAAGCAGCCATTACAGTCGACTGCTTCAGCCATACTTTACAGTCCGGTGATAGGCTGTTGCTCAGCTCCGACGGCCTCGATACGTATGTCACACCGGAAGAGATGGCGGCCATGGCAATGCACAGCCGGTTGTCGCCCCAACAGGTTTGTGCTCGGTTGATCGGGCTGGCCAATGCGCGCGGTGGCCGGGATAATATCAGTGTAGTTCTTGCCGAGGTACGTAGCTAGCACGCCGTCCGAGCCATGTTGATGGGTTGCCCACGGCCTGACCTGAACGGTGAGCGCACGGAGCGAAAAAGCCCTGGGTGTGACCGGCATCCAATGCCAACTGCGAAAGTTATACGAGGACAATATCTTATGGCTATCTGCCCGGCCTGCGGCAGTCGCAACCGATCGGAGGCACGCTTCTGCTTCAAATGCGCGACGATGCTGAAACCGCCGATGAGCGCACGAAGCCGACCAGACAGCGATGATCAACGATGGCTGGCTGCAACCCTGAGTGAGCATGGATCGTCTTTATCAGGGCAGCCGGCAGCCGGCGAAAGCACTGGCCAGGCAAAGCAGCCGGCACAGACATCAACACCATCGACGGTGACACTCGAGGCCATAGATCAGGAGAAAGCTATGGAATCATCCGCACCTCAGGCTCCGCTGTTGTTCGGTGGGCGCTATGAATTTGTCGTAGAACCCGCCGGGCCGGGGCCAGTCGAGATCATTGATCGCCAGCCCTGGCGCCGCTGCTGGGCCTGTGAAGCCACCTCCAGCGAAGCAGAGGCCGCTTTCTGCGAAAACTGCGGCGCCGCCCTCGAACAGCGCCGCTACCGAGGTCGGCTCTACAACCGCAGCGAGCCCGGCGGCCTCACCCTGATCAATCAGATCAGTGATGAGTCTGCACGCCAGATTCTGCCCCAGATCTGGGATACCATCGAAACCGACGATCAGGTACTGCTGTTGCTCCGTGAGAGTGGGCAGAGCCCGGTGAGTCTGCCGCTTGATGACATCGGTGCGTTGCGCGCCGGCATTGCGCTGGCCGGCTTGCTCGATCAACTCCATGCCATTGATTTAAGACTTGGCCGGCTTGAACCCGGCCAGTTGGAGATCACGATAACCGGCATGCCCCACCTGCGCGATGTGCCCGAGCTTGGCCCACTCCCCGCCGAAAACCGCGTCGATGTTGTCACCGCCGATCTGATCGACCTGGCCCACCTGCTGGAAGCCCTGACTGCGACTCCGCGTACAACCCGCCGGCTGGAAGCCGATGCCGATGCGACCGACGATTTGATCCAGCCCATGCTGGCCGATGTGCTGCGCGATGTGCGTACCGGCACTATCGCCGACGCCGCCGAATTCGGCCGGCGCCTCGATGCATTGCTGGCGGAACGCATCCGCCCACTCGCACTCTTCCAGCGCATCGGCTCGCTCACCGATACCGGTATTGTGCGCGACCACAACGAAGACAGCTTGCTTGCCCTCGATCTGACGATGGAAAACAGCTCGCATCGGCGCTCCTGGGGGCTCTACATAGTTGCCGACGGTATGGGCGGGCACGCGGCCGGCGAAGTCGCCAGCAGCCTGGCCATCCGCGGCGCCACCGAGGCGGTTCTCAGCGAGTACCTCGCACTGACCCTCGATGTCGATGCCGGCTACGATCAGCAAGAGGCCCGCAATATGGTGCAGCGCGCCGTGGCGCAAGCCAATCGCTTTGTGCTGGACGAAGGCCGCCAGCGCGGCAACGATATGGGCTCAACCCTGACGATGGCGCTGGTCGTCGGAGATCGGTTGACGGTCGGCAATGTGGGCGATAGTCGCACCTACCTGCTGCGCGATGGGCATTTGCAGCGCATCAGCCAGGATCATTCGCTGGTGATGCGCCTGGTTGAACTCGGCCAGATCAGGGAGGAGGATATCTACACCCATCCCCAGCGCAATGCCGTTCTGCGCTCGCTGGGCGATAAAGACGATGTGGAAATTGATGTTTTCAGCGAACGGTTGCGGCACGGCGATGCGTTGCTGCTGTGCTCGGACGGCCAGTGGGAAATGACTCATGATGCCGAAATGGAACAGATTATTGCCGAGTACGATGACCCACAGCAAGCCTGCCAGGCGCTGATCGATGCGGCGAACCGGGCCGGCGGCGAAGACAATATCAGCGCAATTCTGGTGCGCTTCGATTGACGCGAAATATGATCAACAGTATCCAATGCCCAACTTGCCAGTACAATGTTCCCCATGACTCGGCATTTTGCCCGGAATGCGGCAATCGCCTGACCCAACCTGCCACTCCACCGCCAATGCTGGTGTTGCAGGAGCGGTTTGAACTGATCCACAAACTGGGGCAGGGCGGCATGGGGGCGGTATACCTGGCCGCCGACCGCCGGTTGAGCACTCGCCAGTGGGCGATCAAAGAGATGAGCAACTCGGCAATCACCAGTCCGCTGGAACATCAGCAGGCGGTTGAGGCGTTCCGACACGAAGCCGAACTGCTGGCCGGGCTTGCGCATCCGAATTTGCCGCAGGTTGCCGATTATTTCAGCGAAAACGGCAAATATTACCTGGTGATGGAATTTGTCCCCGGCGAGAGTCTGCTGGCCTATATTCAGCGCGAAGGCTTGCCCCGACCGATTAGCGAAGTCCTCGATTGGGCGCGCCAGATCAGCGATGTCCTCGCCTATCTGCATAGCCGGCAGCCACCGGTGATTTTTCGCGACCTCAAGCCTTCCAACATCATGCTCACGCCGCAACGCCAGGTCAAGCTGGTCGACTTCGGCATCGCCCGCGTCTTCAAGCCCGGCAAGGACACCGATACCCAGGCCTTCGGCACGATGGGCTACAGTGCGCCGGAACAGTATGGCAAAGGCCAGACGGATGCCCGCAGCGATATTTACAGCATGGGAGTACTGCTGCACCAGTTGTTGACCGGCCACGATCCGGTTAGTACGCCCGCTGGCCTGCCACCAGCCGGCCAGCTGAATCCGAATATTCCGACTGACCTGAGCCAGGCAATTAGCCGTGCCACGCAGTCCGATCCGCATGCGCGTTACGCAAATATGGCGGACTTCCGGGCCGCGCTCGACGGCGGTGCCCCCGTCGCCGGCAGCGCCCCCCTGCCCACTGCGGCGGAAACCCGGCTGGTAAGCCCGCTGCCGGCGCAACCGGCGGTACAGGCTCGCCCGCCGGCAGGAATTCCGGCGCCCGCACCAAATGCGCCGGCCCCGCCAACCGTCACCGTTCCCGATGGGCCGCCCGATGCCATTCGCCCGCCCACGAGCAGCCTGGCGCACACCGCGCTCTGGATGGGCGGTATCAGCCTGGCCATTATTGCGTTTTGCACGCTGCTGGCACTCTGGGCCAATGCTGTCAAGAGCGAAAACTTGAGTTTTGTGGCCGGTTTAATCGGTTCGCCCGCTTTGCTTACCGGTCTGGCGGCCCCGGTGCTTGGCTTCATCGCACTGACGCGCAACGAAACCTCCCATTCGCGGTATGGCCGGCGCGACGCAATTATCGGAACCGTCTGCGGTCTATTTACGGTACCGCTTTGCTGCGTCATTTTCATGATCTTTGGTTCGTTAGCGTAGCGGCGGCGTAATCGTGAAGAGTGACGGGTGATCCAGGCTCGACCTATAACCCATAATCCTGATGGAGATACCACATGTCCGATCTGGTCAATTTGCAATGCACCTGGGCTCGCAATCCGCAAGCCGCCAGTGGTGCGCCACAGGTCAATTATCTGATGGTTGAGGCTGAACCGGCCAACCCGCCGGCCCAGGCCGTACCGCTGAACTTTTGCCTGGTGCTCGACCGCTCCGGTTCGATGCAGGGCGCCAAGCTCGCCGCGATGAAGGATGCCACCAGGCGGGTGATCGATACGCTGACCCCACAGGATATCGTCTCGATTGTGGTCTTCGACGACACCGTGCAAGTCGTCCTGTCCGCTATCAGTGCCACCGACAAAGAAGCGATCAAAGCGCAGATCGATACCATCAGCGAAGCCGGCGGTACGGCGATGTCGCTGGGCCTGCAGGCCGGCCAGGCTGAACTGGCTCGCACGAGCGACAAAGACCGCCTGGCACATATGCTTGTCCTCACCGACGGGCAGACCTGGGGCGACGAAGATACCTGCCGTGCCATCGCTGCCGGCCTTGGCCAGACCGGCGTGCGCATTACTGCCCTGGGCCTGGGCGCCGAATGGAACGAAAAGCTGCTCGACGACCTGGCCGAGGCAACCGGCGGCTCGTCGGATTATATCGCCGACCCGGCTCAGATCGACACCTTCTTTCAGCGGGCTGTCCGTACCGCGCAAGGCACTGCCATCAAGGAATGTCGCCTGCTGCTGCGCATGGTGCGCGATACGACACCCCGCGCTGTGTACCGCGTCACGCCGACTATCGCCAACCTGGGTTACCAGCCGATCGGCGAAAATGAGGTGGCCGTCAAACTAGGGGATCTGGCCTACGGCAGCGGCGCCGGCGTCGTCGTTGATATGATGCTGCCGGTGCGCTCGGCGGGCAACTTTCGCATCGCCCAGGCCGAACTGCATTTCCAGCCGGTCGGCCGGGAAACCGCCGATGTCGTCAAGCAGGATATTTTGCTCAGTTTTACGGCCGAGGCCGCTGCGGCACAATATGATCCGCGGATTATGAATACGGTAGAAAAAGTCACGGCCTTCAAATTGCAGACCCGCGCACTGGCTGAAGCGGAAGTCGGCAATGTGAGCGGCGCCACCCAGAAACTCCGGGCGGCGGCTACGCGCCTGCTCGATCTGGGCGAGCTCGATCTGGCCGAGAAAACTCGCCGGCAAGCGGAACAACTCGAACAGGGCACGGCAATGAGCGCGGAAAGCCAGAAGGAACTCCGCTACGCAACCCGCCGGCTAACCCAGAAACTCGATGAGTGATGAGAGAGGATGCCAAGATGATTAGCTGCCCCACTTGCGGTGCACAGAATGATCCGGTCAATCGCTTTTGTGACCAGTGTGGTACCCGCCTGGAACCTGTCGAAGCCGCTACGCCCCCATCGATCACGGCTCAGCCGCCCGCTGCCGCGATGACCTGCCCGACATGTGGGGCGGCAGTGGTGCCCGGCGAGGCATTTTGCGACACGTGCGGCGCCGCACTCAGTGCGCCGACGGTCGCGCCGGCAGCGCCGACGGCCAGTGAGGCACCGACGGTCGCGCCGGCAGCGCCGACGGCCAGTGAGGCACCGACGGCCAGTGACGCACCGACGGTTGCCGTTACGTCCCCGAGTGGTGCTGCAGATGCCGGTCAGGTTTGCCCGTCCTGCGGCCAGGTGAATCCGGCCGATGCGCACTACTGCGATGCTTGCGGCGCTGAACTCAGCCCGGTTACCGGCCCCAATGACGCTACCATGATCGCATCACCGGCCAACGAGCCAACGGCACCGCTCGATGCCAAAACAACGGGCGCACAACCCGATGATGCTACGATGGTGATGTCGCCCGCCGAGGAAACGGCAGCAACGCCGGAGGAAACCACCGTATCACCATCGCCCACGCCTGATACAACAACGCCGGCCCTGCCCGACGACGAGACGCTTGAGCACCCGGCAGCGCCCGTTACTGAACCCGTAGCAGAACCGGAGCAACCGGTCGCCGAAACCACGCCGCCGGTCGAGCCGGACAGTGAACCGCCGCCCACCGGCGACCCGGAACCAGCCCCCCCGCTTGAAACAGGTGAACCTACGCCATCGACGACCGTCGCGGATACGGCAGCCGAACGCCGGCGGCTGGAAACACTGATCGCAGCTCACCGGGACACCATCAACCAGTACGAGCAGATGCTCAGCCGCTACCCGGCCGGCGCCGCGCCCGCTTTCCTCACCGCCGGCCTCGACGAGGCCCGCAATGCCCTCAGCCAGAGTGAAGCCGACATGGCGACGCTGCCCGAAGTGCCCACCGGCCCCGATCCGGTCGAAGTTCAGCGGCTGGAAGCACTGATCGCAGCTCACCGGGACACCATCAACCAGTACGAGCAGATGCTCAGCCGCTACCCGGCCGGCGCCGCACCCGCTTTTCTCACCGCCGGCCTCGACGAGGCCCGCAATGCCCTCAGCCAGAGCGAGGCTGAACTGGCAAGCCTGACCGGCGGCACGCCCGCTGCAACAGCGATTGTGCCGCCTATGCCGCCTGGACCGGCTGCCGACGCTACTCCCGCGCCCACCCCGTCTGCGCCGCCACCCGCGCCCGCCGGCGCCCGCATTGTGCTCGTTGACGGCGGCCACGAACTCGTACTGCCTACCGGCAAAACCGTCATTATCGTTGGGCGCGAAGACCCGGTTAGCAACATCTTTCCTGAGATCGACATGACCCCCTTCGGCGGCGAAAGCGGCGGCGTTAGCCGGCAACATGCCCGCCTCGATCTGGCCGGCGGCCAGTGGACGCTCACCGATCTCAACAGCACCAACTATACTCGCGTCGACGGCAATCGCCTCGAACCTAACACACCAACTCCCATTCACGACGGCAGCCGCATCCAGTTCGGGCGCATCGCGGCTATTTTCCACACCTGACACGGTAAAGCGCATGGTGCGATTGATTGGTGGCGGTTCCGTCGTCACCAATCAATCGCACCATGCGCTTTGATGCGCGTCGGCATTCACTGGCCGATGAGACGCCCTTCGATCCGGCTGATGAACAGTGGCCCGCCGGAGTCGCTCAGCGGCAACAGCACCAGTCGCTGGATCGAGTTGTTGAGCCCCGACACCGAGATCTGCACATTGCCCGGTCCGGTAACCATACCCATTTGCGTGCGCCCGGTAACCTGATTGTTGGCATCGTAAGCGATCAGCAAAAACTCACTGCCGGCCTGCGCCGGTTGCCAGAGCGTCAATGTGGCCTCGGTGACTTCTTGCTGAAAGGTAATCAGTGCCAGAGCGGCCGCAGCAATCGCCTGCCGATCGGCCGGCTCCACTGCCAGTACATGCGTCGGCGCCTGTAGTGCATCGACCGTCGGCGGATAAATAACCGGCGTTGCCCGCCCGGGCGGCAAACGGGTCAAAAACTCCTCCAGTGTTGGAACTTCCGCTACCAGCGCCTCCAACGGACAATCATTGATCAACTGGGCGACTTCGACAGACGAGGGATAGGCAGTCAGTTCGTTTTCACCAAGCGCAAATACACAAAAACTGACCCCCTGCGCCAGATATTCGTCGCCGTCGAGGATCTGGCGGTTCTCGACCGATTGCCCATTCAGCGTATCGAAGCCGACCTGAATCAGATTTGCCGGTGGTGCCGTCGGCGGCAAAGGCACTGCCGTGGTTGTAGCCGGCACCGTCGTTGGCGTCGGCACCGCCAGCGCGGTTTGCGTCGTGTCAAGCGCCTCGGCCGTCTGCGTTTGCGCGAGCACCAGCGCCTGCTCCGTCTGCGCGACCAGGGTTTGCGCGAAGGCCGTCTGAGTCTGCGCGATATTGATGGCGGCGACCGTCGCGCTACCACTGATGGCGGCAACCGTGGCGGCAAGCGCCGTTTCCAGGACGGCCGCCGTCGCGCTGGTATTGAGGGCCGCCACGGTTTGCGTCGCAGCGGCGGCATTGGCGGCGGCCGTCTGGGTTTCGCCATTGCCCTGCCCGACGGCAAGCGCCGTCTGGGTGAAGCCGGCAGCCTGCGTCGCCGCCAGCGCCTCCTGAGTGGCAACAATCGCTGCTACTGTACCGGTAGCATCGGGAGTAGCGACCGCAGCAACCGGCAGCGAGGGTGTAGACAGCGGCGCAAGCGGGCCGGACGGCATATCGGCGCCGAGCGCATTCCAGAGCCAGATCCCCCCGAAGAGCAGCAGCAGGAGCAAACTGGCCGGCAACAACCAGAGCGGAAAGGGCGGGTTCTGAATCAACTCGCCGCGGGCATGGCGCGGCGAGGCGGAACCGTCAGCCGGTTCAACACTGATCGTGAAATCGTAGATCCGGGGGTTGGCGAATACCCGCCCCGGTCGCAAGCGCACCTCGATCTCGACGGCATCGCCTTCACCGGGCCGCAGTTCAACTTCAGGGACGGCAATGTCAAACTCCAGCGCACCGTCATCATCGAAGCCCTGAACCAGAAAAGTTGCCGACCGGTTTCCCTGGTTTTCAATCTGGATCATAAAGAGCCCGCGGTACCAGCCGGCCTGGTCGGGCGGATCGAGCAAAATGCGGAATTCCGTAAACGAAAGCACCTCCAGGCGCGCCGGCACCTGGGTTGCACTGGCACCCGGCGCCGCCGGGTACGCCACGATCGTCACCGGATACTGGCCGGCCAGCGTTGTGGCTGCCAGTGGCGGACTGATGCTCAACTGGCTGCTGCCCTGAGCCCCCGGCGCCAGCATATGGTGCGCCGGCTCCACAGCAACCCAGCTCGTCGGCAGACCATCAAGATCGATGCTGATCTGATCAGTGGCGGTGCCATGATTGACGACAATAATCGTCGCCGTCACCACACCACCAGGATAGACCGTCTGGCGAGCCGGAACGACACTCAGGCCCAGCGGCGGGCCACCCGGCGGGGCGGGCACCGATTCAGCGGATCCAACCGGCGACGCCGTGGTGCCAAGCAGGGTATCCAGCAAATCCTGATCGGCAGTTTCAGGCGACTGCCAATCAATCCAGATCCGGGCATCGCCCATTTCAATCACATTGTCGGCGAGAAGGGCCATGGAAGCCCCCGGTTGCAGGCGTTGCCCATCGACAAAGGTACCGTTCGTGCTGTTCAGATCGCGAATACGGTAGCCATTAGCATTGGCAAACAACTCACAATGCACCCCGGACACGAGCGGATCGTCGACCTGGATGTCATTTTCATCGTTGCGCCCGAGTCGCAGCACAGCCTGATTGAAGCGATGCTGCTCCTCACGCCCATCGGCATAGCGGATCGTCAGCGTTCCAGCAAGCATAAAGGTTCCTTGATTTTTGCAAGCAGCAGATGCGGTACCGCCGGCGCGCCTCTGATTTGCTGATTTGCCGATGAGCCGACCAGATCATGCGTGAGGTGGCCTGTTGCCAGAAACTGAGGAAAGCTGGTCACGGAGCTAAACGCGCTTCAGCCCCGTGACGGATAGATAACAATTTTGCGGTTTTCACCCTCACCGGAACTCTCGGTGTACACACTTTTGTCGTCGCGCAGCGCCAGGTGAACAATGCGGCGCTCATAGGCCGCCATCGGCTCAAGGACAACCGAGCGACCGGTTTGCCGAACGCGTTCCGCCATACGGCGCGCAAGTCCTTCGAGTGATTCCTGGCGACGCTGGCGATAGTTCCCCACATCGACGACCAGTTGCGGCCATTTCTGCACCCGGCGGCTGACCAGCAAATTAAGCATGAACTGCAGCGAGCGCAGCGTTTCGCCACGCCGACCAATCAGCAAGCCCATAGCTTCTTCATCAGCACCCTCAACGTGGAGCGTAATTGTTTCTTCGGTATCACTGCGCTGGCCGGGAACCCGGGTTACAACTGCCGTCACATAGGCATAAATATCCAATCGTTCCAACAACTCTTCGAGAATCCGGCGGGCCAGGGCAGCGAGTTCGTTTGTTGCACCGGCGTCGGCCGCCAGTTCAGGTTGTCCCGCCGCCACCGCCGCGACAAATGGCATCGCATTGGCAGCGTCATCGTCATCGTCATCGTCATCAACGACCGTTACCCGAACCAGAGCCTCTTCGCCATTTTCGCCGGCTTCCAAAACCTCAATCGCGACTTCATCACGGTCTTTGCCGAGTTGAGCCAGCGCCAGTTCTACGGCTTCGGCAACCGTACGCGCACTGATCTCGATGCTCTTCATGGGCTTCCCTATCAAAATTGCGCCAGCAACCTGCCGGATTCAGGCAGCAAATGCATAGCGCGTGCGGCGCAGCAAGTCTCCCCATTTCCGCCCTGTGCGCCGCACAATTAACAGAACACACTCGTTATCGTTTCCTGGGCCGCAGCACATTCAGCGCCGTTTGCGCGAGTGCCGCGGATTAGTTGCGCGGCGCTGCACCGGCTGTTTCTGCCCTGCTTCGGCCGCCGGCTCATCGGCCGGTTCCCCATCAAGCACACCTTCAGCCAGTGAGGTCTCGCTGCGTTCCATTTCCGTCAACGGCTTCAACACATCCCAGAAGGTCAGGCGCTCGCGTTGCGGCTCATCGGCAGTCGTGGCCAACCCGGCAGTCTCGGGCAGCGTCGGGCCACCGGCACCGGCCAGCGCCATACCGGGTAGCGGCCGGGTATCGGCCGGCAAAAACTTGAGATGGTTGGCCAGCGAACCCCAGCCGGAAATGAAATACTGCTGAACAACCCCGATCAGACTGCTGGTCGCCCAGTAGAGCACTGCACCCTGCGGAAAGGTAAAGGCAATATAGCCAAACACCAGCGGCATAAACATCATCGCCCGCATCATTGCCGCCTGCTGCGGATCCATCACCCGCGGCGTTGCCATCATCTGCTGCAAGAACTGCAGCACAATCGACAGCAGCGGCAGCAGCAGGTAGACCATACCGGCAAATTGAAAGCCATCGGTCAGATTCAGTGTCGACACACCCAGGTCAATCCCCAGGAACGGGCGCGAGAAAATTTCGGCCACCGTCGGATTCTCGAGTTCTGCACTGACCGAGGGGCTGAGGTGGATGCGCCAGTCAGGAATCATCAAGTGCGAGACAGCCTGATACACCCCGAAGAAGATCGGCAATTGCAGAAAGAGGGGCAGACAACTTCCAGCCGGATTCACCTTTTGCTCACGATAGAGCTTGATGGTTTCTTCTTGCAGTTTCTGCGGTTCTTTGCCATACTTGCGCTGCAATTCTTTCACCAGCGGCTGCATTTCTTGCATTTTCCGGCTCGAACGCAGCGAACTGAGAGTCAGCGGCAAAATCACCAGGCGTGCAAGGATCGTGAACAGAATAATGCCGATGCCGGCACTCCCGGTCAGGATCGCAAACTCAAGCAGAACCCATTCTAGAAATCCGACAAACGAAGACCAGATTCCTCCCATAGAGAATTGTCTCACTCCCTAGTTGCGCGGCGTGCGCAATCGGCATTAATTATTCAGGCGGTAGCGACCGCTTTTTTGCTCCGGTCAGGGCGGAAACCATGGGAAATGCCGCCAGCCATCCCAGGGCCGCCGACAGCTTCAGGTACGGCGAACCGGTGCTGCGGATAAGCGAGACACTGGCTCGGTGCAAGCCCGATCCGCCGGATCGTGCCAGAGACCGGCCTGACGCAACAGCGATTCGACCAGCGCCTGCAACTCATGAAACCCGACAGTCGCCGCACTATTCGAGCGAATCACAAACACCAGATCGTACCCTGGGCGAATCGAAGCAAAAACCAGCCGAACCGCCTCACGCACCCGGCGTCGGGCGCGATTGCGAACTACCGCCGTCCCGACCCGGCGCCCAACCACAAACCCACAGCGCGAACCACGCCGCCGATTTGCCGCCACAGTCAGCGTAAGAAACATTCGGTGATAGCTACGCCCCTCGCGACGCACCCGCTGAAACTGTTTTGGCCGTCGCAACCGAAGAGTACGTTTCATGGTTTTTGCCGGCGCAGCTATCCGCAGAGGGCGCTAGCGATGCCCGCGGCGAACGGCCCGCCGCTCATCGCTCACGGTCAACTTCCAGCGCCCACGCTGGCGGCGACGGCGCAGCACCGCCCGCCCATCTTTGGTAGCCATCCGCGACAGGAAGCCGTGCTTGCGGCGGCGCGGAATTCGTTTTGGTTGCCAGGTTCGCTTCGGCATAGCAGATACATCTTTCTAGAAACCAGGCTAAACGTTTTTCACCAGGCGTTTAGCGGTATTCAGCAGTCATAATCCGGAAAATAGAGAACACTACCCGCCGCACAGATGGATTCGGCGGGTAGCTCAATGCCTCGGGGCATTATAACCGTCCTTACGGAACGGTGTCAAACCACACCAAAAAACGCATCGGCATCTCCTTGCAGGAGATGCCGATGCATCGCTACCGGTATTACCAAATCCGGGCAGCCACCTGAAGCGGCACTACACCTGATTTACCGGGAACATTGCTTCGTTAGCGTCTGGCTGGCAATATTGGCGGATGCTACCTACCAACATGGCCAACCAGGCGCTAACGGTTCACCAAATTTGGGATTACTCGTCGCTACCGACCTGTTGCAGCGTTCGCCGGATCGCATCGCGCTGTTTGCGCGAGCGTCGATCCTCATCTTCCTCATCCTCGTCGTCATCAGCATCGCGACGGCGGTCACGGTCGCGACGAACGCCGGGGCTACCGAATTTGCTCAACAGATCTTCGAGCGTGGCATTGCCCTCAAACTCTTCTTCGTCATCACCACCGACCGTATACGTTTCGGGGGTCGACGATCCGGTTTCGGCATTGCGATCGCGACCACGACGACGCCCCTCCTCGCGACGGCTCTGGTTTTCGCGCACTTCATTAAAGCGGCCATAATTCGAAGCAGCATTGGCGCCGGCCGAGCGCAACTCCGGTTCACGCTGCTCATCAGATGCCTCAGAGGGCTCCGGCTCAGTGAGCCGCATCGTCAGGCTGATCCGCTTGCTCTGCGCATCGACTTCGAGCACTCGCACCTGCACCTTATCGCCAACCTGCACCACATCCTCGACGCGCGCAACCCGCGATTCCGATAGGGCCGAAATATGTACCAGACCATCGCGGCCTACGCCAATATCGACAAAGGCACCGAAGGGAGCCAGGCCACTGACCGTACCCTCAATGATCTGGCCGGTTTCAAGCTGCTGCATCTTCTGCGATCGCAGCGCCCGGCGCAGACTCAAACTGATGCGCGTACCATCAGGATCGACTTCAATCACTTTGAAGGTATACACTTCACCGACCCGCACCGCGTCTTCGGGTTTATCGACCCGCCCTTCGGCCAGTTCCGAGATATGGATCAAGCCATCTTTGCCGACACCGATATCAGCGAAGGCACCGAAGTGCGCAAGACCCGTGATTGTGCCCTCGATGGTATCGCCGGGCTTCAGAGTGACGAGCGCACTGCGATCGACTTCCACCCGCTTGGGCTTGCCGCGCCGAACCCCGGACTGGCTCCGCATCGTCAGGCTGATCCGGCGTGCATCGGGATCAATGCTCTTGATCCGCACCTGCACCACATCATTGATCTGCACCATATCGGAAGGCGAGTCGATCCGGCTATCGCTCATTTCCGAGATATGCACCAGGCCATCACGGCCCACTCCGATATCCACAAAAATGCCATAGAGCGCAATAGACGTCACTTTGCCTTCCAGCTCCATACCGGGTTCCAGATCTTTAAGCCGGCGTGGCCGTCCACCGTCGCTATCATCTTCGGCAGGCGTAAAACTCGCCCCTTCACCATCGGCGTCCGCTGCCGCCGCTGCGTCTGCTGCCGCCATTGTTGCAGTCGCAAGCACTTCCGCAGATTCCGGCGCAGCCGCCGGATCGTCCTGATCAGCGCTTGCCGCTACTGCAACCATTGACTCCGGCGCTGACTCCGGCTCGCTGCCAGGTTCGGTCGCAGTCACTACGACCGTCGCCGCCGCATCATTGCCGCGTTCGACCGTGGGAGTGGTCGTCGTCTCGTCTCCAGTCGCCCCCTGTTCCGCCTGTTCCGCCGGCGCATCGCCGGCAGCCTCCTGAGCGGGTACATCCCCGGCTTCTTCAGCGGCCTGAGCCGGCGCCGCCACTTCCGACTCGCTTGCCGTTGTTGCCGCGGGCCGGGTCACCGGGGCTTCTGCCGCATCGAGCAACTCGTTGAGCAGCTCACCTTCAGCACCCTCTTCCCTGCGCTCCTGATCGGTCATCACCAACATTCCTCCTGGGTCATATGGTCCGGACATATACGCCAATCGAGTTCGACCCGCGCACCCACTCGATCAACGGTGATGCTCCGGGTAGCACGGACGGCATATGCTCCACATACACTGCCGCCACGGGCCGGCATCGATTTTTCTAGAGCCGCATCTGCTGTCGTACCGCTGCGGCCAGGCCTCCATCGCTCAGCTCTTCCAGCCGATAGTACTGGCCTTGCATGCGTTCGGCCAGTTGACGTGACAGGCCACGTTCAAACTTGGGATCCTCGGTATCAATCACAATTGCCCGTATTTCCTGACCGGCAATAAACTCGGCAACCTGATACGCCTCGGTCTGGGGCGGCAACTGGCCAATGGACACATTCGCCTGCCCGTCGGTCAACAAGACCATCAGCGGCAGCACCTCAACATCCTGGCGCCGCGCGCGATCCAACACCTCAAAACCCGTCAACATCCCGCGTGCCAGCGGGGTTTTGCCACCGGTGGGCATACTCTGCAAACGGTTCTGCGCCAGCTCGACACTATTAGTAAGCGGCAGCAACACCGTCGCATAATCACGCTGGAAACTCACCAGGCCGACCCGGTCACGCCGCTGATACGCATCACGCAAAAGCGACAGAACCGCCGCTTTCGTAGCGCGCATCCGCTCTTCGGCAGCCATACTCCAGCTCGCATCAACGACAAAGCAGACGGCATTGCGTGTCCGGCGCACACGAACCTTCTGGCGCAAATCACCGCGGCGCAGCAACACCTTCGGGCGGCGGCGGCCAGAAGCACCGGCAGACGCTTGCGCCGCATCATGGCGCCGGTCGCGCTGGTAGGGCGCCGCCTCACGCAGCGTCGCATCGAGCGCCAGGTCAGTCACACGTGGGCTGCGGGTACTCCGGATATAGCGCCCCTGCTTGCGCTGCGTCCGGCTACGGCTGCGGCGGCCACTGGCCCGGCGCTGCTGGCGATCAGCCTGCGACTCGAGTCGCCGGGTACGAAACAACTCGGCCGGATCCTGGGTCGTATTGCCGCCACCCTGTTCATTATTCGCATCAGGCTGATTGCCGGCAGCCGTACCGGTCGGCGCGGCATCACTGCTCATTTGCCGGTCGGCGCCTTCGTCGGCGGATGTTTGCCGGCCTGATTCAGTGTTTTTTTTTACATCATCGGTGGGAGCAGCCTGCTGATCAGCCGCCTGGCCCGTTCGTTCCAGGATCGAAGCGATCTGCGTCTCATCGACGCGCACCTCGGCAAAGGGCTGACGCCGCATACGATGCGGCAGCGCAAGCTCGGCCGCCAGCCGAATATCTTCGGCGGACAGCGCCTGGCGCCCGGCCCATGCGGCATGGGTGCGTGCGGTCTCGAGAATCGTCAGATCGGCGCGATGGCCGTCCACCCCCAGCTCAAGCACTAGCCCGGCAACCGCAGCCATATCGCTGGTTACAATCTTCACCATCGGCAACAGCGTGCGAGCCGAAACAATTCGCCCGGCCAGTTCCTGTTCCGCCGGCTGCCACTGCGCAATGAACGTTTCCGGGGCGGACTCATAGGCCATCCGCCGTTCGATCACGGCGACACGACTGCCAACATCGGCAAGGCCGGCAATTTCCACTGCCAGGCCAAAACGATCGAGGAGTTGCGGTCGGAGTTCACCTTCTTCGGGGTTCATCGTCCCAACCAGAATGAAGCGAGCCGGATGTGAAACACTGATGCCTTCACGTTCAACAGTATTGACGCCCATCGCGGCTGCATCGAGCAGCAGATCAACGATATGATCGTCGAGCAAATTCACTTCATCGACGTAGAGCAAACCCCGGTTGACCTGTGCCAGCAAACCGGGCTCGAAGCGCCGCTGCCCTTCGGTAATCGCGTGCTCCAGATCGAGCGAACCGACCACCCGATCTTCGGAGGCCGACACCGGCAGTTCGACCAGCCGAATCGGGCGCTGATGCGTACTGAGCGGTGCACCGGTGGCGCGCTGCGAAACACAGGCGGCACAGAGACCGGACGGCTGTTCAGGTGGGCAACTATATGGGCAATCATTGACAACCGTAATACTGGGCAGCAACGCCGCCAGCGCCCGTACCGCCGTCGATTTGGCAGTTCCCTTTTCGCCACGAATTAAAACACCGCCGATCCGCGGATTGATTGCATTGAGGATCAGGGCACGCTTGAGGCGTTCCTGACCGACGAGGGCACTGAAAGGATAGACTGGTCGCAATACCGCCATGCTGTTACTAGACTACACCTGATATAGAGGATTTACCAAAAACGAATATATTTACGTTTTGCGTATCGTATACAGATAGCGATGGTGAACAAAGATTACCTTGCGCCTGGCTGCCGTTTCGCCGCGTTATTGTCGCACAAGGGTGACTAAAAGTCAAATGTAGTATAGCAATCCTACGGGAACCATGAACCAGAAAACCGCAGAACCAGGGCATGCTGCATTGCAGAACCAGATGAACTTTACGACTTCAACAGGCTTGCTCTATCTACCGTTCCACCGGTTCACCGGGCAGTCGCAGGCAACTATGCTATAATATCGCTACTTTCATATCGCCCGCAAAATCTGGGAGAATAGTACGTGGCGCGCTTTAACCCACTTAACTCGATCTTTGGTGCCTTCAGCCGCGACCTGGGTATTGATCTCGGCACCGCCAATACGCTGGTTCATGTGCGGGGCAAAGGCATCGTGATCAGCGAGCCGTCGGTGGTTGCTATTGATCGCAAATCCAAACAGGTTCACGCGGTTGGCGCCGAAGCCAAAGCAATGGTCGGCAAGACGCCGGCAAATATTATCGCCGTACGCCCGTTGAAAGACGGGGTCATCGCCGATTTTGATGTCGTCGAGAAGATGCTGGCCTACTTTATCAAGAAAGCCCATTCGCGGGCCTTTCCGCTGGTCGATCCGCGCCCGCGGGTGGTGGTCGGTGTGCCGTCCGGCGTCACTGAGGTTGAAAAACGCGCCGCCCGCGATGCGACTCTGAATGCCAAAGCTCGCGATGCCTATGTGGTTGAAGAGCCGATGGCGGCGGCCATCGGTGCCGGCCTGCCGGTGGAAGAGCCAATGGGCAGCATGATCGTCGATATCGGTGGTGGAACGACCGAGGTTGCAGTCATCTCGCTGGGCGGGATCGTGATCAACCATTCGATTCGCACCGCCGGCGATGAAATCGATGAGGCGATCATTCAGTTTGCCCGCCGCGAATATAATTTGCTGATCGGTGAGCGGATGGCTGAAAAAGCCAAAATTGCCGCCGGCAGCGCCTATCCGCTGGACGAAGAGATCAAGGTTGTCCTGCGTGGGCGCGATTTGCTCACCGGCCTGCCGAAAGCCGTCGAGGTTAGTAGCGTCGAAATCCGCGAGGGCATTGCCGGGCCGATCAATGCGATTGTGCAGGAAGTGCGCGGGGCGCTCGAAGAAACACCGCCCGAACTGGTGGCGGATATTATGGAACACGGGATTACGCTGGCCGGCGGCGGATCACTGCTGCACGGCCTGGATCGCCGGATCGCCGCCGAAACCCGCATGCCGGTCTACGTTGCCGAAGATCCGCTGTCGTGTGTGGCCCGCGGCGCCGGCAAGATGGTCGAGAATTTTGAGAATAAAATTTATCAGGATATTCTTACGCGAACCCAGAATACCCGGCGGGCCAGGTACTGAGCCGGCTCCCTGTCGCGGCCCCCGGCAAGGGTTCATACGCCCACAGCGGCCCGCACACGCCGGCAATCGCTTTACCGCTTCCTCAGGCCGGCCGCTTTTCCCGATGAGATCAGCCGCCTATGCGTGATTACCTCAATGATCAGCCCATCAAGTTGCGCCGCTCAGCCACATCGGCCGCCCGCTCGCGCCGGCCGGTGCTGCTGGGCCTGGCATTGATGATGGTGGCCGGCTTGCTGATCGTGCTCGATTACTATGGCTGGCTGCAACCGGCCCGTAGTACGGCCGATGCCCTGCTGGCACCGGTTACGCTCCAGGTCAATGCGATGCGCCGGAATATTACGGATCTGCTTAGCGGCCCCACCAGCATCAGTGCCCTCAATACCGAAAATGCCGCCCTCAAACAGGAAATCAGCCAGCTGCAGGCCGAGTTGATCCGGCTTGAACAGGCCCGTATCGAAAATCAGCGCCTGCGCCGGCAACTCGCGATTGAACAGAGCAACCCCTGGAAATTGCGTGGCGCCGAGGTGCTGGTGCGCTCGCCCGACGGCAATCGCCGTACGATGACGATCGCCAGCGGCACCGAAGAAGGGGTGAACGTCGGAATGGCGGTCATTGGGCAAACCGGCAGCAGCCCCGCCGCGCTGGTCGGTACGGTCGAGGCGGTCGGCCCGCATACCGCACGGGTACTGCTGATCACCGATGTGGCACACCAGATCAGTGCCCGCGTGCTTCATGCCGACGATGCGGCGCTCGGCCTGGTGCAGGGCCAGTGGCAGCAGGGCTCGCGTCTGCGTGCGCTCCAACTCGAACGCGATATTCAAATTGCCGCCGGCGACCGGGTCGTCAGTGCCGGCCTCAGTGCCGTCCTCGATATTCAACTCGATGTGGCAACGATTCCGCCCGGTATTCCAATCGGGGTTGTTGAGTCGATCAATACTGATAATAATGCGCGCTCTGCCGAGCTGCGCCCGTTTGTGGATCCCGATCAGGTGCGCTACGTCTGGATTGTGATTGCCGATGTTTGATGACGACGAACAGGCGCGCCGGCTGGAAGAGCGCCTCTTTCGCGAATGGGTGCTGGTGATGAGCATGGTTGCTGTGGCGATGATCCAGGTGGCCTTGCTGCCGGCACCGGTCGGCTTTCCACCGGCCTTGCTGCTGGTGTTTGTTATCTGCCGGGTGTTGCTGGGCTGGCGGCTGCCCCAGCCGAATGTGGCCGTCGCCAGGGCGATCCGCGGGGCCTTCTACGGCGGGCTGGCGCTCGATGTATTTGCCGCCACGCCGCTCGGTTTGCACGCGCTGGCGCTGACGCTCGCGGCAACGGTGGTGGCCGGGTTGACGCGCCGCCTGAGTATCGAGGGGCCGCTGCTGGTGCTCGGAGTGGTGCTGCCGGCAGTGGCCATCTCTGAACTGGTGCTGGTGCTCGATGCCCTGACGGCTCCGGTATTCAGCGACTGGCGTATGTACCTGGTTGTCGTGCTGTTGCCCAGCCTGTTGATGGCACTGATTTTGACTCTGCCGACGTTCTGGATGATGCAGTGGATCGCTCGACGCTAGAAACCGCCGAGCAAAAGGCAAAATACGGCTATGTATCGTCTGCTTATGCTGCGCGGCCTGCTGATGGTCGTGCTGGTAATCCTCATTGGACGGCTTTATCAACTCCAACTCGTTGATCATGAATCGCGCCGCTACGATACGAGCATCGAGGTCAGCACGACCCGCTTTCTTTCGATCGCGCCGCGGCGCGGCGAGATTCTGGCAGCCGACGGCAGAACGCTGCTGGCGGAAAGTGTGCCGGTCTACAATATCGGGGTGCTGCCGGGCCGGCTGCCGCCACGCGGCTCCGCCGAACGTGCACTGGCATTGGCCCGGCTGGCTCATATTGCCGACATCGAAAGTCGGCTCGTCCTTGATGATCCGCAGCAGATCAACCGGAATCCGCAACTGCTTGAGCAACTCCGCCGGGTCAGCTGGCTTCCCGATACTACACTTCGGGCCAGCCGGCCGATTACGCTGACGATCAGCCCGTACAATGCACTGGCCGCTCTGCGCCTGAGTACGGTCTACAGTGATGCTCTCGAGTATGTCAATCCGATTGAGGCCACTATTCAGCGCAGAACCGGTCGCCACTACGAAACGGTGCTCGTCAAAGAGAATGTATCACAGGCGATCGCGCTGGTACTGCGCGAGAACAGTAGCTACATTCCGGGTGCCGTCGTGGTCGAGGGCTATCAGCGGCGCTACCCGCAGAGTGCTGCGGTTCCTTCGATCTCGCATATGCTAGGCTATATCGGACGCATCACGACCTGTGAACTGGAGGTGGAAAACCCGGCCGGCAACTGGGTTGAAAGCCTGAGCGATGTGGTGCGCTATGCCCCCGACTGCGGTCTGATCCGGCGGCATATTGCGCAGAGTTCGGTGGGTATTTTGCCCTATGGCCGCGATGATCGGATCGGCAAAGACGGCCTCGAAGCCGGTTATGAATCTATCCTGCGTGGCCAGCAGGGCATTTCGAGCCTGCTGGTCGATGCCATGCAACGCCCGGTGAACGATCCGCAGGTGCTTCAACCGGTGCAAGACGGCCAGAACTTGATTTTGACGATTGACCTGGAGTTCCAGCGTACAGTCGAAATGATCGTACAGCGCTGGATTGCCGAGAGCGAACGGCGCCGCCAGAATGCCGAAAGCTATAAGCAGGAATACGATCCGATTACCAATGGCGTTGCGGTGGTGATGGATCCGAACAATGGGCGCATCCTGGCGATGGTCAGCCTGCCGACTTACGACAACAACATCTGGGTTGATCCCGAACGCAGCAGCGAGTTGCAGGCACTGCTCAACCCCGCCGATCCGGAAGCACGTGCGCTGATTACCCGGCTGGCACCGCTGACCAATCGGGCGATTGCCGGCCAGTATCCGCCCGGATCGACATTGAAACAGTTTGTCGGTGCGGTGGCGCTGCAAGCAGGAGTCATCGCTGCCGATACGACGCTGCGCGATCCGGGGCGCCTGATTTTGATCGAACGGAGCGGCAGTACGTATATTTTGCCGAATGCCTCGCGTGCCGACAATGGCCAGATCGATATTGCCGAAGCTATGCGCCTCTCCTCGAACGTCTTTTTTGCGGCGATTGCCGGCGGCAATAATGAGGTGACGAATCTGGGCCAGAACGATACGCGTACGACCGGCCTGGGCATCAACCGGCTGGCGGAAGGGCTGAAGTGGTTTGGCTTTGGGGCAGCAAGCGGTATTCGGCTGGCCGGCGAAACCAGTGGCCTGGTGCCATCGCCGACCTGGAAATCGCTGGCCTTGCGTGAGCCATGGACCACCGGCAATACCTACAATACGGCGATTGGCCAGGGCTACCTGGAAGTCACCCCGCTGCAACTGCTCAATGCCCATGCCGCAGTCGTGAATGGCGGCAACCTGTTTCAGCCCCAACTGGTGGATCGGATCGTCGATGCGAATGGCAATCTGATCGAGCAGGTGCAACCGGCAATGCTGGATCAGGTGCCGATTGATGCGGCGCACCTGGCGGTGATGCGCGACGGTATGCGCCGCTCGGTTACCGACGGCTTGAATCTCGCCGCCCGCGATGAGTGTTCCGGCCTGCAAATCGCCGGCAAAACCGGGACGGCGGAGTTCGGCCCGCTGATCGAGCGGCCCGACGGCAGCCCGACCCGCCAGAGCCATTCCTGGTTCGTCGGCTATGCGCCCTACGAAAACCCGGAAATTGCGGTTGTCGTCTTGCTCGAAGGAACCGGCGACCTGAACGACGGCTCGGCAACCCTCGCCGTCCCGGCGGTCACTCAGATTATGCAGGCTTACTTTGCGGTGGCGCCGCCTGAGGATCGCCCGCGCAGTTGCCCGGTTATGCCGCAGGATCCGCTGCCCGGCGAAATCAGCGCCGACCGGCCTTGAACCGGCCGCGTGCAGCCCGAGAACGTGAAATAAACGTCACCTTTCCGGTTCTCTTTTTGCGTTCAGTCTGTTATAATCACATACTACCACTCGCTGATGAGGAGTACCTACAGCGGCCAGCGCGACTCGCCTCGTGCCGGTACCTACCTGTGAGCACAATGTTATGGCCGACCTGATCAATATCAAAGGTGGCCGGGATGGGTTGCGACTTCAACTCGACGAAGATGCGGAATGGTCGGCACTGCTGACTGCGCTGCAATCGCAACTCGATAACGGCGGTTCGTTCTTTTCCGGCGCACGCCTGGTGGTCGACATCGGCGAACGCCAGCTTGATGAGGCCCAGCTCAACCAGGTGCTCAGCCTGATGCAGGAGCACGGCCTGCTGCCTGAGGCGCTGGCCGCTTCGCAGCGCGGCAGCCGCAACGCAGCTCGATCCGCCGGCCTGACGGCCCGGCCTTCCACGCGCCGCGCTGCGCCCGAGAACCACAGCGAACCGGAAGCTCTGCTGGTGCGCCGGACGGTGCGCTCCGGGCAAATTGTGCGACACCAGGGCGATCTGACTCTGATCGGCGACCTGAACCCCGGCGCCGAATTGATTGCCGGTGGGAGTGTGGTTGTCTGGGGGCGCTTGCGCGGCATGGTACACGCCGGTGCCTTCGGCGACCGCGGCGCACTGGTGTGTGCCCTGGAACTGCGACCGACCCAGTTGCGCATCGCCAATTTGATTGCCCGCTCGCCCGATGAGAGCGGTAGCCACGTGCCGGAAATGGCCCGGATTGAGGAAGAACAGATTGTGGTGGAAGCCTGGGGGCGTGGAAGCGGACGTTAGAGGAGTATGTATGACGCGGGTGATTACGATTACGTCGGGCAAGGGGGGCGTCGGCAAAACGACGACGACCGCGAACCTTGGTACCGGTCTGGCGATGCGCGGCGCACGCGTAGCAGTGATCGATGCCGATATCGGTCTGCGCAATCTGGATGTGGTGATGGGATTGGAAAACCGGATCGTCTACGATATCGTTGATGTCGTCGAAGGCCGGGCTCGCCTGCGCCAGGCTCTGATCAAGGATAAACGCTTGCCCGAACTCTGCTTGCTGCCCGCTGCCCAGACCCGCGATAAAGACTCGGTCAGCCCTGAAGATATGATTGACTTGATCAAGCAACTGCGCCACGAATTTGATTTTGTGCTTGTCGATAGCCCTGCCGGCATCGAGGGCGGCTTTCGCAATGCGATCGCCGGCGCCGATGAGGTGCTGATCGTCACGACGCCCGAGGTCTCGGCGGTGCGCGACGCCGACCGCATCGTGGGCCTGGTTGAGGCTGCCCAGAAAGGGCCACCGCGCCTGGTGATCAATCGCATCAAGCCGAAACTGGTTAGCCGCGGCGAAATGCTCTCGGTCGAAGATGTGCTCGAAATTCTGGCGATCGACCTCGTCGGCATTGTTCCTGATGACGAGTCTATTGTTATGTCAACTAATCGTGGCGAAGCGGCCGTTTTCGATCAGCACTCGCAGGCCGGGCGCGCTTTCATCAATGTGGCACGGCGCCTCGCCGGCGAAGATGTGCCCTTTGTGGCCATCAATGATCAGCAGGGCGTACTCGAACGCCTGTTTGGCATGTTCGGCGGCAAGCGCCGCTACGAAAAGTGAGGTTGCTTTGAGCTTCTTTGAGAATCTCTTTCGGGGGCGGCGCGAACGAAGCGCAGATACAGCCAAAGACCGCCTGCTGACCGTGCTGGTCAATGATCGCATTAAATTGACGCCGGATGAACTGGCCCGGCTGAAAGATGAGCTTTCGGCAGTGATTGCACGTTATGTGCCGGCCGTCGATCCGGCGGAAATTGAAGTAACTCTGTTGCGCGGTGAGTCAAGCGACCATCTCAAGGCCGATATTCCGCTGCGCCGATCGCGACTGAGCGAATAGCCCCCGGTCGCACGCCAGCGTCCGGCTGCCGGGGCGGGCGCTTCTGCTGCTGTGCTCAGCGCCGGCTCACCACGCCAGGAAGCTGACGCAGGAGCAAATTTTTCATGCCCAGTTTGAATTTTTCCCACGATCCTGAAGCCGGTACGCTGTATTGCTATTTCACCGAGCTCCAGGCCGGCCAGGTGCAGTTTGAGCTCGAATATCCGACAGCCCTGCTGCTCGACCGGCACGACCGTGTGCTCGGCCTGCGCGTCGATCTCGATGATGATATTACCCTCGACCAGCTTGAGCTCGCCCTTGATCTGCCCGGCATTTTCCTCAATGAACGCGGCCAATTGAAGATCACTGTCGGCGACGACGAACCGGCACGGGCGATTGGCCTGGCAGAAACCGCCCTGCTCGATCTCGACGCCGATGGGATCTGCCTCGGCATCGAAATCGTCATTCCCGACATGTATCGCAACACCGAAAGCCTCGTGCCCCTGGCTGCGCTGATGATCCCGCTCGACGATGCCGTCATCGGCCGCGAAGGCCCGGTCGTCTTCGCGATGCCGACAGCCACCGCAGAAGATCAGGCCGCCAGCGACGCCGGCGCAATCTCGCCGACTGCGCCAACCGAAGTAGTGCGTAGCGGCTTTGTGGCCCTCGTCGGCAAGCCCAACGTCGGCAAGAGTACGCTGCTCAACCAGTTGCTCGGCCAGAAAGTCGCCATCGTCTCGCCGCGCCCGCAGACCACCCGCGTGCCCCTACGCGGCATCCTCAACCGCGCCGATGCGCAGATCATTTTCATCGATACGCCGGGCATCCACGACCCGCGCCACAAACTCGGCGAGCTTATGGTCGACCTGGCGCGGCGGGTAATCCCTGAGGCCGACGTGATCTGTTTTATGGTCGATATCACTGCGCCGCCGAGCCGGCTCGACCGCCAGATCGCCGCACAACTCCAGCGAGCCCGCGCCCCCAGGCTCTTGCTGCTCAACAAAGTCGACCAGAAGCCGCAGCCGGGCCGCAAGCTCGATCCCGCAGCGATTGTGCAGGCTTACCGCGAACTGGGCGAGTGGGATATGGAACTGGCGATTTCGGCGCGTAGTGGCGCCGGCCTGCCGGCCCTGCTCGATGAACTGATTGCACGGCTACCGCAGGATCGGCGACTCTACCCGAGCGACCAGATCGCCGACCAGAGCGAGCAACAGCTTGTTGCCGAATTATTGCGCGAGAAGGTATTGCGCTTCACCGAGCACGAAGTGCCGCACGCAGTGGCCATCGAAGTGGACGAATGGGAGCAGCAGGAACAACGGCTGTACATTCGCATGAGCATCAACGTCGAGCGCGACAGCCAGAAGGGCATCATCATCGGCGCCGGCGGCCAGATGCTCAAGCAGATCGGCAGTGCCGCCCGCTCCGACATTGAGCGGCTGCTGGATCAGCCGGTCTTCCTCGACATCTGGGTGAAAGTGCGCCCGAACTGGCGCGACGATCCCGCCTCGCTGAACTGGCTCGGCTACCGCCGCAAGGATCATCATTAGGACGACTTACGCGGTCGCCCCGCGTCCAGATCCGAATCGCCTGCGGCAGGGCAGAAGAAACTGTTGCTTCCACGCTGCCGCAGGCGAAAAACGTCCGTTGCGGCGCGCGCAACTGTACCTGAACGTTACCAGGTAACACTCATCATCGAACAGTTGATGCCGCTACCGATGCCCAGCAGGCCGACATGGTCGCCCGGCTGGATGCGCCCGGCTTCGACAGCCTGGGCCAGCGTAATCGGTACCGCCGCCGGCCCGATATTGCCGAGCACCTGGAAATTCAAGTGCAAACCGGCGACCGGCACGCCCAGTGCGCGGGCGACCGCCTCCATGTGGCGCTGGCCGACCTGGTGCGGAATGTAAAGCTTTATCTGTTCACGCTGCCAGTTGGGCAGCAACGCACCGGCCTTGCGCCAGGTTTGCTCGGCGAGGCGTACCCCGGCCGTGAGCAGCGCACCCGAGTCGGTCTCCATCGAGGTCGCCGTGCCACGACAAAGATGATTCTGGCTGGTATCAGCCATGCTGACGCCGCCATTCAGTCGGTGGCCGCTGCGCGATACACTGCGATGCGCCAGAACCATGGCCACACCGCCCGAGCCGAGCGTGAGCGTAGCGAAAGCATTGACAAAATCGCGCATTGTTGCGGCGGGCGACTTGAGGCGCTCGATGGCGACCATCACCACGTCCTGCGAGCCCTCGCCATCAACGACGATGCCATACTTGATGGCCTCGCACTCAATCAGCATACCGATATGCACCATCGCATCGAGAAAGCCCAGGCAGGCATTGCGCATATCAAAATTGGCGCAGTGCGGCCCCAGTCCCAGGTTGCCATGCACAAACACCGCAGTCGCCGGCTCCAGATAATCCTGGCAGACCGAGGCATTGATCAGGCAACCGAGCTCCTGCGGATCGATGCCGGCCGCCTCAATCGCCTGACGCGCCGCCAGCGTCGCCACATCAGCCACCGGCGTACCGGGATCCCAGAAGCGCCGCTCGCGAATACCGGAGAGCCCGACGATCTGGCCCGGCGCGATCCGCAGCCGCTGCATCGTCTCCGCGATCTGGTCTTCCAGCCACTCCGAAGGAATCCGGTGCGGCGCCAGCACATAGCCCAGCGACTCAATCGCCACATGTTCGAAGAGCACCCCGGTCACCTCCTGTCCGATCAATGCACGAATACCTGCGCGTACTGTACCACGGATCTTGAAGAACCAGGGAACCAAAGAACTAAGGAATCAGAGTTCAAAGAACTGGGGAACGAGAGTGCCAAAGAACCAGGAAGCCGAAAAACCAGGCCATCAAAAATCCGGAACCTAAGAAGCGAGCAGTCAGACATCCAGTAATTTGATTCTTCTGTGATCCGCTGGCTTAACAGTCTTAAATCCTCGAATCTTCTGCTTCTTGAATTCTTCAAGTCTCTGGTTCTTTAGTTCCTTCGTTCTCCGGTTCCTACTTCAGGGTTGGCGAAAAATGCGCTTGATGCGCCGCCGGGCATCTTCCTGCAAATCAACGACCGTGTCGGTCTCATCGACGATTTCGCCGGTCAGCAGTTCCAGCACATCTTCCAACGTCACAACGCCGGCCAGGCCGCCAAACTCATCGATGACGACACAGAGATGGTTGCGCGACTGCTGGAAGCGCGTGAGGAGATCATCGGCCCGCACACTCTCGGGGACAAACTGCGCCGCACGTTTGAAATGGGCAATCGGCTTATCGTCTTCGCCTTTGACCAGCGCTTCCAGCAGGTTCGATTTCAGCACAATGCCCAGCACATCATCAATCGACTCGCCGATCACCACGATCCGGCTGTGCTGCGAGCGCATAATCTGCTTTTTGACTTCGCCGAGGAGCCGATGACCGTGCAGGTAGGTAACATTCACCCGCGGCGTCATCA
The DNA here is from genome assembly GCA_034437175.1 of Chloroflexaceae bacterium. GTDB lineage: Bacteria > Chloroflexota > Chloroflexia > Chloroflexales > Chloroflexaceae > DAOTUJ01. Next base: position 27,638 of record DAOTUJ010000057.1, on the reverse strand, counting down.
AATCGGCGGCGCGGGTATCGTTCAACCGGAAGACCCGCTCGATCATCAGCGACTCATCGCGCTCGATAATGCCTTCCTGGTGACCAATGCGGGCGAGTAGCGCGATCTCGGCTTCGTTGGTCGTCGGCAGGCGGGCACTGCGCGTAATCGGCGCGGTCAACCGCTCGATCAGCCAGACCAGCGGCGTAAGCAGCAGCGTAATCGCCTGCACCGGGCGTGCGATAAACAGCGCGATGGGTTCGCTAAATCGCTCGCCTATGGTTTTTGGGATAATCTCCGAGAAAATGATCACGAGGAAGGTCAGGATACCTGAGAACAGGCCCAGCCACTCGCTGCCGAGCACGCGTGCGGCAATATTGCCGACCACAATACTGCCGACGATATTAGCAATGTTGTTGAGAATGACGATCGTCGCAATAGGCCGGCTCATATGTTCGCGGATACGCAGCAGGGCCTGCGCCGCCCCACCGCCATCCTGGGCCAGTTGCCGTGTACGCACCAGCGGCATCGAAAACAGGGCAGCCTCGCTGCCCGAACAGAGCGCCGAACCGGCCAGCACCAGGAACACAGCAAACAGTAATTCCGTCATAGTTTTCGCATGCATTGCATGGCGGCAACCGTCCGGCGCAGCCCTTCTGCGGTGCTGATCTGCGGGCAATAGCCGAGATCACGGCGAGCCGCACTCAGATCAAACCAGCGCGAGCGCGCCAGTTGCGTTACCGTCAACCGGGTCAGTGGCGGCTCGCCGGGCAGATTGAAGAAACGGTAGGTTGCCTCAAGCGTACCGGCAATTCGCAGCGCCGCCGGCAGGCTGATCTTGCGGCGAACCGGCTTGAGGCCGGCCAGCCGAACCAAGTGATCGATGAATTCCCAGACGTAGACCGGTTCTTCCTGGCCGATAAAATAGGCCCGCCCGCGCACAGGCGAATCTGCGCTGAGCCGATCGGCGGCCAGCACGTGTGCCGCGGCAGCATTCTCGACGTAGGTGATGTCGACCTGATTGCTGCCGTCGCCAATCTGCACCAGGCGCCCGGCGCGCGCCCGGCTGAGCAGGCGCGGCAGAATATTCGTATCGCGCGGCCCCCAGACAATAGGCGGGCGAATCGCCACCACGAGCAACTCCCGGCAAGCCAGCACGCTGCGTTCGGCCAGCGCCTTGGTAAATGAATAGGGCGCCAGGTAGCGCGGCGGGTAGGGCTGGCGCTCATCGGCGCCCGCGACAGACTCCTCGCCAAAGACGACCGAGGGCGTTGAGGTGTACACAAGCTTCGGCACACCGGCGCGCATTGTTTCACGTAGCACGTGCTGGGTCGCCGTAACATTGTTGCGATAATATTCAGCAGCCGGCCCCCAGATTCCGGCTTTAGCGGCGACGTGAAATACCACATCGCAGCCGCGCAAGGCCTCGGCACAGCTTTGCTGCGTACTCAAATCAATCGCAAAACAGCGCACGCCGAGCGCCTCCAGTTCAGGGTAGGGCCGGCGCCCGATCACCCGCACCTCGTCGCCCCGCGCCCGCAACTGCTCCACGATATACCGGCCGATAAAGCCATTGCCACCCGTCACAACTGCTTTCATACGTTTGTTTCAAATCCTGTTTGTGAGTCTTCCGCCTGCGGCAGCAACGAAAAAGCCAGTCACTTCCCCGCGGCCGCAGACGATAAGCGCCGATGCTGCGCAAGCCGCAGCAATCGCCGGCATTAGCCGCTTGATTGCTGCTGCTTGCGCAGCGCAATCAGATCCCAGAAATCGCTTTCGATCTGGAGTTTGCCCTCTTCGCTCGGCAACACTTTGAACATGCCGCGGTAGATCAGCCAGAAGGCCAGGCCCAGCGAAAGCATATCCGGGATCAACAATACGATCCGGGTGATCGCATTGACCTGAGCCACCTGCAAGTTGAATTCCAGCGTGCCGAAAGGCGCCACCACGATAAACAGGTTCAAAAAGAAGTTGGCAATCGCACTGATGATGTTGAACACCAGCACAATCAGGGTGCCGGTATACAGCGCACGGCTCACCGGCGGCTCGGCCAGCAACTCATCGAGCGCCGCCTCGCGCTCTTGCGTATCCGGGTTCAGCGCCTGCACCAGAAAATAGCGCAGGAAGGGCCGGCCCACCAGCAACGAAATGCCGAACACCAGCACGGCCACCAGCAAGCCGGCCGTGTCCTTCAGCGCAAACTGTGCCCCGTCGACAAACCAGAAGGCCAGTGCCCCACGCACAATCGCCGTCAGGCCAATATAGCTGGTAATATAATTGAAGCGCCGGGTGATGAACGCCAGGTCGATAAACACCCAGGCCACCGGCACCAGCGCCGAGAAGACATAGGCCGTCGGCGCACCAAGCGGATCGGTCAAAAAACTCAAGATCAGGATCGGGATTACCGCCCCGAACAGAATATCCAGCAGCAGTTTGGATGATCGATTCATAGTTTTTGCCGTACGCCGGCAGCCCTGGTATGCACAATTATGCAGTAGCGACCGCAAACACTTATTGTCGCCCCTTTCGACGACACTCAGGGCAGGCTCCGGCAAGAAAGAAATATACGGTTTTTTCTTTGTTCCCGCAAATATGGGCATGTCTCGTGGCTGCGCAGCCTTGCACAGCCGCGAGACATGCCTCATCCCGCCTATTATATCTAGCGTCGACGTAGTTTTTTATCGGCCCAGGTGGCCAGTTTTTCGCGGAAGATCTTGGCATTATGCCGAATATCGACGGGAAAGGCCGGGTGGAAGAGCACCACACCAATCGGCCTGGAGGCCGTGTAACGCCCGCCGATGGCGAGCAAGGCCTCGGCAAACTCGGCGCGCGCCCGGGCGTTGGGCGGAAACTTGCCGGGCCGCGGCTCGATCACCATCACCGGTACCTGCGGCCCATCGGCGGCCGGCAGATCCAGTGCCTCCGGCGGTACCCCGACCAGCGCCGAACGAAAAACATCCGGATGCTGATTGAAAATCAGTTCGCAGGGCTCAGTAAACAGAGTTGTCTCGCGGGCCACCACCCGGTGGCCCTTGCGCCCATAAAACCAGACCCGCCCCGCAGCATCGAGATAGCCCAGGTCGCCCATGCGGTGCCATGTCGCCGCGCCCTCGCGAATCTTGGCCAGGCGGGTCGCTTGCTCACGGTTCACGTATGTCTTCGTGACAGCCGGGCCTTTGACGACAATCTCGCCAACCTGGTAAGGCGGCAACACTTCAGCCTGATCCCACTCAGGGATAGCCGCATCGCTAATGGCAATAATCCGCAGGGTGACACCGGGAACCGGGTGCCCGACACAGGTACCGGCAGTCGGATCATCGGCATTGGGCAGGCCGATCAACTCGCTGCCGCTAATCGAGGCAATCGGCAGCGCCTCGGTAGCACCATACGGCGTATGCGTATCGGCGCCCGGCCCCAGGATGCGCTGGAAGCGCTCGTGGATATAGCGCGGCACCGGTGCGCCGGCCATCAGCACCCGTTGCAGCGTCGGCAGAGCCAGTTGTTGCTCGGCACCATACGCAGTCACCCGATCCCAGATCGCCGGCGAACCGAAAGTCGTCGTAATGCGATGAGCACCGACGGTTTCGACGACGGCAGCCGGATCGCAACCGGCCGGGCGAGTCGGGTCGATGGGCGGAATGATCGAGGTCGTGCCGAGGGCAGCATTGAAGAGCGCAAACAGCGGAAAGGCCGGCATATCGATTTCGCCCGGCGCAATACCATAGAGTTCGCGCAAAATCTCGACCTGGGCATTGAACATGCCGTGTTCGTAGAGCACGCCCTTGGGCAGGCCGGTACTCCCGGTAGTAAAAATAATCGCCGCCGGATCGTTATCGTGCATCTCTTCAAGTGGAAAAACGCTCTGCAATTCGGGGTTGATCTGATCCAGCGTCACCCCATCCCAGAACAGGCGCCGGCCGACGGTCACCGCGTGGGAGAGACTGCGGAAGGGCTGTGGAAAAAGGCGCCGGGCCAGGTGGGCGCGTTCGATGCCAATCATCGCAGCAGGCTCGACATCGCCGATGCACTGGAGCAAGTTGCGCCGGCCCATAGCCGGGTCGATCAAAATCGGCACACAGCCGGCCTTGAACAATGCAAAAGTCAGGCAGATCAACGGCAAACCGGCCGGCACCATGAGCAACACGCGGGTACCGCGCCTGATGCCGTACGCCGTCAGACCCCAGGCATAGCGGTCACTGGCCCGGTTCAATTCAGCAAAGCTGAGTTGATCCGGCAGCGCCGAGTTGCGCGTAGCGGCGCCGGTCGCATCCAGCACAGCCGGCCATTGCGGGCAGCGGCGGGACATATCGGGCAGGAAGCGAGCGATATTGCGGTTGGCGGCAATTGCGGGTTCGACTGCCGGCATAATTCCCCATTATCAAGCGCCGGCGCTGCGCTGAAGGAAGTGCAGCGCCCGCGGGATAAGCTCTGCGTGAGCATCTTCCAGCACAAAATGACCGGCATCGTCAAAGCGCCACACTTCGGCGTGCGGAAAGCGGACAAGCCATTCTTGCAAGAAATAATCGCTGAAACACCAGTCTTTGCCGCCCCAGAAAATGCTGACGGGAATATCGTGGAACGTAGCCAGCTGCCGGTCAATTGATTCAACCAGCGCCCAGCCGGGGTGGGCGGGATACATCGGAATATCCTGGACGAAACGCAGATTGCCGATGCGATCCTGCCAGGAGCGATAGGGCAGCAGGTAGCCCTGGCGTACCAGCGGATCCATGGGCTTTTCGACCGCCATCAGCGGCGTGAGGCCGGCGAAGGCATTGAAGCCGCGAATCGCCACATCGCCGACGAGCGGAACCTGGCAAAGGGCGATGCGCAGCGGAATGCGCGGCGAGAGAAAGGCCGCAGTATTGAGCAGCACCAGGCTGCGCAACCGGAAAACCCGACGCACCGCGCAACCCAGACCAATCGGCCCGCCCCAGTCGTGGACGACCATGGCGGCCTCACGGATTGCCAGGTGTTCGAGCAGCGCCGCCAGGTTCTCGATATGATCGTTCAGATGGTAGGAATAATCTTGCGGCTTTGCCGAGAGCCCACAGCCGAGGTGATCGGGCACAATGACTCGAAAATGCGGGCGCAATGCCAGCACCATGCGCCGGTAGTAGAACGACCAGGTCGGGTTGCCGTGCAAAAGCAGCACCACCGGCCCCCGGCCCTCATCGAGGTAACTCAGGCGGCCGGCCGGCAAATCGAGAGCCTGCGGCACAAATGGATACAACTCGCGAATCGGCCCAAGGTCTATAGCCGGCGGCGCGGTCAGCGTCAAACCTGTCTCTCCTCTGGTTCAGCAGCTTTGCTGGTAGTATAACACAGGAAAGAGACGCCTTGACCAACAGCCGGCGGGCGGGGCAATGCCCCGCCCGCCGGCTGTTGATAACAGGATGTCTGCGGTGACGACCGCGAATGGTTTTTTTACCTGCGGCCAGCATGCCGCGCCGACTGCATACATCAGCAGAGGGATGCTATTCTTCAGGCTTGAGCAACTTCGGACAGACGAAGGCGTCGCCGGGTAGCTTGAGCTGCAGATCGAATTGGATCATACTGCCGCCGACTTCCGCGTTCGGCTCCAGGGTGACGCCGATGCTCGGGTTCACCTCCTCACCGAAGGACGCAATGTCGGAGTAGGTGCGCGGAATCTCATCCACCGGGTGGATGTAGACGAGCTGAGCACGCAACTCGTAATTGCCGGCCGGCAGGTTGTTGTTGAAGGTATAGCGCAACTCGCCGGTAGCTTGATCGAGTTCAATCCCTGTCGTTTCGATCAACTGGTTATTCTGATAGAGCGAGACTTCACCGACTTTCGGCCAGGTGAAGATGCGGGCATCGGACTCGTCCGAGCTCATCTCGCCGACCCACCGGTTTTCAGCATTGGCGATACAATCGCCCTGGCCGACGTTGGCCTGGATGTATTCGACAATCTGGTCGATATTGGTGGTATCGTCTTCGCCGTCGCCGTTGGTATCGTACCATTCCAGTGATGGCGCCGAAATGAAGTATTCGGGGAAGGAGGCCACCCGCTCCTTCAGGCCGGTGGTCGCGAAATCGCTCAGCGCGATGACGTAGACTTCGGCATTATCCTTCAAGTACTCTTCGCTGACGTTGCCCATCTGGGTAATGGGGCGATCATAGAGGGTGCCGTTTTTCTTCCACTTGGCGCCGGCGCCTTCGGTCGTCTGACAGATAGCGCTATTGTGGCGCGCATTGTTATCCGGCAGATCGGCGCAGTAGCTGTTTTTCGGGAATTGCTTAGACTCGTTATTGTGCGACAGTTGCAGCGTGTTGTTATTGGTGATATCCAGGAACTGGTTCGAGACACCGTCGGTCACGAAGATGATGGCCCGTTTGTAGTCCTTCGTCTCACCATTAAAGGTGACAGTCTGCGGCGCCTCGCCCATACGAATACCGGAGCGGTAGAGCCCGGCAGCGCCATTGGTACCGCCGGACGAGGTGTAGTAAATCTCGGTCAGGCCTTCATCGTTCGGCTCCAGGGCCTCATCAGGCGCTTTGTTTTTTCGATCAAACCAATCCAGGTCGTCGTACTTATTAATATAATTGCCACCGGGGTGTACGCCGGCCATCAACAGAGCCTCGCGCAGGTATTCAGCATCGCTGCTGCGGTCGCTCTGCCAGTCCTTCTTCTGCTCGTGGCCGAACCAGATAATCTGCATCTGGTCGTAGGGCATAGAGGTATCTTCGGCGGCCGAGCCCGCAAAGTTGCCCAGGTCGATCAGGCGCTCCAGCGCCTTCTTGGCCACATACGCGCGGCGTTCCTTGATAGGATGCCAGGCATGGTAGGCATTGCCGCCGCTCCAACCGTCGCCGGAACCGGAGCAGCCGCTGGCCTTATAGGTCTTGCCATCGATGACAGTGCCGTCAAGCTCGACTGCACAGGCCTTGCGGTCATTATCCGCCGGATCCCAGCCCCAGCCTTCGAAGCTGAAGTTCATCGAACCCGAGGCATCGAGCACCACGAAATACTGCACCGGCAGGCGATCTTCGGACTGGGTCTTGTACTCCGGCCAGAACGTCACCTCGCCGGTCAGACCGAGCAAACCAGGCTGGACGGCGGTGACGCTACAGGCAGTACTCGTTGCCTCATCGCCTAGATAGACCAGGTCGAAGTAGGAGTCATTGCCCTGGCCCTGGAACGCATAGTCCAGGATACCAAAGTTAGCCAGTCGCACAACGCGGTAGGCCCCATTCGAGCCATTGCCGGCCTGATAGTCCCAGATCGGCAGAGTCATCACCGTCTTATTCACTTTGTGATACTCGATAGCGGCAGTCACATCACTGTTGACCACATTGCCGGTCGTCTGCCAGACCCAATCGGCGGCATTGATCTGGCCGGGCTGATGGGGATAGGTCGCCGGGTCATCGGGCGGTACCAGATCCAGGCCGGGCAGAGGCGCCTCATCAAACTGCTGCGCCAGATTGCCTTCGCCGGTCAGGCTGGCAGCCAGGGCGTTGGCGCTATTGGCACTATACCCATTGGGATCGTTCTGTTCGCTCCAGCGCAGCCAGCTAAAGCCACCGGACAGGCCGTCGCTTTTGCGGTACATGCGCTTGTAGGGGCTGCCGGCCCAGCTATCACCGCGCTGAGCATCGATCTGACCGTCGGGCGAAGAGAAGCTATTGCCGTCAAAGAGTTCATTATCAATCGCAATAGGATAGACGCCGGAGCTGGGCGGACAGATACCGGCATAGGACAGGTGGTTGACCGGCAAGTCATCAGTGCCGACGAGGCGGGCAAAGAAGGTATCGACGTTGCCGTCGGTTTGCACCTCGAAGTAAGAAATATCCGGGCGCATCTGGGTCGGGTTCTGGGCCGGATCATCGTTCGGATTGGGCGGCAACTCAACGAGCACAGTGCCGTCGGCGGCAAGAGCCTTGATGACAATATTGCGCTGTGCGGGGTCATTCTCAGCGAGAATGAGGCCATTGGTTTTCAGCGACTCTTCAATAGCGAAACGGATTTCACCCTGTGTCACACCCTGGTCGGAGCCAGCCAGATAGGTTTGCATACCGACAAGGGAGGCGGCGTTGGTCGCAGCCACCAGTTCACGCTGTTCGGCATAGGTATTGCCGGCATCAACGGACAGGCCGATCACGGCGACGAGCACCACGATCATAAGCGCGATCAGAGGAACACTCTGACCGGGGCGGTGATGAAGCACCGCCGATTTCTGTGGGGGACGCAAAATCTTACCCATGATAGTTCCTCCATAAAAATAACGATAGCGATAATGTGTGGACGGTCAATGTCGAACTGCGATAAGGTCATGGGTTATAGTTTAAGGGTGATGGATGAGGCAGATATACTCCCGACGCATCACGCATTCAATGTTCGATAGGCTTTTTCCCTGCTATAAAATCGAGTAAAACCCGGGATCCAGGTTCATAATCCAGAAATGCCGCTACCACCGATACTCGGAGGGCACTGATGTATTCTGATTTTTATCATAGCATATTGTCGATGGGGCGAGAATATTACGAAAGTCCTACATGCGTTGGAGCGTTGATATGGTTGGAGTGCTGCATACCAAATCCGGATGAACGGGTATCTCTTGATTGATGTTTCTGGTGGGCGTAGACCGCCAGAAACATCAATCAAGAGATGCCTACATCCCCGAATCTGGTATCAATGCTTAAAAACCGACCTGGTGCTCACTGCCGTCGTCGGGGAATTCGTGATGCAGCAAGCGGCCGTCGGGCTTGCAGCAACGCAGTTCCAGGCGGCGAGCAGGGGGCGCATAGTTGCCCTGGCGGGGGCTGATGTGCAAGTAGGTACGTCCGTTTTCCTGGCGCAGGCGGTAAACGGTGGTGCAGCAGGCGCCGCGTTGGTACGCCATCGTCACGCCGTCATCTTCATAGAACTGAAAGCTGCCATTGCCGGGATAGAGGTGCAGGGTCAGCGGGTCGAGCGGCTTTTCACTGGTATGAGCCATCGCCGGGCCGCAGGGCACAATGGCGCCGCCACGAGCAAAGAGCGGCAAGTGATCGAGGGGGGCATGCACCAGCAGATGCTGCGGGCCGACAAACCGCTCACCGCTCCACCAGTCGTACCAGTCGCCGGCCGGCAGGTAGACATGGCGATACTCAGCGCCGGGCGCAACAACCGGCGCGGCGAGCAGGGCCGGGCCGAGCATAAACTGGTCGCTCAACTCGTAGGTGGCCGGGTCGGCGGGGAACTCATAGAACAGCGGGCGCAGCGGCGGAGCGCCGTTGTCGGCGGCAGCGTGGAACAGCGAATAGGCGTAAGGCAGCAGGCGGTAGCGCAGTCGGAGCGCGTCGCGACAAATCTGCTCGACCTGTGCGCCGAAGCGCCAGGGCTCGTGGGGCTGCGAACCGGCGGCGGAATGGCCACGGCAGAAGGGCAGCAGGGCGCCGAGTTGCATCCAGCGGGCGAAGAGCTCGGGGCCGGCGTTGCCATAGAAGCCACCGATATCGACGCCGACGAAGGGCACTCCGGAAATGCTCATGCTCAGCAGTTGCGGGATAGCCATTTGCAGATGTTCCCACCAGGAACAATTATCGCCCATCCAGCAGGCCGCATAACGCTGGATGCCGGCAAAGGCGGCACGGGTCAGCACAAAAGGGCGCTGCTCGCCGAGGTGCCGGCGCAAGCCTTCGTATGAGGCCTGAACCATCTGGGAGGCAAAGAGATTGTGGACTTCGGCGTGGGTCGTGCGTTCGGTGGACGAACCCTGCGGCGCATCGAGCGGCAGGGTACCGGCATTCGAGCCACCGGCGCTGAAGGGCCGGTCGAACACCGTCGGCTCATTCATATCGTTCCAGATACCGGCCATGCCCTGGCGGATCAAACCGGCCTGGAGATCACCCCACCAGCGCCGCACCTCGGGACGGGTGAAATCGGCAAACACCGCAGCATCGGGCCAGACGTAGCCGGTGTACACATCGCCGTCGGCCCGGCGAATGAAATAATCTTTTTCCAGCCCCTCGCGATACACCGGGTAAGCGGGATCGACTTTGACGCCGGGATCGATGATGGCAACACCACGGAAGCCCTGCACGCGCAATTCCTGCAGCAGGCCGGCCGGATCGGGGAAGCGGCTTTCGTCCCAGGTGAAAACGCGGTAGCCCTGCATGTAATCGATATCGAAGTGGATCGCATCACAGGGAATATCACGGCGGCGGAACTCGCGGGCCAGCTCGCGGATCTCATCTGCCGAATGGTAGCTCCAGCGGCTCTGGTGGTAGCCGAGGGCCCAGCGCGGCGGCAGGGGCGTGGTTCCGAGCAACCGGCCGACGCCGGCCAGCACATCAGCCGGCGTCGGCCCATAGACAATGTAGTAATCGAGTTGGTCGCCGTTGACCTCAAAGAGCAGATGGTCGGGATGGGTTACTCCGGCATCGAAGCGGCCGGCACGGGTGCTGTTGAGGAAAACGCCATAGGCCAGGCCGGGCCGCAGCGCAAGGAAGACCGGAATCGCGCAATACATCGGATCGGTGCCGGGGCCGTGGCCGATGGGCGGATCGCTGGTCCAGTTGCGCATACTGCGGCCACGCCGATTGATCAGGCCGCCGCGCTGGCCGAAGCCGTACAGGCGCTCGGCGGCAACCAGGCGTTTGCGCGCCAGCACGTGCTCCGTCGTCCACTCGGGGGCGGCAGCATCGACGCAGAATTCGGCGTCGGCCGGGTCGAGCAGGCGCATGCGGGCGCCGTTGCGTTCGAGGTAGAGGCGCAGCACACCGGTATCGAGCAGCAACTCATCGGCGTCCTGGCGCAGCGAGAAATCGACCGGCGCAAAATCCGCGTCGGGGGCGACGACAGCCCAGGAGCGGCGCGGGGCAAAATTGCCGCCGGGCGCGGCGCGGACGCGCAGCAGACCGGGGGCGAGCACAGTGATGCTCAGTTGCACCGGGCCGTAATCGCAGATCAGGCCACGCGCAAAGCGGGCGTAGCTCTGGAGAAGACCGGGAATGAGAGAAGTGGTCACGAGAGTTCCTTCCGGGTGTCAATTCTTCTGAGACATTGTACACCCGGAAGCGGAGAAGAAAAAACGGACAATGACGTGGATCCACATCATCGTCCGTTTTGCATTCACTATTCGCTTGCCACGATCGGCAGATACAGCAGCGATTCGATGCTGCGTGGGTCGTAGCTGGTCGGGTCGATCAGCAGCGGGGTGTCAAAAGCGTTGGCAACGTTTTCCCAGGGCACGAATTTGAAGTTGGTAGCACGGTTTTCCAGTTCTTCATCATCTTCAAAGACTTGCTGTGGATCGTCGGCACCGTCCTGGACGACCAGCAGGCCGTTGGGGTAGTTCGGACCAAGCGGCACGTTCAGCACATCGGCGCCATCGGTTTCGTTGGCCTGGTCGATGCGGCCGTTGTCGCCGACGACGAAGCTGCCGAGGTAGGCATTGTCGCCGCTGCGGCTAAAGACGGCGTAGGTGCTGTCGCCCTGACTGGAGATCAGCAGGTAGCCGGCGCCGTCCGCGCCATAGTAAATCGTCAATCCTTCGATGTCGGGCGAGAAGAACTCGGCGTCGATGGGGTGAATGAGGGTGCCGGTAGTGCCGCCGGTCGGCTCGGCATTGTATTTGAGCACACCGATTTCCTCTTCCACCGCAATATAGAAATAGCCCAGTTCGCGGTCGACGACCATGCCCTCGGCCTGCGAGTCTTCGGCTTCGCCACCCGCGGGGATGGGCAACTCGAGACGCCGCACTTCGCGGGCGGTGACCTGGCCGTTCTCGGTGGCACGCAGTTCGAGCTGCGATACCAGGTTGCCGTCGGCCTGGCAGACGAAGACGTAGGCTTTGCCGCTGATGGTGCTGGTGAAGCTTGCCAGACCGTAGGCGGTAGCTTCGCCCGGTTCACCGCCGAAGATGCCGGCAATGATGTCGGGCGACGTCACATCGGTGAGCCGGCGCGTGGCCGGATCAATGCGAAAAACGGCCAGCGTATCACCCTGGCGATCCGAGACCACCGCCAGGTCGACCAGGTCTGCGCCAAGCTGAAAGTTGTAGATCAGGTCGACGTTATTGTAGCGGAAGGCGCCGTAGGGTTCCGGGGCGATCAACTGCAGGCGTTCGGCATTCAGATCGAAGACGGCCAGGCCGCCGTCTTTGAGCGTGGTGATCACCAGGCTCTGGGACGGGTCGCTGGGATGCGGCCAGATCGCCGGATCGTCGAGGTCGCCGGCACGTTCGGCGGCGGCATCATCGACGTAGCCGGCAGTTTCGATGGCAGGCAGGGCAGCCGGGATCGTTTCCAAAGTGACCGCCAGTGCGATAAACTGGGTGAACTGAGTTGCGTTGAAGTTGTTGTCGCTGACAACAATCAGCAGCTTGCGCCCGTCGGCCAGATCCGGGCCGAAGGTCATACCCTCCAGGTTGTCAACCGTCGAGACAACGGTACTGAAGTTGAGGATTTCCTCTTTGACAATGGGCGGGTCGATCTCGAAGGGAATATTCTCGGCTTCCCAGAACAGGTCGTTTTCGCCGATCACATCGAGGGCACCCTGGGTACGCGCCTCGTAGAGCTTGACCACGTTGCCGACGCCGACCGAGAAAGAGCGTTCCAGCGCCAGCAGCGTACCGTTGTTATCGAGGGGCAGCAATTCGACCAGGCCATTGGTGCGAAACTGATCGGCGGGCACGGGCGGATCGGCGACCGGGTCGACCGGGTAGACTATCTCTTTCGTGGCCAGGCCGGTGCGCAAGTCGTATTCCAGCACCCGTGCGAGACTGGCCTGGTCGACGTCGGCGGGGGGGCCATCCTGGGCCAGGGCATTTTCGGTGGCGCTGTAGAGCGTGTTGCCGTCCGGCGTGATGCTCATGCTCTCGAAGGCCAGGTTGTTGCGAATGCCGGTATTCTCGCCGGGCGCGAACTTCGTGGACACCGGCAGGCTGATCAGCTCGGTGCCATCGATACTAAACTCCTTGATGAAAGGATTGATCGGCGGCTCGGCATTGGCATCGCCTTCGGAGGAAATCAAGAGCGTGCCCTGGCCGGTCAGCACGATACCCTCGGGATCGAGGCTCAGCTCAGGGAAAACGGTCGGCGTAATACCGTCGGTCTGGAGCAGCGTAGCACCGGTGAACACGATATCGCCGTCATCCAGACTGTTATCGGCAACATCGATGGTAGCAGTATAGAAGCGGGCCGGATTGATCTGTGAGCGGTCGTCGGCCAGCAGGTAGTAGACCTCGTTCTCGGCGTCGTAGGTGATGCCGGAGAGACCGCCGATTTCGGTGGCATCAAAAGTCGTGCCGGTGGCAAAGGTCACTTCGCCAAGGAAATCGACACTGGTGACGAGCCGGCGGTCGGGGTCGGGCGACGCGGCGGCGCTGACATCGACATAGACGAGGCGATGGTCGGAACTGGGGAAGGGGAAGGTACCGACGAGCGAGAAGAGCGGATCGCCGGCGAGCGGCCAGAAGATGCCGGCATCGGCAATGGCCAGGTCGAGCGAGGGCAGCACATAGTCGGCGCGCAGGTTGCCGGGCGTGCCATCGGCGAAATCGGCGGTATCGAAGATGGGATTGCCCTGGTGGGTCAGGTTGGCCTGGCCGGTCAGGGCGGCCTGTTCGCGACCACCGGGCGCGCCGGGCGTGACGCGGGTATTGATGTTGGGGTTGTCGAGCAGTTGCAGGATGGCGTTCTGAGTGCTGTCGCCGTCGAAGGGATCGGCATTCTGGTCGCCCATGATCACGAAGCTGGCACCGGCCGGCAGGCCGCCGCTGCCGCCATCATCGTCGTAGATGTAGGCACCGGCGCCGGGCGTGACATAATCGGCCCAGAAGCGGATCTCGTCGTGATTACGGGTACCGTTGCGGTCTTCGGCGCCATCGAAGACCGGCGGGGTCGGATGGCTGACCAGGGCGTGGATGATCCGACCGTTCACCTGCACCGGCACGTCCCAGTGGCTCTTGGAAGAGAGCCGAAAGACATCAAGTTCTTCGGAGCTATACCAATCGGCAGGAGTTCCCGGCGTGGCCGGATCGTCGGGGAGGAGAGCGTTGGGCATATCTTTCCAGAGAAAATTCTGGAAGGTGCGGATGTTTTCGGTATCGAAGGGATACTTCGAGAGCAGCAGCATACCGAACTGGCCGGGGAAGAAGCCGAAGCCGAACGCATCGTTGGCATCGGTCGGCGAGCCATTGTTGTCGAAATCGAGACCGGAGGGAATGCCGGTATTCGAGGGCGCCTGGTAGACATGCGGGTAGGTGACGGGAGCAGCGCCATTCTGGCTGACACCCAGATAATTCTGCTGGAACAACTGGGCCGCCTGGCCATTTTCGTCATAATCGAACTCGTTGATCAACAGGACATCGGGGTTGATGCGCTGGATGATTTCGGCCACAGCCTGAGCCTGGGCGTTATCAGCAGCGGTCAGATCGGTAATCAAATCGCCGGCATTGCTGCGGTTGAGCGAAGCATTGAATTGAGCGAAGCGAATGGTTGACGACTGGGCAGACGCGACAGGAGCGAGCGATTGGGGGGGAACCGACACGAGTGCGCTGCACAGCAGAGCCAGCGCGAGCAGGAGTGACAGAGATTTTCCACGCATATTATTGCCTCCGGCATTTTGTGTGCAGCCGGTAGTGCGCAGCATGGCGCCGACTGAACCGGCGGAAACAGCACGAGCAGCACCGGCCGGATCAGGCCCACTGGTTGCACAGAACAGGGTCACTATGCATGATATGACATTTTTTCGGATATGGTGTTATAAAAAGACCAAAAACTGGTTAAGGGCAGATTAACAAATAGCGATCAACGGCGGGGGGGAGGCATACCCGAGACGAGGATGGAAACCCCGCCGTTGGAGAGGTCACTGCGGATGACGCGCCAGTTGCGGTCGAGCAGTAGCGCCATGATGATGAGGGCATTGGTACCGCGATGCGCCACGACGGCAACTTCAGCGGCAGGTTCAGCAGTCACCTGTTGCCAGGCGCGGCAGGCACGGTGGTAGCCTTGCGCCCAGGTTTCCTGGTCGCCCCAGGGCCAGAGCATTTCAACGTAGGACTGAATATAGTGCCAGCGCAGCGAGCGTTGTGGGCGGCGCAGGCCGACGCTGCGCGGCAAAACTTCACGCAAATCGGGGATAATCTGCGGCGTGAGATCGAACGCCGCACCGAGCACATGCGCTGTTGTCAGGGCGCGGGCATAGGGGCTGGAATAGAGCCGGTCGAGGCGAGCGTCGGCGAGGTGATCAATCAGCAGTTGCGCCTGGCGCCGGCCTTCAGTCGTCAACGGAGCCTCGGGCGACTGGCCGATCATCAAGCCAAAATCACCGGCCGAGATGCGGCGGCGTTTATCGAGCACATTCTCAGCACTCTGAGCATGGCGGATCAGATAGACTTTCATCGCACACTATTGTATCACAGCCCACACACGACTCTCACAGGGCGGGGTACGGTAGAATGGAAGCGGGGCGTGTATGGCAGAACCCCTGAACCGAGGAACCATGCACCATTTCGCGCAGGTCAGGATAGGGAACAGCTCGATCTTGATACGGCCATAGCTCTCGTGAAGCTTGCGATGAGCGGTCGCACTGGAAACATCTTTATGGCAACGACACAGGCATGCATCAAGGAACTGCCGACCGGCGACCAGCCACGGGAGCGACTGCGCAACCAGGGTTCAGCCGCGCTGGCGGATGCGGAGTTGCTGGCGATCCTGTTGCGAGTCGGCGTTGAGGGAACCAATGTAGTACAACTGGCACAGCAGTTGCTGATCGAATATGGCGGCTGGCCGGGCTTGCAACGCGCCAGTTTCGAGGATTTGCAACGTCGTCACGGGATGGGCACCGCCAAGACGGCGCAGGTCAAAGCGGCGCTGGAGATCGGGCGGCGGCTGGCATTGAGCGAGAGCAGCGAGCGATTTCAGATCCGTTCGCCGGCCGACGTGGCCCGGCTGATGCAGATCGAGATGAGCCATCTTGACCAGGAACATTTGCGGGTGATTTGCGTGGATACCAAAAACCGGATACTCAAAACCCAGACGCTCTACATCGGCAGTTTGAATTCTTCGTTGGTACGGATCGGCGAAATCTTCAAGGAGGCGATCCGGCTCAATGCCGCAGCGATCATCGTCGTCCACAATCATCCCTCAGGCGACCCGACTCCCTCGGCGGACGATGTGCTGGTGACCCGGCAGATCGTCGAAGCCGGCCGGCTACTGGATATCGAGGTGCTCGACCACCTGGTCATCGGTCATGGACGCTACGTGAGCATGCGCGAGCGCGGGCTAGGCTTTGGGAGCTGATGTCGCGTCTCACGTAACGCCGGAATAGCATTGAAGCACACATCAATACCTTCACCCAAAGCGACCGCGAACGAAAGCGGCTTCAGGGGCAGCGTCGGGGTGAACAAACCGGGACAACGGAAGAACCGTGCTCGATTGAATTACTCTGGACGCGCTGCCTGCCGCAAAATGAGTATCACCCAGACGATGACTACGCCGCTGATGATCGCATTGCCCATGCCTTCGGCGACTGGTGATGCACTCACGAAGTCGAACAGCCCGTGCCACAACGCCACCAGCAGGATGCTATACCGGCTACCCCGATACATCCACGAAAGCAGGATCGAGCCCATCGTGATGCTGACGATGTAGCCGACAAACCCGCCCACGCCCAGCGCGATGAAGTTCTCCTTGTAGAAGAAATACGGCAGATGCCATAACCCCCATAACACGCCGATGACCACCGCCGCCCGCAGCCATCCGTCCGGCTCCATGCGGTGCAGGGCGAAGCCGCGCCAACCAATCTCTTCGCCGAAGCCGTAGGTGACGATCCACAGCGCCAGGGCTGCCGGCACGCCGATAGTGCCCAGATAATCGACATCACCGAACAGTCCCAATGCCGGCAAGGCGCTGTTATTCAGCGCGTAGACGATGACCGACGCAAGCCCTAACACCAGCGGTGTTCCCAGTCCAATCAACCACCAGCGCCAGCCGACATTAGCGCGAACGATGCGCCGCCACAGATCAGCCAGCCCCACCTGCCCGCCAATAATGGTAGTCACGATCAACGCAGCAATCGCGGGGCCAAACGCACTGACGTAATGCAAGGCGTTCGGCACCCTGACCGCGCCGTGATAATCCGCGACCAGTAAGACGCCAATTGCCCACGAGAACGCATAAGCGATGGCGAAAAACACAGGAACGGGGTAACGTTTGATGAGATTGATCCGCCGTGTAATTGATTTCGCCGTCATGACGTCACCTTACTATTATCCTGATAATCGCGCACCAAGTTGCCACCATAGCGCCACAGCACCAGCGCCAGCACACCGATGAGGATGAAGCTGTTGTAAGTGAAAATCTCGGCGGGCATGACGAAAATGCGGCTGGTCAGGTTGATGGAGAAATGCATGAGAATGATCGCCAGCACGCTGCGAGCGTTGTTGTTGTACACCCAGGTGAACAGTACCGAATAGATGATGACGACGTACAGGTAGCCCGCCAGGAACACCGGATCAGTCCCGTTTTCGTTGAGAAATGACCCGGCGACCGCGATCAGCGGCAGATGCCAGGCCCACCAGATCACGCCCAGAATCACACTGGATACGAACGCGCTGTACCGCGCCTGTAGCCAATCCAGAGCGTAATCGCGCCAGCCCAACTCTTCCGAGAACGGCCCGAAGATGAACACGAATATGATTGTTGTCACCAGCACACCGGGGTTGCGCAGCATCTCGCTTAATGGTGAAGCATCCAGTTCGATGCCAGTCAGCAGAAAGGTGAAGAGTACGGTCACGGGGTAAAGAAACAGGATCGGCAGATACCAGATCGCCCTGATGCGGCGCATGTCAAACACTCGCCGCCAATAATCACGGATAAAAACCTGATCGTTGGTGCGATAGACCATGATGATACCCGCAATCGCCGGGCCAAAGCCGCCCAGTACCGCCACGATGCCGACTTCCAGATCGGTGAAGATGTCCCGCCCGGTCAGCGCAACGAAAAACCAGCACGTCCAGGAGATGCCGAAGGCGATAGCGATGAACCGCCAGGGGAATTTATCCGTCAGTTGTTGCGGTACTGCGGGCGGGTTGATGTCCAATGCCATGCTGAGACCTCGCTTTTATAAGACTTTACCTATATACTATTGTTCATCTATTATACTACCGTTTCTATATTTTCCAGCGCGTGCCAGTTGCGATTTCGCGCCACGCCAAGAGCTATTATCGGAGAAAATACCATGTCCCTTTCCCACGCCATCCTCGGACTGCTCACCATCATGCCGATGACCGGTTACGACCTTAAAACGCAGGCCTTCGATAAGACCATCACACACTTCTGGCATGCGGATCAAACACAGATTTACCGCACACTGGCAACGATGGCTGCGTCTGGCTGGGTCGAAAGCACACTGGAAATCCAGGAAGAACGCCCTAACCGTAAAGTGTATCACATCACGGATGCAGGGCGGGAAGAACTGCGCCGCTGGCTGCACACCGACCAGTCCCTGCCCGTCTATCGTGAGCCGTTCCTGGTGCAGATGTTCTTCGCCGGGGAACTCGACAAAGAGACAATTCTGGCGCATGTCATGCAGCAACGGGCAGGGCATGAAGCACGCCTCGCGCACTACGAAAAAATCTCGATGCCCGCACTCGATGACCCTGAACAAGCCCGCAAACGCATCTTCTGGCGGCTGACGCTGGAAATGGGCATGGCAATGGAACGGGCGTATATCGACTGGCTGCATCAGTGCGAGGCGGTCGTGCGGGGCATAGATGACGGCGAAGAAGTCCAGCCTGCCGAATAAGTTAAGCCTGACTGGACGTATCTCCGCATGCCGGTTTATCGGAAGCGTGCTGCAAATGCATTGGGCCACTGGCCGGCACTGGTTGGAGCCACCAGGCGGCCAGCGCCGGGGCGGCCTGGTGGTCTGACCAGATTATTGTTACCGCTGAAAGGCATGACCTGTGGTATACTGTTCATTCGGACTGATCCGCTTATTCGTTCGATACATCTCTGCTGGAGGAACAGATGGCACTCGCTTTCAATCTGGCGATTATTATTGTTGGAACCGTGCTGACCGCGCTGGTGGTGCTCCAGGCGCGCACACCAGGGTTTTCCAACCGCGATTCAAGTTCCAGTTATCGTACCAAGCGCGGCGCTGAGAAAACCCTGCACCAGACGACAATTGTGCTGGCGGTCGTCTTCCTGGTGCTGTCGCTGATTGCCAGCCTGCCGGTCTTTGGCGCTACGTAGCACTGATGGCACGTCGTATTCGCTGGCAAATTCTGATCGCTGTCCTGAGTTCGCTGCTGGTTACCGGCTTGCTCGGCCAGTTTGCGCTACGCAATACTGCGGTGGCCAATCCGCTCGCCGGGGGCAGGCTGGTTGAAGCGGTAGTCGGTACGCCGGAGCAAACCGTGGCGCTTTTTCACGATCCGCTGGCCGATCCGGTCGGGCGAGACATCAGTGCGCTGCTGTTCGATGGGCTGACCCGCGTAGGCGCCGACGGCCTGATCGACCTGGCGCTAGCCGAAGAAATTCAAGTCGATGCCGGTGGCGAAGTGTACACCTACCGGCTGCGCCGGGATGTGCGCTGGCATGACGGCGAGCCTTTTAGTGCCGCCGATGTGGTGTTTACCTTGCGCACCATTCAGGATGTGCAATTCGACGGTGACCCGACGCTGGTAGCGACCTGGCAAGATGTGCTTGTCGACCAGGTGGATGCCTACACGGTGCGCTTCACGCTGCGAAACCCCAATGCCGGTTTTAGGGCTCGCACGACGGTGCCCATTTTGCCGTTTCATTTGCTTGGCAACCTGCCGCCGGGCGCAATTGCGACATCGGACTTTGTGCGCAACCCGGTCGGTACCGGGCCTTTCGCGCTGACGGAGTTGACCAGTGAGGTCGCCCGCTTTCGCGCCAACCCCGATTATTTCGGCGGGCGACCTTTTCTGGATGAAATTGAACTGCGCTTCATTGCCAGCCAGGAAGCTGCATTGGCCCTGCTGCAACGCGGCGAAGTACAGGCGCTCGGCGGTGATCGTGCGCTCCAGGCTGCCAGCCTGCCGCGCGATCTGCGGCGCGCCGAGGTGCCGCTCGACCAGTATGATATTCTGACGTTCAATCTGCGCGAGTCGCCCCTGGCCAACCCGGATTTTCGCCAGGCGCTGGCACAGGGTCTCGACCGCCGCTTGCTGATCGAGAGCGCACTCGATGGCTATGCCGCTACGCTCGATTCGCCGATTTTGCCGGGCTGGTGGGCCTATGAGCCATCGGCAACCTGGTACGACTACGAGCCGCAGGCCACCCTTGATACGCTGGCCGACCTGGGCTACCAGGCTGATGCCAGTGGCCTGCTGAGCCAGGCCGGCCAACCGCTGATCTTCGAGTTGATTACCGACAATAATCCGCTGCGGCTGGCGGCGGCCCAGGAGATTGCCCGCCAGTGGAATGAGCTTGGCATCGGCATCGAACTGCGTAGCCTGAACAGCAGCGAACTGATCGAGCGCCTGCGCAACCGCGATTTCATGCTGGCACTGCATGGCTGGGTCAACCTCGGCGTCGATCCCGATGTATCGAATCTCTGGCATTCGAGCCGCGCCGAAACCGGCCCGAATTATGCCGGTCTTGCAGACGAGGAAATCGACAAGCTGCTGAGCAGCGCCCGCAGTCAGACTGAACTCGCCGCCCGCAGTGCCGATTATGCCGCATTCCAGCGCCGCTGGATCGAACTTGCGCCGGCGATCCCGCTCTATCAGCCGCTCTACACCTTCGCCTACGATGAACAACTCGGCGGCATAGGCTTCGCCGATCCGCAGAGTGCGGCCAGCCTGCTCATGCTGGGATCTGCCGATCGCTACCGCAGCGTTGAACGCTGGTTTGTCAACAGCGCCCGCGAAGTTCCGGGCAACCTGAGGTAAGCGTTGGAGCGTTGGAGCGTTGAAGCGCTCGAACGCTCCAACGCTTCAACGCTTCCATGAACCCTGGCGATCTCCTGGCACAGCGATACCGGCTTGAACAACTGGTTGGCAAGGGCGGCCAGGCACTGGTGTTTGCGGCGACCGATTTGCGCCAGCAGCGGCGCCTGGCAATCAAGGTTGCCCGGCAAGACCTGGCTGCCCCGGCCGGTCAGGAGGCAAGGGAGGTGCTGCGCTGGGAGGCGCATTTGCTGCGCCGCCTACGCCACCCGGCGCTGCCGCGCCTGCATTTTTTCCACCACGACGGCACATCGGTCTGGCTGGCGCGCGACCTGGTAATCGGCCAGTCGCTCGCCGAGTATGCCGCCGGGCGGAGCCTGCCGTCGGCCACTGTGCAGGCCTGGGCGCTGCAAATCTGTGATCTGTTACGCTATTTGCACAGCCGGAGCCCGGCGGTGATCTGCGGCGACATCAAGCCGGCCAACCTGATTGTACGGCAGGACGGCCAGGTGCTGCTGATCGACCTGGGCGCCGCCGCTACGCGTACCCGCCGCCCACCGCGCCGCCCACGTCCGCGCCACGGTACGCCCGGCTACGCCCCGCCCGAGCAACTGGCCGCCCGTGAACTCGATGAGCGCAGCGATGTGTTCAGCCTGGCGGTGCTGTGTTATGAACTGCTGACCGGTCAAGATCCGGCCCGTACGCCCTTGCAATTTGATCTGCGCCGGCTCGATCAGGCCAGTCCGGCCATGGCGCCGATGTTGCGCCGGGCGCTGAGCAGCGATATGACGCAGCGGCCACCCAGTGCGGCGGTGCTGCGCGCCGGCCTTGCGCCGCCGCTGCCGCCGCGCCCGCTGGCGCTGGGCTACGGCGTCAGCATCAATACGCAGCGCGATCTGCTCGAGGTTTCGGTGCGGCACCCGCGTTTGCTGGAGCAGGCACTGGGAAGCGGCAACCTGGAACGCTGGCTCATCGATCATCCCGCGCATGCAATGGGCGAGCTGGCCCACCGGTTGCGGGGCTCCCGCCAGAGGGCCGGCAAACACCAGGCACCGCTGGACACACTGCTCGGCGCACTGGCGCCCGACGACGGCAGTTCGCTGCTGCGAGCGGTGCCGGCCCGCCTGGAACTGGGCAACGTCCCGCTCTGGCGGCGCGGGCTGTGGAGCCGGCCTTACCCGCTGACGCTGATCAACCCGGCCCGCCATCCGCTGCGCTGGGCGCTCGAATGCCCACCCCACCCGTCAGCCAGCGTGCGCCTGCTTGACGGCAAGAAACGGCTACCGGGCCTGTCCGGTGTCCTGGCGCCCGGCGCCCGGATTCGCTTGCTGCTGGTAGCCAGTAGCAAAGCCGGCCCACAGCAGGGCGCATTGCAGTTGCACTGCGGCAGCTATCGCGGTGATATTCCCTGGACTGCTACCGGCGTGCGCGGCGTGCCGCTGGGTCGCCAGCTCGTGCAGAACCTGGCGGATCTGGATTTGCAGCGTGAAGATTTGCTACCGGCCGTCGAGGAACTGCTGCGCAGTGGGGCCGCAGTGCGCTGGCTGCGCGAGCAGGGCCGGCGGGCGCTGGCGGGCGAGATTGGCGCAGCCATGGCCGCCGAGCCTGATCCGCTGGCGCTGCGCTTGCTGGCCGGCCGGCTCTTGCACGAACGAGCTCCGGAACGCTTCCCGCTCATACAGTTGCCGAGCCACCAGCCGGCGGATTTGCGGCTGGTGGCCGGCAGCCCGCAGGAATACCGGCTCCCGGTGAAAAATATCGGCTCGCATCCCTGCCAGCTGCACTGGCAGAGCCGGACAAACTGGGTACATATCCACAGCGCGCCGCGCTACCTGGCGCCGGGTGCCGTAGCCGAAGCCCTGC
The DNA here is from genome assembly GCA_034437175.1 of Chloroflexaceae bacterium. Lineage (GTDB taxonomy): Bacteria > Chloroflexota > Chloroflexia > Chloroflexales > Chloroflexaceae > DAOTUJ01. Next base: position 4,929 of record DAOTUJ010000057.1, on the reverse strand, counting down.
TCCTGCTCTCCCCGGACGAAAACAGCGTCGCCGGCACCTACCAGATCACCCTGGAACTACGTGCCGGCGACCTGCCGCTAAACATCCGCATGCTGGCCGAAATCCGCGTCGAAGGCTGGTGGCAACGATTGTTGCGGCGCACACGACGGTAAGCGTTCAAGCAAGCGTTGGATCGCTGGAGCATGCTGCATTCAATTGCTCCAACCCTCCAACGCTCACCCCCGCGGGCCTTCCCAGAGTCCTTCGCGTTGCCAGCGCTGGATAAGTTTCTGTAGCCGCCCGCGCAGGCCGTGCATATTCGCGGTGCCGCGAATATGCACCCGCTCACGCAGCACCTCGATGCCATTGACAACCACATTGCGCACCGCGCTGCTATCGAAGGAATAGATCAGGTTACGCAACAGATCGGTGGGCGGCTGGAGCGACAGATCCTGCGGGTCGATAGCAATGAAATCGGCGGGGCGACCGACTTCGAGTGCGCCGACGTGCAAGCCGAGCGCCGCCGCGCCGCCCTCGGTGCCCATGGCAAACACCTCACGCGCATCCGGCGCCCGGCCATTGTGCGGCGCATTGCGCTGGGCGAGCACAGCCATCCGCATCTCATCGAAGATCCCGGCACGATTATTGCTGTTTGCACCATCGCTGCCCAATGCAATGCGCACGCCTGCCTCACGATAACGCGGCAAATCGACGAAGCCGTGACCAAGAAACATGTTCGAGGACGGGCAATAGATCAGGCCGGAGCCGCACGCACCGAGCCGGGCAATTTCTTCCGGCGTGAGCTGGATCCCATGCACAATCCTGGTGCGCTCCGACAACAGCCCAAGCGAGCCCAGCCAGGGCAGCGGGCGCATGCCATAGTTCTGCGCAATGACTTCAGCATCGAAACTACTCTCGGCGAGATGCATATGCCAGGGCGTATCCAGTTCTTCGGCGAGCGCAGCGGCGGCGCGCAACATCTCCGGCGAGCAATTGTGCGGACTGTGCGGCGCCGGCAGCACACGCAGCAGCGGGTTGCCCTGCAGATCGGCAGCCAGGGCGCGGGTATTGGCAATTGCCTGCTCGACACTTTCCTGATACGCCGCCGGCGGGCGTGGCGAATCGATCAGGCTACGGGCCAGCGTGCAGCGAATGCCCAGGTGACGAGCCGCCCGCAGCACCGCGTGATCATATTCAATGCCGCCGTGATGGATCGGAAAGAAATCGCAGACTGTCGTGACGCCGCGCAGCAACATCTCGGCAAAGGTGAGCAAAGCGCCATCGTAGATCTCGCTCGGGCTGAGCGTTGGCGTCAATCGATAATACAGATCGCGCCACTCGCTAAAAGGCCGGTCATCAGTAATGCCGCGCAACAGCGTTTGAAACGAATGGGTATGCGCATTGACCAGGCCGGGCAGCAGAATCAGATCGCTATAATCGGTGGCGCGCGCCGTAGGAGCGGCCAGCCGCGTCTCGGCGGCGGGACCGATGGCCGAAATCCGGCCATTGGCATCGCAGGCAATAGCGATGCCATGTGCCCCGCCGTCCCAGAGACCCCGGGGCGTAACCAGGGCACGTGCCAGAAACAGAGCCGTCATGGGCGTCCCTCAAATGATAATCACAAAAGTGAACCGTCAGAGTATCGGCAGACTGGTCGCCACAGTATCGGCGTCACGCAGCAAAACGTAGAATGGCTTGCCGGTGGCACGCCATTCTAGCACCGCAGCCTCAAACGTTGCCAGGGCCAGTTCCCACTGATCGGGATAAGTTTCCGCGAAGTGGCTGGTCACATCGTAGAGGATCACATAGCCCAGCGCCGGCGCCCATTCCATATCGATCAACAATGCGGCAAAATCTTCCCAATTCGTACCAAAGAAATCGGGAACCTTCATCGCACTGGTACATGCACGCAAGAACGAAGTCTGGTCAATAATTTGCCGGCCATCGAGATAAAAATACCGCCAGCCCAGCCGTTCAACCGTCTGGCGAATATGTTGAGGCGGAGCAAACGAACGAAAGCGATAGATCCCCGATTCCGCCGTTCCAACCAGCGTATTGTGCAATTTTAACATAGAAGCGACTCTCTGTCGGTGCAGAATGAGCAGCAGACCGAATCAAAGCCAGTTCAAATGGACAGGAGTTACGAACCGATTCACTGCCTGGCGGGTACACATACTGATAGTAGAAGTTATTGTAGCACACTCTTCCCATATCCGTTACGTACCCCACACTAGTTTTCCGCGTCCCAATGATGAATGGCACGTTTGTTTTTGCCGGCGCATGCCGGCACTGCTATCGAGGAAATACAAACCCGGCTTGCCAATAGATACAACCCGGAATATCCTAAAATAACTCAGGAAACTCCGGGTCGGATTGCGGCCGGGTGCTTTGCCAATCACCATTATCTAGAACGGGCAAAGCACCAGCATTACATCCAGGGTCAGACCGAGCATATCAAAGAGCGGAAGAACTCATGGTAATTCAATATTAATTCTCGCGAAACCCTCCAGGATAATCAGGCCAACTATTGCTACAGTTGCAACCATTTGCAGATAGGAAAGGAAACGCAAGTTTTTTGTGTGTAGCGTAGTTTTATAGGGAGCCAGGAAGCTTCGATTACGCAGGTATTCTCGTCTTATTCTGGTGAGTTTGAAATCGAAAAGGAAACGCTATGGCCCCGATTATTCACTGGTTCCGCCGCGATCTGCGGCTAAACGACAATACGGCGCTGCATGCCGCCGGCGAGGCGGCCGGCGGCGCGATCATCCCGTTATTCATCATCGATGATCGGCTGTTTCGCGGGCGCTTTGCCTCACCGGCCCGCAGCAGTTTCTTGCTTGCATCATTGCGCGTCCTGGCGGCTATGCTCGCAGAACGCGGCAGCCGCCTGATCATCAGGCGCGGCGAACCCCTGCCGATTTTGCTCGATCTGGCTCGACACAGCGGCGCCGCCGCCGCCTACTGGAATCGCGATTACTCGCCCTTCGCCATTGAACGCGATAGCACCATCAAACAAAGCCTGCGCGAGCAAGGCCTGGACGCACGCAGTTTCAAAGATCTGGTGTGCTACGAGATCGATGAGATCCTGAGCAAAGAAGGCAAGCCCTACACGGTATACACGCCCTACGCCCGGCGCTGGCACGTACAACTCGTCGCCGACGGCTACGCAGTGTTGCCGGCTCCCGAACTGGTCGCTGCCGACCGGTTCAGTCTCAGCAAACTCGATACGTCGCCCATCCCCGAGCCGGCCGAGTTCGGCATGACCTGCGATCAGTCGTTGCCGGCAGCCGGCGAAATTGCTGGGCGCGATTTGTTGGGCGCATTCACCGATCTGCGGCATCGCCATCATATCGGCGGCTACCAGCAGGCCCGCGATTTGCCGGCGCTTCCGGCAACATCACGGCTTTCGGCGCACCTGCGCCTGGGCACACTCTCGGTGCGCCAGTGCCTCGCACAGGCGTTCGGCGGCGCCGAACGCGGCGCCGATGCCGCCGGTGTGCAGGCCTGGGTCGGCGAACTGGCCTGGCGCGAGTTTTATATCCAGGTGCTCTACCATCATCCGCATGTACTGCGCGGCGCCTTCAAGCCACAGTACGACACACTGGAATGGGAAAATGACGCGGAACTGTTTGCCGCCTGGACGGAGGGGCGTTGCGGCTACCCCATCGTCGATGCGGCGATGCGCCAGTTGCGCCGGGAGGCCTGGATGCACAACCGCTGCCGCATGATCGTTGCCTCATTTCTCACCAAAGACCTGCTGATCGACTGGCGTTGGGGCGAGCGCTATTTTATGCAGCAACTGGTCGACGGCGATCCGGCGGCGAACAACGGCGGCTGGCAATGGGCCGCCGGCACCGGCACCGATGCGCAACCCTATTTTCGCATTTTCAACCCGACCAGCCAGGGCACAAAATTCGACCCGGCCGGCGACTATGTGCGCCGCTACGTTCCCGAGTTGCAACATGTGCCGGACAAATACATTCACGAACCCTGGAAAATGCCGCCCGCCGAACAGCGCCGCGCCGGTCTCGAACTCGGCCGCGATTACCCCCGGCCGATTGTCGACCACAAAGAGCAGCGCGAGCGGGCGCTGGAAATGTATCGGCGGGTGCGCTGAGCGCGGGGGTGAGGGCCGAAGCATGGGTGGCCTGGCCATATGCCGGCCATCGACCAGCATCGCAACGCGCTGGTCGGCGCGGTCGACGGCTCGCCAGGCAGCGGCGCCACTTTTTTGGGCTACCGTAAACTTTCAGCCGATATTCAGTACATTTTCAGCGAGAACTGCTATTCTGGCATGGTGTCGAGTGACACCATAGCGATACAGTGCAACATAAGAAGCAAAAGGAGCAAAAGGAGCAAAGGAGTTGATGCAGCGATTGTTCACAACTAGCCGGCCGGCGCTTGCCGGTACGCTGGCAGTTCTGGTAGCATTGAGCAGTATGCTGTTTGCGGTGCCGCTGCGTGCGCAAAACAATAATCCAACTATCGGCGAAATCGTCGCCAATCCCGGACAGTATTATGATCGGGTTGTGACACTGCGGGGCAATAGCGATCGGTATGTGGACGACAACGAGTTTTTGCTGGCCGATGAGACCGGGCGGATCGTGGTCGATCCTGGGCCGGCCTGGTACCGCCAGATCAGTATTCCCGTCGATACTGTGGTCACGGTGACGGGCGAGATTGATCGGATGCGCAATGGTCAGCCTGACCTGGATGCATGCCGGATTGTCACCCCTGTCGAAACCATCGAGATCCGTGATTGCGATTTCGATGGCCCGCCGCCCTGGGCCGGTGGCCCTCGTAATCGTGGCGACGAAGGTCGCGGCGAAGGTCGCGACAAAGGTCGCGGCGGTGACGACGATTTCTACGGCATCATTCAGTCACGACCCACCGGCACGTCCGGCACCTGGGTCATCGGCGGGCGCAGCTTCATCGCCGGCAACAACACCC
>DAOTUJ010000056.1:0-3324 GCA_034437175.1 Chloroflexaceae bacterium | reverse complement strand
TGTAGGGGCGAAGCAGCGATGCGCGCTGCCAGGTTCCCGCCGCGTACGCGGCGGGAACCTGGCAGCGCGCATCGCTGCTTCGCCCCTACATACCGGGCGGCGGGGACGCGGTGGGGACGCGGCGGGCGGTGGGGACGGAGCGGGCGCCGGACGACGGGCGCCGTGACGGGCGGCGGGCGCCGTGACGGGCGCCGTGACGGGCGGCGGGCGACGGGGATATGATTATGGCGTAAACCCGTACCAGATCAGCGCAGCATGGGTAGCCAGAGCAGCCCCGTTGCCGATCCGGAACAGGATGTGCCGGGTTTTGTGGCGCCAGACCAGCATGCCCAACAGCGCGCCCATTGCGCCTCCCAACCAGGCCACGCTGTGCAACACAATTTCCGGCACGCGCCGGGCGCCGCGCCCGGCCCGGTTTTTGTCGTAGCCGTAGAGCAAAAATGCCACCATTGTCCAGACCGTGTACCATGTCTGGTACCAGATCCAGTTGCTTGTCGCCGACAGAGCCACGATACCGATCAGACCAATAATCATAACGGTCAGGAACCACTGGCGACGTGGCCGGACGCGGCGAGCTGTACGTCTACGAGCCATAGGTTTAGCCTGTCTGCGGCGGGCCGCTATGCCGGGTTTGAACGGGAGCCAGTGCGCCGCCCCGGCTGATCAGTACAGCGCCGAGACCGGTACCCGCCAGCAAATAAAAGAGTAGCGCGCCAAGTGCCCCGTTGATCAGACTGATCGCGAGCAGCGCCCCCAGGATGAGCAAGGCGCCGAAAAAGACCGCATGCTCGGCTTGTTGCTGGCCCAGGCGCCGGCCAAAAATCTGCGACAGCCCGGCCAGGCCCAGCAGGTATGGCAGATGCAGCATCAGCACGAATGGCAACAGCAGCCCCACCCCGATCAAGGTCAATGCCAGGACAGTGGTAGCAAACACCGCCAGACTGCCCAGGAGCAGCGTGGAAACCAGCCCGACAACAAAGGCGCGCCCGGGTGCTGCCAGCAACGCCTGGCTAATGCCCGCTGTGCGGCGCGGCCAGATCAGCGCAAACACCACGCAAAGACAAAGCGCCGCCAGCGTCAGGGCGCTGGTGACCAGCCAGCCGGTACCGCGCCCCAGTTGCTGCGGGTCGCCCAGAATTGCCGGCGGCAGCATGCCCTCCTGTTGTGCACCAAGGATCTGGCCACTGACGCGCGCACCGGCCGCCCGTTGCACCTGGTCGCCCAGCGCCAGCACCTGGCCCTGCACGTGCGCACCGGGGCCGAGTGAAATTGTACCGCCATAGCTGACCACGTCACCGGTCACCAGGCCATCGATCATAATCTGCCCGGTCCAGCTCGTCACATCGCCATCGACCGTTCCACGAACCTCAATATCGCGCCCCATGGTGGCCAGGTCGCGTCGGACGACCTCATCGGCTGCGACGAGGAGTGTTTCTGCGTTGTCGCCTTCTTGCGCGCCGGCGACCGGCGGCAGCAGCCAGCAGCAGAGCCAAAGCACGACCAGCAAACGCCGGCCGAAAATGATGAAATGAGAATGATAATGCGTCATAGCTGGTTACCCCAGATCGAAAGCCGGCTGTTGCGCGTCGCGTAACAAATAATGCCAGAGCCAGCCTCCACTGAGCAGCAGCAATCCAAGCACTGGCAGCAACGGCAGGCCACTGGTCAACACCAGGTTAACCAGCGGTTTGGCCGCGAGCGTCAACATCAGCATCACTTGTGCCCCCCCGCTGCTCGCACCGGCCAGAGCCGCCGGTGCGCTGCTATCGAAGAGCACGCCATAGAAACCGAGTGAAAAGAGGGCAATGAACACCAGGGTCGCTGTGCCGAGCGCCAGGCCGTGGAGCCGACTTTGCCGGCGCTGCCGGCGCACCAGTTCGACCGGCGAACGGCCGGGAATGCCGGCCATGACGCGCGAGGTGATAGTCGGGGGCGCGGCCAGCCGGTTCGGTTCATTGTAGCGGGCCAGTAACTGCTGGAATTCCTGATCTGCTCGGAATTCCTTGTCGTCGCTCAACTCGTCTGTGCGATGCTCCATGCCCCTTCTCCGTCCTGTTCTAATCGTTCAGCCAGTAATTTGCGCGCCCGGTGCAGACGCGTTTTGACTGCCGCTTCACTCAGACCACTGACTTCAGCGATTTCAGCGTAAGAAAGATCTTGCCAGTAGCGCAAAACAGCGATCTGCCGATAGATTTCCGGCAGGCTCTGAAGCGCCTCCTGCACCAGTTCTCGCCGCTCGCGATCCAGGGCGCTACGTTCCGGCCCTGGCCGATTCGAGGGCAACCAGAAGGCGACATCGTCCAGCGTCAGCCAGGCATTGCGGCGCCGGCGCAGCCGATCAATGCAGTAGTTTGCCGTAATCGTCAGCAGCCAGGTAACAAAGCGGCGCTGCGGATCAAAGCTTTCCAGGCGGGTATAGGCGCGCAGGAAAATTTCCTGAACCGCGTCTTCGGCGTCCTGTCGGTTGTTGAGCATCCGGTAGGCATGATTGTACACTGCCCCCGTATAGCGTTCAACCAGACGCTGAAAGGCCGTTCTGTCGCCGGCAAGCGTCCGAGCGACCCACTGCGCCTCTTCAGCCTGCTGTTCCATCATGATGCTACCGCGCTCGCCCAGCGCCGGCCGTGTTCGTGGTTCCCGCCGGCGCCGGCCAAGCCGCAGGATCACCGAATCTTATCATACTATACGCTGCATCGGCTGGCAGAGTTTCAACACTTGCAGAACTAGTCGGCATCGTGTACCATCACGGTATGCGCCGTAAGCCGGGGTTCGGTGCTGAGCCTGCAACTACGGGTGCAACCCCGGACGCCATGGGAGAGAGAGCAGTGGCAGTCAGTTACAATCGTGAGCAAATTCGAGCCGCGCTTTCCGAAACCGATCCCAATTATAGCTTTTACCTCGATCTGGAAACCGGCGAAGTCGTCAAACTACACGATACCGATACGGGAGCGGAAACCGAACAACTGCGCAACCAGATCATGGAAGGCTATGGTGATCGCTATCGTTATATCCCGGGTGGCAATCCGAGCCCGGACGATGCTGCAGTCCAGGACTGGCTGGATCTGGAAGGGCTTTAGTGGCCGATATTGATGTCAGATGTGCTGCCGGCACGTTGCCGGCCGTCAAATCGGGTCATTCCATTGCAGTGTGATTATGTGTTGCGTATGCAGGGCGGTAGTCGCCGGGGCTACCGCCCCTTTCAACTATAGCGTTTTTTACTCTGCCGGACGGCCCTCACCCCCGGCCCCGCTCCCGCTCAGGCCAGCGCGGTGAGTTGCGTTCGCGAAACCGGGTTCCCATGGCGCACTTGCCTGGCAGGAGCGG
>DAOTUJ010000055.1:0-8659 GCA_034437175.1 Chloroflexaceae bacterium | reverse complement strand
CGACGCAGCGACCGAGCAGCGTCTGGAACGGCTTCGTCAGGCGCATGCAGACCTGGACGCGGCGATTACGTTGACCGAAGGCCTGGCCACGCTCATTCGGACACGCGATCCGGTGGCCCTGGATCGCTGAACCCGTATCAGTATGCTTATGCCGCGCCGACGGTGTACACCGATCCGAGTGGGGAGCTCGCAATCTTTGTTCACGGTGGTTATGGCATAGCTGAGGTTAATGACCAGGGAGGCGGCACTTTCGCCTATGATATGGCAACCCTCTTTGTGGAGAGACCAGGTTATGAAGAGCTTCAAGATATCATTCGCACTGGTCCTGGTGGTCTCCATCCCGCACAAATACGAACACCAAATGATTTTCACGATTCTGTTTTGGATCAAACAATGGGAATTGTTGGCCTCGCAGAACGGGTAATCGCATCTTATGATGAACAGTGTGGTGAACAGCCCATTGTTATCTTTGGTGTGAGTCGTGGGGGGGCTACAGCGCAGCTTGTTGCAGCTACCGTATTTGCAAGGCGCCCTGATGTTCGGATTGATTTGATGGCGACGATTGCACCTGTGAATTCACCTGATCATCCCTCATCTCCGGCAGGATTATCGGTAAAGCAAAAAATGCCGAACGTCACATATCATATCAACTTCATATCAGAACAGAGACGCGCAGTCTTTCAGGATGGTGATGGAGAGAAAGATTGGCCCACGCCGATTGTGCCGATTATTCCCGAATTAACAATCAGTGGAGCAATGAACTGGCAAATACGAGGAACCAGTCATCGATCAATTGCTGGTCAACCCATGGGCGTGTTTCGCAAAATTGCGATCCCTGTTGCCGGTGAGTTTCCGAAGCCAGAGCCTGAGTATCGGTGTGAATATGCACGAAGTGTCTCTATTAATCCTGCATGGCAACGTATCAAGGCGAGTATCGATGCTCTCTACCGATGACGTGTCGTGATCCGGTTGCATGTGGTTCCTGAGCGGCTATTGAGATATTGCTTGCTCCAGGCGTCACAAGATCAAAGCATCACAGTAACAAACGTGCGAGTACAGTGTTCTCAGAAGCTACTTAGATATTGCCGGTGCTAGTCTTCAGAAACCCAAATCATCAGAACTACTGATTGATGGGTTTGAGCCTCTAGAAAGCCATCGAGCGCCAATATCTAGATAGCCTCTGTATTGCGCCGTGTTCGATGTCGAAGGACAGACAGGTATGATATCGTTGTTTCGTGGGTTGCGGCTCCACTCCTGGCACCGTCGTGGTGTACTGGCTCTTCTTGTCATCGGCGGATTAGGGTTATGGTTGTTCATCGATACAATTACTCATCCGCACTTGCTTCAAACATTCACGATTGATCATTCCGTCTCCGCAGTGGCGTTGAGTCCCGATGGTCAGATCGTCGCTGCTGCGGGCTTGAATAGGTCAGATCCACACGTCTACGTCTGGCAGATTGATGAACCGAAGGTGCGTTACACTATTCCACTCACCTGTTATGCAAGTGCGCTTGCCATTCACCCACAGGGGCATATCTTAAGTGTTGCAACCAATGACGGTGGTGTCACATTCTGGGATCTGAGAACCGGTACCGTGATCCGCCAGGTCATACCGCCCCAACCATGGCCTCGTGAGACGGATAAATGTACTACAACGATCAATATGTCGGACTCGCGAGACATTTACGATAGCGTTTTTGATGCTCAGGGACGGTTCCTGGCAGTGAGTGGTGCATCAGGCGTGAACGTCATTGAGGTAAGCACGGGCACGCAGGTCGCAGCGTTTCATGGGCATCCAAATCCCGAATATCCAGAAGGCGTCGGCGCACCAATCTGGGATGTGGCATTTCGTGCAGATGGGCAACTCCTGGCATCGGCAGGCGGCGATGGAACGGTGCATCTCTGGACAATACCCGAGGGGACGCTCACGCAGGTGATCGTTCCAACCGATCTGCGGTATGATGCGAATGTGGTTGCATTCTGTCGCAATGAGCCATGCCTCCGGATAGCCTTTGGAAGAAGAAATCGTATCGAAACATGGTCACTGCCTGATGGACAACGTCTGGCGCAGGTGGAACCGGAGCCGTGGAGTGTTAGTCGGGCATTCAGCCCCGATGGTGAGCTGGTAGCACGGAGTGACCTGCCCGATGATATAGGATTGTCCCTGTTCCCAGATACGAATATTTCTGTCTATACGATCCATCCGTGGCGTGAGCATCTCGTACTCCGTGGCCATCGTCATGTGGTAACGCATGTGCAATTCAGTGTCAATGCAAGGATGCTAGTGTCCGGTGATAGAGCCGGCAAGGTGATGATCTGGCAACTTGAGTGATAATGCAAGCCATCTATGCACCGATCTGCGCCGGCGCACCCGGCACTACCCCGCGCGGCCACGCCCGCGTCCGGCAGGCCGCCTTCGTCTCGATGACGTTCAGGCGGTTCGGTGGCAGTGCCGCCGGCCCTGCGGCACATTGACAGACAAACGGGAATGAGGCTATAATCAAACGCAAAGAAACGTGCGTTCGATACGAGGAGTGTTCGATGCTGGCCCAATCCCTTGAAGATTTTCGGCGCAATCGCTATGTCACGGTGGAAGAGTTTGCCGCGCAGCTTGAGATCTCACCGAGTACCTATTACCGGCTGCTGCATGGCAGTTCGGAAGTGACGACGATGCGGCGGGTGGCCGAGCGGCTTGGCGTCGCACCGGCGGCGATTGCCGAGTTCGTGCCGCCGGCCTCACCGGCGCTGATGGCCGCCATCAGTGACGCGGTGGATCACGCCGAAGCCCACGGCTGGATCGAGGTTGACCCGGAGACGCTGGAGCCGACCGGGCGGCGCGTGGTCACGCCGTTTCCCCGCGATGATGACGATGCGGCATGAACCTCAGCGTCCAGTTCAGTGATCTGGCCTGGGAGCAGTGGCAGGCCTTGACCGCGCCGCAACTGGCCCAGGCGAAGCGCCTGATTGCCGCAATCCGGCTTGCGCCCGGCGTCGGGCGACTCTGGAACCAGGATCTGCGTGGCCGGCGCTACCGAGTCGTCTCTGCCGCTGATACCCATCTCGTCTATCGCATCGTCTACCAGCGCTCGGGAGACGTGCTGCTGATCGCCGCCATCCTGATCTACGACACGCCGCCCGATCCGAACAATTGAACACATCGGCACGGACGCGCCCGTGTCCGCGCCGATACATCCGGCGAAAACCGACACGAGCCGGACGCCAAAATAGCTTGCGGTTAGTTTCAGTAACCGCAAGCTATTTGCTTTCCATAACCACCACTGTAATCCTAACATAACCCCGCACACACGACATACGTGTCGCTCTTTCCACCGACCGCCCGACCGCGCCACGCCCGCGCATGCCCGTGCTATACTGAGCGCAGATCCGCGTACACCCGAAAGCCCAGCCGATGAACAGCGACATGCCCATCCTCGCGGACGCGCCCGCATCCGCGAGCATCCCGACGACTGCCGGCAGCGCCGCCAGTGCCGCCGCTGCCGCAACGATCTTTCCGCGCTACCAGCAGCGCCTGGCGCCGGCCACCCGCGACCGTCAGCGTTCCGACCTGGCCCGCTTTGCCGAGTACCTGGCCGATGTGCAAGTCATGAACCCACCGCTAAAGGACTCTGTTGGTTAAACCTGATTTTAATTACTGCGACCCTGACATCGGCAGGCTTTTGTACCAGGATCCAGCGATTTCCTGCCGATGGGAGCGCGGGCGGCTCGCCTGCATGCGGGCGAGCCGCCCGCGCTCCCAGGTCACAGTGGTTAAGAAACCCTTTAACCAACAGAGTCCTAAAGCTGGTGGGCTTGTCCCTGGCGCGACGGCGATGCCGTCTCCGAGACGTGCGGCTGCATGACGACAGCCCTGCCGAGCACATTCGTGTGCTCGGCAGCGATTCCGTCGGCATGACCAGCGCAGCCACACGACGTACAGCAGAAGGTGGATTGACTGGGGCGGTTTGCCTTGTCTGTATGCCCGCAAGCAGGGCAACGGCGCGAGGTGTTCCGAGGATCGACCAGCACCACGGGGATACCGGCCCGTTGTGCCTTGTAGCCGATAAAGGAACGAAGTTGCGCAAATGACCAGCTATGCAGGTGAGCACGCTGCTGCCGCCTGGCCCTCACCCGCGTGCGAATGCCCGTGAGGTCTTCAAGGCTGATCGCGCGCTTCGTGCGTTCGGCAGTCTCAACGATGCGTTTGCTGATCGTGTGGTTGACATCCTTTGCGAAACGACGTTCTTGACCGGCAAGCTGCTTCAGTCGCCGCCGCGCTGCTTTCGTGCCTTTCTTTTGGCGTTTTGTCCGTAGACGGCGATGGCGATAGCGCACGTTCTTGATAGTGCTGCCGCTGCGGATCGTCCCGTCCGAGTCCGTAGCGATGTTCGTGACGCCCAGATCAATGCCGAGCACATCGTCTCCATCCTGGGGATCGGCTTCCTCCACCGCGCACGTCACGAGCAGATACCACGCACCCCGGTGGAACAGCAGGTCGCTTTCACCCCGCCGCATGCTCCACATGCGGCGCTGGCGCTCACCGCACACGAACGGAATCGACTGCCGTCCGTCGAGTGTCCAGATCGAGATGGCCGAGTCCGGCAGCGCGAACGAGAGGATGCGGTCATCGTAGGCAATACCGGCACGCGGGCGAAACGTGCGCCTGGTCTGCTTGTCCCGTTTATAAGCGTCTCCGACTTTGGCAAGCGACCGCACGGCCATCTGCGCCGACAAGCCGAACGTGTCGCGCACGTCCTGATAGCACCGCTTTTGCAGCGCGAACGTGCCAAACGTGCGCGTGTCCCACGCCACGCCGCTGATGTAATTGCAGGCAGCATTTGCCGCCTCAAGCGTGCGCCTGAGCACATCGGCCTGGTCAGGCGTCGGCTGCAACTTCAGTTGTGCCGTCAGTTTCATATATTGAATTATAGCACATTCGAGCGGCATATGCACGCATTGGGCTAAAGCCGCTGAAGCGGGGCGCTTCCTCCCACCGCTCAAGCTGGTGGGCTTCCGCGCCTAAAGGCAAGCTATCCGTGATCAACCCGAGCGAGACGATCGGCGTCGCGGAGGTGCGCTCGCTTTTGGGCAACCGCAGGGGACGCAGAGGGACGCAGAGTCGCACAATTTACCGCTGGGAATGTGCGAAAGATTGCCGCTTTGAATAAATGCCGCATCCCTCTGCGTCCCCTGCGGTTGATCCCAACCTTCTGCGAATGAATAAAGTGGACCCCATGTCAAGCACACTCGAATCAGCCGTTTTCGTTCGTCTCCTTCCTTGCTTCAGTAGCGAAATCCTTGACACATTGGGCGGTGGCCCCACCGGCAGCGGCACCAGATGTCGCGCATTATCCACAACCCCCGTTCTCCCCGGCTTTCAACTATAGCGTTTTTCGCCCGGCCGGACGGCCCTCACCCCCGGCCCCGCTCCCGCTCAGGCCGGCGCGGCGGGTCTGGTTCGCGAAACCGTGTTCCAGTCGAGCAAGGCGGGGTACACTACGTCAAACGCAATTTCTTCGGCGGGCGCACGCCCACCGATCTGGTCCAGACCAATCGTGATCTCCGGCAATGGTGCCTGCAGACCGCCGGCCAGCGCGTCCATGGCACGACCCGCCAGGTGCCCTATGAACAATTCCACCTCGTGGAGCAGGCCGCCCTCAAACCGCTGCCCAGTCAGCCCTATGACCTGGCCGTCTGGAAGCAGGTCACCGTCTACCGTGATTGCTATGTCTGTTTTGAGCAGGCCTTTTATTCGGTCCCCTTTCGCTTGATCGGCCAGCCGGTGCTGGTGCGCGGCGGCCTCACCACCGTGCGGATCTACACCCCGACCTATGCCCTGGTCGCGACCCATACCCGCGCGACGGCGGCCGGCATGCGGGTGACCGAGCTTGACCATTTGCCGCCGACGAAGGTGACTGGCTTGCTCTGGACACGCCCGCGTGCCCAGGCCGAAGCCGATGCCGTCGGCCCCGCCACCAGTCAGGTGGTCGCCGCCTTGCTGGCCGATCCGGTGATCGAGCGCTTGCCGATGGTGCGCCGACTGCTGGCCTTGCGCGACCATTTTGGCGCGGTCCGCCTGGAAGCCGTCTGTGCCCGCGCCCACCACCACGCCGAGACGCTCACCTACATCCAGATCAAGCGCATCCTGGTGCATGGCCTGGATCAGCAGCCGGTGGGCGACGCGCCGGCACCTGTGCCCGACCCGGCGCAGACGTTTGCGCGCAGTGAGGCGGAACTGGTCGCGAACCTGTTTGGCAGCGAGGAGGTGGCCACATGGAATTGACCCAGCCTCTGGCACCGCGGCTCAAACAGTTACGGCTCTCGGGGATCTTGCAGACGCTGGAGGCGCGCATGCGCGAAGCCGTGGCCGACCAGTGGAGCTACCAGGAGTTTCTCGAGCGGCTGTTGCAGGACGAAATTGAGCGCCGGGCGCAACAACAACTGACCCGGCGCGTCCGGCGGGCGCAGGTCAATAGCAGCAAAACGCTGGCGACGTTTGACTTCAGTGTGGCACCAAGTGTGAACCGGCAGCAGATCCTGCACCTGGCCAGCGGCGACTACATTCGCCAGCACCGCAACGTGCTGATCTGCGGGCCGACCGGGGTGGGCAAGAGCCACCTGGCGCACAGCCTGGCCCACGAAGCCTGTCAGCAGGGCTATGACGTGCTGGTGTACGAGACGCACAAACTGCTGCGGCAGCTCCACGCCGGGCGGGCGGATGGCAGCTGGGAGCAGCGCGTGCAGGCCGTGCTGCGTCCGGATGTGCTGGTGCTGGATGACTTCGGGCTCAAAGCGCTGACCACACCGATGGCGAACGATCTGTACGACCTGATTAATGAGCGCTATGAGCGGGGCAGCATCGTGCTGACGAGCAACCGGGCGCCGCGGGAATGGCCAAGCCTGTTTGGCGACCCGCTGCTGGCGTCGGCGGGGCTGGACCGGCTGGGCGACCGGGCGGAACTGGTAGTGATTACCGGCCAGAGCTACCGGGCGCGCAGGCGGGGGACGCTCGCTGAGGTGGCGTTGACGGAGGAGGACGGACATGGCACCGGATAGGCGTATTGCCCTGGCAGTCCTGGCCGTCGCGCTGGAACCGGAACGCCAGGCCGTAACGAGCGTGGCAGCCCGGCTCGGCTGGACACTGGCCCAGTTGGGGCAAGTGGTGCAGACGCAGGCGTCCGCGCTGGCAGTGGTCGGTATCCAGCTGCATGCGGCGACAGTGCGAACGAGCCCGGCCAGCAGCATCATCGTCGATGGGCAGCGGTATGACGGCATCAGTTGGCCGGAACTGCGGACCAGCTACCCGCGCGCGGCCAATCTCACCCGTGCGCTGGCCCTGGTCGAGCACTGGGTGGGGCATCTGGATGCGACCGGCCTGGCGGTGCCGGATCCGCAGGTGATGCGCTTGCGCGCTGCCGTGATCTGGGCGGCAACCCTGGGCGGCGCGCCGAGCCTCCAGCCCGGCATGGTCGAAGACCCACGAACCGCGGTGGCGCCCACAACCTACGAGCCACCGCGACGGATGAACGACGAGACGGAAGAAAGGGGAACCGGGGACGACGGACGCTGGTGGAGCACTTCTGCCGACACTGGTGGAGCACTTCTGCCGACACTCGGTGGAGCATTTACGGGCGGCTATTGACAAATGGCGCGCCGGCCTGGCAGGCGAGGGAAGCACACGAGAACGCCGTTGCCCGGCCCCCCCGCTCCTGTCAGGCCGGCGCCAGTGAGGGTTAGGAGTTCATGGATGGCATTCGTCGCGCCAGACTGAACGGGAGCGGGGGTTGGGGGACTCAATGGGGGTCACTGCCAAGGGGTCTCAAGGGGTCACATGCCGCCCCGAACCCCCATCGTTCGCCTGATGGGTCGCGATCCGTGCTTATGTATAGAGCACCCATATTGGGGGCAATAAGCGTCCCAGGCTTGCCAGATGATGCTGCCACGCCCGGCCAATCAAAAAGAGACTGTACCGCCAGGCCCGCGCCGGCCCCCGATCCACCCGGCGACGCCAGCCCTTCTTGACCACATAACGGCCAACACACACCAGCCAGCGGTAAAGCACACACACGACGATGAGCAAGCGGCCAAAGCGTTCCGGGTCAATCACGCCACTGGCTTCCAGGTCAAAGCCCTGACGTTGCCAGTCGCGAAAGACCGTTTCAATCCACATGCGCCGCCGCCCGAAGACGTATGTCTGCCAGCAGGCCGGTCGATTGGTCATCACCGCCCGCACGACGGGTTTGCCATCGGCATCCGTCGTCCATCAGGCCAGCACATTGACCGGCCCGGTGCGGGCCTCCGTCAGATAGCCCCCTGCCGATAATAGACCCTGTTGCGCGGGACGACCGCGCTCAGTGGCCGGGCGATCGCCGTCGTCGATTCTGCCATCAGGGTGCCGCCCTGGATCCCCAGCATGGCATCACAGCCGCGCTCCCGCAGCCAGTGATAGAGCGCCTGACTGCGAAATTCACTATCGCCATGCACCGTCACGCGCACGCGCTCCGGCAGCAACTCCATGGCGTTGGTCAGGAGCGCCTGCTGATCCGCCAACGCGCTGGCCCCGGTATGCGGCAGCACCCGCCACACCAGCGGGATCGAGCGTCGGCGGAACGCCGCACTGACCACCAGGACATGCTGCCCATGGCGCAGGAGCACGCGGTCG
>DAOTUJ010000054.1:0-26280 GCA_034437175.1 Chloroflexaceae bacterium | reverse complement strand
CGACGCAGCGACCGAGCAGCGTCTGGAACGGCTTCGTCAGGCGCATGCAGACCTGGACGCGGCGATTACGTTGACCGAAGGCCTGGCCACGCTCATTCGGACACGCGATCCGGTGGCCCTGGATCGCTGGCTTGAGCAGGCTGTGGCCAGCACGCTCAAGCCATTCCAGAACTTCGCGGCCAGTCTGCGCCGTGACTATGCGGCGGTTCGTGCTGGAGTTGAGCAGCCGTGGAGCACTGGCCCGGTCGAGGGTGCGATTAACCGCCTCAAGATGCTCAAGCGGGCGATGTTTGGTCGCGCGGGCTTTGCGCTCCTCCAGCGCCGGGTGCTCCTGGCCACGTGAGCGTTTCACCAAAAGTGGCCAAGAACCAAAAATAAATCGGCCTTGACAACTGGCGGCACTCTGGGCGTCCGAGGCGCCGCCCAGCCTGCGCACGCTGCCCGCCGTCGAGACCCTGCGGCAGGTCTGGGTGCAGCAATTTGTGACCTGCGATGGCGTCCTCCAGCCGCGCGACCTTGCCGATATGCCCCCGGCGCGGCAACGGATCGTGTCGCCCTATGATGACGAAGCGCATACCGGCGCCAAACGGGCGCACTACGGGGATGGCTATGCGACCCATCTCACCGAAACCGTCACGCCGGATGCGCCGCAATTGATTACCCATGTGGCGACGACGCCGGCACCGGATGACGATCGCGACGCGCTGCGCCCGATCCAGGCCGACCTCCAGGCGCACGGCTGGGCACCGGAAATCCATCTGGTCGATGCGCGCTATGTCGATGCGGATCTGCTGGATCAATGTGGCCAGGATGGCATCGACCTGTCGGGCCCGGTCATCCCCGATACCAGTTGGCAGGCGCGGGCGGGCACCGGCTTCCATGTAGGCGCGTTCACGATCCAATGGGAAACGCACCAGGCGATCTGTCCGCGCCACACGATCAGCAGCAGCTGGTCGGAACGGAACAACCACCGCGATGGGCAGCCGGAAATCCTGATCCGCTTCGCACCGGCAGATTGTCGGGCCTGTCCGTCGCGGCCTGAGTGTACAAGGGCCGCGACGGCGCCGCGTACGCTGACGGTGCAGCCGGAACGCTGGCAGACAGCCCGGCAGCGCGCACGAGCACGGCAGGATACAGACCCATTTCGCCAGACCTATGCCAAGCGCGCCGGAATCGAAGGGAGTTTGTCGCAAGGCATCCGCCGCTGCGGGTTGCGGCATTGTCGCTATCGCGGTCTGGCGAAAACGCATCTGCAACACGTCCTGACGGCGATTGCGTTGAATATGGCGCGCATCGCCGACTGGTTTGCTGGGAAGCCACGGGCGACCACACGCCGCTCACACTTTGCGGCGCTCGCACCCGGCTGATGGCATCATCGTTTGACCCAAAAACATTTAATAACCTTTAACAGCAGTATCCAATGTCGGCGCCCGCGCCCCAATATGGTGTGCTGTTTGTTTGGCAGCTTCGCTGCCAAACAAACAGCACACCATATTTTGTATCTTTCCCGGTGCACGCCACCAGGTGGCCCGCACCGGGACGATAGAGCTATGGCACTGGTAATGCCGACCTTCTATAATAGTTGCAGCAAAAACTGTAATCGTTGCAGCAAAAACTGTGCCGAAGAATTGCACCCGATGAGGTTGCCAATGACTATGCAAATGCACACTCGCGAAGATATTGAATTGCGGGTCGCCCAGGCCCATCCTGCCTTGCCGCCCGATGTCCAGGCTTTTCGCGGCATCCCGACCAGCGATCCCGAGGCGGCCCTGCACTTCTGCCGGGCGCTGGCCGCGCTCACGGCGAACGGCACAGCCAATGGCCTGCTCGATCCCGCCGCGCTCGCCGCCGGCTCGCGTTCCGAGCCGGCCCCGGTCGTCGATCTCTCGCTGGTCATCCCGGCCTTCAACGAAGAAGAAAATCTGCCCGAACTGCACCGCCGCCTGCGCGCCAGCCTCGATCCGCTCGATCTGCACTATGAAATCATCTTCGTCAACGACGGCAGTCGCGACCGCACCCTGGAAATGCTGCAAGACATGGCCCGCCGCGATCCACGCATCGTCGCCGTCGACCTGGCCCGCAACTTCGGCCACCAGGTCGCCATCAGCGCCGGCATGGACCACAGCCGCGGCCAGGCCGTTATGATCCTCGACGCCGACCTGCAAGATCCGCCCGAGGTGCTGCCGCAGTTCATCAACAAATGGCGCGAAGGCTACGATGTCGTCTATGCCATCCGCGAGCAACGCAAAGAGAGCGCCTTCAAACGCGGCGCCTACAGCCTCTTCTACCGCCTGCTCAAACACGTCGCCCATATCGACATCCCGCTCGACGCCGGCGACTTCTGCATTATGGATCGCAAAGTCGTCGACTTGCTCAACGGCATGCCCGAACGCAACCGCTTCGTGCGCGGCATTCGCAGCTGGGTCGGCTTCAACCAGGTCGGCCTGGCCTACGAGCGCCATGCTCGCCATGCCGGCAAACCGAAATACACCTTCCGCAAACTGCTCTACCTGGCACTGGATGGCCTGATCTCGTTCAGTTATGTACCGCTGCGCCTGATCTCGATGGCCGGCCTGGCCGTCTCAATCATGTCAATCTTGATCGCCATCTTCTACACCCTTCAAAAGCTGACCGTCGGCCTGAACCCACCGGGTTTTGCCACCATCGTGGTGGCCGTATTCTTGCTGGCCGGCGTCCAACTGATCACCATCGGCGTTATCGGCGAATACATCGGGCGTATCTTCGAGGAAGTCAAACGTCGCCCGTTGTACGTGGTACGACAAACATACCGGCAGGAATAAGCCGATGCGTATCCTGATGCTCAACAACGAGTTTCCGCCGCTCGGCGGCGGCACCGGTACGGTCAACCGCGAGATCTTGCGCCGCCTCGCCGCGCAGCCCGATCTCAGCATCGACCTGCTGACCTCAGCCCTTGGTCGTGATTACGAGCAGCAGCAGTTCGCCGAGCGCATTCGCATTCTCAAGGTACCGGTCAACAATCGCAATATCCACCATTCGTCCAACCGCGAATTGCTGACCTATGCCGCCCGCGCGCTGCCTGCAGCGCTCAAGCTGCACCGCAAACAGCCCTACGCCGCCTGCCTGGCCTGGAGCGCCGTGCCCGCCGGCGCACTGGCGCTGGCCCTGCACCGGCTTACCGGCCTGCCCTATGTGCTGCGCGTCTGCGGCCCCGACATTCCCGGCTTCGAACAGCGCTACGGCCTGCTCTACCCACTGCTCACGCCGGTTATCAAGGCAAGCTGGGCCGCCGCCGGGCGCCTGGTGGCCAAGTGCCAGGCCGAAGCCGATATGATGCTGGCGATTGAGCCGAACCTGGCTATCGACCTGGTGCCCAATGGCGTCGACCTGGCCGCCTTCACGCCGGCTCCTATCGCCGACGGCGGGCCGTTCCGGGTTATCTGTGTGGCCCGCCTGATCGAGCGCAAAGGCCAGCATCATTTGATTGCCGCTCTCAAAAATGTGCTGGCCCAGGGTCTCGATGTGCGCGTCGAGTTTGTCGGCGAGGGCGATGCCCGTGCCTCGAATGAGTTGCTCGCCCGCACCCTGGGCGTCGCCGAGCATATCCGGTTCAGCGGCTACGTGCCCCGTGAAGAAATCGCCGCCCACTATGCCGCCGCCCACGCTTTCGTGCTGCCATCGTACAACGAAGGCATGAGTGTGGCGACCCTTGAAGCTATGGCCGCCGGGTTGCCCACTGTCGTCAGCCGCACCGGCGGCACAGCTGAATTGCTGTACGAAGGTGTGACCGGCTTCGGCTTCGATTGGGCCGACGTCGCGACGCTGACCGGCCACCTGCAACGGTTGGCCGGCGACCGCAACCTGGCCCGCCAGATGGGCGCTGCCGCCCGCCGGCACGCCCGCAATTTTAGCTGGGACACAGCCGCCCATCGCTTTCAAATCATGCTCGGCGACCTGGCAATGCCTCCGGTGGCGGAACCGGCATAAGCATCGCCACATCACTGTCAGGGTCCAGGTCAACGCCCGGCAATCGTACCAGCCGAAACAGGACTTTCTACCCCCTGCCTGGCACGTTCCCCCATGTTATAATCCCGCTGAAAAGAGCAAATTCTTTCATTTTATTCATCATTGCGACCTTGTCGCACTGATGAATCACATACATTATACCAATTCGAATTGCGGATTCCGCATATCGACAACCGTTCTAGCCGATACGAACGCCACATCGAGGCTCGTCACTTGTCACTTGTCACTCGTCACTTGGTATTACACGACTTACGCGGTGGCGACCGCGACTGCTTTTTTTCGCCTCCGGCAGGATCCGGCAGGGCGGCAGGAAACGTTTATTTCGTTCGTTCTGGCGGCTTTGCCGCCAGAACGAACGAAAAAGACCGTCCTTTCCTTGCTGCCGCAGGCGAAACACGCCCGTTACGGCGCGAGCAGCAACGCCGACTGCCTAAGTCGAAAAACCATTCAAATTCGTTTGTATGGTGCGGCTTCGCCGCACCATCAAACGAAAAAGAAGTCTTCTTCCTTGCTGCCGCAGGCCAGAAAAGCCATTGCGGCTTGAGCAACCACGCCGACTGCGCAAGTCATCGAAGAGGCAGCCTATGTGCGGGATCACCGGCCTGATGCATCGCGAACCTGACCGCCCTGTTAACCGCGAGTTACTGGCTGCCATGAACGCCGCCATTCTGCATCGCGGCCCCAACAGCGACGGCTTCTTTTTCGCCGACAACCTCGGTATGGCCATGCGCCGCCTGGCGATCATCGACCTCAGCGGCGGGGATCAGCCCATCTTCAATGAAGACGGCAAGGTGGCGATTGTTTTCAATGGCGAGATCTACAACTACCGCGACCTGCGGGCCGAGCTCGACCGCGCCGGCCATGTTTTCAAAACTTCCAGCGATACCGAAGTGCTGGTGCACGGCTACGAGCAATGGGGCGATGAGCTGCTGCCGCGGCTCAATGGCATGTTCGTCTTTTCGATCTGGGATTCCCGCCGGCGACGTTTGTTGATCGCCCGCGACCGCATGGGCGAGAAACCGCTCTACTGGCACTATGGCGCGCAAGGCCTGGCCTGGGCCTCCGAAGCCAAAGCCCTGATCGCCCTGCCCTGGATCGAGCGTCGTATCGATCCGCTGGCCCTGCATCATTACCTCACTCTGCAATACACGCCCGACCCGCTGACGATTTATGCCGGCATTCAGCAGTTGCCGGCGGCCCATAAGCTGGTCTTCACTGCCGATGCCGAACCTTGCATCGAACGCTGGTGGCAACTCGAGTTTGAACCGAAGTGGCAACTCGGCGAGGCCGAGATCATCGAGCAGGCCCGTCAGCTGTTGACTGCCGCCGTCGAACGGCAGCTGGTGAGCGAGGTGCCGCTAGGCGCATTCCTCAGCGGCGGCATTGACTCGTCGATCATTGTGGCGCTGATGGCCGAACGCACCCATGAGCCGGTGCGCAGCTTCTCGATCGGCTTCGACGAACGCTATTTTTCGGAAACCCACTACGCTCGCCAGGTTGCCGAACGCTACGGCACCGACCACCAGGAATTTATTTTCCGCCCCGCCGACCTGGTGCGCGTCATCGAAGGCGTGGCCGCGGCTGTTGACGAGCCCTTCGCCGACCCGGCCGCCCTGCCGCTCTACGAACTCGCCCGCCAGACTCGCCGCCACGTCACGGTGGCGCTCAGCGGCGACGGCGGCGACGAAACCCTGGCCGGTTACAGGCGCTACGTGCTGGACGGCTGGCTGCAGCCCTATGCCGCGCTGCCGCCGCTGATCACCCAGCAACTGGTGCCGGCCGCCGCCGCGCTGCTGCCCGAGCCCTGGTGGCTGCCGGAAGACCAGAACCCGATCACCGGCGTCAAACGGCTCGGCCAGTTCTCGGCCGTCAGCCACAAAGCCTCGCTGGTGCGCTGGGGATCGTACTTCAGTCACGGCGAAAAACTGGCGCTCTACACCGATCGCTGGCAGGACGAACTGGCCGGCATCGACACCGCCGGCTGGATCGCGGCCGCCTACGACCAGGCCCATGCTCGCAGTCTGCTCGACGCCACCCTGGCCGCCGATCATACTACCTACCTGGCCGGCGATCTGCTGCCCAAAACCGACCGCATGACCATGGCCCACTCGCTGGAAGCCCGCGCGCCCTTCCTGGACGCCGAATGGGTAATGTGGACGGCCCGGCTGCCGGCGCGCTACAAAGTCCGTGGCCGCCAGACCAAATGGCTGCTCAAAGCCGCCTTCGCCGACAAATTGCCGGCCGACATTGCAGCCCGCGGCAAACAGGGCTTCAGCGTGCCGGTGAGCTACTGGCTACGCAACGAACTGCGCGACTGGGCTTACGAGCGCCTGGTCGCCAATCGCCAGCTCGACGACTGGCTGCGCCCGGCGGCGGTGCGGCAACTCTTCGACGAACACCAGGCCGGCCACTGCAATCACGGCAAAAAACTCTGGGCCCTGTTGATGCTGGGCTTGTGGATGGAGCAAAATCACAGAAACGGTTGGGTGCATTGAAAATCGCGATTGTCGCTCGTGCTATGAGCCATAATGTGGGTGGTGTACGCGAATACGTTCGCTCGATCACCCACGAGATGCTACAGACACCAACAAATCATACATTCCTTATTTATTACAGCGAGCCTGAACTATTGGGAAAATATCCAGCAGCACACGAAATTTATGTTTCAGCGCCGCACAAATCTATCTGGGATCATGTATTACTCCCGATGCGGCTTCGCCATGACCAACCTGATGTCGTATGGTTTCCACAAAACATCATCTCTATTGGCATCAAAACGCCGGCTGTCGTTTCTGTTACTGATTTACTGTATTTTCCTATTCCAGAGGTACCATATCGAGAATATGCATTGCCGGACACCATATATGCCAGGCTCATGATACCGCCTTCACTCCGGCAAGCAAAACACATTATGGCCATCTCGGATCACACGGCGCAGGACATACATCGCCTGTTATCCATACCAATTTCAAAAATAAAAACCATATACCT
The DNA here is from genome assembly GCA_034437175.1 of Chloroflexaceae bacterium. GTDB lineage: Bacteria > Chloroflexota > Chloroflexia > Chloroflexales > Chloroflexaceae > DAOTUJ01. The sequence goes on along the minus strand of DAOTUJ010000054.1, from coordinate 19,284 downwards.
GGCACCTGATCAACGATACCGCCGTCTCGAAGCACAGGAATGTGAACCAATCAAACGAAAATTCCATCTAAATCGGCCATTCTTTTTTTATGCCGGGACATTATCGGCCCGCAAGAACATTCGCACAATGATTGAAGCATTCGGCAAAGCCGCGGGAGAGATACCGCACGAGCTTATTTTGACTGGTAGCCCGGGATTCATTGAAGTGCCGTTTGATGATCTTTTGCAACAATACCAATTACAAAACCGCGTACGGCGCCTGGGCCGTGTATCGGAAACGGAACTGGTCGCTCTGTACAATCTAGCCGATGCATTTGTCTTCCCATCCTTATATGAAGGATTTGGCATACCGCCACTGGAGGCATTTGCCTGTGATTGTCCGGTGATTAGCTCGTACGCCACGTCGCTAAGCGAAGTTGTCGGAGATGCTGCATTGACTTTCGGTCCGCATGACATTGATACGCTTGCGGGGCATATGCAAAGGGTAGCTCACGACTCAGCACTGCGAAAAAACTTGATCGAAGCCGGTCGCCGGCGTGTTGCCGTGTTTTCGTATCGTCGTACTGCACAGGAGCTCATTGCTTTGCTCGAACAGGCAGTAGCCTGAAAGTGCCGGATCGGCTATGAAAATTCTGTTTTGCATTGACCATTTACGCGGCGATGGCACACAGCACGTACTGGAACAACTGACCTGTGGGCTTATCGAACGTAGGCACCAGGTGACTATTCTGTGCCTGAATAATGTGGTTGATGCAAAGTTGTATGCCAGACTGCAGACAGTAGCACGGGAAGTGCGAATCGTCGGGAAACGGGCAATTTTCGGCGGCTACGGCTGGCTATCGACGTTGAACTGGATGCATCGCCAGCAATTTGATGTCGTTGTCACGATGTTGTTTGCTTCCGATGTTCTGGGGCGCTTCCTGGCTCATTCTGCCGGAGTTCCGCGGATTGTGTCGTCAGTACGAGCCAGAAATAAGAATTACCATTTCTACCAGTACTGGCTGGTGCGCACAACAATGCGCTGGGTTCATACCGTTGTCGTTAACAGCGATAAGATTCGGCATTACGCCATTGTTGCAGAAGGTGTCGATCCACACAAAATTGTCCACATCCCGAATGGCATTAATGTTGCGGATTATGCAAATCATATGCATCGCAGCGTGCTGATTGACCTCTGCCATTTAGATCATAATGCAACCATTATCGGCAGTATCGGGCGGTTGAGCCGACAGAAGGGTTTTGACATTTTGTTGCAGGCTGTCCATCAACTTGATCGCAAAACCGTGCATGTTCTGATTATCGGCAATGGCCGCGAGGAGGCGCACCTGCGATCCCTGGCTCACTCACTACGTATCAGCCGGCAGATTCATTTTGCCGGCTACCGCTACGATGTGCCGCAACTGCTGGGAGCACTCGATCTGTATGTACATCCGGCCCGCTTCGAGGGCATGCCGAATGCACTGCTGGAGGCGATGGCTGCCGGTGTGCCGATTGTCGCAACGGCGGTAGACGGTAGCAATGAATTGATCGAAGATGGGTTGCATGGCTGGCTGGTCAGGCCGGAAGATCCGGCAGCCCTGGCAAGCGCACTGGCGGCGGCGCTTGATGATCGGGATGAAGCGGCCCGACGCGCCACTGCGGCCCGACAGCGCATTCAGACCCAGTATGGCCTGGCGAATATGGTGCAAGCCTGGGAAGAGGTTCTCGGTGGCACACCGTGAAGTATTGCCCTGGCTCAAGGCCGGCCTGTCCCTGACCATGTTGTTGTTCATGATCAGATTAGTTGATTGGGAAAAGCTCTGGACGGTCTTGCGAACGGTATCCTTAAGCTGGTTTTTCCTGGCTGTCGTTGCAAATAGCTGCCAATTGACGCTTGGCGCCTGGCGATGGCAGATATTGCTGCGCATGTTCACTGGTGAACAACTACCGCTGATAATGCTGGTGCGCTATTATTTCGTGGGTGGCTTCTTTAACAATTTTGCGCCGGCAAACCTGGGGGGCGATGCGATGCGCATCGGGATACTGTTTAATCAGGGGCGCGACAAATTCGCAGCCACTGGGAGTGTTGTACTTGAGCGTTTGTTCAATTTAGCCGGTTTACTCCTGCTGATCACCTGGGTACTCCTCTTTCAGATCATCCCGATCTCGTTGCAACCAGCAGCATCAATACCCATTCATGCCGGTTTCGCTCTGCTGTTTGTGCTGCTGGTTTGCGCGGGGATGCTGTTCATCTGGCTTCACTGGCAGCAGGTTGCCGGTATTTGCCGGCGCTTACTGGAACTTGCTCGCCACGGCTGGCAACATCCGGGGTTGGCCGGCCAAGCCGGAATAATCACCTTGCTCCAGCACATCACGATGATGCTGATTACGCTGTGTACATTCAATGCCGTCGGCGTTGCGCTGCCCGCCCATTTTCATCTGGCGGTTTATGCTATGGCTGCCCTCGCTTTGACGTTTCCCATCACCATTCAGGGTGTCGGTGTTCGCGAAGGCGTCTATGTCGGTCTGATGACGCTGGCCGGAGTCGGTACGGAAGACACCCTGGCCGCATTAGCACTCAACTATCTGCTGCTGATCGGTTTCAGTGTACCTGGTGCCGTCATGTTCTGGCTGGCACCAGGCAGTGTAAAACCGCAACCGGGATAAACTATGCCGTTCTTCGATAATTTCTTCGAACTGAAACCAACTGCGCTCGGTGACTGGCTACAACACGCGAAGGCCCGCCGGATGTTCGAGCGTCTGCAGCGCCACGACCAACCACGCCGCCTGCTTGAAATTGGGCCGGGCCGTGGTGAGTTCGCCGATTGCTGCTTGCAAACGGGAATGGCATACTATGCTCTGGAAGCGAATGGTGAACAGGCGCGCGCGCTTCACGAACGTAATGCCAGGATCAGCATCGGTATGTCGCCGCCATTACCGTTCAATGATGCCGACTTCGACGCCGTGGTCGCATGGAATGTAATCGAGCATATGCCCGATTTCACGGTGGCACTGCACTTTCTCAGTGAAATGATCCGGGTGGCCCGCCCCGGTGGTCTGATCGGCCTGAATTGCCCGGATCTGCTCGGTGCCGGGCCGCTGTTCTGGGACACTGATTATACCCATAGCTTCCCGACTTCCATGCGCCGGATCTCGCAGATGTTCGCCGACCAGGGCCTGGAAATGCTCGATGCCGACTTCTTCTCCGGCATTGTTTCCGGCGCGCCGGCCTCGCCACTGGCATGGAGTGCCGCTCATTTTCCCGAAGGTCTGGTCAGTTCGTTCGCCGGAAAAATCGTGCCGCGCGAACGAATTTATCGTACCCGGATTACGTTTTTACGCAACGTGTTTGCAATCGGACGCAAACCCGCTGATCAGGTGTGATCGTATGAGTCCTTATCTTTTGGATTACCCGCGCTATGCCTGGCAATTGCTTGGGGGAAAACGATCCACAGTTGAGCAATGGCTGGCCGAACGTCGGACACACGACCTGGCACCCTACCTCGATCTGGCGCAGTCGCGCCGCATTCTTGATGTCGCCAATGGTCGCCTGCGTCCGCAGTATAGCCTGCTCCGCTCAACGGGGCACCAGGTCTACGGCATCGACTGGGTCAATCGCCCGCGGCGCAGTCGCACTGATCTGGCCTATGTTTTCGCCCGCGAACTCTATCGGCGCCGGCTGGGATTGTCAGGACGCGCGATGCGCGGCACTCTGACCTGTGGCGATGTCGGCAAACTTCCCTTTTTCAACGATTTCTTCGATCTGGCAGTCTCGGCGGCCGCCTTCGAACATTTTCTCGATGTGCCGGCGGTGCTGGCTGAGTTGCAGCGTGTGCTGCGCCCCGGCGGCATGGTCTGGGTTTCGATCCACCTTTTTACCAGTCCGACCGGCGGCCATAATGTCACGTTTACCGAATCGCCAATTCGACATCTTCCTGCCGGGGTAGAAGCCTGGGATCATTTGCGCAAACGTCGGTTGCTATTCAGTGTGCCGCTCAATGAGTGGCGCCGCGACCAGTACCTGGCGGCGTTTGGCAGGCACTTTGAGGTGCTCAAGCACTACTGTAGCACCTGCGAAGGGCAAGCCTTGCTGACACCGAATATCCGCACCGAACTGGCCGCCTACGATGAAGAAGAATTGACATGTTCGGCCTATGTGATTATGGCGCGCAAACCTATCCGTTGAGTCTCTGCAATCCAGGTGAGTCATGCGTATAAGGTATTTCATCTATGCCGCAATGGCGATCATCGGCCTGGTTCTGCTGCTGCTCAATCTCAGCGGCTTCGTGTTGCCGTTGCGCCATCCTGAACTGGCGACGGCACCTACCGGTTTTGCCCCGAATGATGTGACACTATCAGCGCAGCAGGTGCTGGCGGAAGCCCAACCCCTGCCGGGTGAGTCCAATGAGGAATTTGCGCATCGCTTGACACTGCTGGTCAACCAGGGCATGGCGCACTACTGGTACAGTCCGGACTACAATATTCATGTTCCGGCGCATGAAAACTGGTTGCTCTGGCTATCGGGTATGGTGCTGCCCGGCTTCGATAACTGGGAATATATCGATCACCGCCGGGCACTGGAACGAGGAGTAGGCCTCTGTAGCCAGCATGCGGTCATTATGGTCGGTTTGCTGCGCGAAGCCGGCGTGAATGCGCAGATTGTGAATCTGGATTACCACGTGATTGCGCGGGTGGAAGTAGCACCTGATACCTGGTATGTAGCCGATGCCGATTATGGTGTGCTGGTTCCCTACGATTATGACCGGATCAGTCCGGCGATTGTGCGCCAGTTCTATCACGCTTATCCGGATCATTGGGAGTATCTAGGCAGAGCGTATCAGCAGACTCCCTCACAGATTGCGCCTTCGGCTGTCGAGTGGCGTGTTACGGCATTTCAGGTGGAACGGGCAAGCTACTGGTTGAAATGGGGGGTTCCCGGCGGCTTCCTGTTGATCGGTATGCTCCCGCTGCTGCGCACATTCCCTCGCCGGAAACGCAGCAGGCCCGCTCAGGCGACGGGCAATTAAATGAAGCCATCATCGACCTTTGCAAAATCTGCCGACGCTGCTCGCCATACCAGCCGTTCGATGGCTGTACCCTGGCGCGCGCCGGCCCTGCTACTGCTGCTCATCCTGCTGCTCGGCGGCTGGAACCTGGCCGGCCCACCGATGTGGTGGGACGAGGGCTGGACGCTGTCGGTGGCGCGCACCTGGGTTGAAACGGGTCACTATGGGCGGCTACAACTGGGCGAACCGGCTCCCGCCGGTCTTGAGGCGGCTTTCCCGGTGACGGCCGGGGTGGCGCTGGGCATGCAGCTGTTCGGGGTCGGGCTGTGGCAGGGCCGGCTCTTCGGTTTGCTGTGTACCACCCTGGCGCTACTACTGCTGGCAACCCTCGCGCAACGGCTCTACGACCGGCGGATCGCGCCGGCTAGCCTGGCTGTCGCGCTGCTGCTGACGATGCATCCGCAGATCCATCCGCTCCTGCAGGGTCGCCAGGTGCTCGCCGAGGTGCCGATGTTTGCGGCGCTGCTCGGTGGTTTGCTCTGCCTGAGCCGGGCGCTCGACAAACGGGCCGCCTGGCTGCTGCCGGCCGGCGCTTTGCTCGGCCTGGCCTGGATCGCCAAGGCGCAAACAGCACCTTTCCTGGTGACGGCGCTGGTGGTGCCGGCGCTGGTCGCTTTGCTCTGCCGGCGCCGGCGCGTGGCGCTGCTGTTCGGCCTGGCGCTGCTCGGCAGCTACCTGATGCGCCGCCTGTACATCTGGGGCATCGGCATATACCTACAGGATCGCAGCCTGCCGGGCGAACCGGTCAGTGGGCTGTTGAGTGTGGTGGCCCTGGTGACGACGCCGGCCAATCGGCTGCTGGCGCTCAGCAATCTGCTGATCTTCGGCCTGCCGACAGTGCTGGGGCTGTTATATGCGCTCTGGTTGCTCTGGCGCGACCGCGGCCCGGCGGCGAACGGCGACGGGCGCTGGTACAGCCGGCTGGCGCTGCTGGCGCTAGCCGGCAGCTGGCTGGCCTGGTTTGCGCTGCTCTCGGTCGGCGTGCCGCGTTACCTGGCCCCACCCGTGTTTTTCGCAACGATCTTTGTTGCCGTCCTGCTGCGAGATTTGAGCGCCGACTTCGATATTATGTCCAGTCTGGCGCGGCTGAGTGCGCTGCTGAGCGGGCGGCGGGTAACGCGGGACGGTTTCGCGGCACTGCTGGCGCTGCTGCTGTTCATCGGGCCGCTCGCGCTAACCGCGCTGGCCTTTCAGCGCTACTACGTTGTCGACGACCAGTCGGCGCAGCAAGTGGCCGCTTATTTCAATGCCATGCCGGCCGGTAGTGTGCTGATCGAAACCTATGAGAGCGAAATGCACTTTCTGCTCGACCAGCCCTACCATTTCCCGCCCGACCAGACCCACGTCGAGTTGAACCGGCGCAGCCTGCTGCATGAGCAGGTCGAGATCGACTACGATCCACTGGCCGCCGACCCGGATTACCTGGTGGTAGGCGAGTTTGCCCGCGGCAACCAGTTGTATGCGCCGGCAATCGACAGCGGCGCATTTCGCCTGCTGCTGCAAGCAGGCGACTACCTGGTGTACGAGCGCGTACGTTAGTACTACAACGAGCGTCTGGTTTTTGAATGACCACAGAGAACGCAGAGGTACGCAGAGGTTTTCGTGAGATTCAACCTGCGGCGTGCTTCGCGCATTGGATTGCCCGCCTCTGCGCACCTCCGCGTCCTCTGCGGTTGATACAACCCTCGTTGTAGTGCATTGGAAGGCAACCCGGAATGGCCCTGCCAACCGAATCTTCACAGCAGGCTACGTCAGTAAGCGTCCGCGGCATCAGCCGGGCCAATGCCGAAGTAACCGGCATCTGGCTGGTTTTGCGCATCGCAACCCTGGCCTGGGCCGCCGCAATTTCGGCACTGGCGCCATTCCAGCCGATAGAGCGTGCAATCGCCGCCTGGCCGCCGTCTGCGCCGTTGTCCGACTGGCTGTTCCGGCTGCTGGCCGCGCCCCTGAGCCGCCGGGATGTGTCTTTCTTTGAACAGATTGTCGCTGATGGCTACCGGCTCGATAATGGTACGGCGCAGTTTCACCCCTTGCTGAGCTGGCTGGCCATGCCGCTACACTGGCTGGGTATGCCGCCGCTGGTGGCCCTGATTATGGTCGGTTCACTGGCCGGGCTGGGCTGCTTGCTGGCCTTCGAGCACCTGGCTCGCCTTGATTATGAACCGGACATGGCTCGCCGGGCAACCCTGTTGCTGGCCTTTTCGCCGATGGCATTTGTCCTGTTTGTGCCCTATACCGAAGGGCTGTTTTTGCTCTGGGCGATCCTCTGCCTGCGCTGGGCGCGCCGGGGCGAATGGTGGCTGGCCGGGCTGGCCGGCGCGCTGGCGACGCTGACCCGCCAGCAGGGCGTCTTTTTGCTGCTGCCGCTGGCCTGGGAACTGTTTGCCTATGCCGGCCACCGGCCCCGCCAGATGCTACGCAACTGGCGCAACTGGTCGGCGTTGAGCCTGATTCCAGCCGGCCTGCTGCTCTGGATGGTCTACCGGGCAGTGGCGCTCAACGACCTGCGCGCCGACTGGAGCGATCCGCAGGCACTGATTTATTCGCTCTTGATTTCGCCCAGTGCCGCGCAGGTGGTGCCGAACCAGGCCTTTCTGCCGCCCTGGGAGGCGCTCTGGCTGGCGTTGGCGAAATTTGCGCGGGCGCCTGAATTCAGCCTGGGAGTCGACCTGTTCCTGGGTTTCGGTTTCCTGATCATGCTGGGATTGGCCTGGCCCAGGATGCGTACCAGCTACCGGCTTTACAGCCTGTTGATCGTGCTGGTCAGTTTCGCCTACCATACCGGTAGCTTTTTTCCCTACATGGGCCTGCCCCGGCATTTGCTGCTCGCCTTCCCGGTCTTCATCGGGCTGGCCCCACTCGTGGAACGGCGCCGGCCCATGCTGATTGCGGTAGGCAGCGGTGGGCTGGGCATGATATTTATGCTGACGCTTTACCTGTTGCGGGCCTGGGTGCCGTAGACACCCCTGTTGATCCCGGAACCAGAGAACCAGCAACCGGCGCATGCAAAACCGGATGGACTTTACGACTCAAACCGCATTGCTGTATACATGACCTGGAACCATGGGCCGATGAGCAGTTCCCGCGCTTTACGCTCTCTATCAGGAACCATTACTTGCATTCCCGATAGAGCAGTCTATAATTGAACGGGGGATCGGTTGCAGACGTTATATAACGAAAACCGCCGGATTGAACGGTCAATCCGGCGGTTTTCCACCTATCAAAATCACGTCAGCTTTTGCCACCAGAAAGAATGTTGGGAGACGCAGCAATGGAAGAGATAACTCAGGGTATGAACCGTGCGGTTCGTGGCGCTCAAAATCCGCTTGACATTGTTGAGCAGAAACTTCGCAGTCACATTTTTGGCCAGGAACGGGCGATTGAAAGCGTTATTCGTTTGTTGAACCGGGCACGCTACGGGTTTTCCGCCGGCAATAATCGTCGGCCGCGGGCGACCTTGCTGTTCCTGGGACCAACCGGGGTAGGCAAAACAGAAACGGCCCGCACTCTGGCCGGTTTGCTACGGCCCGACGGCGAAGCATTTCTGAAAGTCGATTGTTCGCTCTTCAGTCAGGGCCACGAAGTCTCGGCGCTGATCGGCGCACCGCCTTCCTACGTCGGGCGCGACCAGAAGCCGCTGCTCAACCCGGATATCATCGAGCAGGAGAATAGTGTGATCCTGTTTGACGAGATCGAGAAGGGCCAGCCCGAGCTCTGGAACCTGTTGCTGCAAATTATGGAAGACGGCGAGATCCTGCTGCTCAACGGCGGGCGGCGCGTCTCGTTCCAGAACAGCATCGTGGCAATGACGACGAACGTCGGCGCGAAGGAGATGGTCGATTATCTTGACCGGCGGACGATTGGCTTTCGCACGCCGACGCAGGACGTAGAAGCTACCGGTCAGCAGATCTTTCAGATCGGCTTCGAGGCGCTGCAAAAAGTCTTCCAGCCGGAATGGATCAATCGGCTCGACGAGATTGTGGCCTTCCGCCCACTGGCAAGCGAAACGCTGCGCATGGTGCTCGACCGCATGCTGGCCGAGAGCAATGAACAGTACCTGCGCCACGGTATTAGCGTCGAAGTCACTGAGGCGGCTCGCGAATACCTGTTGCAGAAGGGCTTTGAGCCGCGCTTCGGCGCCCGCCCGCTGCGCCAGCGCCTGCTGAAAGACATCGATGCGCCGCTGGCCGATCTGCTGGCCTCGGGCGGTATTCCGGCCGGTAGCCGGGTGAAAGTGGTGGCGACCGGTATCGATCAGCATGGCCAGGCGCTCGATTTCTATTTCGAGGCGGCACCGGAGTTGCTGCGCCAGGCCGAAGAACTGCGCGCCACTGAAGTCGGGCGCGCCCACGATGGGCGTGGCGAGCACGATGGCCCCCAGCCGCCCAGTGTCAGCCTGCACAGCGACCAGGGCCAGAGCATCGAAAGCTCGGCCGGGCCGCTCGGCGCCCGCGGCCCGCGCATTACGCCGCGTCGAAATATCGAAGGGAACCGCTAAAACAGGGTTGTGGGCGGGGTATCGCCCCGCCCACAATCCGTTTTGTTTGCGATTAGACTGAGACGACCGGGCCGGCGGGCTGCGGCTGCTCCTCCGGACGCTGGACGACCGAGAGATCGGGTTCCGCGCTGTCAGCCATGAGCCGCTTGAAGATCAGATAGCTGCGCCCGGGCATGCTGTGTTGCACCGCGCTGAGCTCCCAACCGTCGGCGCCCATGCCGTTCAGAAAGCGTCGCGCAAAGGCGCTGTTGCGCTCGCCCTGCTCCGGGCGAGCCTCCTGCCCCTCGACCGAGATCCGTCGCCACTCCTCGACAAAGACAACTTTATATTCCCAGCGTGCCATATATTCCTCCTGTTGCTTGTGCTGTTCGTGATTCACTATACGCCGCAAGGTAGCGTAACGCCACTGGAAAAAGGTCTAGGAATGAAGCCTGCCCACCATTTGCCCATGGGCCAGACGGCCTGTGCAGGCCGGTCGTAGCAGCAATCTGGCGCATTGCAAAGAGTTTGTGCTATTTTAGCTGTTTTTATTGACAATATCCGGGCTTTCTGGTACGCTGTGCATGTCACAAGAGGAGAATAATTCATGACGGTCATTGGCTATCACGAAGACAGTTCGGCGGGCCTGATCCTGCGGCACCTTCAGCGCAACGGCCAGGCGACCGTCAAAGAGCTGGAGCGGGTGCTGGGGGTCAGCAAAACCGCAGTACGCGAACATTTAGCAAATCTCGTGGCCGAGAGCCTGATTCGCCCGCAGACGGTGCGACGAGGGCCGGGACGGCCGCATTTTGTGTATCAACTGACGGAAAAAGCGCAGACGCTGTTTCCTAAACAGTATGATTTATTGATCAATTTGCTGTTGCAAGAATTGCTGGCCAGCGAGGGGCGCGAAAAAGTCGACCAGCTTTTTGCGCGGGTGAGCCAGCGTATGGTGGCCGAATATGCCGACCGCCTGAGTGCCGAGGCGCTCCAGGATCGGTTGGCCGAGATGCGTGAGTTGCTGGCGGCGCAGGGTATTCCGACCGAAATTCGGCCCGATGGCGAGCGCATCGAATTTTATGCCTGCCCGTATTTTGATGTAGCCCAGGAGCATCCGCAGATCTGTGCGATGGAACGCCAGATGCTGGAAGGCGTCCTGGGCGGCAAAGTCGCCCTGGAACGCTCAATACGCGAAGGGCACCACAATTGCTGCTTTGTGGTTCAGACTGCTGAAGAAAAATAGAGGAGTCCATGAGCAAGGATCTGGTTATTCGTGATTTGCGCGCCAGTATCGGCGACACAGAGATTTTGAAAGGGCTTGATCTGACAATTCGTCAGGGCACGGTGCATGCAATCATGGGGCCGAACGGCAGCGGCAAGAGCACGCTGGCGCATATTATTGCCGGTCATCCCGGCTACGAAATTACCGGCGGCGAGATCATGTACAAGGGCGAAAATGTGCTGGAGATGGAGCCGGACGAGCGCAGCAAGCTAGGTCTGTTCCTGGCCTTCCAGTACCCGGTCGCCGTGCCTGGCCTGACGGTCGCGAACTTTCTGCGGGCGGCGATGAATGCCCACCGCGCTGAAGAGGGCAAAGCTGCCAAAGAGACGGCCATTCCGGTGCGCGAGTTCCGCAAGCTGCTGCGCGAAGGCATGGATCATCTGGAGATGGACGACAGCTTCGCCCGGCGCTACTTGAACGAGGGCTTCAGCGGTGGCGAAAAAAAGCGGCTGGAAATCTTGCAGATGATGCTGCTCAAGCCGACGATGGCGGTGATGGATGAGACCGACTCGGGGCTGGACATCGACGCGCTCAAGGTTGTTTCGAGCGGCGTGAATATGCTGGCCGGCCCCGAAATGGGCATGCTGATGATTACGCACTACCAGCGGTTGCTGAATTACATCAAGCCGAATGTGGTTTCCGTGATGATGAATGGCCGGATCGTGCGCGAGGGTGGCCCCGAACTGGCACTCGAACTCGAAGAAAAGGGTTACGACTGGCTGAAGGAGGAAGAAGTCAGCAATGCAAGCTAAGATGCTGACCCTCGCCGAATTGACGGGCGCGGCCATCAGTGAGCGCGCCACTGCGGCCGGTGAGCCGGCCTGGCTGATCGAGCGGCGCGCCGAAGCCTGGGATTATTTCGCGCAGGCGTTGCCGCCGGAATGGCGGCGTACCGACCTGACCCGGCTGGCGCCGGAGACGCTGGCGCCACCCGAGGGGCCGCAGGGTACTGAACTGATCTGGGACGAGGCGCTGGCGATGCAGGGTGTGGTGTTTATGCCGCTGCAAGATGCCGTCAAGCAGCACGAGGCGCTGATCCGCGAGAAGTTGGGCACGGCGGTGTTGCCGACTGAACACAAGTTCAGCGCCATGCGTGCGGCGCTCTGGCAAGACGGCGTGTTCCTGTATGTGCCGCGCAATCTCGAGGTCGAGCAGCCGCTGCGGGTGCGCTATACCCTGGCGCCCGGGCATCAGATGGCGTTGCCGCGCACGCTGGTGGTGCTGGAAAACAATGCGCGGGTAAAATTTGTCGAAGAGTTCACGTCGGGCGATTTCGGCGAACCGGTACTGGTCGGGCCGACGACGGAGATTTTTGCCGGCCCCGGCAGTGATGTGCGCTTCGCCAGTGTCCAGCACTGGGGCGATGGCGTGTTCCATATCGGCGGCCAGAAGGTCGTATTGGAACGTGATGCGAATTGCGACTGGGTTTCGGTGGCGCTGGGTGGTGATACGCAGCACATTGAAGCTGAAACGCGGCTCCACGGTGATGGGAGCCGGGTCAACTGGCTGGGCGTCACCTTTGCCAATGCCAACCAGCGGCTGCTGACCGCGCCCTGGCTGCGGCATGTCGGGGCGAACTGCGAAAGCTTCATGGAGTTCAAGACCGTCGTCAACGACCATGGTTATAGCATTTTCGATGGGATGATCAAGATCGAGAAGGGCTCGCAGGCGACCAGCACCCGGCTGGAGGAGCATGCGCTGCACCTGAGCCGCGAGGCGCGCAACGACTCGATCCCCGGCCTGAAGATCGACACCAACGATGTGCTGCGCGGCGGCCATGCCAGCACCAGCGGCGAAGTCGACGAAGAGCAACTGTTTTATATGCAGTCGCGCGGTATTGCCCGTGACGATGCACGGCACCTGATCGTCATGAGTTTCTTCGAGCCGGCGCTGAAAGCCATTCCGGTCGAAGAACTCCGCGAGCGCCTGTCGGGTACTATCGAGGCAAAAATCTAGCGACTCTCTATGGCTTGTGCAGCCGGCGGTTCCTGTCGGTTCCAAAAGTCCCTTCGCTTGCGGCAGCATAGAAAACGACGTTCTTTTCTCTGGTTCTGGCCGCAAGCGGCCAGAACCAGAGAAACAGGAGGCGTTCATTGTTGCCGCAGGCAGAGGATCATCGGCAGCAAAAAGATCTGGTGGGACTGGCCCGGCAGAATGGTTCTGCCGCAGCAGCGGCGCAAAAGTTGCTGTTGCGGCCGCGAAAGCGAATACTATGACCACGTTAGATCAATTCGACATGGTGGCGCTGCGGCGTGAATTCCCCATCCTGAACCAGGAAGTCAACGGCAAGCCGCTGGCTTTTCTCGATAGCGCGGCCTCGTCGCAGAAGCCGCGCCGGGTGATCGAATGCCTGGAGGATTATTATCGCCGCTACAATGCCAATGTCCATCGTGGTATCTACAAGCTCAGCGAAGAGGCGACGTTCGCTTATGAGCGCGCCCGCGGCAAAGTAGCCCGCTTCATCGGCGCGAAGAGCCAGCGCGAGATCGTGTTCACCCGCAATACGACGGAGGCCATCAACCTGGTGGCGCAGGCCTGGGGCAATACCAATCTGCGCCCCGGCGATCGTATTCTGCTGACGGTGATGGAGCATCACTCCAATATTGTGCCCTGGCAGTTGCTGGCTCAGCGTAGTGGTGCTCACCTCGATTATGTCAACATCGACAGTGCGGGGCGGCTGATACTGGAAGAACTGGACAGCAAACTAACCGAGCAGACACGCATCGTGGCCTTCACCCACCAGTCGAACGTGCTGGGCACCATCAACCCGGTGCGCCCGATTGTCGAGCGAGCGCACGCAGTCGGCGCGGTGGTGCTGCTGGATGCGGCGCAGAGTGTGCCGCATATGCCGGTGAATGTTCAGGAGCTGGGCATCGATTTTCTGGCCTTCAGTGGGCACAAGATGTGTGGACCGACCGGGATCGGCGTGCTCTGGGGGCGGCGCAAACTGCTGGAAGCCATGCCGCCGTTTCTGGGCGGCGGCTCGATGATCAAGATTGTCGAACTGGAACAGAGCAGCTATGCCGATGTGCCGGCGCGCTTCGAGGCGGGGACGCCGGCAATTGGCGAGGCCATCGCGCTGGGCGAGGCCGTCGATTATCTGGCGGAAGTCGGCATGGAACGGATTGCACAGCACGAGCATCATCTGACCGACCAGGCGCTGGAGGCCTTGAGCGAAGTCGCGGGACTGACACTCTACGGGCCGCATAGTAGCCGGGAGCGCGGCGGAGCAATTTCCTTCTCGCTGGATACGGTGCATCCCCATGATGTGGCGGCAATTTTGAATGGCGAAGGCATTGCCGTGCGCGCCGGGCACCACTGCACCCAGCCGCTGCACCGGCTGCTGGATGTGCCGGCCACGACGCGGGCCAGTTTCTACCTGTACAATACGCCCGAAGAGATCAATCGGCTGGTTACAGGTTTAGCCAAGGCACGCAAGCTGTTTAGCTAGCAAAAACCAGAAATCGGATATATACGTTACATCCGAACATTTCTGGTTTTTCGGCAAGGCGAAAAACTATGGAAGATATCTATCGCGAGCAGATCCTGGAACATGCCCGGCATCCGCATAACTTCGGCAATCTGGAGCAGGCCACCCATTCGCACGAAGAGCATAATCCGCTCTGCGGCGACCAGGTGCGGATCGAGTTGTTGATCGAAGACGATGTCATTCGCGATGTACGTTTTTCCGGGCGTGGCTGCGCCATCAGCCAGGCCTCGGCCTCGATGCTCACCGACGACATCAAAGGCATGTCGGTGACGGAGGCGCGCAACTACGGCAAAGAGGCACTGCTCGAACTCATCGGTATTCCGCTGGCTAATAATCCTGTCCGGCTCAAATGCGCTTTGTTATCGCTGAAAGCATTCAAAGCCGGGCTGTATGGCATAGATCAAATCGAAGAAGAAGAATTGGACTGAACTACGGAGGTACACGTGGTCGCAGAGCAAGTTAATTTGCAGTTTGATTACTCCAAGTACGGGTTTCGCGACGAGGAGAATTACGTTTATAAGTCGCCGCAGGGCTTGAATGAAGCTGTGGTGCGCGAGCTTTCGGCAATGAAGGGCGAGCCGGAATGGATGCTCAAGCGCCGGTTGAAGGCGCTCGACATCTTCAACAAGAAGCCGACGCCGCTCCAGGGCACCTGGGCCAATCCGGAACTGGCCGATCTCGATTACGATAAGATTCACTACTATGTGCGGGCCGGCGAACGCCCGCAGCACGATTGGGATGCCGTGCCGGAGAGCATCAAGAACACCTTCGAGCGGCTGGGCATTCCCGAGGCCGAGCGCAAGTTCCTGGCCGGCGTCGGTGCGCAGTACGAGAGTGAAGTGGTCTATCATTCGTTGCGCGAAGAGTGGCAGAAGCTGGGGGTGATCTTCCTCGACACTGATACGGCACTCAAGGAGCACCCCGAGATCTTCAAGCAGTACTTCGGCACGGTGATCCCGTCCGCCGATAACAAGTATGCCGCGCTGAACACCGCAGTCTGGTCGGGCGGTTCGTTTGTCTACATCCCGGCCGGTGTTAAGGTCGATATTCCGCTGCAGGCCTACTTCCGGATCAATGCCGAGAACATGGGCCAGTTCGAGCGCACGCTGATCATCGTCGAGGAAGGCGCTGAGGGTCACTACATCGAGGGCTGCACCGCGCCGGTCTACAGCACCAACTCGCTGCACTCGGCGGTGGTCGAGATCATCATCAAGAAGGGCGGCAAGTTCCGCTATACGACGATCCAGAACTGGGCGAATAATATCTTCAACCTGGTGACCAAGCGGGCGGTGGCCTATGAGGACGCCTCGATGGAGTGGGTCGACGGCAACATCGGCAGCAAGCTGACCATGAAGTACCCGTCGGTCTACCTGATGGGCCAGGGCGCACGCGGCGAAGTGCTCAGCGTGGCCTACGCCGGGGCGGGCCAGCACCAGGATGCCGGCGCGAAAATGGTTCATGTGGCGCCGAATACCACCAGCCAGATCACCAACAAGTCGGTGAGCAAGGACGGCGGCAAGACCACCTATCGCGGGCTGGCCAAGGTGGCACCGGGGGCCTACAACTCGAAGATCAACGTCAACTGTGACGCGCTGATCCTCGATGAGCACTCGGCCAGCGATACCATTCCCTACATCGAGATCGAGGAAGAGAAGACCATCCTGGCCCACGAGGCGACGGTCGGTCGCATCGGCGAGGAACAACTCTTCTACCTGATGAGCCGCGGCATTTCGGAGAGCGAAGCGCTCTCGATGATCGTGCTGGGCTTTATGGAGCCCTTCACCCGTGAACTGCCGATGGAGTATGCGGTCGAGCTGAACCGGCTCATCCAGATGGAGATGGAAGGCTCGGTCGGCTAGTACCGGCCCGGCCGGTGGCTCGTTGCTGGCCGCAAGGGCTATTCCGCCTGCGGCAGCGTGGAAGGGACGTTTTTATCTTTCCGGTTTGCGGCGATGCCGCAAACCGGAAAGGTACTTCTGCCGGAGGCGGAAAAGGCATTTGCGGTCGTCACCGCGTAATTTTTCAGGTATCGGGCTTTAAAAGGGGCATGGCCCCTTTTTTTATGCAACCTTTTTATGCGTCAAGGAGCAAGTCATGGCTGCAATTGTGCTTGGGGCGACCGCCGATGTGCCGGCGGGCGCAGGCAAAACGTTTATGGTCGAAAATCATCCGATTGCGGTGTTTCAGGTCGAGGGGAGGTTCTATGCGCTCGATGATACTTGCTCGCACGCCGATGCCTCGCTCGGCGTGGGTGAAGTCGATAGCGATGAGCTCTGCGTCGAGTGCCCGCTGCATGGTTCGCTCTTCGATCTCGCGACCGGTACGCCACGGACGCTGCCGGCCTTCGCCCCGGTCAAGACCTACAAAGTCTGGGTTGAGCACGACCAGTTATTTGTTGAGTATCCGGATTAAAAACTTGACTTTAAACCGGGAGCGGCGTACAATACCGGGCGAGGAGGTGCAAACATGACAGAATATGCTCATCCCGAAGTGCTGGTGACCACCGCGTGGGTGGCTGAACATCTGAATGATCCAAATGTGCGGCTGGTCGAGAGCAATGAAGATTTGCTGCTCTACGAAATCGGCCATATTCCGGGAGCCATCAAGATCGACTGGGTCAGCGAGCTCAACGACCCGGTAATGCGCGATTACCTCGACCGCGAGCGCTTCGAGCAGTTGCTGGCAACCAAAGGCATCAGTAACGATACGACGGTCGTGTTCTACGGCGACAAGAACAACTGGTGGGCGACCTATGCCTTCTGGGTATTCAAGCTATTCGGGCACAAGGATGCCCGGATTATGAACGGCGGGCGAGCGCTCTGGGCCGCCGAGGGCCGCCCGATGACCCGCGAGGTGCCAGATTACTCGCCTGGCTCGTACACGGCGCAGGAACGTGACGATAGCCGAATTCGGGCCTTTCGCGACCAGGTGCTGGCGCATGTCAAAAACGGCGGTGGCCCGCTGGTCGATGTGCGCAGCCCGGCCGAGTTCAGCGGCGAGAAGCTGCACATGCCTGAGTACCCGCAAGAAGGCACCTTGCGCGGCGGGCACATTCCGACGGCGGTAAATGTGCCCTGGGGTCAGGCTGTGCGCGAAGACGGTACCTTCAAGAGCCGCGAGGAACTGGAAACGCTTTACGGCCAGCAGGGTCTCGCGCCGGAAAAAGATGTGATCACTTACTGCCGGATCGGCGAGCGCAGCAGTCACACCTGGTTCGTGCTGACTTACTTGCTGGGCTACCCGCAGGTACGCAACTACGACGGGAGCTGGACCGAGTGGGGGAACGCGGTAGGGCTGCCGATTGAGAAGCCCTATCAGGGCTAACGCGGCGCGCAGCGCGCAATGCAACAAAAAACCTTACTTCCTGGTTTTTGGCGGCTAAGCCGCCAAAAACCAGGAAGTAAAAAAGTAACTTCCTTGCTGCCGCAGGCGAGAAACACATTGGAAACGGATAAAACAAGGCCGACTGCCAGGTCATACGCTATGGATCGCCAGGCAATTATTGATTTTTTGCTTGACCATTATGAACAGCCGCGCAACTATGGGGCGCTGCCGAATGCCGATGCGACGGCGAGCGACGGCAATCCGGATTGCGGCGATCGGGTGACGGTGTATCTTAGTATCGAGGAGCCGGGCGGGCCGATCGGGCGCATGCAGTTCGAGGGCCGGGGTTGCACCATCAGCCAGGCGGCGGCTTCGCTACTGAGCGAATATGTCGCCGGCAAAACCCTGGACGATATCGCCGCCATGGATTCGGTCGCGCTGATGGATCTGCTCGGGCGCGAGGTGGTCGCCAGTCGCCCGCGCTGTGCAACGCTGGCGCTGGGCACGCTGAAGGCGGCTGTCGCGCAGTACCGTGCGCCGGCAAAGGAAAGCGGCCATGAGCAGTAATTCGACGTTTGATCAGCGCCGACGGGCACTCGACCTGATCGGCAATACGCCGCTGTTGCGGCTCACCGGCATTGCCGACGATTTGCCGCCTGCGGTCGAAATTTATGCTAAAGCCGAATGGTACAATCTGGGCGGCTCGGTGAAAGATCGCCCGGCACTCTGGATGATCCGGGACGGTGAAGAAAAAGGCCTGCTGCGCCCCGGTATGCGCATCGCCGACGCGACCAGCGGCAACACCGGGATCGCCTATGCCACTGTCGGCGCGGCGCTGGGCTACGGCGTGACGCTGGCGCTGCCGGCGAATGCCAGCGCCGAACGCAAGCGAACGCTGCGAGCGCTGGGGGCTGAATTGATCCTCACGGATGCCGGCGACGGTACCGACGGCGCGATCATGGCTATCCGCGAACGCATCGGCCACGATCCTGGCCGCTATTTTTACCCCGACCAGTACAATAATCCGGCCAATCCACGTGCCCACTACGAATCGACCGGAACGGAAATCTGGCAGCAGACCGGCGAACGGGTGACGCATTTTGTGGCGGCGCTGGGCACGAGCGGCACGTTTATGGGCACCGGGCGGCGCCTGCGCGAATATCGATCCGACATCCGGTTGATCGCTGTGCAACCGGATGGCCCCTACCACGCGCTGGAAGGCGTCAAACACATGGAAACTACCCGGCTGATTCCGGGTATCTACGACGCAACCCAGGCCGATGAGACACTGGTGATAACCAGCGAAGCAGCCTTCGCGATGGCCCGGCGCATGGCCCGCCACGAAGGCCTGCTGGTCGGCATTTCGGCGGCGGCGAATGTGGTTGCTGCTTTGCAGGTTGCGCGCCGGCTCCGCTCGGGCGTCGTCGTTACCATTCTCTGCGACAGCGCGGCGCGCTATTTGAGCGAGCGTTTCTGGGAAGAAGACGAAGCGTTCAGCGACGGCGAGGGGATTTGAGCTACGTAGGAAACAGAGAACTAAAGAACCAGGGCCGCAGGGAACTAAAGAACCAGGGCCGCAGGGAACTAAAGAACCAGGGCCGCAGGGAACTAAAGAACCAGGGCCGCAGGGAACGAAAGAACCAGGGCCGCAGGGAACGAAAGAACC
>DAOTUJ010000053.1:0-9308 GCA_034437175.1 Chloroflexaceae bacterium | reverse complement strand
AAGGCCAAGCTTTATGCGCAGGCGTTACGAAGTGCGTTCGACTCGCTCCAAGCACTTCAGGCTACCCCACAAGGATAGTGTGTGTCGCACAAGTGTTTGATATGTACATTTGTACTGCGTAAGGTGAGTTATGAAGAACCAGCCAGCGGCACCAGCGAGCCCTTCGTATAATCGAAGGAGATCATCCGCGTTGGTGTGATTTTCACCATAACCGGTTCCCACTTCTGCGCCATCGCCTGCGCATAAGCCGTAGCGCTCGCCCGATCGCCGAAGTAACGCTCGAAAATATCGACCCGCCGATGTACAGCGTCAGTCGGATCAATGCTTGCCTCGCCATAGATCATGACACCGCAATAGGGCATGTAGTTCGTATCGATCAGCACCGTCACGCGCGGATCGCGGCGCATATTTTTGACCTTCTGCTGGATCGACTGGGTGCTCACCCAGATCGCGCCGTCACGGTAGAGATACCAGATCGGCATCGTGTGTGGCGTTCCGTCCGGATTGATCGTACTCAGGCGCGCAATATGCGGCTCCTGCAAAAAAGCATCGAGCTCGGCCTCTGTCATCGACGGCATCTGCGGGTACTTTACTACCTCACGCATGATCTCCTCCTCATCATCATCCATCACCCCTGACGCATCACCCACCACACCACCACCACGAGCACCCCGACTCCCAGGCCCAGCCCGATCAGCCAGTTGCCGCTGAGCTGCCAGGCCAGCAAGCCGATCAGCAGCGGCGCCAGTGCCAGCAACATTCCCAGCGGGCTTTCCGGCTGTGCATAGGGCGGGCGCGCCGGGCTGCGTGGCGACTGATCGGCGTCGACTTCGACAAAATCGTCGCTGATGTTGCCTGCGAAAATCGCCGGCGGCAGCGCTGCGCCGGGCAGCGGTTGTGCGCGGGCCTCGGCCAGGTATGCCGCCCGCCAGTCGTAATCGGGCCGGATTTTGGCAATGAAGAGATGGTACGCTGCCCGTTGCAGATAGGCCGGGTGCGACTGCGAGAGCCGCGCCAGTTCACGTAGATCGGCCGGGGCAAATTGCACGCCGGTACCGTCGAGGTAAGCCTCGGCAAAGAGTCGCAGCTCGCCGGCGGCAAAGGGGCCAATCTTGACCAGCGCAAAGGGTTCGCTGAACTGCGGCACCGGCAGCGCAAGGGCAACAGCGAGCAGCAACTCGTTGATTTCGGGCAAGGCGTAGGGCGCATCACCTGCCGTGCGACTCAGTCCAAGCCGCAGTGAGCGAGCAGTGCGGGCCAGGCGTTCGAGCAAGGGCTGGCCCCAGCCGGCCGCAATGGCCGCCTCGGCATTATCCAGGCAGAGCAGCACCGGCCCCTCGGCCTCCAGCAGCGCCAGTTCCAGGCCGGCACTGCCGCTACCGCTGCCGCCCAGCGCCTCGATCACCAGCCGGTAGCAGGTATCCGCATCCGGCAGTACCGCCAGATCGAGATAAAATGCCGCCAGCGCCGGTTGCTCCAGCACCGCTGCCGCCGACTGCTGCAAGTGGGTGAGCAGCGAAGACTTGCCAATGCCGGTTGCTCCGCTCATCAGCAAGGGCCGGCGCGCCTCAATGTGTTCAAAGGCCTGGGCCAGCTCACGCCAGCGCGCCGTAAAACGGCGCGGGTCAGTAATCCGCCCACGCTCAACAAATGGATTTTCCATAGAAGCGTTGAAGCGTTGAAGCGTTGAAGCGTTGAAGCGTTATGATCGCTTCAACGCTAATCTGCCAGGGCTGCAACGCGTGCGGCAGGCGTTACGTCGCGCCCACTGAAGCCGGGCACATCGACGCGCGCCAGCAGCAGGATGCAGCTAAACAGGCCCAGCGCCGAGAGCAGAAACACCGCCGCATAGGCCAGTGCCAGCGAGCCGCTCGCCCAGAGTACCAGGTCGCGGATCAGCCCGCCGAACGAGATACCGATGCCGCGGAACAGCAACTGGGCCACCGACCAGAGCCCCAGGTAGGCGCCGGCGTGCTGTGCCGTTGTCATCGCCATCAGCAACGACACCGCGCCGACCGTATACACGCCGAAGCCCAGCCCGAACAGGAACAGCACCGGCACCAGCAGCATCTCGGCGCCGCTCAGCGCAACGAAGCCCAGCAGCGCCAGCGGCAAGCCGGTCGCCGCCAGGCCAACCATCGTGATACCGGTCTGAGCGTGAGCCGGGCGGCGCCGGGTCAGCAAAATTGTGCCGAGCATACTGATCAGAATGCCCCCACCCCAATAGGCATTGAAGCGAGTCGTTTCGCCGGCATTCATGCCGAATATATCGCCGCCGAAGGGTTCCAGCACCGCATCCTGGGCAAAAGCACTCATCGCACCAATGGCCAGGAACAAAAAAAAGCGCCGGCTACGCCAATCGCCCCAGATCTTGCGCAACAGGGTGGGAAACGGCAACGGTTCGGGTTCAAGCTCGGCGTCGGGCTGCGGGCGATCACGGCATTCGCTCCCCAGCAGCGAGAAAAACCAGAACCCCGCCGCCAGCGCCGCGCCCGTCCAGGTAATACGCCAGAAGGTATCACTATCGTAGACCGGCATCAGGTGCCCATAGATCAGCGCACTGATCGGGAAGCTGACCACCAGAAAGATCTGCACAAGCGCGATGGCCTGGCCACGTTTCGCTTCCGGTGCGCTATCGTGCACCAGCGCCAGAAACGTACTGCCCGAAAACAGGTTGCCGATGCCATAGATCAGAAATGCTACCAGCGCCAGCGACCAGGCGGCCGGCGAGCGTGGATCAGCCGCCAGCATCACCGTCAGCAGCGGCAACAGCGGCAACGAGAGCAGCATCAGCGTGCGGCCGAACCAGATATAAGGCAGGCGATGAAAGCCGAAGAAGGGCTGCTTATCGGAGCGATGACCGGCCCAGATGCTCAAAGGAGCCAGCAGGAAGCGTAACGCCGAAAGCAATGCAACCGGTGTGGCGGCAATCCCAAGATCGCTGATCAGCACCCGGTTCAGCACACCCGAAGTGAGCAAATCAGCGAAGGCCGAACCGATGTGAAAGCTACCGATCTTGATACTCCGCAGCACGCTGAACGGTTTGGAAGAATTGCTCACGAAGCAGCTTCCTCAAAGCCTTTCGCCACGGCAATCTGCACAATATTGGCGACCCGGCTGATACGGCGGAGCAGGCGAACACTGGCCTCGGGATGCATATGCGCCTGGTCGGGCAAATCCATTGCCGCTTCGACCAGCGAGTCGCGGAAAAACAGCGCCGCTTCCAGGGCTGCCGTCAGCGGCATATTATTGCGGCGAGCGGCATAGGCATAAGCCTGACCGATGATTGCAGCCTCATCGAGCAACTCCGCATCTTCCACCGGATCGTTGCTATTGACATAGCGCAGCACCACACCCATCAGTTGCTGGCCGATCCGCCGCCAGGCCTGGCGTTCATCCTCGCTGATCCGCAGCATCCAGGCCGGTGGATTGCCCGGCTGCGCCAGGTCGTTGCGGGCCTGGGTCAACGCCTTGTTCATCCAGGCATTGCCGACCGGCTGGCCCAGGTGCGGTTTGCGCTGCGCCAGCACCTCGATATCGCTACGCGCAAAGCGACGATGGCCACCGGGCGTAATATACACCGGTACCGCGCCATTGTCGGCCCAGCGCCGCAGGGTGCTGCTATGCACCCCCAGCAACTTGCTGGCCGCCGAAAGCGAAAGAAATGATTGATCGCCCGCCTGTTCCACCAGAAATTCTACCTGAATCTCCCTAAAGCTTGCATGAATTATATGCCGGTTGCAGCGGCTCTGTCAAAAAAGACGGTATTGATGGCGGCGCCATCAATACCGTCTTTTCCACGAATTATGTCAAGTTATACAAGGAGCGAGCGATACAGATCCAGGGTCTGATCGGCAATGGCTGACCAGCTAAAAATCTCTTCGACGCGGCGGCGCCCATTTTTGCCGAAGCGCGCCTGGAGCTGCGGATCGAGCGCCACCCGATTGATCGCCGCAGCCAGGCCTGAAGAGAAAGCCGCCGGATCGACCGGCTCGAAGCTGTTTTCCTTCAGATTGGGAGCAACCAGCAAGCCGGTTTCCTCCGGAATAACAACTTCCTTGATGCCGCCTACCGCCGAGGCGACAACCGCTGTTTCGCAGGCCATTGCCTCCAGGTTGATGATACCGAAGGGCTCATAAACCGAGGGACAGCAGAACACGGCGGCATGGCTATACAACTGGATCGTATCCGGGCGTGGCAGCATCTCCTGGATCCAGATAACATTATCGTGATTGCCGCTGAGCGAGGCCACCCGCTCATTCATTTCGCGGGCGATCTCGGGCGTATCGGGAGCACCGGCGCAGAGCACCACTTGCAGCGCAGGATCGATCTCGGGGATGGCATTCACCAGGTGAATAATGCCCTTCTGGCGAGCGATTCGGCCCACAAACAGCACATAGGGCCGTTCCGGATCAATGCCGTAGCGCCGCAGTGCATCGTGCTGCGCCGTAAACCGGTACTCCTTCTGGTCGATGCCATTGTAGATCACGTGTACCCGTTCCGGAGCAATATCGAAGAGCCGCAGCACATCGGCGCGGGTTTCTTTGGACACGGCAATGACCGCATCAGCCTGCTCGATGGCGGTTTTCTCCATCCAGCTACTCAGATGGTAGCCATTGCCGAGTTGCTCAACTTTCCAGGGCCGCAGCGGCTCGAGCGAATGAATCGTCAGGACATAGGGTACACCCCAGAGCTTGCCGGCCAACAAACCGCCCATATCGCTGTACCAGGTATGGCAATGCACCACATCGGCATCCAGGTTATCTTTGGCCATCCAGAGGCTGCGCGCAAACGCATCAACTGCGCCGACGTAGCGCGAGTCGGTATTGCGCTTCATCTCTTCCCACACAGCATAGCCGCGCACCTGCAAATTGCCGTCATCGACATGCTGATCGCCAAAGCAACGCACTTCCACCGGCACCCGGCGCGCCAGTTCTTTTGTCAGATATTCCACATGCACCCCGGCGCCGCCGTAAATGTAGGGCGGATACTCCTTGGTGAACATCGCTACTTTGTTGACTTCAACCATCGCAATCTCCTCGTGCAGATTTTATTCCCAGCTCGCATCGCCAAAGAAACCCGGCCGATGGTCACGGTTCAGAAATGCCTCAATCGCCGCTCGTTTGTCGCCCAGCCGAAACGCCGAACCGTGCCCAGGGTGACAGATGCTCTGATCGGGCCAGTTCAGCACCACACCGCGCAGCGTGCCCAGGCTAATCTCGAAACCCTCCGCCGACCAGGTCTTGCCGGGACCACCGGCAAAGAGCGTATCGCCGACAATGATGTCGGGCATACCTTCAATTGCAAAACTGATCTGATCGGCGCAATGACCGGGCGTATGATACACCTGCAAGCGCACCTGGCCAATCTCGAAGGTATCGCCGCCGAGCAAGGCTCGATCCGGTGGTAGCTGCAACGCATCGTGATGCGGACCGGGGTGCGCAATCAGCGGTACCTGCAGGCGCTGTAGCATCTCTTCGAGCACACCGACGTGATCGGGATGCGAATGGGTCAACAGGATCGCGATCGGGCGGCTACCGGCCAGCATCTCCTGCAAACGATCCGGCTCCGCCCCCGGATCGATCAATACGCTCAGCCCACTCTGCCGACAAACAATCGCATAACTATTCATCGGCCATGGCCCGACCGTGCATATCCGCACTTCCACCGCTGCCTGAGTATCCCTCATAAAATTCCCCTCCGCTCTGGCGGGCGTATGGCTCCCGCCAGCCTGGTTCGGCCCCACATGCGGGCCGCGCTGCCGCGTTCCCTCCCGAAACCTTTATCGCGCCAGCGGGCTTTTTCGCCTGCGGCAGCCCGAGCGGACAAGCATGCAAATTCGTTTGTTCTGGTGGCGAAGCCATCAAAACAAACGAAAAAGACAGTAGCTTCCACGCTGCCGCAGGTGCGAAAGCCCTGATGCGGCCGGCATCCGACACCAACTGCGCAAGTTTTTAATATGTGATATAGTTCCCTATTGTACCATGGCAACAGACTGGTCAGCTTTGTAGTACAATAGGCACGCTATGGTCGACAATTCGTCACCGCAAACAGGGCAAGAACAGGCACGCCTGCTGACTCGCTCCGGCATCGAGGCATTCAAAGCCGGCCGGCGCGAGGATGCTCGTAATTTGCTCAGTCGGGCCGTCCGCAGCGACCCACATTCCGAGCAGGCCTGGCTCTGGCTCGCCGGCACCGTCGACGATCCGGCGCACCAGCGCGATTGCCTGGAGCGGGTGCTGGCGATCAACCCGGCCAGCCAACCTGCCCGCCGCGGCCTGGCTGCGCTCGCCGCCGTCCCACCCAAAGCTGCGCCTGTCGCCACTCCTGAATCGCCGGCGCCGGACGCGGTTTCGCCGCCCGGCTTGCCGGCGCCGGGCGTTGCCGATCAGGCGCCGGCCCGTGAAAAGCGAGCTGCGGATGTGCCGCACCAGCAATCGCCGGCGCTGCCGGCGCGCCCCGCTGGAGCGTCGGCACCGGTCGATCTCCCGCGTCTCGCACCACCCCGCGAACGGAGCGTCGTGCTGGTGCCTGCACAACCCTGGCTGAGCATTATCGTCAACCCGCGCTGGACAATCGGGCGGCTGGCACGGGCCGATCCTGACCGCGATGTACCGGCAATTGCGATCATTGTCGGCTATGGAATGTGGTTGGCAATCGAGCGCTATCTCGGTTCCGGCGATCACCTGGCCCCACACGAGATCCTGGGCTTTGGCCTGCTGGTTGGCCCGATACTTGGCTTGCTTTTGCTATACCTGGGCAGCAAATTGCTAACGCTTAGCGGCGGCTGGCTCGGCGGGCGGGCCAGCCACCGAGATGTGCGCACGGCGCTGGGCTGGGCCGCCACGCCGCTGGTCTGGGCGCAGTTGCTCTGGTTGCCCCTGATCGTGATTCAGGGTAGCAATGTGTTTCGCAGCACCGCCGGCGGCAATCTGCTCTCACCGGGATTGCAAGCCTTCTTCCTGACCCTGGTTGCCGGCTGCCTGCTCTGGGCGCTCGGATTATTGCTGATCGGCCTGAGCGAAGTGCAACAGTTTGCACTCTGGCGCGCTGCCGCCTCGTTGCTGCTCGGCATCCTGGTGCTGTTTGGCCCCATTCTCGTAGTGATGCTCGGCGCCGTCACGGTGATCAGTCTGCGCGGTGGGTAATATTCATAAGGATACAGCTATGTCCGCCACGTCGCGGCGCCTCAGCGATATATTGCTGATTCTCGCTCTGTGTACGCAGGCCTGCTTGCTCGCCGGCTCCTTCTATGCCCATGATCGCTCGGTCGGCTACCCGGTCGACGCGCTGCCGGTACTGCTACCCCTCAGCGATTTTCACGACCTCGAACCACTCATCGACCGCGAAGGCTTCTTTCGCTGGACGACCGGCAGTTCCATTGCCCGCCCACCCAATCCCGGCGGGCCACTGACTCTGCGTCTGGTTATGTCCAGCGGCTTCGACAGCCCGACGCCGCTGCAGTTGCAGGTTGGCACCGGCAGTTACCATTTTAAAGTTGGCCCGGGCCTGCACAACTACACCCTGCCGGTGTCGGCACAGCCCGGTGCGCGTCTCGAGATCCGTTTCAACTCACCGACCATCAACGTCGAGGAGCGCGAACTCGGCATAGTACTGCATCGGCTGTATGTCGCCGGCGCTGGTGGGTTGCCGTTCCAGGTTGGGCTGGCATTGTGTGTGGCCACCCTCGGCGGCTATGCGCTACTGCGACAGGCCGGACTCGGCCGCGTTCCAACCGGGCTGATCTTGCTGGCGCTGCAAATCGGCGCGATCCTCTGGCAGAACGAACCCGGCTGGCGCTACGGCTTTTTGCCGCAACTGCTGCTGCTGGCCGGCGCCGCCAGCCTGGTCGCCGTGCTCATCGAACACTGGCTGCCGCCCATCCATCCACCCACCCCCGCCGCGCTGCGCTTGAGCCGCAACGATGGCCTGGCCCTGCTCGGCCTGCTCAGCCTGGCGCTGCTGGTCTGCCTGCCCTGGCTCGGCGCAGCCGACCCGGTCGGCGACCTGGAGCTTTCGGCGCGACGTATGTGGTTTCTGTACGAATCCGGCCTGGCCGAAGCCAATACCGGCGGCGGCGACTATATGCCCGTCCGCATTTTCATTCTCTATACGCTGGCCCCACTGGTAGCGCTTTTCAACGGCATCCCCGGCTTCTGGGATCCCCTGCCCACCGCAACCCTCACCCTGATCAAATTGCCCAGCTTGCTGGCCAATCTCGGTACCACCGCTCTGATTTATCGGTGGAGCCGGCGGGTACTGGCGCTACGCGGCGCCGTGCTGATTGCCGCAATGCACGCGCTGATGCCGCCGGTCTGGATCAACATCGCCTGGTGGGGCCAGGTCGATGCACTCTTGATCTTTCCAATGTTGCTGGCCGTCGTGCTCATCGACCGGGCCGGCGGGCGTTGGAGCTGGCTGGCCTGGGGAA
This sequence comes from Chloroflexaceae bacterium, assembly GCA_034437175.1. Lineage (GTDB taxonomy): Bacteria > Chloroflexota > Chloroflexia > Chloroflexales > Chloroflexaceae > DAOTUJ01. Next base: position 877 of record DAOTUJ010000053.1, on the reverse strand, counting down.
CTGCGCTGCTGATCAAACCGCAAGCCATCATCCTGGCACCGCTGATGTATATTGTCACGCTGCGCCGCCATGGCTGCCGCGGGCTGGCCCAGGGCGGTGCGATTGCCGGCGGGCTCGTGGTGCTGGCCCTGCTGCCGCTGGCGCTGGCCGGCCAGGGTATCGGTCTCTACCAGGCCGTCGCCGGATCGGTCGGGCGCTTTCCACTTGCCACCAACCAGGCTTACAACCTCTGGCAACTCGTCACCGGCGGCGCAACGGTGTTTGATTATACAACCGGCATCGGCGGGATCAGCTATCGCAGCATCGGCTTTCTGCTGATCGGCAGCGTGGGGTTGCTGGTCTGTGCCACCTTGCTGCACCGATCGGATGCAGCGGGGCGTGCGGCGGCGGCGGCCGTGCTGGCCCTGGCCTTCTTTGCCCTGCCGACCCAGATCCACGAACGCTATGCCTTCTTTACCTTGCCCTTCCTGGCGCTCTGGATCGCCTATGATCGGCTGGCCCTGCTACCTTACCTGCTGATCGGCGTCGCCGCAACCATCAATATTTTCGGCGCTATCCGCGGCTTTTCCCCTGATCTGAGCAATGCCATTCGCGCCTCGGCGCTACCGAATATCGTTGCCATCGCCACGTTGCTTCTGCTGGCCTGGCTGATCGCCCGCCTGCTACGCCAGGCCTTTCATCAACCCCGCAAAGCAGTGATGCCATGATACGCCTTTCACAACTATGAAGGCGACAACGATTTCCATGCCGTCGGGGCGGTGCCCGCGTGCCCGCCCACCATGCAATCATTGCCGGGCAATGCATTGCATGGCATTGCAATGAACGCAATGACCAGCGAGCTGGGCAATGGGGGCAGGGCAGGGCGGGGCAGGGCAGG
>DAOTUJ010000052.1:0-11644 GCA_034437175.1 Chloroflexaceae bacterium | reverse complement strand
CGGGAAGATAGGCTCCCGCCGGTACGGCGAAAAAGCATAACAAAACGGGCGGTGAACGGGGCATCCCCGTTCACCGCCCGCGGCAGTTACAAAGCGCTATACCGCGACCGAGTCGCTTGGTAGTTCAATCGCCAGTTCCGCCTGGCGCGCTTCATCGGACAGCATCGGGTTGAGCAACTTCTGAAACGCCATAACGTGCGCACAGGTGCCCCAACTCTGGAAGAACGAGCAATCACAGGACCAGTGGCCGTCAGTCAATACGATCGCGTGATCGCTATTGCCGCCGTGGAACTGAGCCTTGAGCTCACCGATAGAAATACGCTCCGGCTCGTTGGCATACCGGCGGGCTTTTTCGATCTTCCCGATCAAATCCGAATGCATGAGACGCCTCCTGACTACACTCTGGCAAGACAGACCATTCCATCATGCCGTTGATTCACGGTCTCCTAAAAACAATCAGGGCGGCAGCAGATATAATCGACCTGCGCCGCCCTAGACTTCAGTGATGTACTTGTTGAACCATTCCCCCATAGAACCGTGCTCCTTTACATGGCGCGGGGAGAGCAAATATGCGGTCATTATAGCGACTTGCATGCGGCAAGTCAAGGCAAATGTGATAACCATCGTAACGGTACAGTAAGCAAATAAGGCTTTAGAATGCGCGAAATCTTATCTGGCTTCCAGCTCGGAAGCAGCTTTCTTAACCGGAAGTTGCCCAATCATCACTTCTTCACTCAGCATGGTCACCGCCTCACAGACATGGTCGGTGCTGCCGATCAGCGTGAGCTGGTCGTGAAGGGCCAGTACTGTATCGCCGTGAGGGATGAACAGCTTATCGGCGCGACGAATCATCGTGACGAGCACATCGCCTTTGAGCTGCATATGCTTGAGCGGCCGGCCAACCATGCGCCCGTTACGCAGTTCAACTTCCTGTACCTCGGTACCGGAGGCCAGGTTGGCGAGCAAGTTGAGTGTATTGGGCCGGCGTAACAGATTGTCGAGCACCATCACGGCGGCTGCATTCGGGCTCATTGCTCGAATGCCCAGTTCAGTAAACATGCGCAAGTTGCCTTCGTCGTTGACGCGAGCGACGAGATTGGTGACGTGGAAGCGCGAGCGTACCATCTGGCAGATCAGCAGGTTGGTTTTGTCGCTGAAGGTCGTCGCAACCAGCCCGTGAGCGCGTTCGATGCCGGCCTTGCGCAGCACATTATCGCGAGTGGCATCGCCCTCGACGACTGAAAGGCCTTCTTCGCGGGCCACAACGACATTTTCCGCATCATGGTCGATCAAGACGACTTCTTCATTCTGGTTTTGCAGATGGCGAGCCAGGTCGCGGCCAAGCGACTCGGCGCCGACGATGACAGTCAACATAGGCTGTACTCCTAGAAATCGGGCAACGAATGGCGTCGTAAAACTCTGAGTAACTACGGTTCCGATGATCACCAGGAAGACCAGGGCCGCCAGCGATTCGCTGCCGGCATAGCCGGCCTCGGTGAGGCGCAGCGAGGCGAAGGTGGCAAAGGAAGCGGCCACAATGCCCCGTGGGCCGACAGCAGCAATGAACGCACGTTCATGCCATGTCATGCGCAGGCCAAGCGTCGAAACAAGCACGGTAGCCGGGCGCACCACCAGCATAAGCAAGGCAACGGTGGCCAGCCCGGCCCAACCGAGTGCTGCCAGATCGCTGAAGCGAATGCCGGCGGCCAGCAAAATAAAGATCATGCCAATCCCGAGCTGGGTCAGGTCACCCTTGAAATCGCGCACCTCGTGCTCATGGGGGATGCGCAGATTGCCGAGCACAATCCCGGCAGCGGCGGCGGCGGCGATGCCGGACTCGGTTGCGATAGCTTCGGCGAGCGTGTAGATGGCCAGTGCACCGCCGAGCGCCGTCAGCCGGGTGAGTTCGGCATTGAACTCGCGCCCGACCCGGTTGAGGCCCCAGGCCAGCAACCAGCCGCCGGCGATACCGATTAAGGCACCGGCAGTCAGGCTGATGACCCAGTCGGCAGCGCCGGTAAGCGGGTTCTGGAAAGCCAGGATGGCATCGAGAATCACGACAGCCAGGACGGCGCCGACCGCATCGATCAGGACGCCTTCGGCAATCAGAATGGTTTTCAGGCGCTGGGTGACGGCAGCACGGCGCAGCAAAGGATTGATCACCGTAGGTCCGGTAACGCAGACCAGCGCACCGAAGAGCAGAGCCAGCGGCCAGGAGAAGCCATTCAGCATCACTGCGGCCAATGCAGCCAGCGCGGTGGTCACCAGGACCCCCACCGTAATCAGATTACGCACAACCTGTGATACCTGGCGCAGATAGGTCAGATCGAGCACCAGGCCGCCTTCAAAGACGATGATGGCGACGATCAGCGAGATAATGACGCGCAAGCCGTTGCCGAGGGCGTCCGGTTCAACCCAGCCGAGCACTTCCGGCCCGAGCAGGACACCGATTACCAGTAGCGGAACAATTGCCGGGATCTTGAGGCGTTCGGCCAGCAACAGCGTGCCGACGGCAATCGAGATCACCATGCCCATCATAATCAAAATATCGTGAGTGCTCATCATGTAAGTGCTGGCGCATTGGAACGTTCGAGCATGCGAGCGATCCAACGTTTCCAATGCGCCTATGTTGGCTACCTTATGTTCATGTGTTCCGACAACGAAGTCGCCGGAACACATGAAATAAACAGCGTATTCCGCTTTTGGCAATATTGCCGCAAAAATAGCAATCGAGAACCGTTTTCGATGCGGCGACACCTGTAGCATTATACGATGGCATGCGCCGATATGTCAGGAGGAATGTGCCGGCCAGTCAACCTGGCACAGCCTACCGGCAAAGTTTGCACCGACTTGCCGGGAGCGCGGCGGCTCGCTCGCCGAGAGCTGCAGGTGGGCGAGCCGCCCGCGCTCCCGGCCGCAACTCCTTGCGGATCTTCGCAAAGCTGTACTAGCGCCCATGCACCAGCGGGAGCCAGTTCAAGGGGCTGATGGATCGAGCATAAAAAGCCTGTGGCGGCCCGGATTGTTGCTGATTCCAGCCTTCGATGAGCAGCACAGCTTGCTCGAGATCGGGCAGGTCGGCCAGCGGGAGTTGCAGTTCGACCTGTTCCTGCGGGCTGTCGAAGGCGCCGTCGCCGGGCTGCATCGCGATACCGGTTCCGCCGGTAGCCGGGCTGCGCCCGATGCTGAACCGGGCTCCGGTAACCAGGTTGCCGGCGCCGTCGATACTGGCTCGGACGACCAGGTAATCGCCGATTTGCTCGGCGTAGGCATCATGGACATGGGGGCCGGCGGGCAGGTGATAGGGTGCCCGACTGACCCGTGCGGCGTAGAGCAAGGCATTGCGGCTGCGTTCCCAGAGTACGCCGCCCGCGCCGGCATTGGCATCCAGGCAACTGATCGGCGGCATAAACCCGCCGCAGGTACCGGCTACCGGGCCGATCTCGAAAGTAAAGGCGGCCCGTCCCAGTTCGGCATACACCCATTCGTCGTTGGTACCCGAGGTGGGGTACAGGTTGTAGCTCTGCAAGGCAACAAAGCCGGCACGTTCCGCCAGTTGCCGACCCAACCGTTCCAGCGCCACGCTGTTGGGAGCAGCGGACGCCGTGTGGCCCCAGGGCCAGAGCACCATGTCGCCAAAGGAATGCAAGGAAATGAAGATGCCACTGGTATCTTCCGGTGCGGGGCTGCCTTCTGCCGGGCGCGGGCCGGCCAGGGGCGGAAACGTAGCAGCGGCAAGCGATTGAAAAGCCTGTACCTCGGGCTCGGAGGCCGGCCCGCTACCGGGAAAGGTCTGGCTACAGGGATCCTGTTGCGGCGTGTCGATCTGGCCCCACTGGAACGACGAATTGCGGTTCAAGTCGACACCACTGTGGTTGATGATGATATCGGCGGGCGGCACAGCGCAACTAGCGCCATTCGTGGAATTCGTGTTTTTGCGTTGCAAATGGCCTTGTTCGGCGATGACCCGGCCATCGGGGTTGGCAATAGGTACCACCAGAAACTCGTGTTCCTGCAACAGCCAGGTGACATCGGCGTCGCTGCCGTAGCCGGCGAGCAAATATTCGATCCAGCGCCGCGCGATTTCGCCGGTCGTCATTTCGCGTGCGTGAACGGCAGCGAAGAGGAAAAAGACCGGGCGCGGCCCTTCTACGCCGGGCGCCCGCAGCCGCAGTGCCAGCAAATCGCGGCTGCCTTCCCAGGAGTCACCGTAGTCGACCAGTTCCAGCAGATCGGGATGCGCTGCGGCCAGTGCATTGAGTTGGGCTTCCATAGCGGCGAAGCTCTGGTATTCCTGAGCATTCTGTCGGCTGCCTGATTGCCAGCCGGCTACCGTTTGCAATTGCCAGCCGGTAGCCCGCAACTCGCGTTGCTGTTGTGGATCAACCAGCGCAAAGAGATAATCGCCCTCACGGGGGCCGAGCAAATCAACATCGTTGCGCAGCAACAGGCGGGCTGCGTCGGCATGTGGGACATAGACGCGAACCAGTTGCGGCCGGCCGAGATCGGCTGCACCGGCAGCGGGCTCCGGCAAACCGCTCAACAGCAAAACCAGTGCAGCGAGCAACAGCAAGCCGCGAAATTGCATAAACTGGGCAGGCATAGCTTTCACCAGGTATCGATTTCGGCGAGATCGACGGCAATAGCGGCGAGCAATGGCGCTCCGCCCAGGCGGGCCAGGGTCGGAGTTGCCAACTCGATAATACGCAAAATCTCGGCGCGCCCGAGCAGGGCAATCTCGCAAGCCATACCCAGCGCCGTAAAGGCGCGTACCGGGTCGTGGGCGTGAGTCTGCGCAATGGCCAGGCAGGCGCGCGAGCGGTCAGTGGGGCGCTCGATTTGTGCGATCAGGTCGTGGGCAGATTGAAAATGCCCCTGGTGAGCGAGGGCAGTAGCAATAATAGCCAGGTGCCGGCTGGATTCCGCCGGTGTCATCAGGTCGAAGGCGCGGGTCACTTCAGCCTCGACGGTTCCGGAGTCCGTGTGGACACCGGAAACAGCGAGGGCGGCCCAGGTATGGCCGGCGGCAATCAGGCGCGGTGTAATCATCATCATAGCGCGCACTCGTTCGGCGTGGTCATCGATGTGGATCACGTGGCGCAACGCGATCAACGGATCATCGTGGCGGGCGCGAGCAATCAGCAAGTCGGCCAGCGTACGGGCGCGCTGATCGTCGGCACGAATGTCGCGGGCCAAGGCTTCAGCCTCACTCCAGCGCCCGGACTGTTCAAGCAGGTGGCAGAGTTCATCGAGAGCCCAGTCGCGTTCATCATCATCACCGAGGGCATCGGTGATCTCACGGGCTTGCGAGAAATCGCCCTGGCGCGCAAAGGCGACCGCGACGCGGGCGTGGGCGCGGTCGCGTTCTTCGCCCGCGTGCAACTGGCCGGCGATCTGCATCGCGCGTTCGCGGCGGCCGAGCGCGGCGTGGGCGGCCGCCAGGTCGGCGAGTAGCGGCACACGTGCTTCTCCGGCGAGATTATCGATCGCAGTGGTGGCCTGTTCCAGCGCCAGCATAGCCACTAGCCCATCAAGGTGCAAGCGCAAATCGAGCAGCGCCATAATGCGCACTTCCACATCGGTGATCTGCTCAGCGGCGGCGAGGGCATCGCCATCTTTGCTGGCGAGCGCCAGGGCGTGCGACAGGCTGGCCAGGCCGCGGTCGTGCTGGCCGGGATTGTTGAGATCGTCGATCCAGGCACGGGCCTGCTGCTCATTACCGGCAGCGGCATCGCAGGCCAGCTGGATCAGCGCCCATGCGCGGGCGGTTTCGGTGTCGACGGCGCCGAGCAGGGCGCCGGCGGCATCCTGCCGACCGGCGCGGGCCAGGGCGACAACCACTTCAGAGCGCGCCCAGGCGCCGTGGCTTTCGTGGGCAATCGTGCGTGCCACGCTTTCGGCGCGTTCAAAATCACGCTGCTCGATCAGCCAGCGCACGATCTGGGTTTCAGTCAGCCCACGGCGCTCGATATGGCTGATCCGGGCACTGATCTCCAGTGCCGTATCGACCGCCGCGAGTTGCAGGACCGTGCCGGCCAGCGCCACCTGTACCTGTTCTCGTTGATCGCGCCAGCTTCGGCTTTCGGCCTGTGCCTCAAGATCGAGCGCACGCGAGAGCAGGCGCATAGCCGAGGTGCGCATACCGCTGTTGTAGCACGTTTCGCCGATTTGCCGGAGCGCCTGCGCTTTTTCAATGCCGTCGGGCAATTGCTCAATCAGGTCGACAATCCGGCGCAGACCGGCCTCGCGACCGTGTTGATGCTGAGCCGACGGCAGCGCAGCGATGGCCGCTTCTATCGACAGGCTACGAGCCCGACTGTTGACGGTTCCGCAGAGCGCGGCGCTACGGATCAATCGTTGCAGTGGCCCACTGCGCCTGGCCTGGCGCAATTCCCAGGCCAGGTCGCGGGCCGCCGAACTCAGGGTATGCTGCCAGTGCTGATGTGCCCGGATCCAGTCGTGCCGGCCCAGCGGAGCCAGATTGCGCGCTGCCCGCTCCGCCGGCCCCAGGGCAGCGTGGCGGGCATAACTATGAATCAGGTAATCGAGTGCGGCGCGATCCTGGCGCAAAGGATCGTGGCCGGCCTGGATATTCCAGTTGCCGGCAGTCAACCCAAGCGTTTGCGCAACTTCCGCCAGCCGGGCGTGGGCCGCCGTAACCGCTCGGGGATGCTGTTCGCGCAAGAAAGCCGGGCTATACCAATGGCGCCAGAGCAAGCTGGTACCGCTTTCGTCGTTGCGGCGCCGGATCAGGCCAAGGGCGGCCCAATGCGCAAGGCTGCTTTCACAACGGTCTTCCAGCAAGGCGCTGATCAGGCTGTGCGGCAGGGCTTCGGTGCTAGTGGCAAGCAGCGCGGCCAGGTGCCGTTCGCGCTCATTGAGGCTATCCCACCAGTGCCGATGCAGGCCGGCGAGGTCGTACGGCAAGCTCGGCAGATCCAGCGCCCCGGTGCGCAGCATCTGGGCTGCCAGGCGCAGGTAGAGCCAGTTGCCCTGGCCGGCGGCGAGCAGCGCGGCCTGCTGATCGTCGGTGAGCCCGAGTGTCGCAAGCATGCGTACGGCGGTATCGGTGGCAAAGCTGTCGCTGTGCAATTGCAGGTGTGCTGTGGCCTGGGGCAGCGCCGGCCATTGCTGCTGCGTATGGCGCCCACAGAGCAGCACGATGCCCTCGGGAACCCGACGCGGCAGCCAGTCGAGCGGGTCGGGTTGCGGATCGGGAAAAGCCGCCGGGTCGATGACGATCACCTGAGGCGTGGCGGCATCGGCAGCGACCGTGGTGAATAGCGTGTGCAGGGGCACCGGATTGCTGAATAGCATCGGCGGTACCAGCGGAATATTCGTCTGGTGCATGGCACAGAGTTGGGCATACAGCGCCAGGTGGCCGAGGCCGGCATCGTAGTCGCCGAACCAGAAGGCCGCCGGGCGCCGCAGCGTGTAGAGTGCCAGCAAAGTAGTGACTCCACTGCCGGGCGGGCCTTCCAGCAATACCAGGCCACCGGATTGAGCCTGTACCAGCCGGTCGAGCTCATCGAAAGCCGCTTTCCAGCCTTGTGCCGCAGCGGTACTCGAGGTGATCAGTTCGAGTTGCCGGCGCAGCCCGACGGCGACCGAGTCGCGCAGGCTGGGAAACGCATTGAGTTGCTGGACAGCGTAAGGAATGCCGGCATCAATCATCGGTTGGCCCTCATCACACACCTGCTCAGACGCAGGTATCTTACCATATCGGCATCAAAAAGTGCATCCACAGTTTGCCGTAACATAGCAAACTGTGGATGCACTCGAAACCAGAGCGCAAATATGCTGTTTCGCGCTGTTGCGGGCGAACCAGGCTCTTGCGGTTTAAGCTAGGCGACGTCGGCGGTAGCGCCGGCTTCAGCGAGCTTGGCTTTGGCTGCCTCGGCTTCTTCCTTGCTGATGCCCTCCTTGACGGGCCTGGGCGCACCCTCTACGAGGTCTTTGGCTTCCTTGAGGCCCAGGCTGGTCAATTCGCGAACAGCCTTGATGACCTGGATCTTGTTGGCGCCAATTTCCTTGAGGATGACATCGAACTCCGTTTTCTCTTCCACCGCAGCAGGCGCGGCACCACCGCCGTCGCCGGCCGGTGCGGCACCGCCCATCATGGGCATCGCGCCCATCATCGGCATCGGTGCGGCGGCGCTGACACCCCATTTCTCCTCCATCGTTTTTTTGAGCTCGATCAATTCAAGCACGTTCAAAGCCTCGATCGCCGTCAAAATCTCGGTAACTTTCTCGCTGGACATAGTTTGCTACTCCTCTGAAATACTCCAGGTTCGGGAATGATCCCGAATTGCAAAATACGAATACTTCACATCATTGTCCGGTTCCTGATGCAATGATCAGGCGGCAGCGCTTTCGGGCTGCAACTGATCAACGCGGGCCTGCAGGGCATACACAACGCTATTGATCACCGCATCGAGGCTACTGACCGTCTCGCGGGCCGGTGCGTCGAGCACACCGACCAGGCTGCTGAGGGGCGCCTGGACACCGCCGACGATTTCGGCGAGTACCTGTTCGCGGCTCGGCATCCTGGTAACCTGTTCGAGGCCGTCGGCGCCGATCAGGCTGCGTCCCAGCAGACCACCGCGCACAGTAAAAGCAATCTGCGGCATCCTGGCAAGCTCGTTCAGTACTCTGGCAGCTTTGGGCAGATCGTCGTAGACGAAGGTCACTGCCGTCGGCCCGCTCAAGAGATCTTCCATAGCCGCGAACCCGGTTTCGCGGGCAGCGATGCGCAGGAGCGTATTTTTGGCCACGATCAACTCCGAGTTGGCTTCGCGCAATTTGCTGCGCAGGTCAGCCATTTCCGCGACATTCATACCGCGGTAATCGGCGACGACCATCATCTGGGTGCGCGCCATCTTCTCGGTCAACTCGGCAACAGTTGCAATGTTCTGGGCATTTGGCAAAGCGATTCACCTCCTTTCAGAAAGAATTTCGGCAGCAAAAAAGCCACCATGCCCTGGACATGGTGGCCGTAGCACACAGCCGTAGCCGGCTGCGCGGAAGCGCGACGGTCAACCACCTCGGCTGGCGACCCGCAGGTCATTCAAGCATTCGCTACCAACGGTCTAGGGCAGTTATCGATATGTGGCCGTCAGGCCTTGTAAAAACAGTTCCGGTTGTTGGCTAGGCAGCAACAGCCGCGTCCTGGCTCATCGACTGAGCCAGAGCGATATTGACCGGAATGCCGGGCCCCATCGTGCTGGTCAACGTAATGCTGCGAATGTAGGTACCCTTGGCACCGCCAGGTTTGGCTGTTCGGACGGCGTCCATCAACGCAGCCATATTCTGATAGAGTTTTTCGCTGCTGAAGCTCACCTTGCCGATGGCCACATGCAGCAGACCGGTCTTATCGTTGCGGAACTCCACCCGGCCACCGCGTACTTCACTGATCGTCTGCGGCAGATGTTCGGCGGGCACAATAGTTCCGCTCTTAGGATTGGGCATAAGGCCACGGGGGCCGAGCTTGCGGCCAATGCGCCCGACCTTGCCCATCATATCAGGCGTAGCGATGGCCACATCAAAATCAAAGAAATCTTCTTTGTCGATACGCTGAATGAGCTCATCGCTGCCGGCGAAATCGGCGCCGGCGGTGAGCGAGGCCTGCACCGCATCGCCCTGAGCGAACACCAGCACCCGAACGGATCGGCCGGTACCATTCGGCAGGGCAACCGTGGTACGGATATTCTGATCGGCATGACGTGGATCGATACCGAGGCGCAGGTGCACTTCAACGGTAGCATCGAATCGAGTGTATGAAGTTTCCCTGGCCAGTTCGATAGCCTCTTCGGGCGAATAAAGCCGATCCGGCTCAATTTTGGCGAGAACCGCCTGATACTTTTTGCCGTGGCGAGCCATTGCGTTCTTCCTCCTGGTGGTATTGTCGGGCGGCACTTTGCCGTCCTCCCACTTCAAAACCATGCGATTGGCGATGGATCAGTCCTGAATTTTAATACCCATACTACGAGCAGTACCAGCGATGATGCGTTCGGCGCCTTCGACATCGATAGCATTGAGATCCTGCATCTTCTGGTTTGCGATTTCGCGCAACTGGCCGCGCGAGATACTGCCGACGATAGAGCGATTCGGAATACCGGAGCCTTTAGCGATACCGGCGGCCTTGCGCAGCAAATCGGCGGCGGGCGGCGTAGTCAGCCGCATAGTAAACGAGCGATCGCTATAAATCGAAATTTCCGCCGGAATAATGCTGCCGGCCTGGGCGGCAGTTTTCTCGTTATACTCCTTGACGAAGGCCATGATATTGATACCATGCTGGCCAAGCGCCGGCCCTACCGGCGGTGCCGGCGTAGCCTTGCCGGCCGGCAACTGAAGTTTCACAAGCGCAATCAGTTTCTTTGCCACAAAAGTTCTCCTGAGCCAGAATAAAGCGTAAAACCGCTACGCGCCGACTTAGCCGCGCCCAGGGTTTTACGCTTGAAAACGCACACATGAGTTACAACTGATGCCTCAGTCTACCAGCCGGGTGACCTGGAGAAAATCAAGCTCGATCGGTGCTTCGCGACCGAAAAAAGACACCAGCACGCGCACACGACCCCGTTCGTGGTCGATTGCATCAACGATGCCTTCGAAGTCGGTGAACGGCCCATCGGTGATTTTGACGGCCTGCCCCTTCTGGTAACTGACCCGCACTTTGGGTGACTCTTCCTCCATCTGCTTGAGAATAGCCTTGACTTCGTCTTCATCAAGCGGAGTCGGGCGATTGCCGTGACCAACAAAACTGGTGACACCGGGCGTATTGCGCACGACATACCAGGAATCGTCCGTCATACGCATTTGCACCAGGACGTAGCCGGGGTAAATTTTCTTATTAACAGTACGGCGTTGCCCGTTCTTGATTTCAATTTCTTCTTCGGTCGGAACAATCACCCGAAAAATCTGGTCCCGCATCTCCATTGAGTCAATCCGATGCTCAAGATTTTGCTTGACCTTATTCTCATACCCCGAATACGTATGGATAACATACCAATGCCGACCATCATCCTGCGGCGGCTGATATGTATCATTTATATTATTTTCAGCCACCAAAAACCTCACCTTTTATGGCTTACTGTGCCGATCAATCTTGCACTACGCTGCATTCCCGTCAATCAGTACTAGGAAACTGCATCAACAAGCAGATTGTAAAGCAACAGGAAGAAACTGTCGCCGGTAAACAGGATAACGCCGATGATACTTGAAATCGCCAGTACAACCAGAGTCAGGCGAATAGTTTCTTCGCGAGTTGGCCAGACGACCTTGCGCAACTCAGTGCGGGTCTCGCGATAGATGCGCACCACGGCATTATCACGCTGGTCACGATTTGCCGAACGACTGCCGCCGCCCGAACCGGAACCACCGGCTCCGGAACGCCTGGCCTGAGCTTTTTCCGGACTTTCTTTTTGCTTTTCTTTCACGACCGACATGTAATCTTTCCTGTCGTGTACGTACAACGGCGCAGGCCAGCGCGGGCCGACCTGCGCCGTGAAACCCGGCTTACTCTTCGATCTTGGTAACGACGCCGGCACCGACGGTGCGCCCGCCCTCGCGAATCGCGAAGCGCAGCCCGTCCTCAATCGCCACCGGCACAATCAATTCCACACCCATATCCACATTGTCGCCCGGC
>DAOTUJ010000051.1:0-63481 GCA_034437175.1 Chloroflexaceae bacterium | reverse complement strand
CCAGCTCGGCACATCCGGCGCCGGTTCGCCGGCACTCGCCGCCGGTTCGCGCTCCTCGCCCTGCAACCAGTTCGGCACATCCGGCGCATCGGCGGAAGGCGCTGCAAACTCCGCTTGTTCATTAGGCGGATCAGCACTTTGCAACCAGGAAGGCACCGCCGCACCTGTGTCGGCATCGGCTGATTCGTCATCTTGCAGCCAGGATGGCGCCTCACGTCCGGCACTGAGTTGTGCAATTTCGTCGGCGCCGGGCAACCAGGCAGGATCGCGACCGGACGGCTCATCGGCGATATCACGGAGCCAGGTTGGCACATCGCGGCTATCATCATTGCGGGCATCGGCATCGGCCGAAGCCTGGAGCCAGGCCGGCGCCTCGCCACCCGGATCAGTACTCGAACCGGGCGAGTCATCAACACCTGCCAGATCATCGAACCGAAACGGCGCAATATTATCCGTCGGGTCAACCGGCACCTGTGCTGAATCCTCTTGAATTTCGGCCAGGTCTTCATCCAGGTGTTCGGTCGAAATATCTCGCAGCCAGTCAGGGACGCTCTCTTCCTCACTGGGCATTGCCGGGGGCTCGGCTTCGGCTTTTTCGGCAGGCTGGTCTTCGGTCGCAGCGCGGTTCTCCGGCTCTTCGCCGATACTTCGCAGCCAGTCCGTCGCACCGATAGGCATTTTGATGCGTGAAGCCGTATCGTCACCGCTCTCAGTCGGCGGCGGTGGAGCGGGCTCATCGGCCGGTTTTTCGCCGGTACCCAGCGATTGCAACCAGGAAGTTGCCCCAAAAACCGAACTGCGTGACGCATCATCGGGCATCTGTTCAGCCGATGCAGGTGACGGTTCCGGCTCAGCCGCCGGCTCCTGCTGCAAATCGCGCAGCCAGTCCGGCATATCGCCGGCGGGTGCAGCATCACCCGCCGGCGCGGATGGCGCCGCCGGCGGTTCCGCGACCGCATCATCACGCAGCCAGTCCGGCATTGCTACAGTTGCCTGGCGCGAGGAAGGCAATGGCGGCAGCGGCACATCTCGCAGCCAGGGTGGTAGATGTTCCATACGTCCTTACCGATCAAGATAGGGCAAATCGAAGCCAAGCAGTACCCGCACCCCGGCGACCATCGCACCGATGGCAGCACCGATCAACAGGCCGCGAGCGCCGGCCATCACCAGCACATCATTCAACCAGCGCACCCCATCGCCGACAAGGGGCAGCAGAGCAATCGGCGGCACCTGGCTGATCAGCACCAGAGTCGCCACAATCACGATCACCAGTGCCTCCGGGCTACGGCGCCGCAGAGCACGCAGGACTGCACTTAAACTAAAAAAGGCCAGCAGCGCCAGCAAACTACCGGCGAGTGGCTCATACACCAGGCGAAAAAAGCGCCGGATTGGTTCTTCAGCCAGATTTTGCGGCAACACCGTAACCCCGGGGATGCCCACCACACCGACCAGTATCACCGCCAGCATCGAGAGCAACAAGACCAGGCTATAGCCCCAATCGCTCTCGCGCCGGCTCACCCGCCGCAGATGCGACCCGGTTAGGCTCAACAGCCCGACGAGCAGTGCCAGCGCCGTCAAAATCGCCGCCCAATCGACCAGCAAAAACGCCAGCGCCGTGAGCAAAGGCACATTGCTGCCAAAATCAATCAAGACGACCATACCGGCCACACCGGTAATCAGAACCGCCAGCAAGCGTTTCGGGTCGCGCAGAAAACTCATGGATGTCTATCCTGCTCACACAGCTAGAGACCGGGCAAGGCCGGCAGGCCCAGCGCAGGCTGCACCATATTATAAATCAGCCCGACCACAATCAAGATAATCACCACGGTTCGCAGCGTATCCTGGGTCATCAGGCGCGCACCGGGCGCAGCCGTTTTCGACAGATAGGCTTCAGCAGCATAGATTTCCTCGCCGATCAAGGTAGCATCAGCGCTCATCAGCATCAGAGGAATAGCCGAAGGCGCAGCAGCGCCGGCAAGTTGAGGCACATCGCGTTGACGCCCTTCCTCACTAAGCAGCAAAAATTCCTGACCAAAGCTACCGATCAGCGCGCTGGCTTCAAACTTCTGGCGCGCATAGAGCGTCGCGACCCCGGCGGCATAGGCAGTTTCATTTTGATGGGCCAGCAATTGCACCCGACCGGCATCAAAATCCTGGATCTGGCCGGCCCGCTGATAGGCCTGGCGCAGGGCGCCGCGCAGAGACAGATAGGCAATTGCATCGCCACTACTGAGCAAGAGCGGCGCCCCATTCAAGGCAGCCTCACCCATCACCCGTTCGGCAGCCTGCAAGCCGGCAATCGTTTCAGCGGCAGTAATGCGATTGCCGGTACCGGCGCCGATGGTACCGGCGCCGGGCGAGAAATGAATGGCGCGACCGGTTTCGGCGCCGCGGCCAAACGCAGCTCGCAGCAGATCCAGCGCCGGGAGGGGCCGGCGATCAGGTATGCGCATATTCGTGACACGAGCATGATGCCAGAGGCTGAGAATGACGACAACGAGGGCGATCAGCAGGAATACCAGCGTTTCGAGCGGTAGCGGCATCGGCTGCTCCCATCATACGCGCCTGGCGCAATCTTTTACACTTGAGGACAAAAAAACGCAGGCCTCTGAGTATACGATTGTAACGTATTACCGGCGCTATGTCAATGTTTTTTGCCGTCGGTATCGGTTAATTTCCGCGCTCAGAGCCTTCAAGTTCGCGCAACATCGTGCGTAACTCCTGCCAACCATGTTCCAATGCCAGGGCTTCGGCATAGCGATCAAAACCGGATCGTACGATAAATGGTCGTAAGAATAAGGCGAACTGGCTACTGATGACATCAACCGGTTGGAGGGCATCGAGGGTAACAAGTGCCGGCGTGAGCAGGCCGGCCGAGGCAATGCGCTGCGCCAGCTGGTGCAACGTCATTGTGCGCTGTTCAGGGCTCAACATAGCCGGCTCTTTCTTCAACCCTTCGCTTGAGTGCATCGAGAAACTCGGCGGCCAGCCGGTCGAAGCGTTCGCGCTGGGTCGCATCGAGGAAGCCGATCAGTGGATCAGGCAATTCCAGGTGATCAACCCGTTCGAGGCGATAGCTCCCGTCACCGAGTGGCTTGAGTTCACAGCGATTATCGCCGGTCAGCGGCGGAATATTGAGCTGGAAGCGCGTCGCCCGAGCCAGCGGCAGAAAATCGGTTATTTCCAGGTCGGCATAGGCCAGCCAGCCCCGCAGCCGAAAACGAAACCCGACGCCAGGATCGCCTTCGCTCAGGAACTCGACGCGCAGATTGCGCATTGAGGGCATCCAGCCCGGCCAGCCGTTAAAATCATCCAGTACCGCCCAGACATGTTCCGGTGCCACCCGAATCGTCGTCGCGGCGGCAATTTCATAGATGCCCATCAGTCAGCCTGTTCCAGAGGCGGCAGCGGTGCCTGTCGCTGCCGCCAACCGGCCCAGCGGCGACGCAATTCATCGACCGCCAGGCGCGCCGGCAAATACCGCCCATCGCCCGTTACAATCACCGACCGCACACCCCCAGGAACCTGCCCATAACTACCGAGAATGCGGCTATCGAGTACTGGTCGGTATATCAATATTGCCGCTACGTCTGCAAACGACAACGACAGACCATTATAACCCAGCCAGAGCACCTGTTGCATACCTTGCCGGCGCACCGTCTCCGTTCTATTCGTCGCCGAATGACACGCCCAGATCCCGGCCGCAACGCACCAGTTCGCTATCGACCGGGACAGTTCGCAACTGGCCACAGGCTTCCGCCAGCGGCACCGTCACGATCTCTTGCGAGCGCAGTGCCACCATATTCCCGAAGGCGCCACGTTCTGCCGCATCGATAGCCGCCGCCCCATAGCGCGTTGAGAGCAGGCGATCATAGGGCGAAGGCGAGCCGCCACGCTGCACGTGGCCGAGCACCACTACCCGAGTTTCTTTGCCCGTCAACTCCTGCAACCGGTCGCCGACCAGGTTGCCGATGCCGCCCAGTCGCCCGGTAGCGATATACATCGCCTCACCGCCCACCGGGCGAGCACCCTCGGCGACGACCACAATGCTAAAACTGCTACCGCTGCTTTCACGTTCGCGGATCTTGGCGGCAACTTTGTCGATATCATAGGCAATCTCGGGAATCAGGATGACATCGGCACCGCCGGCCAACCCGGCGTGGACAGCGATCCAGCCGGCATGCCGCCCCATCACTTCGAGCACCATAATCCGGTTGTGGCTGGCCGCCGTCGTATGCAGGCGGTCGATAGCATCGGTGGCGACCTGCAGCGCAGTATCGAAGCCGAAAGTCATCTCCGTGCCATACAGATCGTTGTCGATCGTCTTGGGCACCCCGATGATGGGCGCACCGATTTTAAAAAACTCCAGCGAAATCCGCTGCGTTCCCTCGCCGCCAATCGTAATCAGCGCACGCAACCCCAGGCGCTGCATCGCACTGAGCGCCTGCATATAGGGATCTTCTTCCAGTGGAGCATTCGGATCGCGCATTTTGCCGAAATGCCCTCGATTAGTTGTACGTAAAATCGTGCCGCCCCGCGGCAACAAACCCTGCACATCTGCGCTGGTCAAAACACGATACGAGAGATCACCAAGCAAACCCTCAAAACCATCTTGAATACCCAGAACTTCCCAATTCCGGGTATTTGCCGCTTTCACCACCGCCCGAATTACCGCATTCAGTCCGGGAGCATCGCCGCCGCTGGTTAGCACGCCAATTCTGTCCGTCGACTGTGTGGCCATTGCCACCTCCTTCCAGGTATCCTGACGCATATGCGAGTTTGCATTCGGTCTCTGTCAGAGTATACCCGCATTATAGCGTATCGGCAAAGCTTGCGAGTTGTTTTTGCAGGCTCATAAGAAACTGATCTGCCTGCCACTGATCCAGCACCCGAATATCGTAATTCAGTGTGATGATGGCCTGCGGGCGAATCGCGAGTTTCTCGGCATGCCAGACGGCCTGCGGCAACACCGGCCCCAGGCTCACTGCGGCACTCTGGCCCACACTCAGTGGCTCAGGCGCCAGCCAGGCAACCCGCAACCGTCGAACACGCATGGTCGCTTCATCCGCCGGTGCCATCTCACGCAAGCGGCGCGCCATGCCGCGCACGGTATAATCGCCGGCATCCCTGATAACGCCGCTGCGCTCGCCGTCGCACACATACAGGTGCAACCGCCGGCGCCGCACGATGCCGGCCTCGCTCCAGGCTGCATTCAGCAGCGGGTGCGCCGGCAGCACCCGGGCCAGCACCGCCAGCAGGCAGGCCAGGTCGCTCAATTCCAGCCGGCGCCGCGCGAAATCGGCGGCATAGCGCGTACGGTAGGCCGCCACCGCGCTCATATCGACTTCAACGGCCGTCAAAGCCTGTGGCAGTGGCCAGGCCGTGAGTTGCACCAGCCGCTGCGAACCTGGCGCCGGCCTGGATGCCGCCGACGCATTCGCCACCGCCAGCACATCAGCCTTGCGCACCCGCCCATCCGCCCCGCTCCCCCGCAGTTGCGCCAGGTCGATATGCAGTGCCGCAGCAATCCGGCGGGCCAGGGGCGTCATTTTTGGAGTCAAGTTCATTAGTTCCTTACGAAGCTCCCTCCGCCCGTTCCCAGAAAGCGGCCACCTTTTCGCGCAAGCGGGCGTGCTCGTCCCGTTCCAGTTGCGGATCATCGGCCAGAATCTTTTCAGCTTCCAGGCGTGCGGCATGCAGCAGGCGCGTGTCGGCCAGTCGCGCCACTTTGAGATCGGGCGTGCCGCTCTGGCGCTTGCCGAAGAATTCGCCCGGCCCGCGCAGCCGCAGATCGATCTCCGCCAGTTCAAAGCCGTCGGTCGTCTGTTCCATCGCCGCCAGTCGCTGCTGCGTCACTGCATTGTTCTGGTCGCTCACCAGAATGCAAAAGCTCTGGTGCATGCCACGCCCGACCCGCCCACGAAACTGGTGCAACTGGGCCAAGCCAAAACGCTCGGCGCCTTCGATCAAAATGGTCGAGGCATTTGGAATATCGATGCCCACCTCAACCACCGCCGTCGCGACCAGAATGTCGAAGACACGGTCGCGAAAGGCCACCATTGCCTCGTCTTTCTCGCGCGGCAACATACGCCCGTGGATCAGGCCGACTTTAAGCTCAGGAAACACCTCGCGCTGCAAACGGCTGTGCATCTCCTCCGCCGAAGGCAGATCGATCTTCTCGCTCTCCTCGACCAGCGGGCAAATCACAAAGACCTGGCGACCCTGAGCAACTTCGCGCCGAATATGCCGGTAGGCTTTCTCACGTTCGGCGCGCTGGATCCAGCGCGTACGAATCTGTTGACGACCCGGCGGCAACTCGTCCAACACCGAAGTATCCAGATCACCATAGATCGTCAGCGTCAGCGTGCGCGGGATAGGCGTGGCCGTCATCACCAGCATATGCGGCTGAAAGCCTTTGTCGCGCAGGCGCTGGCGCTGTTCCACACCGAAACGGTGCTGCTCATCGATGCAGATCAAGCCCAGGCTATGATATTTGACCCCTTCAGTAATCAGGGCGTGCGTGCCGACCACCAGGTCGATTTCGCCCTGGGCAATGCCTTCGAGCACGCGCCGGCGCTCTTTTGCACCCAGGCTGCCGGTGAGCAGCGCCACTCGCACCCCGGCGCCGGCCATATCTTCGACTTCGGTCATGCCCAGCAAGCGCTTGATCTCCTGCAGGCGTGCCAGTTGCTCCGGGTCGACCTCGCTCTGCCAATCGCGGCCGGGCGTTTCGTCCGGCCGCGCCCGCGGCACTCGCACCTGGCTCAGCAGCTTGCGCAGGCCATGGTAATGCTGCTCGGCCAGGATCTCGGTCGGCGCCATCAGGGCGCCCTGGTAGCCATTGGCAATCGCCTGCAACAACGCCGCCGCCGCCACCACCGTTTTGCCGCTGCCCACATCGCCCTGCAGGAGCCGGGCCATCGGCGCCGGCTGCGCCAGGTCGCTAAAAATCTCTTGTAGCGCCCGTTGCTGGGCACCGGTCAACTCAAACGACAGGTGCGCCAGCAAATCTTCATGCACATCGGCATAAAAAGTCAGCGGGTGGCCGCGTTCGCCCTGCCAGAGCAATTTGCGCTGCACCACCCCCAGTTGAATGAACAGGAACTCGTCGAAACCCAACCGCCGGCGCGCCCGCTCCAATAGCTCCTGGGTGTGCGGAAAATGCATCTGGGCCACCGCCTCGGCCAGCGGCATCAGGTTGGCCCGCTCGCACACGGTCGCCGGCAAATATTCGGGGAGTTCCGGCGCCATCCGGTCGACCACATTCTTAATGAGCGTACGCGCATTGCGCTCGTAGAGCCCTTTCGTCAGTGGATGCACCGGCACCAGGCGCCCGGTATGGATCAGTTCATCGGCAGCGAAGGGCTCCCAGTCCGGCGAGCTCATCTGGCGAATGCCCTGGTACACAGTCACCTTGCCGCTCACCACGATCTTGCGACCGATCGGCAACTGCTTCGCCAGCCAGGGCATGCCGAAGAACATCACTTTGAGCACGCCGCTCTCATCGCTGACCCGCACCTCCAGGCCGCCGCGGCCGTTGCGCATGCCGAAACTGCGCACATCGCAGACCTCGGCAACCACCGTTTCGACACTGCCGATCACCAGATCCGCGATCGGCTTTTGCGAACGATAATCATCGTAGCGATGCGGAAAATGATAGAGCAGTTCCCCAATCGTCGTCACACCGAGGCGCTTGAAGGCATTGGCATTCGCCTTGCCGATGCCTTCAAGCGCGGTCAGCGGCGACGTCAGGCTGAGCGGCTCGGCAGTGGGCGGTGACGCTTGCCGGGCGCTGGAGCGGCGTTTGCCGGCGGGCGATGCCGGAGTTGCTTCAGTGGCAGGCACCGGTGCTTTGCGAAAAAGCGCCCGCAGATCTTCCAGCACCCGGTCGAGGCGGGCCTGGCGCTCATCGAGGTGCAACGCATCGTAGTCGGCCAGTGCCGCAAGCACCGCCTGCACCGCCGGTTCCGCCAGGGCCGCTTCGGCATCGGCACGCCAGGCCACCAGGAAGCGTGCCAGACCGCCCGGCGCCGCCGTATCGCTATAATTGCGCCGCTGCTCCTCAGCCAGCACCCGGCCCAGCGCAATGATCTGCTCACGCACATCAATCACTACTCAAGACCCTCGAAGACAACCACCCCCATCGCCCCCGGCCCCAGATGTGCCGCCGCCGCCGGCCCGAACTGATAGGGCTTTACCTGCTCACGCGGA
The DNA here is from genome assembly GCA_034437175.1 of Chloroflexaceae bacterium. Classification (GTDB taxonomy): domain Bacteria; phylum Chloroflexota; class Chloroflexia; order Chloroflexales; family Chloroflexaceae; genus DAOTUJ01. Next base: position 55,270 of record DAOTUJ010000051.1, on the reverse strand, counting down.
AAAATCGGCTCGACTTTTTCCAGCAATTTTTCCACATCTTCCGGCGTCGTCGAATACAGCGCATACACCTCACGGACATTCGGAAAATCCTCGATGAACGTGTACAGACCTTCAATCGCCTTGGCGCGGGTGCGGGTGCGCTCGTAGGGCACAATCTCGCCCTCATCGAGGATCATTAGCGGCTTGATGCGTTGCATCGAACCGAGCACCGAAGCCGCCATCGTCAACCGGCCGCTCTGCTCGAGATATTCCATCGTATCGACAAAAAAGACCCCGTGGGTACGTTGCACCATGCTCGCAATCAGATCACCGACCTCGTCCGGCCCGCCGCCGGCTTTGACCGCCCGCGCCGCCGCAATCACAATTGAACCCAGCCCCATCGAAACCTGTTTGCTATCGACCACCTCGACCCGCGTCATCGTCGCCGGCAATTTGCTGACCGCATGCTGCACCGAACCGACAACACTGCTCAGCTTGCTTCCCGAATGAATAGTAAAAATCGTATTATATTCCGACAACAGGCGCCGATAATGATGCTCAAATACTCCCGGCGCCGGTGCCGCCGTCTCGAAATGATGTTTGCCGCTGGCCAGCATCTCATAAAATTGCGCATTATGAATATCGACACCCACACGATAGACTTGATCATCTACCGTGAGCAACACCGGAATGCAATCAATTTCCAGTTCTTCCGCCACTTCCGGCGGAATATCTGCCGCACTATCAGTGACGATGCGTATGCGGGCCATAGTTCACTCCTCTACAACTTGCCAAAGCACAACCCATGTGGTATATTTTGCCGCAGTCTGCATTTTCTGGCTGGCCGGCTTGCATTGGTATTTGCATGCCCGGCCAGTCGTATGCTTAAATCAAAATTGGAGCGTATTCTCATGGCTAAATGTCAACGTTGCGGAAAGCAACCTTCTTTCGGGCACAATGTCAGTTTTTCCAAGCGCCGCACCAACCGCATGTGGCGTCCGAATATCCAGAAGACGACCATCATCACGGCGGAAGGCAAACCCCAGCAGATCCGCATCTGCACCCAGTGCCTGCGCACAATGAGCAAAGTTCGCTAAGTCACCTCGAATACAGCCGCGCATTATAATTCATTGCATTGTTCAGATCAATGCCAAAACCCGTGTTCCGCCCGATACCACCGGCACATACCGGTAATACCGGGCGGAACACGGGTTTATTGTACATACTCCAGCCAGCCACGCGGATCGGGTGTGCTCCCCTCGACGAGCGCGAAGAATCGCTGCTGCAACTCCGCCGTGATCGGCCCACGCCCCCCCCGCCCGACCGGGATACGGTCGACCGAGCGTACCGGCGTAATTTCCGCCGCGGTGCCGGTCATAAACAATTCATCGGCCAGGTACAGCAACTCGCGCGGCAAGGCGCCGTGGCGCACCTCAACGCCCATATCGGCCAGCAAGTGCAACACCGTATCGCGCGTAATGCCCACCAGGATCGACGCACCAAGCGGCGGCGTCAGCACCACCCCGTCGTATACCACAAACAGGTTCTCGCCGCTGCCCTCGCTCACCTGGCCGTTCGTATCCAGCACAATCCCCTCGCTGAAACCGTTCGCCAGCGCTTCCATCTTCACCAGTTGCGAATTCAGGTAGTTGCCGCCGGCCTTCGAGAGCGCCGGCAAGGTGTTCGGCGCAAAACGCTGCCAGGACGAAACACAGACATCAACGCCCTGCTCAATTGCCTCCACGCCCAGGTATTTGCCCCACTCAAAAGTTGCAATCGCCACTTCTACCGGACAATTGCTCGGATCGACACCGATACTGTCATAACCGCGATACACCACCGGACGAATATAACCCGAGCGCAAGCCATTCGCTCGTACCGTCTCTTTCGTCGCCGCCACCAGTTCATCAACACTGTAGGGCACATCGGTGCGATAGATCTTTGCCGAATTGACCAGCCGCTGCATATGCGGTCGCAGGCGAAAAATCGCCGAACCCTGCGGCGTTTCATAGCACCGAATGCCTTCAAAAAAACTACTGCCATAATGCACCACGTGTGAAAGCACGTGGATCGTTGCCTGCGCCCAGGGCACCAGGTTGCCGTTAAACCAGATATACTCCATCGACTGGATCGCCATCGATCGCTCCTTTATCCGAACAGGGATTGTTGTTGCAACATCGCCTCACCACTCCAGATCGGCAGGCGGCCCGGCGCACACTGCGAACGGCGCGGCAACACATTCAGACGGCAGTGTTGCTCACAGTTTTGCAGTGCCAGCACCCGGCGCACCTCATCCATCGCCCGCCGCGCCGAGTTGGCCTGCTCCGACAGGTGTGCCAGCCAGACATCGCGTCGCCGCCCGTCCTGCGCGATCTGCGCCAGCAACTCACCGCTCTGCACATTATCCAGATGCCCAAGCGGCCCGTGAATGCGCTGCTGTACCAGCCAGGGGTAGGGCGCCGCTGCCAGCAGCTCGCGATCATGGTTGGCCTCAACGATCAGCAGATCCGCCGCCCGCAGACCGGCCAGCACCTGCTCATTCCAACTCCCCAGGTCAATCGCCAGACCGATTCGCAGCCCCTCGGCAGCCACCTCGTAGCCAACCGGCGCCGCCGCATCGTGCGGCACGGCAAAGCTGCGCACCTCAAATTCGGCGATTGCCGCCGTTTCGCCCTCCGGCAGGCGCTCGCAACGCAACCGGGGTTGCTGCTCCGCCAGCGCCGCGCCGGTCTCGGCATTGCACAGCAACGGCACATTGTAACGCCGGGCCAGCGCCGCCGCACTCAAGCGATGATCGCCATGCTCGTGAGTAAGCAAAACGGCCGTCAGGCGCTCCGGTGCAAGGCTCAGGTAACGCAACTGTCGCTCAACCGTTCGCAGCGCCAGGCCGCAATCAATCAGCAGCGCCGCCCGTTCCGTCCAGATCAACAGCGCATTCCCACAACTCCCCGAACCCAATGAGGCAACTTTAAGCATAGCGTTTCTCAGGTCATGGGTGATGGGTGATAGATATATGTCCCATCACCCATCACCCATCACCCACTTCTCAAGAATCTCACGGGCCGCTCGCGCTGCCATTGCCCGATGACTGATCACATTTTTGCGTTCCGGCGCCATCTCGGCCAGTGTCATATCGTCGTCCAGCACATAAAACAGCGGATCGTAACCGAAACCTTGATCGCCGCGCGGCGCAAATTCAATCACGCCATGCAGCGTGCCTTCCACCAGCTCAGTTGCGCGCTGCGGATGCGCCAGCGCAATCATGCAGACGAAGCGGGCCATACGTGCGTGGAAGGGTAGCCCATCCAGTTGTTGCAGCAAATAGTCGAGCTGCGCCCGGCCGGTCACCCCACCGTAGCGCGCCGAATACACTCCCGGCGCCCCATCGAGCGCCGCGACCTCCAGCCCACTGTCGTCTGCCAGCGTCACCATGCCCGACAACCGCAAATAACCCTCGGCTTTCAGGCGCGCATTCTCGGCGAAAGTCGTGCCGCTCTCGTCAACTTCCTCGCTGATTCCGAGATCATCGAGCGTTCGCAGGTGCAGGCCGAGGCCCGCGAAAATCGCCGCGAATTCACGGAGCTTGCCCTGGTTATGCGTTGCTATCAGGAGTTCTTGCATCATAGCTGAGAGTACCTTATCTCCTCTATTACTGTCAAGATCATCACTAATTGACACGACTTACGCCGTCGGCATTGATGCTGACCGCATCACCGACTTGTTCGCCTGCGGCAGGGCGGAAAACCGGGTTTTTGCTGCTGTCGGTGAAGAACGCCCGTTGCGGCGCGAACAAGCATACGACCGCGTAAGTCCTGTAGTTGACGCTCCATGTCCTCTCGGGTAGAATATCAGCTATGCAAGAATTACGCTCTCCGGCGTCGCTACCGGCGCCCCGCGCAACCGGAATGGCCGTCGTATACGAGCTCTTCCGTGCGATGCGCCCGCGCCAGTGGCTCAAAAACGTTTTCGTTTTCGCAGCCCTGGCCTTCTCGGAACAACGCCTCTGGACCAGGCCCGATCAGGTGCTCCTGGTGTCTGGTGCTTTTGGCGCGTTCTGCCTCGCCGCCAGTTCCATCTATCTCATCAACGATCTGGCCGATATCGAAAAAGATCGCGCCCATCCACGCAAGTGCCATCGCCCACTCGCCTCCGGCCGGCTCAGCCCCACTGCCGCCATTGCCGCCGCGACGACGATGATCTTGCTGCTGATACCGCTCGCCTATCTGCTCGACCCGAGCTTCGGCTTTATGGCCGTCCTGGCAACCTATATTTCCGTCCAGGGTTTTCTTTACACCTACTGGCTCAAAAATGTGGTGCTGCTCGATATTCTGACCATCGCCGCCGGCTTTGTTCTGCGCGCTGTCGGCGGCGCTGTTGTCATTGCCACGCCGATGACGCCCTGGTTGCTCGTCTGCATGGGTTTGCTGGCGCTCTTCCTCGGGATTGGCAAACGCCGCCACGAGTTGATTTTGCTCCAGAACGGCGCCGGCGACCATCGCCGCATTCTGAATGAGTATTCGCTACCAATGCTCGACCAGATGCTGTCTATTGTGACGGCCAGCATCATTATGGCTTACAGCATGGCCACGTTCTCGGCGCCCGCTGTGCCGCGTGACCCCTATCCCTTGCTGATGAGCACGATTCCTTTTGTCGTCTACGCATTATTCCGCTATCTTTACCTGATCTACCAGCGCACCGGGGGCGGCAGCCCCGAAGAGCTCGTGCTCAAAGATGCGCCTCTCGCCATCAGTATTGCGCTCTGGGGCATCATTGTGCTGGTGATGATGTTTTTGTCAGGCTAATTCCACCATGCTCACCTTCGTCAAATTTGGCGGCTCGGTCATCACCGACAAATCCGGGCGCGAAGCTGCCGACACTGCAACCATTGCAACGCTAGCCACCGATCTGCGCACCGCGCTCGCCGGCGATCCGACGCTGCGCCTGATCCTCGGTCACGGCAGCGGCTCTTTCGGCCATTATTATGCCGCGCAGTATGGCATTCATCGCGGTCTCGCCGCCGACGCCGATTGGATGGGCTTCGCCCGTACCGCCGGCGCCGCCTTGCGCCTGAATCGCCTGGTGGTCGATGCGCTGCTGGCCGCCGATGTGCCCGCGATTTCACTACAGCCGTCCGCCGGCCTGCACAGCAATGCCGGTCAACTCAGCAAATGGCTCACCGAACCGCTCGGTCATGCTCTCAACTACCGGCTCATTCCGGTCATTCATGGCGATGTGGCCTTCGATAGCACGCAGGGCAGCGCTATCATCTCCACCGAGGCGCTGTTCACTTACCTGGCATTGCATAGTCCCTTTCAACCAGCCCGCATCATTCTGGTTGGCGAAGCAGCGGTGTTCACCGCCGACCCACGCATCGATCCGAACGCCGCAGTCATTCCGCAGATCGACGGCCGCAACATTGCCGAGGTGTTGCACGGCACCGGCGCATCCCACGGCGCTGATGTCACCGGCGGGATGCGCAGCAAAATTGAACTGATGTGGCGGCTCATTCAGGCACTGCCGCAACTCCAGGTACGATTAATCGGCCCGCATCCCGATCTACTGCGCCGCGCCCTGCTCGACGAATCGCTCAACCAGGGCACGCTGCTCAAGGCCTGATTATACGTGTATGCTTGCCGAAGATTTTATTAACCAGAAACGGCCGGACTGGGAACAGCTCACCGCCCTGCTCGATAAAGCACGCGGCGGGCTCAGTTTTCTCTCCGCCGCCGAAATTCAGCAGCTTGGTCGGCTCTATCGCCAGGCTACCTCCGATCTGGCCATCGCCCGCCGCGATTTTCCGCGCCACCCGGTCAACGATTATCTCAACAACCTGGTCGCCCGCGGCCACGGCGAAATCTATCGCAGCAGCGCCGCGCCGCTCAGCGCCATCGCTACTTTTTTTACGACCACCTTCCCACAGGCCTTTCGATCTACCTGGCCCTACACGCTGGCATCGTTCCTGATGTTCTTTCTGCCGGCTATGCTGGCCTTCATGATTGCCTATCGTGATACCGAAAGCGCGACGCTCCTCGTTCCCGGTATCGAGCCGGTTATCGCCAATATTCGGGACGGCAAAGAATGGTGGCTCAGCATTAATGAAACCGGGCGCGCCGGCTCGTCGGCCCTGATTATGACCAACAATATTCGGGTCACCTTCCTGGCCTTTGCCGGCGGAGTGCTGCTTGGCTTTCTGACGCTTTACATTCTGGCGCAGAACGGCCTGTTGATCGGCGCAGTCGCCGGGGCTGCCCAGCGATTCGATTTTGCCGATAATCTCTGGGGTTTTATCGCTGCCCATGGCACGGTCGAGCTCAGTGTCATTTTCATTGCCGGTGGCGCCGGTCTGCAACTCGGCTGGGCCATCTTCCGACCCGGTCTGCTCACCCGCCGCGCCGCGCTTGTCGTCGCCGCCCGTCGCGCTCTCAATCTGCTGATTGGCTGCGTGCCGCTGCTGGTACTCGCCGGCATTATCGAGGGCTTCATTTCACCTTCATCGCTCCCAATAGCCGTCAAACTGATGGTTTCTCTCGGCTCCGGCATCCTGCTCTACGGCTATTTGCTTATGGCCGGCCGGTCGCCAGCAACCGCAGACGCTCAATCCGCACCGTCCCACCGTCGCCCATCCCAACCGGATCCAGCCGCAGGCCGCTGATCGAGCCACTCCAACCGGGCCGGCCCGCCAGTTCCAGTCGGTATGTCTGCACTGTCGATCCCGGCTCGAGCGTCCAGCGCACCGAGCGATCTTCGCTGGTCTGTCCATGCTCATCCAGCCAGAAAAGCTGCGCATCGCGCGCCGCAGTATCCACCGCCAGCGCCAGCTCAATTCCGCTAAAATCAGCCGCGTCAATCGTGAACGGCGGGCTGATGATCGCCGGATCCCTGCCCGGCCACAGCCGCCATCCCGCTCCGGTCTGTTCCGCCGAGTCAACGTTGAGTGCCTGCCAACCCTGGCGCCCCTGCCGAAAATCCCATCCCGGCCCGGTCGCCAGTTCCTGTGCGCCGGGCAGCCGGTAGTAAGCCGGCAGCACCTCCTTCGCCCTCAACGGCACCAGGCCGGTCATAAACGGCGCAAAACACGTACGCACCTGCGCCGCTTCCAGCCCGAAGCGTTCCAGAATTCCCCCGCGCCCCTGGCTGCCCGCCGCCGATCCCACCGCCTGATTGCGCTCCGGCTGCAACACCTCGGCCCCAATCAGCACCGCGTAGCCGCTCGCCTGCGTCAGATGGATGCGCTCACGCAGCATTGTACACGCCGCCGGCCAGTCACCCGCGCTCAAGAACAGCGCCTGATTCAATGAAAATACATTGTTGCGCCCGGCATAATACGGCAGATACAGCTCCTGTTTGCCGTCCGCCACCAGCAGTAGATCGCCGGCAGTACTCTGCGCCGCCAATTCCGCCGTGATCAGACGCTGCAAGTCACGCGTCGCGTCCCCTCGCCGGCTAATCGCCGCATAGTTCAACCCCAGCAACAGAAGTGCCGCCGCCAGACCCGGCCAGGTCGATACATTCCAATGCCGCCCACCACTCAGACCCAGCGCCACCAGCAAGAATAACGGCGGGAGACAGGCAATCCAGAACTCGATATTGTCCGGTTCCCACCAGAAAAAGAAGCCGCCGTAGATCAGCAACCACAGACCGAGCACCGTCGCCAATCGCCGCTGTTGCATCGGCATGCGCCGGACTGCCGTTACCAGCGCCACAGCCATCAGTAGCAAAAAGAATCCGCCATCCTGCCGGGCAAAACTCTGCTGCAATCCCGCTCCCAGATCAGCCAGCCGCTCCAGGTTCGGCACGCCACCCCACCATCCTGTTCGCGCATACCGGGTCATCCAGGCAATCAACTCGGCCCAGCTACGAAACCCACTCACCCCGAATCCAACCAGCAGGTAGGCTCCACCGACAATTGTCGCCAGCGGCAACCCATAGGCCAGGCCACCCTGCAGCATCGCTCGCCGGCGGCGCTCCACCGGCCAATCGGCCAGCCACCACAGCAGCAGGATCGGCCCGCAGAGCAGTATATTTGTCTGGTGAAACAGCACCGCCAGGCTCTGAAGCAGGCCCAACGCCAGCCAGTCTCGCGGTGCCGGCCGTTGCAACAGGCCCGGCATCAGGCCCAGCACCAGCAACAAAAACAGTACCGCGATGGTGTACACTTCAACTTCCACCGCGTAATACCAGTAGGCATAACTGCCGCCTAGCAGCAGCGCCGCCACCAGCGCCAGGTCTACCCGACCACTGGTTCGCTGCGTCACCCGGTAGCAGAATGCAACCCCGAGTGCCCCGGCCAGTACATTCGTCAGTTGTAGCGGCAATGCAGCACTGCCCGCCAGTCCTGATCCCTGAGCAATATGTTTGACCAGGGCTCCCAGTGGGCCGTAGGCCAGGTGGTGCGGGTGAAACAATTCCGGCCACGGTTTGCGGTCGACATCCAGAATATACGAGAGCGCATCGAAGGTATGCACCCTCGTCAAAGTCGCCAGATACAGACCCAGAAAACCAAGAAACAACAACAGCGGCACCAGCCACTGCCGCCTCATGGCCCACGCTGATTGCCCACTGGCTACCGCAGCATTTCTCAGATTGCTCTTCCCCGGTTCTTGCTCTAGCGAAGCCATAACCGTATTTTTCAATACCTGGCACCCGCATCGACACGCACTACCACTTCAGCACGCATAACGACAATCATCCTCTCCCTGCCCAGACCCCCAGTTCTTTAGTTCTCATACTATCATCGAAAACCATGCTGCGGCGAAGGCTGCACCAGCAACTGGTCGCCGATCTGCGTCTGGCTGGCCGCAATCACCCCGGCCGGCAACTCGATCACATAGCGTGCCCCCCAGACACCGGCATAAGGGCGCTGCGGCGGCATTGCTGCCCGAAGACCCATCACGCAATCGCTGCGATCCATAAACAACACATCAATCGGAAAGCGCATAAAAAACGTATGAATGCTCCACTCCGGATAGATCAACAGACCCTGGCCGGGATCGAGGCCGGCCCGCCCCAACAGGCCGCGTCCGCGTGCCCAGAAGCTACGCGCCAGTTCGCAACGATCGGCAATCGGCGTCCCCCGGCTCTGATTGGTGATCGCAATCTGCATAGTCGCCCCTCTGCGAATTCCGCACATAAAAACTCCGCCCGGCTTGCACCGCGCGGCATACACATTTATTCCCATCAGAGTGATTTGCGAGATACCAGTACAATGGCATCCCGCAAATCCGCCAGTCCACAATACGTTTCAGAACCTTTGCACAAGAACCGAAAGCCGGTCAACGCATCCGAAATCGCACCGGAGCAAATTCCCGCTGCCCCGCTGCCTTAATCTCTGGTTCCCTGGTTTCTGCGTTAGAATGCATCGAGCAACCTCGGCACCGCCGGCCCCAGAATGACGACAAACAGCGCCGGAAAGATCAGAAACACCATGGGGAAAAGCATTTTGATCGGCGCCTTCTGCGCCTGCTCCTCCGCCCGCTGACGCCGCTTGATCCGCATCTGGTCGGACTGAATGCGCAAAATCTTGGCCATCGGCACACCAAGTTGATCGGCCTGAATCACCGACGCCACAAACGTCTGCACATCTTCGACACCGGTACGCTCAGCCATGTCGCGCAGTGCCTCACGCCGGGTGCGCCCCAGCCGGATGTCGGTAAGCACGCGTTTGAACTCTCGCCCCAGTTCATCATCCCATTTCTCAGTAACCCGGCCCAGCGCCGAGTCGAAAGCCAGGCCGGCCTCCACACTGATAGTCAACAGATCGAGTGCGTCGGGTAGAGCCCTGGTAATACTCTTCTTGCGGGCTTTGATCTTATTGCCCAGCCACATCACCGGCAACATATAGCCGAGCACAAAGCCGATCGCGCTATACATCAGCGCCTGCAAGAGATTATCCATGGTCGTCAACGTCACGGCGACCATAATCAAGCCCAGCAAAACCGACAATACAACTCGTAGACCGACAAACGTCACCGGCGTAATTCCGCCGGGGTTACCGGCCTGCTGCAGATTGGTTTTCAGGCGCTCGGCACTTTGCTTGGCACCATACTTCCCCATCGTTGACAGGAACGAGTGGAACATCGGGAGCAGCACACGCTCGTGGAAGGGCTGTTGCAGTTCCATTTCCTCAAGCGTCATCGCCCGTTCCGTGAACTGGCTCAAACGATCGCCGATTGCGTCCGGCTGGCGTGACCGCATCAGGCCAAACACCATCAGAACGATACCCCCCAGGATCAGCACCCCAAATCCGAGTCCGATCAGCGTACCCATCGCATCACCTCATACCTCGATGTCGATAATTTTCATAATTGCAAAATACCCAATCGCAATCATCACTAGCGATGCTACTGGAAGACAGCACCAGGCATCTGGTGGAAAACCAAACTCAAACATAGGTGCCATATAGTCGGGGTTAATCAGCGAGATCATAATTGCCAGCGCAATCGGCAAGCCCGTGATCACATACGCCGAAATCTGCCCCTGCGCGGTCAGTGTCTTGATCTCGCCTTTGATACGTACCCGTTCACGAATGGTATGCCCGATGGTATCCAGGATCTGCGCCAGGTTGCCACCAACCTCCATCTGGATATTCACTGCCGTAATCAGCAACTCCAGGTCTTCGGAGGGCATGCGCCGCACCAGGCTCTGTAGCGCCTCTTCAGTGGTTCGCCCCAGGCCGACTTCCTGCACAATGCGCCGAAACTCACCGGCAACCGGCTGCGGTGCCTCTTTGGAAACCATATCCAGCGTTTGCAAGAAGCTAAAACCGCCCCGCAGCGCATTCGCCATCATCGAGATCGTATCGCCGAGCTGATCATTGAACATCTTGATCCGCCGGCTAGCTCGTTGCGCCACATAGATATTCGGCACAAACGAAAAGATCACCGCACCAACCAGCGCCGCCAGAAAAATCGCCGCCGGATTGGCCCGGCCGACAAATGCACCAACCCCCGCCCCGATCAACGCCGACACAAGCTTGATCCCGATAAACTCGGTAACCGTCAGCTTCAAATCAGCCCGCGCCAGATCGCGAGCGATATTATTGCCCTGTTTACTCTTTGAGACAACCGCATCGATGCGCTCAATTGCCTGACGAGACCCTCTATCATCCAGGGCCATATCATCACGCCCGGCAAAAGTTGTCAGGCGCTCACCAAGCTCTTTTGGCTCAGCACCTTGTGAACTGATCATCACCACAGCGAAGATCAGAAGAAGCACCAGGCCCAGGCCGCCCAGCGCAACAGGAAGCATCGGATTCGCCAGCAAAGCTTCCATCAGCATACCTCTAGAAGCTGAAACGTTCGCCACTATAGCCGAAAATATTCGGCGGTAGATAAATGTTCATCGACTCAAACTTCTCGACGAACTTCGGTCGTACTCCGGTCGGGCGGAGCGTCCCCACAATTTTACCACGTTCGTCGATACCCGTCTGCTCAAAAACAAAGACATCTTGCATCACCACCACATCGCCTTCCATACCCTGCACTTCAGTAATCGAGGTGATTTTGCGGCTACCGTCTTTCAATCGTGACTGTTGCACCAGCACTTCCACTGCCGAGGCAATTTGCTCACGAATAGCCCGCACCGGCAGATCCATGCCCGCCATCAGGCACATGGTCTCGATACGCGAGATGGCATCGCGCGGGCTATTGGCATGCAGCGTCGTCATTGAGCCATCGTGACCGGTGTTCATTGCCTGGAGCATATCCAGCGTTTCGCCGCCACGACACTCCCCAACCACGATGCGCTCCGGGCGCATACGCAGACAGTTGATAACCAGATCCCGAATCGAGACTTCGCCACGCCCCTCAACATTGGGGGGGCGCGACTCCAGAGTCACGACATGATCCTGACGTAACTGGAGTTCCGCAGCGTTCTCGACAGTAATGATGCGCTCATCGTCCGGAATAAAGCTCGACAAAATATTCAAGGTCGTCGTTTTTCCGGAGCCGGTACCACCGGAAACCACCAGATTCAAGCGCGCCTTCACACAGGCATCGAGAAAATCGGCCATGTCCGAAGTAATGCTGCCAAAACGCACCAGGTCGGCAATCGTCAGCGCTTCTTTGCGGAACTTACGAATGGTAAGAACCGGCCCATTCAACGCCAGCGGACGAATAACCGCATTGACACGACTTCCATCGGGCAAGCGGGCATCCACCATCGGCGAAGACTCGTCGACGCGCCGGCCCAGCGGTGCGACAATCCGGTCGATGATCCGCAATACATGATCATCATTTTGAAATGTCACATCGGTCTTTACCAGTTTGCCCTTGAGCTCCACATAAATCTGCCGCGGGCCATTGACCATAATTTCGCTGACTTCGTCCTGTGACAGCAACTCTTCCAGCGGGCCAAAGCCCATAATATCGGCGGAAATCCCTTCAAACAGGCGTGCCCGTTCAGTCCGACTCATCGGAATGCCTTCACTGTCGAGGATCGAGTTAAAAATTTCCTCTACCTGTTTGCGCACCTGCCCGGTATTGGAAAGATCCAGTTTCGGGTCGAGTTCGCTGATCAAGCGTGATTGCACCCGCGACTTCAGATCATTAAAATTGTCTTCTTTTGCTGCGGCGTTACTCGGTCGGGTTGCCGCTCCACCAGGCAACGCCGTACCGACCCGTTGACCACCGGCAGCGGGCGTAGTTTCCGGAGTCGAACCGGCAATTCGTTTCAGCAACGACATGCGAAACCTCCTCGCGAACCATCATCTTCGCGTTGTGTGAAACCGTAGTTCAGGCTAACGTTTGGCCATTATGCGTGAGAACAGGCCACCGCGACTCTTGTTGCTGGAACTCCCCGCACCCGAGTCCGATTTGCCTGCCGCCGCTGCTTCGGCACCACCGCACAACTCACGCGCCAGAGTACTGATATCGCGTGCCGTATCATGGGTTGGCTTGGCAATCACCAGGGGCACACCCTGATTGACCGACAGCGCCACAACGTGCGCACCGTTGGCAATCTGAAATGCAACCTTGCGCTTGATATTTTCTTCAACATTCTGCACCCGAATACCCAGCCGATTATCGGCCTTATTCAAGACCAGCCAGATCTTCTCCGAAGAATACTCCAGCAAATCGGCTACTTCGAGAAATAGCTTGATATTCTTGATACAGGGCATCTCCAGCGTCATCAATACCACAATGCGATCAGCAACATCGAGCGCCGCCAGCGTCCGATCCTGGAATGAAGATTGTGTATCAACCACCACATAGTCAAACTCATAACAGATTGCTTCCAGGATCGACCGCAAATGATCAGATGTCACCAGTTCGCCCATCTGGGGATTGGGCGGCGCCAGCAGCACCTTCACCTGTGTATTGTGCGTCGCCATCACATCATTGAGCAAATCGCGATCCATTTCCTGAATGCGATTGGCCAGATCGACAATCGTCTTGTTCGACACCAGGTTCAAAATCACATCCTGGGCACCAAAAATGACATTGCCGTCGACCAGAGCCACCCGTTTTTGCGTATGCTGGCGGATAGCGACCGCCAGGTTTGCCGCAATGGTTGATGAACCGGAGCCGCCTTTCGGGCTGAACACCGCGATTATCTGGCCGCGTGCGCCGCCGCCGCCGCCGCTGCCGCCGCTGCCATCCTGAGCCGGCATCGCAACACTGGTCGGCCGCATCTGGCTCTGTTTGTACACATGCCGGATCGAGGTATACAGATCATCGGCACTAATCGGCTTGATCAAGAACTCACTGGCACCGGCGCGCATCGCCCGTCGCAAATAATCCGTTTCACCCTGGACACTCATAATGATGATGCCAATACCCGGACTCTGCGCCAGAATCGCTTCAGTGGCGGCAATGCCGTCCATCTCCGGCATATTGATATCCATCACGATGACATGCGGCGTATACTGTTTGGCCAGTTCGACCGCCTCGCGGCCGTTGCTGGCTTTCGCGACGACCTCGATGTCTTTTTCAAAATAGAGCAATTTTTCAAGCTGGTCACGGGTGTCAATGATGTCATCAACGATCATGACCCGGATCTTTTCGCCCTCGGTCATCGCGCTATTCCTCCATTCTCGCCTGGCACATTTCGAGTTTTGGAAACATTCTCTATATTCAGAATCTCCTTTTCAAATCTGGCGGTTGAAGCGACCTGGCCGCAACCAGACATGAAAAGGAGATTTTCAAAGCCGACACCTCTTGAAAAACACCGTATCACACACCGCCAGCAAACCTGCGGTGGTGTGTGGATATCGGCAGCGGCATCCCGATACCCATGCGACAAAAAATGACTATCATCTGGCCGCAGGCCTGGAAGATTTGACGCAGAACCCTAAGGCACCCGTGTCGGCACCGGTACACGTCCGGGTATACCTGGAGTTGGCGTCGGATCAGGAATGAAAGATTCTTCCTCGCTGATCACCCGCGGCGGCATCGGCCGTGGCAACGGCAAGCCAAACTCTGACACCAGCAGATCCAGCGTCACACCAATCGTCGGCTCGAATTCATTATCTTCCGCACCACGCAAAATCGTTGCGACCCGCGCTTCCGTACTCTGCGCAAACTCGATCAACTCGGCTTCTTGCGCATTGACCGCCAGAATCAATACCCATTCACCCTGCGTCAACACAGCATCGGTCTGTGCAATCGGCTGCCCGCCACGCGCAATCGGCTGGCCGGTTTCATCAGTCTCGATCGCTTCACCATCCTGAGGCGCTTCCTCGGCAGCCGGTTGCTGCTGGGCTACCGGCGTCCCGTCAACAGTAGTCACCGGTGGGCGCACAACGCGCAACACCTGCGCTCGCTGCACAATCGTTCTGGTCGACTGGAAAGTCTGCACCGTCAACTCACGATCAACCACCTCACGAGTGGTATCGCCAACCTGCTCAATCGTCGTTCCGACTGGAAGAAACACTTCCCGCTCGATACTAAAGGTCGCCACGACATCAACAAAATCGCCCGGCTTGATCTGATCGGCAACCCCCGACAAACTGTTGACCTGCAACGGATAGGCCTTGTCACGAGAGGGGCGTTCCGGATCTTGCGTCGGGATCTGTTGCGACAGACCGGGATCCGTCAGCGCGTTCTGAGGAATGGACTGGCCGGCCGAAACAGCACGCGTCAATAACTGCCCGACGACATCTGCGGTATTGGTAATATTCGTCTGGCGATTGTACTCAGAGGTGGGAACAGTGCGCGTGCTCAAGTAGGTAGTAGCGTCATCGATCACCGTGTTGGCTGGTATATCGATGCGTGCCACCACAATGTCAACACCCGGATCCTCGGTTGGTACCGCGGTCGGCCCATCATCCGGCCCTTGAGCGGTATTGGTAGGCAAAAAGAAGAAGAGAGCTCCAGCGCCGACGATCAGGATGAGACCAAGCAGGAGTATCAGCAGACCTCCACGCCTCATAATTGGTGTTCCTTCTTTTCAGGAAGACTGCAGCGAATAGGCCGCCCCGACGCTTTACACATTATAGCACAGGCCGGCAAGCATTTGTGGTGCCAATGCCCTCAATTCCCTATGTGTGCATGCATGGTGTTACATTATACCAGGCCAATCTTACGACCATGCGTCGTAAAAGATTGCTTTGCTTGCCCCAGCAGTTGCTGCGACAAGCAAAGCATAGCAACCGCCTGGTGCTACGAGCTGAAGATCAGCGGCAAATACAAAGATCCGGGATCGTTACCGCCATTAATAATTAGCGGTTCACCTTCCCCGGGCGTCGGATCTACGGGAATATCGACTGGTACGTCTTCAACATTGATCTCTTGACCCGTCTGTAGCGGCTGAACCTCGATTTGCAGCATCCCGCTAAGATTGTTGGCCTCACCACCTTCGGTGCCTTCGTCGACACAGGCCTGATCCACCTCACAGCGCAAGCCGATCGGCTGGAGCGGGTCGATCACCACGTACACCTGGTAGGTGCCCAATTCGCGGAAATAGTCCAGAATGTTGACTTGCTGATCCTGGGTATAACTGACGGTGCTGTCGTCGTCCTGTGGCAAGATCACATCCCTGAACGCGAACCAGTAGCTGTTGCTCTGGTACATCTGCGCACCCGGCTCCATATCAGTTTTGTCGACCAGCGTATACACATCCGTACATCCCAGTGAACCGTCATAGGGATTGACCGGAGTCGTCACCTGTTCACCTGGCCGGAAAATGCACATATCGACAAAGAAACTGCCTCCACGGTTCCCTAAAACCTGCTCGGCAAAGTCAGCCGGTTGGGTTGGCGGCTCGAACAGGTTCTCATTCGTAAGGTACAGGTTAAAGCCGGCCAGTTTGCCATTTTCGCCGTAGAATGCAGTAAAGAGCTCATTGCCGCCGTTATCGCGCATAATCTTGATGTCCGGCCGCCCCGGCAACACAACCGTCAGGCTAACATTCAGCAAGACGGGGGTTACATTGCCGCTCGTCGACATCAGCGCCCGGTACTGGAAGCAACTCGCGGTCGGGCGCGGAATCAGATCGACGATGTTGTTCGAGAGCTTGTTCGCACTGGCAGAGCCGTCCCGACTAAAAAATTCACCTTCGAGTGCCGGTAGATTACGCCAGCCATTACGTGGCCCGGTATCCGTCTCCGGATCATACACATCATCGGCAAAAACATCCGGCTGCTGGCAGGCTCCCGGACCCGGCGGCGGCGTCCCGACGCGGAACTGGATCTGAATATCCATGTTGCTGGCAGCACCGCGATCGATCTGAGCATTCCAGACGATTTTCTGCACATCCGCCGTAATCTCACCGCCTTCAAAAAGAATCGGTCGCGGCGCAGAATAGTACCAGCCACTGCTGGTGAACCCGGTCGATATAGTTTCATTCTGGCCGCCAAGCTGCCCCCGGATCAAGATATTGCTGGCATCACCTGTCTCGCCGGAACGCCCGCCGAACACCAGTACCCAGGTCGCATTCGGCGCCTCGGGCGTCGGGGTTGCCGGAACGGTTACAGCTCCTGCAGGTTCCAGCAATTCGCCGTTGCCCAGAATATTGTCGGCATCAACCCCATTGTAGGGCGTACCCTGACCAACCGTGATGGTCAAATTATCTTCGACCGGCAAAGTCAATACGGTCGACTTACGAGTACCGCTCGGCAAGGTCGTTGCATCAGCCACATTGTTCGGCACAATACCGCCAATCTGGTAGAGTTTGCCGCCGCTACTCAGCGAAATCAGGCCATAGCGCCGCTCCGGCAAACTCACATCTACATTGCTGCTATTGCCCGGCGTACTCGTCCAGTTTACGCTCCCGTCGGCATTGATCAGGCCGCGGAACATACGCACATTATAGGTGCCTTCCGGGGTTTGCGCATCATAGACCTGCTGGCCGCCGGTGATAAACATGGCCCGGTTGCTCTCGACACCACCACCACCGACATCGAACTCAACCAGGGTGCCACCCGCCTTCCAGAGACCAATCTGCGTTGGGAAGGTCACCCCAAGGTCTGCCTGACTCGGCAGCGGCAAATCGGCCGTCGTCTGCCAATCGGTGTCGGGTAGCGGTGCGCCATTGGCATCAAGTTCGATATAATAGGTTTTCTTCGAGCCCAATGCTTTCGTAGATAGACCCGTTTCCGAATCGAGCACTGTATCAACACGCAAGCCGCCCACCAGGTAGAGAAAGCGTCGATTCGCAACTTCAGCCACCACCGCGACGGCATCCTGAATGCCTTCATAAAGGTCGGTGTCTGCGCCATTAGTGGGAGGATCCCCATCCGACAGGATCTCGGGAATAGGTAACTGCGGCCCGGTCTGCCAGGTAATTGTGCCATCGAATGCTACCGTGCCGTACTGGAAGGCATAACTACTGGTAATCGGAGCAGACCCCTGGGCGGTACATTCAACGGCCCCACCAACCATGTACAGCACACCAGTGTTACTGTTATTCGGCGAATATGCGGCGGCGGCAAGATTGCCACGTGCGGCCTTGTCCTCGGTACAATTCAAAGTCCGGCCATTCGGACCTTCTATGGCATCGCTATGCCGAGTTGCCGGCAGATCCTGGCTCACCCAGAGCACGTCGCCGGCCGGATCAACCGGGTTAGTCGGGGCACCGGTATCCGGATTGATCTCAGACCAGTAAAGCTTATCGGAGAAAATACCGCCGCTATCGCCACCCCGACCGCCCAGAATGTAAACCCGATTGCCCAGCGCCACCATGGGCGCATCGGTCAGGGTCGGCAAGCCACTGTTGAGCGCAACCCGGCTCCAGGTACGCAGACTGCCGGTCGGCGTAAGCTTGACTGAACCGGGCAAGTCCACCGACGAGGTGCCGTCGATATCATCAGCATCGAGGGCGGAACGGAAGAACTGGCCACCGGCAAACTGATCGAGGGAATTTGTCAATGGCAAACTAGCGCCACCGGCAGCGGTAGGTTGTGCCGGTACCACTGTCAGCGCAATGGTGATGACACTGCACAAGAGTAGGAGCTTGAAACTGGGATGCTTACGAATGTCTGGCAGCATAGGAACCTCCTTGAGAGACGCTGATCAGTACGCCACGGTGCGTACAACCCTGGAACTATCAACCATTTTAGCGATACAGGCAAACGAGAGAAGCACCAGACAGGCTACCAGTCCGGCTACGATCAGCCACAACCTGGTAGCCTGTTTGTATGACATATCGTATCGTGATAGGCCAATGCCTGGAGCGGGGAAATCATGAGTGTTTTTTGATCCCGTGAGTGCAGACGCGGCAGACTGCCCAATTCGGGTCATCGGCCGGTTTCGCCAACCGATGACCCGAATTTCATATTGAGGCTTTATGGATTGAGCAGACTGGCACAGACAAAGTCGTCATCAGGCAGTTTGAGTTGCAAATCGAACTCAATCATACTGCCGCCGACCTGGGCCGTTGGCTGTAGCGTCACCCCGATCGAGGGATTGACGGATTCACCGACTGAAACAATATCCGAGTATACGCGCGACTCACCATCGACCGGGTGAATGTAAACCAGTTCGGCGCGTAGTTCATAGCTGCCCGGCGGCAAGTTATTGTTGAAAGTATAGCGCAGTGTGCCTGTCGCCGCATCCAGCACGATTTGAGTAGTCTCGATAAACTGGTTATTCTGGTACAGGTCGACGGAGCCCACCGCTGGCCAGGCAAACAGGCGGGCATCGGATTCAGCCTGGCTCATGGTGCCGACCCAGCGATTTTCGGCATTGGCGACACAGTCGCCCTGGCCGATATTGGCTTGAATGAAATCGATGATCTGGTCGACGTTCGTCGTATCATCTTTGCCGTCGCCGTTGGTATCGAACCATTCCAGCGAACGTGCCGGAATAAAGTATTCAGGGAAGGAAGCCACCCGCTCCTTCAAACCAGTCGTCGCAAAGTCGCTGAGAGCAATGACGTACACTTCGGCATTCGGGCGCAAATACTCTTCACTGACGTTGCCCATCTGAGTGATGGGGCGGTCATAGCACGTACCATTAGTACACCACTTGCCGGCATTCTCACCAGTCTCGTTGGGGCCGGCCGCACCGCCGGTCGTCTGACAGATGGCGCTATTATGCCGATCATTGTCGGATGCCAGGCTTCGGCAGTAGCTAGGATTGGCAAAGCGATCAGTGGTGCGATTATCGGTCAGACGCAGTTCCCGATCATCGTTCATGTCCAGGAACTGGTTCGAAACACCGTCGGTCAGCAGGATCACAGCACGCTTGTACTGCTTCGTTTCGCCATTGAAGGTCACGCTCTCCGGTGCTTCACCCATGCGAATACTGGCCCGATAGAGCCCGGCGGCACCATTGGTACCACCATTCGAGGTATAATATGCCTCGATCAGACCTTCATTATTCGGTTTTGTGGCTGCATTCGGAACGCCGTTGATGGCACCGAGATTATCATATTTGTCGATGTGGTTGCCGCCGGGATGGACACCGGCCATCAAGACCGCCTGGCGCAGGTACTCGGCATCGCTGCTGCGTTCGCTTTCCCAATTGCGGTTTTGCTCGGCAGCAAACCAGATAATCTGCATCTCATCGGGGGGCATCGAAGGATCTTCGTTTGCCGAGCCCTCAAAGTTGCCCAGGTCGATCAGGCGATCCAGCGCCTTCTTGGCCACGTACGCCCGTCGCTCCTTGATAGGATGCCAGGCATAGTAGGCGTTGCCGTCACTCCATCCATCGCCGGAACCCGAACAGCCGCTGGCCCGATACGTTTTGCCATCGATGACAGTGCCGTCAAGCTCGACTGCACAGGCTTTGCGGTCATTATCCGCCGGATCCCATCCCCAGCCGTCAAAGCTGAAGTTCATCGAGCCTGAGGCATCAAGCACGACAAAGTACTGTACCGGCAGACGTTCTTCCGTCTGCGTCCGATATTCCGGCCAGAATTCCACCGCACCAGTCAGGCCCAGAAGTGCCGGCTGAACCGCAGTGACCACACAGGCAGTCGCTGTCGTTTCACTCCCAAGATATACCAGGTCGATATAAGAATTGTTGCCCTCGCCCTGGAAGCCATAGTCTATGATGGCAAAGTTAGCCAGGCGCGCTACACGGAACCTGCCGTTGGAACCACCCTGCTCGCCGGCAGTACTATAGTCATAGATCGGCAAGGTCATCACGGTACGGCGCTGCTTATGTTCTTCAATTGCCGCGATCACATCATTTGACACGACCTTGCTCGGCCCTTGCCAGATCCAATCGGTAGCATTGATCTGGCTCGGCTGCTTCGGATAGGTCGTCGGATCGTCGGGCGGCAGCAGGCTCAGGCCAGGCAGGGAAGCTTCCTCAAAATTCAGCGCCAGATTGCCATCGCCGGTCAGGCTGGCGACCAGCGCATTCGCACTGGTACCGGCATACCCATTCGGATCTTTGTCTTCACTCCAGCGCAACCAACTGAAACCACCTGCGGTTCCGGCATCTTTCAGATACATGCGCCGCCAGGTCTGGCCCGACCAGCTATTGCCGCGCTCCTGAGCGATAATTCCCCATTCGGGATTTGCCGGATCCTGGATCCCGTCGGGCTCAAGAAACGCGGCACCATTACTGGTAAAAAGTTTGCCGTCGACCGCAATAGGATAGACACCAGAACTCGGTGGGCAGATACCGGCATAGGCCTGGTGATTGACCGGCAGATCATCTGTACCGACAAGGCGCGCAAAGAAGGTGTCGACGTTGCCGTCGGTCCGTACTTCGATGTAAGCGACGCCGTCGGGCACGGGGCTCGCATTCCGGGCCGGATCGCCTTCCGGATTAGGCGTGATCTCGGCAATCTGCTGGCCGTCTGCACTAAGAAAAGATGCAACGATATTGCGTTCTTCCAGATTCCCATTTTCCAGAATGATCCCGTTTTCCTGGAGCGATTGTTCAATTGCTTGCCGAATCTCGCCGACAGTTGCCGCCGAATCGGCGAGCAGCACCTGCATACCGACAATGGCGGAGGCGTTGGTCGCGGCGACAAGTTCCCGTTGCTCGGCATAGGTATTGCCAACATCGACTGCCAGGCCCACGATCGCAATCAGCACGATAATCATGAGTGCGATCAGGGGTACGCTCTGGCCGCTGGCTCTATGCCGCATCATCCGGACATAGAATGACTGTAGACTTCTCATAACTTCCTCCATATGAACATGGTTTGCTGCGATGTTCTATGACGGCGCTATGCGGAGCATCAAATGAAAGGCAACCGGAACCATGGTGAGCCCATCCGCCTCACCAGTTGCTTGTATCGTTCTGCAATTTTCCTGGTAGTTAGTTGCCCTGGCGGAATGTTGAACGGACAGGTATAGCAAATTCTGCGCGGAGATTGATGTGATCGCCGAATGCCGGGGCCAGCGCAAAAAGCAACTCATAGCGGTAGCGCACCGTCACTCGAACATAACAAAAACGATTGAATCCACTGGCCAGGTCTTCGGGCGTGCAGAGATCATTCGGGTCAGTAACCAGCCCTTCCGGCAAATTTCCATCCTCATCATAGATCGTCTGCACAATAATATATTGATCGACAACGTGATTGCTGGCACCCGGATCGAAGTCTTCGCCGTTGTTCACCGTATCGTAGGTTTCCCCACCGTCCCCGATGCGGCCAGCAGTGACATCAATCACCTCATCATTGTCGAGATCGAGCAAATTCGCAAAGCCGACCGGAGATTCGCCGGCAGATTCACGCACACGATTGCGAATTTCATTGACATCAATCACAACATCGTTGTTGATCACCCGGGCATGACTGCCGAAAGTTGCCCCTTCCTGCGCCGCCGTACGGATGCCCTGGAGTGCCAGATACATCAACCCAAGGTCAACCGTTGCGGAGATAAGCATAAAAATCAAGGTCGCCGCGAGGGCAAATTCGACCAGAGCCTGTGCCTTTGCTCGTACATATCGACGCATACGGTTCCTCATTTCTCAGTATGTTTGCCGGATCGCTCGTTACTACCGTTTCAACTGGCACCGGGAGGTTCAATTAGCATCAGGATGTTTGAGACGCCAGTCGTCCATATCTTTGGCACAAGAAACCCCATTGGGTGACTCAGGGTTCAAACCCAGATTCTCAATCGAGCGTCGTGCCGAAGCACGCAAAACCCAGTTCTCTGTAGTGCCGCCACTGGCAGTACGATTGATGGTTTGAAAAATGGGCGTAAGCGGCGCCAGGGTAACTTCCACCGAGACTTCGATTGGCCCACGGACGGTAAGGTTGCGCGTCTGTTCATCAGCCACACCTGGGGTGGTATCCGTCGGGTAAGAAATCGCGACACTGTTGCCGATACCAGGAATCATTGGCGCATCGCTCTCAACCTGACGCAGAATCGTGCTGTAGCAATCATCGGCAGCCAGGCCGCTCCAGCCATCCTGCCCAACCGGTGTACCATCGAGCAGCAACCAGCTCTCGTAGGGCGGCAACTGAGCAGCGGCCTCGGCACCATTGCGGGCGGCCTGTGCGACGGTAGCATACGAAAATACGTAGTAACTCACATCGATGATGCCGAACAGAATCATGAACAAGAGCGGCGCAATGAATGCCATTTCCACTATCGATTGAGCTTCTGAGTTCCTTCGCATGTCAATCCCTTTTCTGCCCTGTTGTACTGGATATACCTGGTATTCTTACCAACGATTATAGTCCTGTACGGGCTCCGCAAACAATAGGCAAATGGTACCGTGTCAATGGTTTTGGCCTTCAGTAAGACATAAACCGCACCAGCAACATCAGCTTTCCAGAGACTTCCAGGCGGAAGGCAGATCGGTCGGCATGAGCGCAAAAATACTTATGGTATACTGGGCAAGAATGCGCGAGAAGGAGGAATTATGGCTGATCCGCAAAATATCACCGAGCTGGATCTGGTCGTTGGTTCCATGATTACCACCCGCCAGGACGAAGATCGCGAAGTGTTTGAAGAAGAACGCGACACGATTGCACTGGTTCAGGATCGCCTGCGCGAAGAAGGGCTGGACGTTGATCTCCTGGCTCAGCCGGGCACGGAAGTCTGGGAAGGCGGCATCGAAACGCTCGGCTCGCTCTATCAGTTGTTGCGCATGGTACGCCGGCTTGAAACCAGTGCCGATATTCTCCAGGTCATCGAAGATGGCCCGGTTATCTATGAAGATACCCTCGACCCGGTGGTTACCGATGTCTGGGATGGCCTGGCCGAAACCCGCTTTCCGCACCTGGTCAATTTACAGGGTATTCATAGCTATTTCCTGCCGCTCGATTTTGACCGTCCGCTCAAATTACCGTTCGAAGACGAAGAAGGCGAAGAAGATGAAGCCTATTTTGCTTCTTCCATTCGTTTGCAAAGTGAACTGGTGGAAATAGCAGACATGCTGCATACCGCAAATATCTCGGAAGCCGCTGCCGCCTATCGTTCGGAAGCCGCTGCCGCCTATCGTTGCCTACAGGTATTGCGTACGGCCGCCGATCAAAGTACGCGGTTCGGGTTACCGATAATTGTATGGTGAAATGAAAGAAATTCCGCTTTTTGACAAAAACACCCTGACGCTTGAAGCCGATCGCTCCGACCGCAACCGGGCTCCCCGCAGCCAGCGCTACTACGTCTGGACAGTCGGCTGTCAGATGAATGTCTCCGATTCAGAACGGCTCGAAGCTGCGCTGCAAGGCGTAGGCTACAGCCCGGCGGCGCGCCCGGAAGATGCCGCTTTCATCGTATTGAATTCTTGTAGCGTCCGGGCCAGCGCCGAGGAACGCATTCTGGGCAAACTCGGCCAGATCGTCGGCATCAAGCGTGAGCACCCCGATACCAGGGTCGTGCTCTGGGGCTGTATGATCGGCCCCAACAACCGGTCGATCTTCGAGCAGCAGTTGCCGATGGTTGATCATTTTGTCTCGCCCTCGGCCGTTGATGAAGTGCTGGCCCTGGCACCCAACCCGGTGTACCAGCTCGACGAGCCGGCTTTGCCGGTGCGCGACTGGGCGCATCCACCGGTGTCCGTACACGTCCCGATCCAGTACGGCTGCAATATGACCTGCGCTTACTGCGTGATTCCGTTGCGCCGCGGGCGCGAGCGTTCGCGCCCACTCGCTGACATTGCCGAAGAAGTGCAGCGAATTGTCGCACGTGGCGCAAAAGAAATCACTCTGCTCGGCCAGATCGTCGATTCCTGGGGCCACGATCTGCCCGGTCGCCCACAGCTCGCCGATCTGCTCGCAGCCATTCACGATACGCCCGGCCTCGAACGGCTGCGCTTTCTTACCTCGCACCCGGCCTGGATGACCGACCGGCTGATCAGCACGATGGCCCGCCTGCCACGCTGCCAGCCTGAAGTCAATCTGCCGGTGCAGGCCGGCTCCGACCGGGTACTCAAACTGATGCGTCGCGGCTATACCAGCCAGCGCTACCGTGAGTTGATCGGCAAGATCCGGGCGGCAATGCCGGGCATTGCCCTGACCACCGATGTGATTGTCGGGCACCCCGGCGAAACCCGCGCCGACTTTGAACAGACACTGGCGCTGGTCGAGGAAATTTGCTTCGATAAGGTGCATATCGCTGCGTTTTCAGCCCGGCCCGGTACGCTCGCGGCGCGCCAGGAGGACGATCCGGCTCTGGCTGTGCCGGAGGCGGAAAAACATAACCGGCGCCGCGAACTGGAACAACTTCAGGAACGCAATGCAACGATGAATAATGCGCGGCTGCTGGGCCGAACGGTTGAGGTACTGGTTGAAGGCGAAGCCAGAGGCAAATGGCGCGGGCGAAGCCCCGGCAACAAGCTGGTCTTCTTTCGCCATCCACAGGACTGGACGGGCAAACTGGCCCGCGTGCGAGTAACGTTTACCTCGCCCTGGTCGCTTCAGGGCGAGGTCTGCTCAGAATAATATCAAATCGGAATGGATAATTGTGCATGGTGAGTGTGGCGCCTGGTAGCGATGCTGCCAGAGGCCACACTCGCCATATCTTGCTTTCACAAAGGTAAATTGTGATGGCCAGCCAGCCTGTCCATCACAATTTACCTTTTGCACAGGAGGAACCACATTGGCAAAACAGGATGAGAAGATGCGCCTGCGCCGCCGGCTGCAGGATCAAGCCGTCGAACAGGCGGCAACCAATCGCTGGGCAGATGCGGTGGACATTAATCGCCAGATGCTGGCGCTCGGCGAGGATCCCGATACTTACAACCGGCTCGGCAAAGCCTATCTCGAACTTGGCCAGTATAGCCAGGCCCACGAGGCCTATAGCCACGCCCTGCAGATGTCGCCGACCAATACGATTGCCCGCAAAAATCTGATGCGGCTCGATGCCTTGCTGGCACGCGGTATCGAGCAGGTACCGACGCCGAAGCACGCCCGTGAACAGGTGGATCTGCGGCTGTTTATTACCGAAACCGGACGCACAGCCCTGACCGTCCTGGTCGACGTGCCACGCTCGCCGGCGGTGGATGCACTGGTAACCGGCGAGAAAATGTCGTTTGCGGTCGAAGGGCGCAATGTCTTCGTGAAAGATGCCGACGATAATCTGATCGGGCGAATCGAGCCGAAACTCGGCCAGCGCCTCGCCGAACTGATCAATGGCGGCAATCGCTATGTTGCAGCGGTTGCACAGGCCGATCCGCGTCAGGTGCGGCTGCTTATTCGTGAAACCTACCAGGATCCCAGTCAGCGCGGGCGCATTTCTTTCCCCGGCAAACTCGGCGAAGGCGCAATGTATGTCTCCAGTCTGCGCTATGAAGAATATCCCGATGAGATGCTCGACGAAGAAGAAAGCATCGATGAACCGGAGATTAGCGAAGAAGCGTTTATGGAAAATGAGGAAGAAGCAGAACTTGGCCTCGATACTATCGAACAAGATATCAATGATGATGAAGAAAATGAAGAGTAGGTGGTGCATGTAGCCCCGCTGTACTATTGCCATATCATGCCCCGGTCGTTATACTCTAGGCATGGCAGAGCACATTTGCCTCTGCACCATCCTGCAAAGGAGGCTGCATTCATGGATGTACGTATCGACGACCGGGGCAAGTTTTTTACCCCCCACGTGGCCAAAGATACCGTCCGGGCACTCGTCCGAACTACCGAGCATCTGGTGATCGGTCAGGTGTATGTGCGGCCGGATCGGCGCCTCAAGGACGAATTGAACTCTGAGGCGGGCCGGTTTCTGGCAGTTACCGGTGCTTGTGTCTACGATTCCTCCGGCAAAACAATGCTCTACAAAACCTCCTTTTTGCTCATTTCTTATGAACACGTCATCTTGATCAGTCCGATTGATGCCTTTGCAGAAGAACGACCGCACTGGACCCAGGAAAGTGGGGAGGAACAGGCATGAGCCTCAAGCTACACGAATTCGCTCCCAAAACCAACACCTCTGCTGAACAATCACAACCCACCCACAGCACTGATGCAATGCCCAATATTCCGGCACAACCAACGTCAGTAGCGGAAACCGGCCTGGGTATGGGCTTCCTCAACAACCTGGTGCTGAAGATCATCTATTTCAGTGGCACCATAACCGGGCAGAAACTCGAAGAAGTTACCAAATTGCCCTTCCTGAATGTGGTCGAAAATGTGCTCGATTTCCTCAAACTGGAAGATTATGTCGACATCATTGGCTCGGAAGGTGGCTTTGGCGCCCGCTCTTACCAGTATGTGATCGCGAACAAAGGGCGCGAGAAAGTCCACGAGGTGCTCGACCAGTCGCAGTACGCCGGCCCGGCACCGGTGCCGCTGGAAGAGTATATCGCCATGATCAAACGCCAGTCGCTCGGCGATGTCATTATCGATCAGCAGGCGATTCGCCAGGCTTTCAGCCACCTGGTAGTCAACGAGAAAATGCTGGATAAGATCGGCCCGGCGGCCAACTCGTCCCGTTCGCTCTTTCTGTATGGGCCGCCCGGCAATGGCAAAACGACCATCGCCGAGGGTATCGCCAATATGTTCAGCGGCCATATCCTGGTTCCCTATACGGTTGAAATCGACGGGCAGATTATCAAGATTTTCGACCCGCTCAACCATAAAGTTGTTCAGCAAAATGAAGTCGGCCATGTCGAACCGGAAGGACCCTTCGGCGCCGCACCGCAAAACAGCACTTACATGCCCGACGCACGCTGGGTCGTTTGCAAGCGCCCCCAGGTCGTCGTCGGCGGTGAGCTTATTCTGGAACAACTCGAACTTATTTTTGACCCGATCGCGAAAGTCTATGAGGCGCCCTTCCAGATGAAGGCCAATGGCGGCCTGTTCCTGATCGACGACTTCGGGCGCCAGAAGTGCCGCCCGCAAGATTTGCTCAATCGCTGGATCGTCCCGCTCGAGAAAAAGGTCGATTATCTGGCTTTGCAAACCGGCAAGAAGATCCAGATACCCTTTGATGTGCTGATCGTCTTTTCTACCAATCTTTCGCCGAAAGATCTGGTCGACGATGCCTTCCTGCGCCGGATTCGCCACAAGATCGAGGTGCCTAATCCATCACCGAATGAATTTCGCGAGATTTTCAAACTGGTGACTCGCGGCAAAAATATTCCCTATAGCGACGACGGTTTACGCTACCTGATCCAGGAACATTATATGAAATCCGGACGCGATTTGCGCTCCTGTCACCCGCGCGACCTCTGCGACCAGATTATCGATGAAGCCAAGTACCGCGGTATCCAACCCGGTATGTCGAAAGAATTGATTGACCGCGCCGCAGAAGCATATTTTGTCAAGTTGACTTAGCAAGATGATGAGCCATAGGCCGTGAGTTCTTGCGCACGCTTGATACGCAACCCTATCACCTATGGCTCATCACCTATGACCTTATAACTTTGAATCCACCTGCATCAGGAGGTTAAGCATGTCGTTGTTGAAACGCCTTGGTGGAGGCACCGCCCAACCCACAACACCAGAGAAACCAGCACCACCCATTGCTCCGCCGAAAACTCCCGTTGCGGAACCACCACAGGCGGTGCCGCCACCTTCGGCCGCCCCACCGCTGCCGGTAGCACCGGCAGCGCCAACCGGCCAGCCGGCGGCCAGCCCGAACGGCAAGGCTATTCCTGAGCCGTTGCCGTTCGACGCCGATGTGGAGATTCCTCCTGAACGCACCTTGCCGCCGGTCGGCACCGAAGGCCAGGTCAAACTGGTGGAAATGTCGCTCTGGATCGTCGACCGTATCCAGGCTTCGCTGGGTACCGCCACCGAATTGAAACGCGACCCGGAAACCGAGCGCATGCTTCAGGAACGCTATGCCCGCCTGCTACCCCAGCTCAATGTGAACCTCTCGGAAAATCAGATCAAACGGCTCTTCACTATGGTCTGCGATGAACTGATGGGGTTCGGGCCGATGCAGCAACTGATCGATGACTTGAATATCACGGAAATTATGGTCAATGGACCAAACCGGGTCTATATCGAACAGAAGGGCAAGCTCAAGGTCGCCCCGGTGACCTTTGCCAATAACGATCACCTGCTACGTGTGATTGACCGCATCATCCGCCCGCTCGGCCGGCGCGTCGACCGCAAATGGCCGCTGGTCGATGCCCGTCTACCCGACGGCAGTCGTGTCAATGCGGTCATTCCACCCTGCGCCATCGACGGCAGCTCGATCACGATTCGCAAGTTCAGCAAGAACAAGCTCAAAGTCGATGACCTCATCCGCTTCGGCTCGATGACCCCGGAAATGGCCGAATTCTTGCAGGCATGCGTGGTCAGTCGCCTGAATGTCATCGTTTCCGGCGGTACCGGCTCCGGTAAAACTACGCTGATTAATGTGCTCTCCAACTTCATTCCCAGCAGCGAGCGCGTTGTCACCATCGAGGACAGCGCCGAACTCCAGCTGATTCAGGATCACGTGGTACGCCTCGAGGCCAAGCCCGCCGATGTTGACGGTACCGGGCGAGTGGCCATTCGCGACCTGGTGATCAACGCGCTGCGTATGCGACCGGAGCGCATTATCATTGGTGAGTGTCGTGGCGGCGAAACGCTCGACTTGCTCCAGGCGATGAACACCGGCCACGATGGCTCGATGTCGACCCTGCACGCCAACGGTCCACGTGAGGCCATCTCGCGCGTCGAAACGATGTGTATGATGGCCGGCATGGATCTGCCGCTCATGGTAATCCGTAATCAGATCGCTTCTTCAGTCGACCTGATCGTGCAGCAGGCTCGCCTGGACGATGGTCAGCGCAAAGTCACACATGTGACGGAAGTGCAGGGCATGGAGGGCGAAACTGTGGTGTTGCAGGACATTTTCAAACTGGAGATCCTGGCGAAGACACCGGAAGGCAAGCTGAAAACTGAGATGCGCCCGACCGGTGTGCGCCCACGCTTCACGCCGCGGCTGGAAGCCAAGGGCTTCAAGTTGCCACCGAGCGTTTTCGGCGCCCAGATGCCCGGACGTGGCAAGTGGTAAATCCGCGCAACAAAATAATGGTACACTGGAATGGGCGTCGGCAGTGCCGGCGCCCATTCCAGTGTATCATTATTTTTGCAATGCAGTCGGCAAGATCCATGCAAACGAGTGAACAGCAAGTAATTGTGGTGGGAGCCGGCCTGGGCGGGCTGGCGGCAGCGATACGGTTGGCAGTGCAGGGACGGCAGGTGCTGGTGCTGGAGAAAAACGAACGTGTCGGCGGCAAACTCAACCTGGTGCAGGCACAGGGCTATCATTTCGACACCGGCCCATCGCTACTGACAATGCCCTGGGTGATCGCCGACCTGTTTCACGCCGCCGGCCGCAATATGGCCGATTATCTGGAATTGCAGCAATTGGAACCAACCTGCCGTTACCGCTGGCCTGATGGCACCAGTTTTAATGCCTACCAGCGACTGCCGCAACTGATCCAGGAGATCGAGCGGCTTGAGCCGACCGATGTCGCCGGTTTCCTCGATTTCCTGGCCTACAGCGGGCGGATCTACAACATCGTCGCCGATCGCTTTATGTTGCGGCCCTTCGATGGACTACGCGATCTGATGACACCGGCTTTGCTCCGCAACGGCTGGCGCATCGATGCGCTCCGTAGCGTTGATGCCGCTGTGCGCTCGTTTTTTCGTAGCCCCTACTTGCAACAGGTCTTTAATCGCTACACGACTTACAACGGTTCCTCTCCCTATCTCTCGCCGGCTACGTTCAATGTGATCGCCTTTATCGAGTTTGCGCAGGGCGGCTGGTACCTGCGTGGCGGCATGTATGAACTGGCTGGCGCCCTGGCCCGGCTGGCCGACGAACTTGGCATCGAGATCCGCACCTGTAGCGAAGTCGTCGAAATCCAGATCGCCGGCAGGCGCGCCTGCGGCATACGGCTCGGCACCGGCGAAGAACTGCCCGCCGCGCAGGTGCTGATCAATGCCGATCCACGCTACAGCTATGCCGGCATACCGGGCCGCAATGCGCTGCTGCATGGGCAAACCCGGACGGCGGCACGCCTGCAACAGCTTGAGCCCTCGTGCAGCGGCTTCATTCTGCTGCTCGGTATCGACCGCATCTATGCGCAACTCGATCATCACAATATTTTTTTCAGCCAGGATTATCCGGGCGAGTTTCAGGCGATTTTTCAAAAACGGGTTCCGGCACCTGATCCGACCGTGTACATCGCGGCGAGTTGTCTCAGCGATGCAACCCACGCCCCGCCGGGGCATATGAACCTGTTCGTGCTAGTCAATGCACCTGGCTGGGATGGTCGCATCAACTGGAGCCGCGAAAAAATCGGCTATCGCAACCTGATCCTGCGCAAGCTGGAACGGATGGGTCTGACCGAAATCCAGCAGCATATCGTCTATGAGCAAATCTGGACGCCGGCGGATTTGCAGGATCGCTACAACGCAGCCGGCGGCGCAATTTACGGCCTGGCCTCGAACAACCCCTTCTCGGCTTTTTTGCGACCACCGCTACGGGCACGCGGCATCAAGCAACTGTACTTTGTCGGCGGCGGCACGCACCCCGGCGGCGGCATTCCGTTGGTATTGCTCTCGGGGCGCGCCGTCGCTGAGCGCATTATGGCAGATGCCGGTCAGTCGGAACCATTGCATTATCGCTAGGCAACGATGAATGTCTTGATCATCAGATAACGTTTATGTTACTATAGGTCAACGCCTCAAGAGAACGGCGCTACGCTGGAGCAAATTAACAACCGAACAGCCTGTAGAAAGCAAGCGGCATGCCTCGTTGAAGGATAACTGGCATATCGGGGATGACCGTACGTTAGCAGAAATGACCCGGCAGTGGGCTCAAGGTCAGGGAGGCTAACAATCAAACGCCGGTCTACCGATGGGTAGCTGGATGTTCTGTGAGCGACCTGCAGGTCACACCAGTAAAGCCTTTGATCGGTGGTAAAGGTTTTTGAGAACCACGACAAACCGGCGATGCAGGTAGTCAAAGCTGGCCAGCGGGAAACCGACGGCAGAGCGGCATACTGGTTACTGATTGTGAATATGTTCGGTAATTAAAATATTGGCTCTCAAAGTTTAGCGTCGGACTCTTGAGGCTACCGTTTTCCCAGCAACGTTCACAACAGCTAAACCGCCTCCAGCCATCATCATCGCTTCAGAATGCTCTTCAGCAGCGGGTTTCCGGTTGGCTACGTCATCATCCAGCCGCCATCCACGGCCAGTGCCTGCCCGGTAATATACGACGCCGCCGGCGATGCCAGAAACTGAACGGCGGCAGCGACCTCCTCCGGCCTGCCAATGCGCCGCATTGCAATGATGTGTTCACTCCAGGCCCGTATCTCCGGTGGCAAAACCGTAATCGCCTCACTCTCGATCAGGCCCGGCAAGACCGCATTGACCGTGATATTCCAGGACGCAGTCTCGCGGGCAAGTGAGCGCGTCAGGCCCAGGACACCGCCCATAGCAGCCGAGAAATCGGCCTGACCCGGAAACCCACCGATACCGTGGAGGCCGGCCACATTGACGATCCGCCCATAGCGACGCTGCATCATTGGCCGAAGCGCCGCCCGGCAGGTGTGATAGACCCCGTCGAGATTCGTTGCCAGAATGTTACGCCATTGTTCAGTCGTGAGTGCTTCAATGCCGGCAAACGCCATGCTGCCGGCGCAGTTCACCAACCCATCGAGGCGCCCCCAGATACCAACCGCCGTCCGAATCAACTGTACCGCAGCCGCCTCATTGCGCACATCAACCTGACGAGACTGCACCTCACCGGGCAGATCACGGCAACCGGCCACAATTTCCTCCGCCGCAGCGGCCTGTTTGTAATAGCAGAATAGCACATTCGCAGCGGATCGTGCCAGCGCGTGCACCACCACCCGCCCGATACTCCCTGAACCGCCGGTTACGACAAAAACCTGTTGTTCCATTGTTTTGCCAATGTTTCAGGGCATGACCCAGCCACCATCGATGACCAGCACATGCCCGGTGATGTAGGATGCACGGGGTGATGACAGGAAGGCGATTGCAGCCGCAACTTCTTCCGCCTGCCCAAAACGGTGCATAGCAATCGCATCGAGTGCCCACTGGCGCAACGTAGGAGAAATCGTACTGATGAAATCCGTTTCGATATAGCCGGGTGCCACAACATTGACCGTAATATTCTGTGGCGCCAGTTCGCGGGCGAGCGAGCGCGAGAAGCCCACCAGACCGGCCTTTGCTGCGGCATAATTGACCTGACCGACGTTGCCGGCCAGCCCGGCCAGCGAGCCGACAGTAACAATGCGGCCATAAGCCTGCCGGCGCATAACCGGAGCAACCGCCCGACAACAAAAGAAGATCGCCGTCAGATCGGTCTCGATGACCTGATGCCACTGTTCCGGCTTGAGGCGTGCGAGCGGCGCATCGGCAATAATACCGGCATTGCCGACCAGCACATCGAGGCGCTGCCAGCGTTCGAGCACGAAATCGACCATAGCCGTGACGGCATGCTCATCGGTAACGTCGGCGGCATAAGCCAGCGCCTCACCGCCAGCAGCGACAATTTCGGCACAGAGCTGCTCAGCGGCAGCAACGTTGCGGCGATAATTGACAAGGACACGGGCACCGAGGTTGCTCAACTCAAGCGCAGTTGCCCACCCGATGCCGCTAGAGGCACCGGTAACCAGGGCCACCTGGCCGTCGAGCGGTTTCAACATAGGGCATCAACCAGGACGTGCGTTTCGGCGAGGGTACCGGCATTGAAGCAGCGAGCTTGCGGCGCAATGCGCCTGATCAGGCCACTGAGCACTTTGCCGGGGCCAATTTCGACAAAGGTATCGATACCCATCTCGATCATGCGCAGCACCGAGGCACTCCAGCGCACCGGCGAGGCAATCTGCGCAATCAGTTCCCGGCGCACATCAGCAGCCGAGTGCAGGGATTCGGCAGTAACATTGCCAACCAGGGGCGTATGCAAATCGTGGATGCTAGCCGTTTCGATCGCCGGGCGCAAGCCCTCGGCGGCGGCGTGCATCAATGGCGAATGGAAACCGGCACTCACGTTGAGCGGCAGCGTGCGGCGTGCGCCCTGTTCTTTAGCGAGGCGCAACACTTCTTGCACCGCATCGGTAGACCCACTGACGACAAGCTGGCCAGGCGCATTGTAGTTCGCAATAACCACAGATGCAGCTTGATCAACGCCCAGGGATCGTGCCGAAACCTGTCGACAAAGATCGGCCAGTCGTTCCTCCTCGATACCCATCACCGCCGCCATAGTTCCCTCGCGAGCCGCTGCCATCAACTCACCGCGACGCCGCACCAGGCGCAGCGCTGCCGGAAAATCGCAGCCACCGGCTGCCACCAGCGCCGAATATTCGCCCAGGCTATGCCCGGCAACCGCCATTGCAGTCAGCGTACGGCTGGAATCGAGCATCGTCTCGATGGTACGCAATATCGCGATGCTCATCGTCAGCAAAGCTGGCTGCGCATGTTCAGTAGCTGTCAGGTGTTCTTCCGGGCCCAAAAAACAGAGTTGCGACAGCGAGATCCCCAGTTCCGCATCGGCGTGGTCAAAGACGGTACGGGCAGCCGGCACATCGGTATAAAAATCATAGCCCATACCGACCACCTGGGAGCCCTGACCGGGAAAAACCAGTGCCACAGGCATATGCTTACCTCTCTGTTTCTGGTCGGCCCCAGCGCAACACAGCCGACGCCCAGGTCAGGCCACCGCCGAAGGAAGTGAGCAGCACATGATCGCCGGAGCGAATGCGTTCCTGTTCAACCGCCTCACAAATAGCGATCGGCACTGAGGCGGCCGAGGTATTGCCATAGCGTTCCAGGTTGACAAACACCCGCTCCGAGTCAAATTCGAGCCGGCGAGCAACCGCATCGATGATACGCAAATTCGCCTGGTGCGGCACCACCAGGCGAATATCATCCGCAGTCAGACCGGCATCAGCGATAACAGTCTGCGAAGACTCAGCCATACCGCGCACGGCATGTTTGAAGATCTCGCGTCCCTGCATGTAGACATACTGGCGACCGGCGGCCAGCAATTCAGGGGTAGCCGGCATGCGAGTGCCACCGGCATCAACCGCCATCAAATCTTCGCCCTCGCCCCAGGAACCAAGGTTAGCGGAGAGCATCCCGAGCGGCTGGCTAGTCGCCTGGAGCACAACCGCACCGGCGCCGTCGCCAAAAAGCACACTGGTATTGCGATCCTGCCAGTTAATGAAATGGGTAAAAATATCCGCGGCCACCAGTAATACATTGGTATGAGCGCCAGCGCGAATCATATTGCTGGCGACACTAAGGCCATAGACAAAACCGCTACAGGCGGCGCCAAGATCGAAGGCTCCGGCGCGACGCAGACCCAGAGCGGACTGCACGGCACAGGAAGTTGCCGGAAACGGCCGATCCGGGGTACAGGTCGCCAGAACAACCAGGTCAATATCGTCAGGATCAAGAGCAGCACGATCGAGTGCAGCGCGCCCGGCAGTGATAGCCAGCGTGGAGGTACACTCACCGGACGCAACGACCCGCCGCTCTACGATACCAGTACGAGTACGGATCCACTCATCGGATGTATCCGTAATCTGAGCAAGCTCAGCATTGCTGATAATTCGCTGTGGCAGTGCCATACCCCAGCCGGTGATGGCCGCATAACGTTCCATAGATCAGTTATTGCTCTGCGCTCTGAACATCTTTCTCACGCAACACCTGGCGATTGCGGTACACACCACACGACCTACAGACACGGTGAGCCTGCATAAGATCACCACAACTGCCACAAACCACCAGCACCGGCGCACTCAGACGCTGATGGCGCCGGCGATTACCCCGGCGATGGCGGGAAACTTTATTTTTGGGAACGGCACCCATAGCAATGCAAACTCCTTAGCAATATTTCCGAAGGTTAACGTCAGAGTTAACCTCAGAAAGTTTACGAATTCTTGTCGGTACGGAAATTCCAGGCCTTCAACGCCTGCAAACGTTCGTCGACCGGTTCATCATCAACATCAGCGGCGGCACCGCCTTCTGATTCAACCGTATAGCGTACCGGATTATCGCGATAGGCCTCACTAACCGGGTTCAGCGGCAATTCGAGCAACACATACTCGCGTATCGTCTGACCTAGATCGACCATATGATTGTCGCTGATAAAGTAGGGATCATCTTCATCCGGCTTTGGCAGCGTGATCCCGGTAACCACATCAATAACCGAATGAAACTGGTCTGCGAAATCGAGCTTTACCGGCTGATCAAATTCATCGAGTGAACGAACACAGACGAGCCGCACCAGACCCGTAACATGAACCTGCGCAAACACCCCGGTCGCCGTACGCGTAAAGCGCACCTGACCGATGATCTTGCGCAGCGTCAGCGAATCATCGAGCGACAAGTTCTCTTCATAAAATTCATAGTCACGTCGCGAGCCAATCACTTCTCGCAACAACTGCGCAACATTAAACTTTATCTGTGCCATGAGCTTTGTATAGGTACAACTATCATTCGAGCCAGCAGCATGAAGCGACTGGCAGGCATACTCAAGCTTGCGAGAGGGTTGTCAGGCCATTACGCACACTGGTAATCATCTTGACCAGGCGCTCATCAAGTTCCTCAAGCACCTGGCGAGCATACTCATCAGCCCCGGCGCGAACCTGTGCTGCTTCCATTTCAGCCTGTTCGAGCAAGCGCTGGCGCTCCGCTTCCACTGCATCAAGCAAACCACGTTCCGAGAGTGCCTGCTGAACACGGGCTTGTGCTTCCGCAATCAGGCGATCCTGTTCCTGGATCACCCGACGTGCCTGTTTGAGTTCTTCCGGAACAGCGACCCGCATCCGATCAATGATATCGAGCAAGCGTTCCTCATCGACCAGCAAGCGGCCACTGAATGGTACCCGGCGGCCTTCAGCCAGCGCATCTTCTATTTCATCAAGCAAATCATCGAGTTCGATGGTCGCTCACCCCCTTCGTGAGCGCGCTAGGCACGCCCGAACTTGCGATCGAGTGCCTGCACAACGTGCGGCGGCACCCAGGCACTGACGTCGCCGCCGAGGGCAGCAACTTCACGAACCATCGAAGCACTCAAGAACGAATAGCGATGACTAGCCAGCATCACCAGCACATCAATATCCGGTTCAATTGTCCGGTTGATCTGAGCCATCTGAAATTCCTGCTCAAAATCACTGCCGGAGCGAATTCCCCGTACAATCGCCTGAGCACCCATCTGACGCGCAAAATCGACCGTCAGACCAGCATAGGTTTCGAGCCGCAGGCCGGCAATATCGGCGATAGCCGTTTGCAGCAAAGCCAGCCGCTCTTCAGTCGAAAATAATAATCTACGATTGGGCTGATCGAAGACGGCAACCACCACCACATCAAAGATACGAGCCGCTCGCCGGGCCGTATCGAGATGGCCATAGGTGATCGGATCAAAACTTCCCGGATAGAGCGCAATCTTCACTACTGGCTCCCGCGCCACATATACTCAGATCAGCGAGTAATTACGAGTCGAAATCATAAATAGAAAAGCAGGAATCGCCGAGCTTACGAAATTTCACACGCTGCCAGGGTGGATAATCATCGGCAAGTTCAACCCGTGGTGAGTGCCCGACCACCAGCAGACTGTGCTCGCTTGCCAGACCAACATTGGCAAGTGCCTGGATGGTATCGTTGATATGAGGATCGGCATAGGGTGGATCCATCATAATTATAGCATAGTTCACCTGATGCCGGGCCTGCTGAAGGTAACGGGCAACCGGCATCTGATGAACCTGTGCTCGATCCATCATCCGGGTATGCA
Organism: Chloroflexaceae bacterium; assembly: GCA_034437175.1. Lineage (GTDB taxonomy): Bacteria > Chloroflexota > Chloroflexia > Chloroflexales > Chloroflexaceae > DAOTUJ01. Next base: position 17,790 of record DAOTUJ010000051.1, on the reverse strand, counting down.
CCAGATTCTCGCGAATAATCCGGCAAACATGGGCATTTTGCTCGACGAAATCGGCGTATGCCGCCCCACGCGAGAGGCACTCGATACCCAGTGACCCGGTACCGGCATACAGATCCAATACCCTGCCACGGATTGGCCCATAACCCTCAATCACCGAGAACAGCGATTCTTTGACCCGATCCAGCATCGGGCGCGTCTTCATACTACGTGGCGCTTTCAAGCGATGGCCTTTTGCGCTTCCGGTAATGACTCGCATAGCGATGATTGTAGCACGCTCCGGCGCTTCATTCAACCCTCGACAAAAGCAGTTGCCGCCGGGTAAGTCCGGCTATTGCATTCATGCCGGAGTTCGTCGCCGGCATAAATGCAATAACATGCGCACGCCTCAGCGCTTGGTATACTGTGGGGCTTTGCGGGCGCGCTTGAGACCGGGCTTTTTGCGTTCTTTGGCCCGCGGATCACGCGTCAGGAACCCGGCGCGCTTGAGCACCGGGCGCAAATCGGCATCGGCATCGAGCAGCGCCCGTGCAACACCATGGCGCACCGCACCAGCCTGGCCGGAAACGCCGCCACCACGCACCTTGACCAGCACATTGAACGACGAACGTGTCTCAGTCAGATCGAGCGGGCGAACGATCTCGCGCAGCAAATGATCGCGCGCCCCAAAATGCTCAGCAGGTGCTTTGCCGTTGACGACGAATTCGCCGGCACCAGGAAAAAGCCGCACCCGCGCCACCGATGTCTTGCGGCGGCCAGTGCCCTGATAGTAACGTTTCTCAGTCATATCTTCTCCCTTTAACCACGCGGCCGTGGCGTATAGGCCTTTGGCTGTTGAGCGGCATGCGGATGTTCAGGCCCGGCATAGATCCGCAACTTGGTCAACAGGCGCCGGCCCATACGATTCTTGGGCAGCATCCCTTTGACAGCAGAGCGCAGAATGCGATCCGGATGTTTCGCCAGCATCATTTTATAGGGGGTTGCCTTGATACCACCGGGATACCCGCTATGCCGATAGTACACCTTTTGTTCCGGCTTGCGGCCAACCAGCTTGATTTTCTCGGCATTGACCACCACCACAAAATCACCCGAGTCGATATGCGGCGTGAATGTCGGCTTATGCTTGCCGCGCAACAGGCCGGCGATCTGAGTAGCGAGGCGCCCCAACACCTGGTCGGTTGCATCGACCACATACCAATCGCGTTGGACTTCAGAAACTTTTTGCGAATACGTTTTCATTATCTATCCTTTGTTTGACTTCCGCTGTCAGCATTGGAATCAGCAGCCATTGCAGGTTCGAGCACACCAGATGGATAGAGCACATCCATCAGCGTGAGCCCGTGAGCGGCAGCTGTCGGGCCGGCGCGGCGCCGCTCACGACTCGCCAGAATGCTACTCACATCATCAGCACACAATCGACCGCGACCAACCTGCAAGGCCGTACCGACAATTACTCGCACCATATGATGCAAAAACGCATTGGCCACCAGTTCCACCGCAATCAGAGAACGCCCGGCATATTCGATTTCCCGGCAACCGGCGTAATGGCAACTGCGCACCGTCGAGCGTTGTGCCGGGCCGACGCTGGCGAAAGCTGCAAAATCGTGGCGCCCCTGGAGGCGCCCTAAAGCTGCGGTCATTGCCGGTACGTTCAGTGGCTGCTCCACATGCACCACAAAATTGCGCAACAGCGGCAAGGGTGCCGAATTATTATCGATCAAATACCGATAAGAGCGGCGGACGGCTCTATGGCGTGCGTGAAAATCCGGCCCGACCTCCCAGACCTGAAGGACTGAAACATCCTCAGGCAGTACCGCATTCATACCACGCCGAATCGTACTGATCGAATGCCGGGTAGTACTGCGCACATTGGCACACTGACCCTGCGCATGCACACCGGCATCGGTACGACCGGCCAGCGTGAAGCGACGTTCTTCCTGCGCAAAGTGCCGCCAGGCACCTTCGAGCTCGCCCTGTACCGAACGCCCATTATTCTGCCACTGTGAGCCGACAAAATCCGTACCGTCATACGCGATCTGCAATGCCAGGTTCCGCACAGATTAAACCAGTTCCAGCACCGCCATTTCGGCGCCGTCGCCCTGGCGCGGCCCGATCCGGGTAATGCGCGTACAACCGCCGTAGCGCGAGCCATATTCCTGGGGCGCAAACGTGAAGAGCCGGCGCATCGCATCCTTGCTCGACAGCTTCGAGAGCACCATCCGCCGGGCATGCGGCGTATCTTCGCGCGCAATCGACATCAGGCGTTCCATTTCAGGTTGAACAGCGCGAGCTTTGGCAACCGTCGTCTGAATACGGCGGTGCTCAATCAGCGAGATCATCAAATTGCGATAGAGCGCCTTGCGATGCTCCATCGAACGATTGAGTTTTTTTCCGACCTTGCGATGGCGCATGGTTCCTTCCTTCGATACTACTACTCATGGATTGTCGAATTGCCGTTCATCGCACTGATAGCCGCATTCAGCGCCATCAGTTCGGCTTCACTGGGTTTCGGAATATAGCCCCGTTCAACCAGCCGATCGCGAATCTCTTCCATCGACTTCTGGCCCAGGTTGCGCACCGAAAGCAATGCCTTTTCATCCATTTGCAGTACCTGCCCGACTTTTGTAATGTCGGCGCGCTTCAAACAGTTGTAGGTACGTGTCGAGAGATCGAGATCTTCAATCGGCGTATCATACACATCAGCCGGAATAGTCAGACCGGCGGCCGGCTGCGGTTCTTCCTGTTCGGTCGCCAGCCGATTAAAGTCAGCAATCGTCTGGCTATACTGCACCAGCACTTCAGCAGCATGGCTCAGGGCATCACCGGGCGTAATTGTCCCATCAGTCCAGACTTCAAGAATAAGGCGGTCATAGTCGGTTGCCTGACCAATCCGGGTATTTTCGACAAGATAACTTACTTTCGGCACCGGCGTATAGATAGCATCAACCGGAATTTCACCAATCGGCGGCATACCCCGCTGGTCAGCAGCAACATAACCGCGCCCGCGCTCAACAGTCATTTCAATATGCAAACCGGCATCTTCCGCGTCGAGCGTACAGATATAGTGATTGGGATTGACCAGTTCAAGTCGCTCAGACAATGCTATATCAGCTGCTGTCACAATGCCGGGCTTCCGGCGATCAAGCGTCACCCGTAGCGGCCGTTCGGCAGCGGAGCGCATGCGCACACCCTTGATATTCAAGACAATTTCGGTGACATCTTCTCTGACACCGGGAATCGTCGCGAACTCGTGGAAGGCACCGTCGATCTTGACCCTGGTAATCGCCGTGCCAGGAATAGATGAGAGCAAAACCTGGCGGAGCGCACTTCCAAGGGTATGCCCATAACCCGGATCAAGCGGCTCAATTTTAAAGCGCCCATAATTCTCAGCCGCCTGTGCCACTTCAATCTTGGGCATTGCGATATCCAGCACGGCTTGCCTCCTTCATTACCTATCAAACAGCAAGCAGCGGTTGCCGCCCATCGTGATTACGATGTCGGCAACCGACAGACCGCTGGCAGTTCAACTAGCGGCTATAGAACTCAACAATCAACTGCTCGTTAATCCCGGGTTCAGCATCCTCACGGCGAGGCAATGCCACGACCTGGCCGGACATCTCAGCAGAATCCAGCCGCAGCCATTCCGGGGCGCGATGGCGATTGAGCTCGCCGCTATCGACCAGATTTTTGAAGTAGGTACGCCGGCGGCTCTCCTTGCGCACCGCAATCGTGTGGCCAACTCTGACGGTAAAAGACGGAATATTCGTCTTCCGCCCATCAACCGTGATGTGGCCATGGCTGACCAGCTGGCGGGCCTGATTGCGCGTCGTTGCGAAGCCGAGCCGATACACAACATTATCGAGCCGGCGTTCGAGCAAACTCAGCAGATACTCACCAGTCACACCACTGCGCCGGGAAGCTTTTTCAAAGAGATTGCGAAACTGGCGCTCCAGCACACCATACATATAGCGTGCCTTTTGCTTCTCCATGAGCTGGAGACCGTAATCCGAAATCTGGCGACGGCGAACCGACGGCCCACCGTGCTGGCCAGGCGGATAGGAGCGCTTATTCAGAATGCGCTGTCCCTTTTCGGTAATACCAATCCCAAGCCGGCGGCTAATTTTCCCAACCGGACCATGATAACGAGCCATTGATGAGCTTATCCTCCTGAATTTCGATCCTGCACCCGACCCGCGCCACCGCCATCAGACGCGACGGCGTTTAGGCGGACGGCAGCCATTATGCGGAATCGGCGTCATATCGGTAATCGCCGTCACTTGCAGACCGGCAGCCTGGAGCGAGCGAATGGCCGATTCACGACCGGAGCCCGGACCTTTGACAAAAACTTCAATCGAACGCATACCATTTTCCATCGCCTTGCGTGCCGCGCTATCGGCAGTCAACTGGGCAGCATAGGGAGTGCTTTTGCGCGAACCCTTGAAGCCGGACTGGCCGGCGCTAGCCCAGCACACCACCGCACCCTGCGGATCAGTGATGGTGACAATCGTATTATTGAACGTACTCAGAATATGGGCCTGGCCACGTGGAATATTTTTGCGCTCACGGCGCTTACCACGTTGCCGGCCACGTTGTCCACGTGGCGGCATGAACGTCTCCTTCTGTCAGGGTTACTTCTTGACTTTCTTCTTGATACCGATGGCCTGCCCCTTGCGCCCGCGGCGAGTTCGCGCATTCGTACGAGTGCGCTGACCGCGGGTAGGCATCCCACGCCGATGGCGCAGGCCCCGGTAGCAGCCAATATCCATCAGGCGCTTGATATTCATCTGGGTCTCGCGACGCAGATCACCCTCAACGCGATATTCGCGGTCGATGATCTCGCGCAACCGCCCGACTTCTTCTTCCGTCAGATCGCGCACCCTGGTATCGGGATTCACATTGGCCTTGCGGATCACCTCCATGCCATTGGTACGCCCGATACCGAAGATATAGGTAATCGCGATTTCAACTTTCTTGTTGCGTGGAATATCGACTCCAGCAATACGTGCCATGCAATGTTTCTCCGGATTATGCAGCCGGGAATTAACCCTGGCGCTGCTTATGCTTGGGTGTGCGGCTACAAATCACCCGAATCACGCCCCTGCGCTTGATGACCTTGCAATACTCACAACGCGGCTTGACCGATGCGCGTACTTTCACCGTAAGCCTCCTCTCATCGAATTATCACGGCTTTCTATCGAGCCGATGCCAGATAGCTATTTCAGCAACAAAGAATAGAACCTTTCTGAAGCGAAAGGCATAATATACCACAACTTTTCACCTGATGTTATTTGTAACGGTAGGTAATGCGCCCGCGTGTCAGATCATAGGGTGAAAGTTCAACCAGCACCCGATCGCCTTTCAAAATACGAATATAATTCATTCGCATTTTGCCCGAGATATGAGCCAGCACCTCATGGCCATTATCGAGCTCGACCCGAAACATCGCATTTGGAAGCGGCTCGGTAATCGTACCTTCCATCTCGATAACATCTTTTTTCTTAGTCATATCCCTCCATTCTAATGTTTGACCTGATCATTAACCTCGAGATTCAGCGCCCGCAACATCGACTCAGTGACGAGTGAAATTTCGCGCTGACCGTCGATTTCGTGCAAGCTACCTTGCTTCTGGTAGTGCTCAATGAGCGGCATCGTCTGAGCAAAATAGACATCCAGGCGATGCTGCGCGGTCTCCATCGAGTCATCGCTCCGCTGATAGAGCTTGCCACCGCAGGCATCGCAGATACCAGGCCGATGAGACGGAAAATAATAAATATTGTAGGTCGCCCCACAGGTCTTGCACGTCTGGCGGCCGGCAATCCGGCGCAGCAGGACATCATTCGGCACTGCCAGGTAGAGCACGGCATCGATCTGGCTCTGATGTTTAGCCAGCACATCTTCCAGGGCTGCCGCCTGATCGCGCGTTCGCGGGAAGCCGTCGAAAATAACACCCTCGGCGCAATCAGGCTGTTGAATGCGTTCAAGGATCATACCAATCACGACTTCATCGGGTACAAGTTCGCCGCGATCCATATACGACTTGGCGAGCATACCCAACTCGGTTCCTTCGCGCAGTGCAGCGCGGAACAGATCACCGCTGGCCACATGGGCGAGCGACGTTCGTTCGGACAGCGTTTTCGCCTGCGTACCTTTACCTGCACCGGGCGGGCCGAGAAGCATCACATTCATCATAGCGCACACTCACATCTATACAGAACCACAAGCGACTCCCAAACGAGCCTCTCTGACTCTATTTTAGCGACTAAGGAACCCTTCGTAGTTACGCATCACCAGTTGCGCCTCAAGCTGACGCATCGTATCGACAGCCACACCGACCACAATCAGCAGCGCCGTACTACCGAGGCCAATCTGGACACCGGTGATCGACTGGGTCAGGAAGGGCAGAATCGCCACCAGGCCCAGGAAAAGCGCGCCAGCCAGCGTGATCCGATTCAGCACGCGGGACAGGTATTCCTCAGTCCGTTTGCCGGGCCGAATACCCGGTATGAATCCACCGTTTTTCTGCAGATTGTCGGGAATGTCCTGCTGGGTAAACAGCACGATGGTATAAAAATAAGTAAAACCTACCGTGAGCAGAAAGAGCAGCGCAATGTAGACAAAGCCGCCACCCTGACCGGTCGGATTAAACGTATTGTAAAAGAAGCCGGCGATGACATTGCCAATCCCTTCGCCGCCTGGAATAAAGAACCAGGAAGCCACGATACCGGGAAAGATAATAATACTCTGGGCAAAGATCAGCGGAATCATGCCGGCCATATTGACTTTCAGCGGAATATAGCTACTCTGGCCGCCATAGACCCGATTACCGCGCACACGCTTGGCGTACTGTACCGGGATACGGCGCTGGCCTTCCTGGATCAACACAATGCCAACAATCGTCAGCAAGCCGATCAACAAAAAAATCATCAGGCCGAAAATCGTCTCAGCGCCACCGGCCTCACCAATTTGCACACCCTGCACAACGAGCGTCGGCAAACCGGAGACGATACCGCCAAAGATGATCACCGAGATCCCCTGCCCAATCCCATGTTCATTGATCTGTTCACCGAGCCAGACCAGCAGCATAGTTCCAGCGACCATCGAGAGCAAAATCGTGAACGTCGGAAAGAAGTTGGTCACGATATTGAACTCGGAGCGGAACAGCGACTGGCCGACACCGAGGCTCCGTTCAATCGTCAGCGTCTGCCCATAGGCCTGCAAGAAAGCCAGAGGAATAGTCAGGATCATCTGATAGCGATTAATCTTGATGCGACCCTGCTCGCCTTCCTTAGACAATTCCTGGAGCGCCGGAATCAACGGATTGAGCAACTGCATAATAATCGTCGCGGTAATATAGGGATAGACCCCGAGTGCCGCCACCGAAAAGTTTTGCAATGCACCGCCGGCAAAAATATTCAATAACTGTGCCAACTGATTGCTTTGCAGTGCCTCACGCAGAGCAACGAGTGAATCGGGATTGATATTGGGCACCGGAATATGCGCAATCATGCGAAATATCAGCAGCATCCCCAGCGTAAACAGGATACGCCGCCGAAGATCGGGCAACTGCCATGCTCGTATCACTGCCTGTAGCATCGTTCGTTTCCTCGTTTTATGGCGTACGCAGTCGGCGTTTAATTCCGGCCAGGAACTTTTTCGCCTCCGGCAAGGTGGAAGTACGGTCTTTTTCTGCTCATTCGGGCCGCAAGCAGCCTGAACCAGCAGAAATATTGTTTTTATTTTTATCTACAGCCGCGGCAGAAAGAAGCGTGCAAGATCCCTTTTCATTTGATCCTGGCAGCTTCACTGCCAGGATCAAATGAAAAGGAACAATTACTGAGTTTTGCCACGCATACTCGGGTTAGGGCCACGGCTACGGCTACGGCGTTCCGCCACCCAGGGCAACTCGATAACTTTGCCGCCGGCGGCCTCGATCTTCTGGCGGGCGCTGCCGGAGAATTTATGAGCATGAACCGTCAGCGCCACCTTCAATTCGCCATCGCCCAGCACCTTGATCGGCTGATTCTTCTTGCGCACCGCCCGTGCTTCGAGCAACGTCTCCGGCGACACCTCCAGCTCAGCGGGCCACTCATTAAGTTGTTCAACATTGACTACCTGGTAACTGGTGCGCCAGATATTGGTAAAACCGCGTTTGAAAGGCATACGCTTGACCAACCGGTTCTGACCGCCTTCAAAGGTGCGGTAGGGGCCGGGGCCGGAGCGAGCCTTCTGGCCCATCATACCCTTGCCGGACGTCTTGCCTTTGCCGGAACCATGGCCACGCCCGACACGCTTACTGGTGCGGTGTGAGCCTGGTGCGGGGCGAAGATCATGAAGTTTCATTCCTGCACCTCATCGGCAACCTCTTCAACCGTGACCAGGTGTTGCACTTTGAAAAGCATGCCACGCACTGAAGAATTATCGGGTTTAATCACACTCTGATTGATTTTGCGCAGACCAAGTGAATAGATCGTATCTTTCTGGGTCTGATTATAGCCAATGGCACTCTTGCGATAGGTAATACGTAGTTTACTCATACCGTCGGCTCCTGCGGTTCAATCGTCGCCTCGCGGCGCGAGCGGCGCTGATGCAACTCATGCGAGGTAAAACTGCGACGGCGAGCCATTTCCTGCAGCGACGTCAATTCACTGAGCGCCTGAAACGCAGCCTTGACCACATTGACCGGATTATTGCTACCATACACTTTCGACAGCACATTGCTAATCCCGGCCGCTTCAACCACCGGGCGAACGCCGCGACCGGCAATCACCCCGGTACCGGGAGCCGCCGGGCGGATCATCACCTTGGACGAGGCGAACTTGGTAACCACCTCGTGGGGCACCGTGGAATTAACCAGCGGCACCCGAATAATATTTTTCCGGGCGGCCTCGATACCCTTGCGAATCGCCTCGGGCACTTCGGAAGCCTTGCCCATGCCAACCCCAACGTGGCCATTGCCGTCGCCGACGACCACCACTGTACTGAAACTGAAGCGGCGGCCACCTTTGACCACTTTCGCCACACGGTTGATCTGAACGATCCGCTCTTCGGTGAGTTCCAGTTCTTCCGGATTAATACGTTCGCGAACCACAACGCCTCCCAATATGCTAGAAACTCAGACCGGCCTCACGTGCCGCCTCAGCCAGCGCCTTGACCCGCCCGTGATAGCGATAGCCACCGCGATCAAAGACAACCTTCGTCACCCCGGCCTGTAGCGCACGTTCGGCGATCAGCTTGCCGACGGCCTGAGCCTGGGCAACTTTGCTGCCATTGCCACTGCGCTCCTCGGAGCGCAGCGTTTTCTCAGCTGTAGAAGCAGCAACCAGCGTATGGCCGACCGTATCATCGATAACCTGCGCATAAATATGCAGATTACTGCGAAACACATTCAAACGTAGTCGAGACGAATCGCCCTTGATCCGTTTGCGAATGCGATAATGACGACGTTTCCGCAGATCATGAGTTGTGCGTTTTCCCATGGCCTCATTCTCCGGGCAGAGAGTGTATCCCCTACCACTTTTCGTGTCAAAGCAGTATGATACCACATTTTTGCGGCATCCCAACCGGTAGCCAGGCGACAAATCGCCGGCAACGAGCGAAACTTACTTGGTTTTACCGGCTTTGCCGGCTTTGCGGCGGATCGTTTCTTCGATATACTTGACACCCTTGCCTTTGTAAGGCTCCGGCGGGCGCAGCGAGCGCATAATCGCCGCCTGCTGGCCGACGATCTGCTTATTCAAGCCGTGAATAGTAATCGGCAACGGATCGCTGGCACTACGGCGCTCACCAACCTCAAAGGAAACATCGGGTGGTGGTTCCATACGGATAGGATGCGAATAGCCGAGCTGCAGCACCAGCGTCTTGCCCTCGAGGTTGGCCCGGTAGCCGACGCCATTGATTTCGAGCTTGCGCTGCCAGCCATCAGTTACCCCGGCCACCATATTAGCCAGCAGAGTGCGCGTGAGGCCGTGCAACGAGCGATGATTTTTGCTATCCGAAGGGCGCTGAACGAGCAGCGTGCCGTTTTCCTGAGCAATCTGCATAGCGGGCGGCAACTGCTGTTCGAGTTTCCCTTTCGGCCCTTTGACAGTCACATAATTATTGGGGCCAATCGTAATTTCGACGCCTTTCGGCAACGGAATTTCGCGTTTTCCAATCCGAGACATCAGAATCCTCCGCCAGTTATTACCAGACGTAGCAAAGCACCTCACCGCCGACGTGCTGGCGCCAGGCCTCGTGGCCGGCCAGCACGCCCTTGGGCGTCGAGAGAATACTCACTCCGAGGCCGCCGCGCACGCGCGGAATATCGGAGCGATTGGTATAGATCCGCAGACCTGGCTTGCTCACGCGGCGCAGACCGGTGATAGCCGGTTCACGTTCCGCAGTATATTTCAAGGTGATCAGCAGCGAGTCGCGCGGTTGGCCTGCCTGCACCTGGAAATCGCGGATGAAGCCTTCATTCTTCAAAATCCCCGCAATTGCCAGTTTCATTTTCGATGCAGGAATGACAACAGTTGCGTGACGGGCCAGACACGCATTGCGGATGCGAGTCAGCATATCGCCAATCGGGTCGTTAACGCTCACTGTGCCCCTCCTTGATGGCCCCGTGTGCCGGGCAAACAGAATACATTCATATGCTACTTCAAACAGTCTGACGATAGATTCGCCATGCCGGGCAAAGCGAACCTGATCGATACTTACCAACTCGACTTGACAACGCCCGGAATCAAACCCTGCAGCGCGTGTTCCCGAAAGCAGATCCGGCACATACCAAACTTGCGCATATAAGCCCGCGAGCGACCACAAACTTTGCAACGATGGTACTGGCGAACCTTGAAGCGTTGCGGGCGTTGTGCCTTGACAATCATCGATGTTTTTGCCACACTATCCTCCTCTTAGTCGCGGAACGGCATACCGAGCCGTTTGAGCAAAGCATAGCCCTGTTCATCATTGACGGCCGTCGTCACGACCGCGATTTCGAGACCGCGGATTTTATCAATTTTATCGTATTCAATATCCGGAAAGACAATTTGCTCACGCAGGCCAATGCTATAGTTGCCACGGCCATCAAACGAGCGCCGGCTCACCCCCCGAAAATCGCGGATGCGCGGCAGAGCCAGATTGATAACCCGATCCAGGAAATTGTACATGCGCTCGCCGCGCAGGGTAACCATGACACCAATCGGCATACCTTCGCGCAATTTAAAGGAAGCAATTGAGCGACGGGCACGAGTGACGACCGGTTTCTGGCCAGTGATTATCGTCAGATCACTGGTGGCTGCATCAAGCGCCTTGCTATTTTGAATGGCCTCACCGACACCGATATTCGCGACAACTTTGACCAGGCGCGGCACCTGCATGATGCTGGAGAACTGGAAATCCTGCATCAATGCCGGAACAACGTCATTCTGATATTTTTCTTTCAAACGAGCAGGCATAAGTTTCTCCTCAGGGGCTTGGAGTCAGCCGGTGCCACTCCGGCCCTGATCGAACAGCTTCTTTTATTCATCGATTACAGCATCGCAGGCTTTGCAAAAACGCACTTTGCGCTGGCGACCTTTATGGTCGAGCTCATCGAGAAAACGATGGCCGGTACGCGAAGCGCGGTCGCACCTGGGGCAAATGAGCATCACATTGGAAGCGTGCAACGGCGCTTCGCGCTCGATAATGCCGCCGGGCCGGCCGGGGCCGCGCGGGCGCGAGTGACGTTTGATGATATTCAGCCCCTCAATGACCACCCGATTGACGCGCGGCATCGCCTGCTTGATTTTCCCGCGCTTGCCTTTTTCGCGACCAGAGATCACGAGAACTTCATCACCTGTTTTGATATGCATCACAACACCTCTGGAGCGAGCGACACGATGCGCATAAACTGCTTTTCGCGCAACTCGCGGGCCACCGGGCCGAAGATGCGCGTACCACGCGGGTTATTTTCCTTGCCAACGATCACGGCGGCATTATCATCAAAGCGAATATGCGAGCCGTCGGCACGGCCGTATTCTTTAGCGGTGCGCACAATGACGGCGCGCACAACCTCGCCTTTGCGCACCGAGCCACCGGGCGTAGCCTCTTTGACCGATGCGATAATCACATCACCGATGCGGCCATACTTGACGACCGAACCACCGAGAACCCGAATACACATGATCTGTTTGGCGCCGGTATTATCGGCAACTTTCAAGCGCGTCTGTGGCTGGACCATAGAACTACTCCTCGACGCGCTGGAGGATCTCAACAACCCGCCAGCGCTTGGTGCGGCTCAGCGGCCGGGATTCCTCGATGCGCACCGTATCACCGATGCGACAACCATTCTCTTCATCGTGGGCATGAAACTTATTCGTCTTGCGAATAATCTTGCGATACAGCGGGTGCGGCTTGAGATAATCGACCGCCACCACCACCGTCTTATCCATTTTATTGCTGACGACACGCCCGGTTTTGCTCTGTTTGCGACTGCTGGTTTCGCTGGTCATGCCTCAGTCTCCTCGGCAGCAAGTTCACGTTCGCGCAAGATCGTCTGGATGCGCGCAATATCGCGGCGCACCTGACGAAAGCGCGCAGTATTCGTTAATTTCCCGGTTACTTGCTGAAAGCGCAGGTTGAACAACTCTTTGTGCGAGTCTGCAACCATTTCCTTCAGTTTATCGTCATCGAGGCTGCGCAGTTCACTCGCTTTCATCGCTGGTACCCTCCTCAACCTCATCGCGGCCAACAATTTTGCAGCGGATCGGCATTTTTTGTGCCGCACGGCGCAACGCTTCCATCGACAATTCTTCGCCGACACCACCGAGCTCAAACATAATCCGTCCAGGTTTGACCACAGCGACCCAGTGATCGACGGAGCCTTTGCCGCCACCCATACGCGTCTCAGCGGGCTTCTGAGTGACCGGCTTATCGGGAAAGATCCGGATCCAGACTTTGCCGCCACGCCGGACGGTATTGGTAATCGTACGGCGGGCCGCCTCGATCTGGCGACTGGTAATCCAGGTACCTTCGAGAGCCATGATTCCGTAGTCGCCATAGACGACCGTATTGCCGCGCTGCGACAGGCCTCGATTACGTCCGCGGTGCTGTTTGCGATACTTAGTTCGCTTCGGCATCAACATAATGATCGTTCCTCCTAAGACCGCGTACGCGACGAGTTCCCGCCACCGCCGCTCCCACTGCTATTGCCGCTGTTGGTATTGGCAATTTGCTCAGCGCGTGCCTTGGCCAGTTGATCGGGAAAGACCTCGCCTTTGTAGATCCAGACTTTCACCCCGATGCGGCCATAGGTCGTATGCGCGTGTACCTGGGCATAATCGATATCGGCGCGAAGCGTATGGCGCGGCACGCGGCCATCGTTTTCGACATGAATGCGCGCCATCTCAGCACCGCCCAGGCGCCCGGCACAGCGGATCTTGACACCCTGCGCCCCAAGGCGCATCGCCCGCTGAATAGCCTGTTTCATGGCTCGTTTGTACGAAATACGCTTATTAATCTGTTCGGCAATGCTTTCGGCCACCAGGCGCGCATCAATTTCCGGCTGATGGATCTCCTGAATATTGAGCCGAATGCGCTTGCCGGTTTGCCGTTCAAGATCGCTTTTCAATTTATCGACGTTGGTACCGCGTTTGCCGATCACGATACCGGGTTTAGCTGTATAGACCGTCACCTCGACGCGGTTGGCCGAGCGTTCAATCTCGATGCGCGAGACACCGGCATTCTGCAACTCTGCGGCAATCAAGCGACGCAACGCCAGGTCTTCGTGGAGCTGCGTAGTATAATCACGTTCGGCAAACCACTTCGACTGCCAATCCTTAATGTATCCAAGCCGAAACCCAATTGGATGTACTTTGCGTCCCAATCTTTACCTCCAGAACAATAGCCGAAGCCGGCATTTCGCGAGCGATGGATGGGCGGCAACAATGCTGCCGCGCCGCTAATATTCCTCGCCGTCGTCGACAATCACCGTAATGTGAGTAGTTCGCCGATTGATGCGATTAGCCATACCACGCGCCCGCGGCATAATGCGTTTGAGGGTCGGCCCCTCATCGGCATAAATCGTCTTGACGACCAGATCGGCCGGCTCCATATCAAAATTATTTTCGGCATTCGCTGCCGCCGACTTGATGGTGCGGGCCACTTCACGGGCGGCCCGCTGCGGCATATAGCGCAGAGTCGCCAGAGCCCGATCAACACGCTGGCCCCGCACCACATCGATCACTTTCCGCACCTTAAATGGTGAGATACGAATATACCTGGTTACTGCTTTGGCCTGCATGATGCACCTGATTACTTCATACGACCGCGTTTGTCGGCTTTTTTGCCGCCGTGTCCACGGAAGAAGCGGGTCGGGGCGAACTCGCCCAGCTTATGGCCGACCATATTTTCGGTAATATAAACCGGTACGTGACGGCGCCCATCGTGAACGGCTATCGTATGGCCGATCATTTGCGGAAAGATGGTCGAGTCGCGCGACCAGGTACGCAACACACGTTTTTCGTTGGCCCGGTTCATATCTTCAATGCGGTCGAGCAGCCGCAAATCAACATACGGACCCTTTTTTGATGAGCGACTCATCGTAGCCTCCTGAACAGCGGTTCTACTTCTTGCCGCGTCGTCGCATAATGAAACGATCGGTTCGCGGATTATGGCGGGTTTTGACACCGCGTGCCGGCTTGCCCCACTTGGTTTTGGGCGTACTCATACCACGCGGCGCCCGGCCTTCACCGCCGCCGTGGGGATGGTCACGCGGATTCATCACCGTACCCCGCACCGTCGGTCGGCGACCACGCCAGCGATTGCGGCCGGCTTTGCCAATCCGAATATTCTGATGGTCGACGTTGCCGACCTGGCCAAGCGTAGCCATACAATTGATATGCACCATGCGCATCTCGCCGGACGGCATACGCAGCGTAGCATAGCTCCCTTCGCGGGCCATCAACTGGGCAGAGGCGCCGGCACTGCGCACCATCACCCCGCCGCGGCCGATCTGCAACTCAATGTTGTGGATCTGCGAGCCAAGCGGCATGGCATAGAGCGGCATGGCATTGCCGACGCGAATGTCGGCGCGCGGCCCACTCATGACCATATCGCCGACCTTGAGACCGGCAGGGGCAATGATGTAGCGTTTCTCGCCGTCGACATAGTTGAGCAAAGCGATGCGAGCAGTCCGATTAGGATCATACTCAATCGCCGCGACGCGCGCCGGAATATCATGCTTATCGCGCTTGAAATCAATCAACCGATAATGGCGCTTATGGCCACCACCACGATGACGGGTGGTAATGCGGCCACGATTGTTGCGCCCGGCCTGTTTGCGCAATGGTTCAGTCAAACTCGGTTCAGGCCCTTTGCGAGTAATTTCCTCAAAGGTAGAAACCGACATATTGCGGCGCCCGGCCGATGTTGGTTTATAGCGTCGAATACCCATAACAATTCACCCTCGTGTTGCCGGTTCCGGATTGCGCGGCCAGCCGGCACCCGCGACCCGCAGCCGGGAATTAGCTCTCGAACAAATCGATGCGATCCTCAAAGGCCAGCGTCACCACCGCCTTTTTCCAATCGCTCTGGTAGCCATACTCGCGACCGCGGCGGCGTTTTTTGCCGCGCACATTCATGGTATGCACCGCCGTGACGGTAACATTGAAAATATTCTCAACCGCCCGCTTGATCTGGTATTTGTTAGCCTCACGATGCACTTCAAAGCAATACTTGTTGAAGATCATCAAGTTCGTATTCTTCTCGGTAATCAGCGGGCGAATAATGATCTGATAGTCGTTCATCAAGCCTCCGCATCATCATTATCGGCCGCTGCATCGGCAGCCGCGCCCGCGACGGCATCACGAACCAGTGTACTACCAGCCGGCGCCGCAGCAGCGGCCGGTGCGGGATCGGGCATCGGCACATCGGCTGCCCCCACCGGCGTCGGCCCGGTCGCGCCCAGATAACCCTCAATGACATCGAGCGCCGCTCGCGGCATCAGGACGTTATCGTAACTGAGCAAATCGACCACATTCAGGTAGTGGGCCAGCAAGGTTTTGACTTCGGGCAAATTATTGGCCGAACGCTGAATAGCTTCGTTTTTGCTATCAAGCACAATCAAGGTTTTGCCGCCGAGTTGATGCGCTTCCAGCAAGGCAATCATATCTTTCGTGCGTGGGCGTTCGAGGCTGAGCGCATCGACAAAGCGAATACGTTCCTCGGAGGCCCGCACCGAGAGCGCCGAGCGCACCGCCAGCCGGCGCATCTTGCGCGGCATATGCTTCTCGTAGGAGCGCGGATGCGGCCCATGGGCGATACCACCGCCGGGCCGATGCGGCGCCCGGATCGAACCCTGGCGCGCCCGGCCAGTACCCTTCTGACGATAGAGCTTGCGCGTACTTCCGCTGACCACACCGCGGCCCAGCGTATTGTGCAACCCCAGGCGAGCATTGGCCTGCTGGCGAACCATCGCCTGGTGCATCACCGGCACATTCGGCGCAATTCCGAACACATACTCACTGATCTCGATAGCGCCGATTTGTTCGCCGGCCTGGTTGTAGAGTTTCGCTTGCATCTACTTCCTCTTTACCGCGTGCTTCACTTGAATCAGAGCGTTGCGCGCACCAGGCACGGAACCGCGAACGAGCAACAGATTCTTTTCCGGCAGGACTTCCACCACTTCCAGGTTCTGCACCGTCACGCGCTTGCCGCCCATACGGCCTGCCATACGCTGGCCTTTCCAGACGCGACCGGGTGCATTGCCACCACCAATCGAACCAGGGGCACGATGCCGATCACTCTGGCCGTGCGTTTTCGGCCCACCCCGGAAGCCGTGGCGCTTGACCACACCGGCAAAACCACGCCCTTTTGAATTGCCGGCCACATCGACATACTGACCGGGCTGAAACAGTTCCACATTGACGACATCACCAACGTTGTGAGCGCCGATGTCTCTGGCCGGAAACTCACGCAGGTAGCGCATCAGCGCCCCGGCAGCCTTCAGATGGCCCTGTTGCGGGCGGGTCAGCTTACGGGGCGGCACCTGCTCATAGCCCAGTTGCACTGCCTCATAGCCGTCGCGATCCAGCGTACGGATCTGGGTAACGATGCAGGGACCGAGCGAAATAACCGTAACCGGTATCACCTCGCCACTTTCACGAAAGACCTGCATCATGCCGAGCTTGCGCCCCATCATTCCTTGAACCATAAATGTCACCTCCGCAGCGTACGAACCTCATTCAGGCGCATTGGCTGCATTTCGCTTTTTTCAATTTCAAATGCAAGCGAGTACGCAGATTTCAGAGTTTGATCTCGATATCAACACCAGCAGGTAGATTCAGCTTCATCAGCGCATTGATTGTCTGCTGACTGGGATCGAGGACGTCGATCAAGCGTTTGTGCGTCCTGATCTCGAATTGCTCTTGCGAATCCTTATCGACAAAGGAAGAGCGAATCACACTGAATTTCTCAATTTTGGTTGGAAGCGGCACCGGGCCGGCAACCAGCGCACCGGTACGTTCCGCAGCCTCGACAATCTGCCGCGCCGACTGATCCAGAATCTTGTGGTCGTACGCCTTGAGGCGAATACGCACCTTCTGCTTGGCCATAGAAAGCTCCTTAGAGTTACGCATCAACTGCTGCGTTGCCGGCGACGCAGGATCGCCGGCAACGCAACCGGCTAATCGTACCCGTAACCTGACCTACTCTTCGATCTTGGTAACGACGCCGGCACCGACGGTGCGCCCGCCCTCGCGAATCGCGAAGCGCAGCCCGTCCTCAATCGCCACCGGCACAATCAATTCCACACCCATATCCACATTGTCGCCCGGC
>DAOTUJ010000050.1:0-36632 GCA_034437175.1 Chloroflexaceae bacterium | reverse complement strand
CGTCAGGAACCACCTGACGAACGACGATTCAGCCACCTGACGCTGAGCAACCGACGCGAATTCGCCCGAATCCACGCATTATGTTTTGTCCAGCCCCGCGAATCTTCCTTATGTTTAGCCCACCCCTCTGTCGTGAGCTACACGAGCGGTACAAGTGAGAAACCGCTGCTCGGTTTGACGATCGGTGACATGCTCGACCGGGTGGCGGCCAGCCACCCTGATCACGATGCACTGATTTCGCGCCACCAGTGGGATGATGGCGCTTGGTATTACCAAGGGCGACCGGGTCGGGATCTGGGCGCTAAACTGCGCTGAGTGGCTGATTACTCAGTATGCGACGGCCAAAATCAGTGCGATTCTGGTCAATGTCAATCCGATGTCGCGGCCAGATTGCGCACTTCAAGATCCCGCGCTACATCAAGTTCGTTGATGCCTTCCCGATGACAGTGACCGGCCAGATCCAGAAGTACCTGATGCGCCGCTAGAGCATTGAGGAGCTCGATTTGAATGCGGCGGCGGCGACGCGCATGGCGTAGGATGGTGCTTGCAAACAGCGTGTGGGTTGCGGTTGATTCTGGTGTCATTTGCCGTACTTCGCCACAAATTGCTCGATATCCATCAAATCGTCGAAACGCTCTTCGAGCGTGGCGCGATCCCAGTGCCACCAGGCAATGCGCAGCAGGGCGGTGATGGTGCTATCGGCGAAGCGTTTGCGAATCGGCCGTGCCGGCACCCCGGCGACGACCATATAAGGTTCGACGTCGCGGGTAACTACCGCGCCCGCACCGACGACTGCGCCGATGCCGATTGTGACGCCGGGCATAATGATGGCGCTATGGCCTATCCAGACATCATGGCCGATTATGCAACGAGCGGCCCGGCGCCAGTTGAAGAACTCCTGGTCGTCGCTGTCAGCCAGCCGATACAGGCGTCGCCGATAGGTCATGTGATGCTGGGTGACTCGCTGTACCGGATGGTTGCCGGGGTTGATGCGCACCTGCGAAGCCAGTGAGCAAAACTTGCCGACTTCGGCATAGATGATCTGGCCGTCGCCGGCGATGTAGCTATAATCGCCGAAGACGGTTTCGGCCATGCTGGTATGCGGGCCGATCTCCGTCCAGGCGCCGAGATGACAGGCGTGCAGGCGCACTCCCTGGTGCAGGGTGGGCTGCTCGCTCAGTGTGTAGGGTTTGCGCTCGCGCAGTTCTTCCGGGTAAATATCGTAGTATGCCATTTTCTTTTCGCCTCCGGCAGGACGGAATTTCATAGCGGTCTGGCTGGTCTGGCGGCGCAGCCGCCAGACCAGCCAGACCGCTAATTATCTTCGCCTCCGGCAGGGTTGACGAGCCTTCTCAATTCGTTTGATTTTACGGCGAAGCCGTAAAATCAAACGAAAGAAGTTTTTCCTTGCTGCCGCAGGCGAAAACAACATTGCAGTTTAATCCCAACGCCGCCTGCGGCAGTTACCTATCTACCCGCGATCAGCCATATTTCCGTCCCAGAAGATGGGGCGGCCCTGGCGCAGGGTAGCACGTACACGGGGGCGTGGGCCGGGTTCGACCAGGGCGATGTCGGCACGTTTGCCGATTTCCAGTGTACCACGGTCGTCCAGGCCCATCGCGGCGGCGGGTCCCTGGCCGGCCAGCCGGGCGGCCTGGTAGAGCGGCAGAATTCCCTTGCGATCCAATTCGAAGATGGCCTGAACCATAGCAGCCGGCGCATAGTCGGCGGCCAGCAGGTCGACGACGCCGGCAGCGATGGCATCGAGGGCGCTGAGGTTGCCGGAGTGCGAGCCGCCGCGCAGCACATTCGGTGCGCCCATCACCACATGCATGCCGCGTCGGCAGGCCTCGTCGGCGGCTTCCATTGTCACTGGGAACTCGCAGATGCTCGCGCCCAGACTGGCCACCAGGTCGACTTTCTCCGGTGAGTCGTCATCGTGTGAGGCGATGATCAGCCGCTGCTCGATAGCCATGTCGACGATGTCGCGGGCCAGCCGCCAGCGGGTGCGCTCGTCGATGGCCTGACGCATGCGCTCGGTGACTTCGGCTGCGACGTGGGCGGGGTCGACTTTGCGCCAGCGTGAGATGAAGGTGACATAATGTTCGATGTTGCGGTACTGGCCCTGGCCGGGCGTGTGATCCATGAGCGAGACCATCCGGATCTGGCGCTCGCTGAGCATTTCGGCCAGGAAGGGCGCAATGTCGGGCGTCGAAACCTCATAGCGCGCATGGATGTACTGTTCGACCAGTAGCGTATCGCGGAGCTGGTCGATGGCCTGGATCATCTGGCGGACGACTTCGCGCGAACGTGGGCTTTCATCGCTTTTGACGCCGTAGAAGGAAAGCGCCGCATAGGCCGTGGTGATGCCGTTGCCGGCCAGCCGCTTATCGAGTTCGTAGAGCGCCATGTCGATGGGGAAGCGTGCATTCGGACGTGGCTCGACCTCGCGCTCGAGCATGTCGCCGTGAATGTCGATCAGGCCAGGCATAGCGATCAGGCCGCGACAATCGACCCGGCGCTCGACGGTGTTCGGCGCTTCGTTCTCGGAGATGGCAGCGATCTTGCCGTCGACGATCAACAAGCTCCCCTGTTCGATTTCTCCTTCCGGCAAGAGCAAGTGCAGATTCGTGAGAAGCATAGCCATTCCTTATGCAGTGTCCAGCACGATTTCTTCGTCGATCAGTTGGGCAACATCTTCGCGGTGGTGAAAGACGCCGATCATCGCGACTCCGTCGGCTTTGAGGCCGGCCAACCGCTCGATCAGCGCCCGGCGAGCCTGGGTATCGAGCGAGGCCGTCGGTTCGTCGAGCAGCAACAGGCGGCGGGGCGCGATCAGCGCACGCACCAGGTTGACCTTTTGCTGTTCGCCGCCGGAAAATGTGGTCGGGTAAGCCTGCCAGATTTCCGGTTTCAAGCCAAAGGCTGTGAGCCATTCGCCGGCAATCCGGCGGGCCGTAGCCTGCTCCATGCCTGTGAGCAGCGGCTCGGCTACCAGGTCGAGCGCACTGACCCGCGGGCGCGGGCGCAGGAACTGCGACACATTGCCGATCTCGCTGCGCCGCAGCAGCATGATGTCGACATCGGCGGCGCGCGCCAGGTCGATGCTGCCCAGTTGCGAATGGTAAACGGCGCTGCCGGAACTGGGCAGGTAACTGCGGTACAGGCAGCGCAGCAATGTCGATTTGCCGACGCCGTTGCGTCCGCGCACCAGCAGGAACTGGCCCGGCCACAGCCGGAAGCTGACATCGCGAAAAGCCGGCACGTCGCGCTCGATGTGGTGAATGTCGAAGTGCTTGCTGAGATTCTCAACCTGGAGCAATTCCATAAGTTCTCCGAAGTATGACGCTGGCCGCGTCGGGGCTCTTTTGCCTGCGGCAGGCAGGATTGACGCGGTGGCGACCGCGAACGCACTTTTTCGCCTGCGGCAGGGCGGTACTTTTCTTTTTTCGGTTGATTTTGCGGCAAAGCCGCAAAATCAACCGAATTTCGATATTTGCGCCTGCAGCAGGCGTCGCTGGTCTCCTCACAGAATGGAAGTACGTTCGATTGCCGGCCCATACGCCGGCAATCGAACGTACTTAGAGTCGGGCATGCACGAGCTGCTGGGTGTACGGGTGCTGCGGGTCGTCGAGAACCTGGTCGGTCAGGCCGCGTTCAACGACGCTGCCGTGGCGCATGACCAGGACGCGGTCGGCCAGGGTGCGGATCACACCGAGATCGTGGGAAACGATAATGGTGGTGATCTGCTGTTCGCGGCGAATGCGCAGCAGGGTATCGATGACCATGGCCTGGATGGAGACATCGAGGCCGGTGGTTGGCTCGTCGAGCAGGAGCAGCGCCGGTTTAAGCGCGATAGCACGGGCGAGTTGCACCCGTTGTTGCATCCCGCCCGACAACCGGCTCGGCAGGTCGTCCATGCGTTCGAGTGGAAACTCGGAGACCGCCAGCGACTCGCGGGCGGCGTTGCGCAGGCGGGCGTAGGAGCGTTCGCCGGCCATGATCAGGCGCTCGGCGACGTTGCCGCTGCTGGTCGTGTGCATGCGCAGGCCCAGGTGCGGGTTCTGGTAGACGATGCCGATATGCCGGATCTGCATCTGGCGGCGGTAGAAGCGGTCGAGCTCGAACAGGTTGCGGCCGGCGTACTGGGGCAGTTCGAGCCGGTAATCGCCGGCGTCGGGCAGTTCTTCCAGATTCAGCAGACGCAAGACCGTCGACTTGCCGGAACCGGATTCGCCGACGATGCCCAGAGTTTCGCCGGGATAGGCCTGGAGATCGACGCCGGCGACGGCGCGGATGGGGCCATAATTTTTGTGCAGGTTGCTGAGTCGCAGGAGCGGCCGGCGGGTTTCCAATTGCGGCGCGGCCAGGGTGCCGTTGTGGGATGGTTCACGCTGGATCATCGATTTGCTCCGGGCGGGCCTTCAAAAAGCCAGGCTGATAAAACGCGCCCGCGTCGTCGTAGTACGTCGGGCCGATACTGACCGACTCATTGCGGGCGAGCCGGTGCAGCTTCTGGGCCAGCCCGGTATCGGAGAGCCGGAAGAGCGAGCTGCCGTCGGCCTGGGGCAATTCGTCCATAAACTTGTGGCGGGCGCCGGTTTGCACACAGATGCGGCCCTGCTGATTTTCGACCTCGAAGAAAACATCGTCGAACTCGATAGGCCGCACGGTAGTGTAGGGCGGCACGGCATAGAGGCGTTTTTCGCGCCCGGCGGAAAGTAGCGTCAGATGAGCGGCCCGGTTCAGGTCGGGCGTATCCCAGCGCGGAATCGGGCTGGGGCTCATCAGGTAGCGTTCATGCACGATGACCGGATAACTGGCGCCGCTGACGAACTGGCCGAAGCGCACGAGTTGCTCGTAGAGCCCGAGCCACATCAGGGCATAGTCGGCGTCGCCATGCATTTCGCGGGCTTTTGTCAGGCTCGGTTGCACCCGGCGCAGCGGTTCCGGGTCGGGCACCTGGAGCACCAGGATCTGACGTTCGCGCAGGCGTTCCTCGGGAATGCGGTGACGGCTCTGGATGATCGTTGCCCGTTGCGTATCGCTGGTGGTCGCGACGCCGGTGGTGCGGGCGATGAAGCGTCGCAGATTGGCGGCGTTCACCGAGTCATCGGCGCCCTGGTCGATCACCTTGACGGTGTCGCCGGGGCCGGCCAGGCTGAGGGTGACTTGCAGGCCGCCGGTGCCCCAGCCGCGGGCAATCGGCAATTCGCGGCTGGCGTAGGGCACCTGGTAGCCGGGGATGGCAATCGCCTTGAGCATACGCCGGCGCAACTCGCGTTTGGCGAACTCATCGAGAAAACCGTAACTATAATCCTGGCGTGGATGGGTCAGATCCGTTAGTGCCATACATACCTCTGCGGCGTTTAGTGCAAGAAAAGAACCAGGGAACTAAGGAATCATTGCCATTATCGTTGAGCGTTCTGATGCAGTTCCTGCTCGTTGATCCTGGTTCAATGTTGTTGAGAACTGCTGGTGTCGTCCGGCCTGCTGCCATTGTTTTTTTCGGCGGTTTGCTTGAGCAACTGGCGCACCCAGTCCAGGCTGCTGTTGAAGGTGACATAATGCGGTAGCTTATAGTGAATGCAGAAGCCGGAGGCCTCAACCGGCTCGGTGTGTTCGAGCACGAATTCTTCCTGGTGGGCCGGGTGGGGTGTAGGCGCGTCCATTTCCAGATCGAGCATGGCGCCGGAAATCGTCTTGATTTCGTTCCAGCCCAGCGTAGCGGTGAAGCCGAGTTTGAGCGGCGCCGCGCTACCGTCGCCGGCTGATGTATTGACGACCTCGGCCTGGCTGACGCGCAGGCGACCGGCGCTAAAGCTCACACCACTGACGGGATGCTTCAGACGCAAGTCGGCGTAGCCCAGCCGAACTTCGTTCACCGTGGGATGAACCAGGCCATAGCCGCGCATACTGGCATAGCCGAGCGCCAGCAGGCCGCCGGTGTCGGCGCGGGCCAGGGCTTGCAGGCGCTGGGCGCGCGGCGCCGGAAAGCGCAACGGGCCGCGCGTGATGTCGGGGTGATCGGCCGGATCGTGTGCTTCAGGCGCGGGCATGTCGGCGAGCATCCGGTTGCGGCGCTGCCAGGTCGCCACTGCCGGAAAATGCAGGTCGGCGGGCAGGTCGCCGGGCGCGGCGCCATTGTCGTTGGCAGCGGGGCCGGTGGGTGGTTCGACGGCCCGGCCATCGAGCAGATCGAGGCGCAGCAGGCGATGGCTGTAATCCAGGGTCGGGCCGAGTACCTGGCCGCCGGGAATATCTTTGAAGGCTGCCGAAATACGCCGGATGGTGAATATCTCATCCTGGCTGACGGCTGCGGCATAGGCGATACGCGGGCGAGTCGAGCGGTAGGCCCGTAGCAGCAGCACCGCCTCATAGATGTCGCCGCCGGACTGAGCGAGCGCCAGGGCGGCCAGTTCGGGGGCGTAGAGCGAAGCCTCACCCATCACCCGGTCGATCAGATAGGGCATTGTTTCGGCGATCAGCCTGACGATCTCGGGCGTCACCGGGCCTTTGAGCCGGTGAAAAAGCTGTTCTGCGGCGAGGATCGCTTCTTCGCCGCCGCGCGCCGCAACATAGGCCATCAGAATACCTCCGTCGTACTGGTGCGGGGCAGACCGACGATCCAGTCGCCGGCAACAAAAAAGACATCCCAGCCCAGCGGATACTGGCGGATCTCCTCGCGTAGTTGCCAGAACTCATCGGGGACGTGGGCGATTTCGAGGAGCATGCTCTCGGCGATGCCCGGCCCACGCAGGCGCAGGCGCCGCCCGGCCTGCATACCGCAGCCGATCACCAGCGTTGCCGACTCGTCGGGGTACGCATAGCTCCCGCGGGGTGCCTCGCGCAGCAGCGGCAGATCGCTGAGCCGCAGTTGCGGGTAGAAATGGTAGCGCGCCTGGTCGGCGGGCATCGGGCGGGCGCCGGTGGCGGCCAGCCGGGCTTGCAATTCCTGATCGGGCGTGAAAAAACTGGTTTCCAGGTCGATCAGGGTTTCGGCGATGGCAGTAAAAGCATGGCGTCCGCCGGCAGGCAAGATATGGATGCGACCGGGGTAGCTGAGTGCCCACATCAGCGCCTGGAACGTCGCATGCATGCGCGCTTCCGGCCCATGCATCCGGGGAGATTCAGCAGTCATCAGAAAGTCTCCAGATCAACACCGGTTGTAGCAGCGGCCTGGCGCAATTCCTGGTCGTCAGCAGCCAGTTCTGCGGCGCGGGCCTGCAGGAAATGGCCAATGCGGTCGTGTTCGATGCCCGCGACGAGCGCGGCGTCGAGCAGGGCAATCGCCAGCGCCTGTTCGAGGTCGCGGCCCAGGCAGGCGCCGTAGCCCTCGCCGGCATTCAGCCGCACATGCGCCTCGGCGATCAGCACTTCACCCAGGTAAAACGTCGTACCCTGGGCACTGTCTTGCATGGGCAGCATCACCAGCCCGGTACGATTCTGCAACACCTCGATGCTTCCCAGGTGCGGAATCAGATCATCGGCAAATTGCTTGACCAGTTCAGCCGGCGCCCGCGCCAGCACCTCAAGATACGTAGCCTGTTGCATCAAAAACCTGGATGCCCTTTCGCCCGGCGCCGGGCAAAAGGGCGCAAAAAATACGGTTCGTATTTCGCCTGCAGCAGCGCAGAAGGAACATACTATTTTGTGTGTCGGAGCGACTTCGCCGCCCCGACACACAAAATAGTATGTTCGTCCGTGTCACAGGCGCTTCTGGCATAGTTGCCGTGCAAGCCTTTGGTACCCCAGTCCGGCTAGTATACCAATTCTATACCAATTTTGCTTATCCGCCAAGTTCCTGAAGATCAAGTTCGAGGAGTTGAGCGATGTCGCGCAGTGAATTGAAGTACTGGTCGAGCTGTTCGAGGCCGAATTCCTCGAGCGGGTATTCGTACCACCGGCCGTACTCGGCAATGAACTCGGGCATATCTTTGGTCTTCAGCAACACCTCGCGCAGTTCCTGTTTGAAGGATTCGGGCAGCGAGCTGGCGACGGCGAAGGGCGTATTCGGGATCGGGTCGGAGTAGAACAGGATGGCCAGGCTGCCTTCGGGGCAGGCATCGAAGGTTGCCTGAATCTCTTCAGGCGTGCGCGGCCTGCCGATCAGTCCGTCTTCGAAGCCACAGAACTCGACCTGATCCTCGCTCTGCAAGCGGTAGAGGTTGCCCTCAAAGGTCGTGCCGGCGACGGTGTTGTCGTTCCAGACCGAGAGCACCGAAGTCGGGTGGCTACCGGCGAAGACGGTTTCCATCTCGGTATCCGGGTCGATACCGGCCTTGATCAGTGCGGTCTTGGGCGCCAGATGGCCCGAGGTCGAAGCCGGATCGACGAAAGAGAAGCTGATGCCGCGCAGGTCGTCGACGCTCTCGATGCCCGAACCCTTCTTGGTGAAAATGACGCTATAGTATGACGGAGCCAGGTCGGGATCGTACACCGGGTTGTCGTCGGGCGGATACATCGCGATGGCGATGGCTTCGGCCTGGGCCTCCTGTACGGCCAGCACGTAGGCAAACGGCCCGACTTCCATGGCGTCGACGCGGCCGGCGCGCATAGCTTCGATCACCGCTGAATAGCTGGTACCGGTGGTCAGTTCAACCGGGATGCCCAGTTCGGCTTCGAGGAGCTCTTTCAGCGGCTCGTTGTTGGTCAGAGTAGCACCTGCATCGTCACCGGCGAACAGGCCGATGCGAAACACTTCGGGGCGTTCGCCGTCCGCAGCGGCATCTTCGGCCGGTGCTTCGGCGGCCGGTGTCGTCGGGGCCGGCTGGCCACAGGCGGCCAGCAGCACTGCAGCAGCAAGGAACGCTGCCAGGAACAACTTGCGAATCACAGTCTTTCTCCTTCTCTCGAAAATTTAGATCAGCTTCTTGCGCAGATAATCGCTGAAGCGGTCGATAATCGTTACCATGACGATGATCACAATCAGGGCACCCATCAATTCGCGGTACTGGAACAGGCTGATATACTTGGTCAGAATAAAGCCGACTCCGCCGGCACCGACCAGCCCCAGAATGGTGGCCGAGCGCACGTTGTGTTCAAAATACAGCAGCGAGTACGATGCCATCAGCGGCAGGGCCTGTGGTGTGACGCCGAACATAAAGGACTGCATACTGTTGGCGCCGGTGGCGCGGATAGCCAGCACCTGCTGCGGATCGATCTGCTCAATCGACTCAGCGTAGAGTTTGGCGAGTGAGCCAACCGAGCCGATGGCGATGGCGAGCACGCCGCCGAAAGGCCCCAGGCCGACCGCGGCCACGAAAATCAGCGCGAAAATAATGTCGGGGATAGCCCGGTTGATATTCAGCAGCATACGGGTCACCTGGTACACAACCGGGTGCGGTGTGACGTTGCGCGCGGCCAGCAGCGCGAAAGGCAGCGAGAGAATGATGCCGCCCAGCGTGCCGATGGTGGCCATCTGCAAGGTTTCGATCATGTAGGGGATGACCCGCGGCATTTGAAAGGAGATGCTCTCGCCGAACGCGCCGGCAAAAGGTGCCGGTACTGCCCAGTTGATGGGCTGCAAATCGAAGCGCGGAGGGAAGAGCCGGGTAACGAAATCGATGATGTTCGGCACACCGGACACCAGGTCGGTCGGACTGGCATTGGTGCCGTTCAGGCTCCAGAGCAGCGCCAGCACAATCACGATGGCCGTGATAATGCGGCGCAGATTGATGCGCGGCCATGGGCTGAGCAAACGCTCGCGAAAATCTTCCCGCGTTGGCAGCGGTTGGGCAGTGGTGCGAACTTCGGAAGCCATAGCTGCTCCTTGTGTGAAAAGCTAATCGGCAGCCACCGCTTGATCGAGGGCCGGCGTGGTGCTGCGCGGGCGATCAAAGCGATAGATCCGGTCGAGTGTCGCATCATCGAGACCGTCGGGCGGGCCATCGTAGACCACTTCGCCGCGGGCGATGCCGACGACCCGGTCGGCAAAGGCGCGGGCCAGGTCGACCTGGTGAATATTGATCAGGGTAAGCACCCGGTCTTCGCGGGCTATGCGCGACAGGTCGCTAAGGATCTGGACGGCCAGTTCGGGATCGAGGCTGGAGACTGGTTCGTCGGCCAGCACGATGGCGGGTTGCTGCGAGATGGCACGAGCGATGGCAACGCGCTGTTTTTCGCCGCCGGAGAGGCTGTCGGCGCGCTGACGAGCTTTTTCGAGCAAATTAACCCGTTCCAGGTTATGCACGGCGATCTCACGGTCGTGGCGGCTAAAGAAACCGGCGAAGCTGCTCCAGGCATTGATGTAGCCGAGCCGCCCGGAGAGCACATTGGTCAACACCAGCGAACGGTCAACCAGGTTATATTCCTGCCAGATGAACCCGACCCGGCGACGGGCGCGGCGCAAATCGGCTTCGCTCATCGCCGTGATTTCGTCACCGTCGAGCACGATGGTGCCGCTGGTGGGGCGCTGCAAACCATTGATGCAGCGCAGTAACGTTGATTTGCCGGCGCCTGAGCGGCCGATAATCGCCAGGATTTCGCCGGCCTCGGCTCGTAGCGACACCGATTTCAGCGCTTCATGACCATTTCCATAGACCATGCGCACATTGCGCACATCGAGCAGGCTCATACCCGGCCTCCCAACTGGCGTAACGAGAAGCGTGAGCCTTATAATAGACAGGCCACGCTTCGTTACAGTATTTCTGGTTAATGATTTTTGAACATTCGCAAGTATACCCGTCAATTGTTAAGCTGAAATGAAGCCTATGCTAACGCTCTGTCAATTCTTTGTGAATGATTTGCACAGGATCAACTGCTAAAGGAACCAGAGAACCAGAGAACTACGGAACCAGTTAACTGATGAAGCGTCTCAACTAATCTACTGCACTACTGCCGCCCCGGTTCCCCGGTTCCGTAGCGCATTGGTTCCCTGATTCCTTAGTTCTCTGGTTCCTCCCCATCCTTACCGCACAAAACCATGATCCCGCAGCCATTCGTACCCACGTATGATCTTCGTCTGGTCGCGCAGTTCGAGGAGCAGGCGCGGCTGATGCTTGAGGGTTGCCAGAGCCTCGAACAGGGCATACCAGCCGATGCTGCCGTCGCCGGGCACCCAGTGGCGGTCGTAGTGGCCGTCGCTATCCTGGATATGCAGGTGAGCGAGCAGGGCGCCGGCCTCGCGTACCCACTGGTCGGGGGTGGGGCCGCCGCGCTGCTGGGTAATCGCGGCGTGGCCGGTATCCAGGCTCATGCGCACATGGGCGCTGTCGAAGGAGCGGATCAGTTCCAGCAGGGCAGCCGGGTTGCTGTCGGTAATATTTTCGATCACCAGGGTACAGCCGATTTCGCTGGCACGTTTGACGGTGGCTTCGAGCGTGGCATGCACAATCCCGATATCGTCGAAGCTGCGATTGCTGGCGGCGCCGGCCAGGAAGGGCGTGCCGAAAAACAGGTAGGGGCTGTGGATGACCATATGCGTAGCGCCCAGCGCGGCGCCGAATTCCAGTGCCTGAAGCATGCGCTCGCTCACCACCGCCCGGATCTTCGGGTCGATGGCCAGCAGATGGAGGCTCATAAACGGGCCATGCACGCCCATCCGCCCCTGATAGCCGGTGAGCGTATCGCGAACCTGGGCGACCAGTGGCTGCCAGTTGCCGTCGAGCACATCGGGAACGCAGGCATCTTGAATTTCGAGATCGCGCTGTTCGGCGATCAGCCAGTCACGGTAATGGGCCAGGTTCTTGATCTGTAGCGCCGCACCGATGGTGGGCAGCGTCTGTTCTGTCACGGTTCTGCTCCTCGTCCAGTTTCAAGTTACAATGAATCGGCAAGCTCATGCTTGCCCGGGCACCCTACAGTTTGCAAAGCCGGCATTGGAAGATACCATTGCACCTTACCGGTTCGGTGTTAAATCCGTATGGTCTCGTAGTTAAGCCCTGATGAACCAGGGCCGGTTGCGAATGCGAAAGACTTGACAACCAGCCGATATGCTATAATCTATTCTACTTACGCTATCGGCGTTGATGCTCGCGTTGCACCAGGCAGAGCTGGCGATGAGGACGGAATATTTATGAATGTCATGGATGCCTTTTTTTTGATACTCTTTGTTGGTTTTCTGGCCCTGGGCTTTTTTCAGGGAATGATCCGCCTGGCGGTTTTGCTGCTGGCGTTCTACCTGAGCCTGGTGCTGGCCAGCCTGTATTATTCGGCGCTGGGCATGTTTTTTCAACAGAATTTTGGGGCGCGTTCCGATGTTGGCGAGTATGTTGGCTTTGGTTTGATTATGCTGTTCGGTTTTTTTGCGCTGGCGGCGGCCGGGATCTACACCTTTCGCTATGCGAAAGTGCCCGGTGGCCTGGAATATCTTGATCGCATCGGTGGGGTGCTGCTGAGCTTGCTGCTGGCGGCGCTCTTTATCGGCATATTTTCGACCTTGCTCTGGAATCTGATGATTTTGCGCGGCGGGCGCAATATCGATTTGCCGCTGATGGGCATGCTGGGCAACAGTGTTTCCGGCTCGTTTCTGCTGCGCTATTTTGCCGATATTATTTTGCCGCAGGTCTATAATTATTTCGACCCGATTTTGCCGAACAGTGCCCGCTTTATCTTTATCGTTCGGAATTAAGCCCGCATCTATGAGTATTGCCAGCCAGACCCTTGACATCCTGGAGTTTCCCAAGATCCGTGAACAACTGGCGCGCCATACCGCCTTTTCGGCTTCGCGTGAACTGGCATTGGCGCTCGATCCGGTGCTCGATGCTACGACGATTGGGCGCCGGCTTGCGCTAACCGGTGAGGCCCGCGATTTGCTCGGCGATCAGCCCGAGATTACCATCGGTGGGGTGCGCGATCTGCGCCCGGCAGCCGGCCACGCCGCCCGTGGCGGGTTGCTTGAAGCGCGCAGCCTGCTCGAACTGGCGCTTAGCCTTTCCGGGATGCGCCGCCTGCGCACGGTGTTGCTCAAGCAACCTGCCGGCCGCTTTCCCCAGCTTGCCGATTTTGCCTATGCGCTGCCTGAATTGCCGGCGCTCGAAGCGGCTATCGAACGTGCTATCGGTGACGACGGCGCTGTGCTCGATAGTGCCAGTAGCGAGCTTGCGCGCCTGCGCCGCGAGGTGCGGATTGCCTTCGACCGCCTGCAAGATCGCTTGCAGCATATCATCAGTGCCAGCCAGTATGCCGATGCGCTCCAGGAGGCCATCATTACGGTGCGCAATGGTCGCTATGTCGTGCCGGTCAAGGCGGCCAATCGGCGCACTATTCGCGGCCTGGTACACGACCAGTCCGGCAGTGGGGCGACGCTCTATATCGAGCCAATGGCGGTTGTCGAGCTGAACAATCGCTGGCGCGAGTTGCAATCCGCCGAAGAAGAAGAAGTTGCGCGCATCCTGGCCGAACTCTCCGATCTGGTCGGCAACCAGGCCCAGGCCATCCAGGTTGGCATCGAGACGACGGC
The DNA here is from genome assembly GCA_034437175.1 of Chloroflexaceae bacterium. Lineage (GTDB taxonomy): Bacteria > Chloroflexota > Chloroflexia > Chloroflexales > Chloroflexaceae > DAOTUJ01. The sequence continues at coordinate 23,230 of DAOTUJ010000050.1, read as the reverse complement.
GCTGATCGATCTGGCGTTTGCCCAGGCAAAATATGCCGAGGCGCTGCGGGCGACGTGCCCGGAACTGGCCGAGCGCGACCGTCTGGGCAACTGGACGGCTCGTCTCATCTGGGCGCCGGCCACGCGCCGCTCGCCGGACGACGATGCGCCGGCGGTCGCGCCACGGCGCTCGCTGGCGACCGGTGAGACGCCGCTGCTGCTGAGTGCCGCCCGCCATCCTTTGCTCGACTCGCAAACCGTGGTGCCGACCGATATGCAGCTTGGCGCCGATTTTCAGATCCTGCTGATCACCGGGCCGAATACCGGCGGCAAAACCGTCGCGCTGAAAACTACCGGCCTGCTGGCGCTGATGGCGCAGTCCGGCCTGCATATCCCGGCGGCGACGCCCTCGCGCCTGCCGGTCTTGGGCCGGGTTTTCGCCGACATCGGCGACGAACAGAGTATCGAGCAGAGCTTGAGCACTTTTTCGTCACATATGAGCAATATCATTCGCATTTTGCAGGCGCTGGAAACGGCTGCTGTCGATCTCGACTACGATTGGCAGCACCCGGCCCTGCCCTCCCTGGTGCTGCTCGATGAACTCGGTGCCGGTACCGACCCGGTTGAGGGGGCGGCGCTGGCGCGGGCGCTGATCGAGCGCCTGCTCGATCTCGATTGCATGGCGGTGGCGACGACGCATTATGCCGAGTTGAAGGCCTATGCCTACAATACGCCGCGTGTGCAGAATGCCTCGATGGAATTTGATGTCGAGACGCTGGCGCCGACGTACCGACTGACGATCGGTCTGCCCGGGCGTTCGAATGCGCTGGCGATTGCCGCCCGGCTGGGTCTTGATGCGGCGCTGGTCGAGCGGGCACGCGCCGGTATCGACCGCGATGATGCGCGGGTGGAAGATTTGCTGGCCGGGATCCATCGCGAGCGCGAGCATTCCGCTGCGGAGTTGCAGCGTGCCGAAGCCTTGCGCGCCGATGCCGAGAAATATCGCGAACGGCTGGCCCGTGATTGGCAGGAATTCGAAGACAGTCGTGCCCAACGCGCCGAGGCCGCCCAGCAAGAACTGGAGGCTGAGCTGCGCAACGTACGTGCCGAACTGCGCCGTCTGCGTGACGAGTTCCGCAGTGTGTCGCTGTCGCGTCAGTGGATGGAAGAAGCCGAGCAGCGACTGCAAGAAACGCAGCAGCAGGTTCGCGCCAGCGCCGCCAGAATTCGTCCACCGGCGGCAGCCGCGCCGGAGCCGCAGTCTCCCCGCCCCCTGCAGGTCGGCGATCTGGTACATGTGCGCTCGGTCGGCCTGACCGGCGAGATCGTCAATATCGATGAGGACGACGAGCTGGCCGAAGTACAGGTCGGCGGTTTTCGTATGCGGGTGGGCTTGAGTGAACTGCGGCGCGAGAAGGGTGGTGGCGACGCGCGGCCTGAGCGTAGCCGGGCGATGCCGGCTCTCAGCCTCGATGTCGGCAATGATGTCTCGATGAGCTTCGACATGCGCGGCTGGCGAGCGGCCGATGTCGCCGACCGGCTCGAACGCTACCTGAACGATGCCTACCTGGCCGGCCTGCACGAAGTGCGGCTCATCCACGGCAAGGGTAGCGGCGCTCTCCGCCAGGTCGTTCGCGACTTGCTGCGCGAGCATCCGCTGGTCACATCCTTCCGCGGCGGCGGCAGCGATGGTGGTGAAGGTGTGACTGTTGCCAGTATGGCCGATCGCTAGGCGATGACCTGCGCGATCAGCGTGGAGGGTGCAAGCCGCAATGGCTTTCCTGGCCTGCGGTAGCGGGGAAGACAACGTTTTTGGCCGCACGCGGCTAAAAACGAGAACACGATCTTGTTTCTTTATGTTGCTGTGTGCCGTTTTGCTGTACGCAGCAATGCACGATAAAAATGTCGCAGACAATAGTCTCTATTTTGCTGGCCTGTGCTCTGTTGTTGCCGGTGCTGGCGGCGCTGATGGTGCGCTTGCTGGGCGAGCGGATTTCGCCGCAGCTCGGCAACCTGATTGCCGGCTTGCTGGTGGCACTGGCAATCGGTAGTGTGTTTGTGCTGGCGCAGGCCAATATCGGCCGCTTGAATATCGGCAACCTGACACTGGTCTTGCCCAATCAGCGTTCGGAAGCGGCGCCGATTATCTTTGAAGCGGTGACGCCGGATCCCGAGTTGCCTACGATAGCCGTGCCGCCGACCCTGACACCGCGGCCTTCGGCGACGGCTGTGCCCACACGCACGCCAACTCCTGCGCCGACGGCAACGGCTACGCTGGAAGTCGCGCCGACGCCGGAGCCAACGGCAACGCCGGAGCCGACAGCGACGCCTGAACCGACGGCGACCGCCGCGCCGGCACCGGCCGAGAGTGACCGGCAAACCTACACCGTGCAGCCCGGCGATACGCTGCGCAGCATCGCCGAAGCATTCGGCGTCAGTGTTGCCGATTTGCTGGCCGCTAATGATCTGACGCCGGAAGAGGCCGATACGATCCGGCCGGGCCAGGAACTGGTTATTCCATAGGAGCATTATGAGCACCACCATTCGCACAATCGAGCGCCGCCCGCAGACGGACGGCAACAGGAAACCGCCGCTCTTGCTGTTGTTGCACGGCTTTGGCAGCAATGAGCAGGATTTGATGAGCCTGGCGCCTTATCTCGATCCACGACTGCATATTCTCAGTGCGCGGGCGATCTACGATCTGGGTTTCGGCGGCTATGCCTGGTACCCGCTCTACGGGGTGCCCGGCGACCTGCGCGCCGACGATGAGGCGCGCGACCGGGCGCTGGAGGTGTTGCAAAAGTTCATCGCCATGTTGCCCGAGCGGGTCGGTGCCGATGCGCGGCGTTTCTACCTGATGGGCTTTAGCCAGGGCGCGATTATGAGCCTGGGCCTGGCGCTGACTATGCCGGAACTGGTGGCCGGTGTCATCGCGGCCAGCGGTTATCTGGAGCCGGATTTCGCCTCACGCGCTGAGACGGCGAAACTGGCTGGGCGTGATTTTTTGCTTTTGCACGGTACCGACGATGATATTATCCCGGTCGAGGGCAGCCGGCGTGCCAGCCAGTTTCTCGACAGTACGCCGGCCAATGTGGTGTTCCATGAATATCCCACCGGCCACGGCATCCACCCCGATGCGCTGTCGCTACTCCAGGCCTGGATCGCCGAGCGGCTCGATAGCCCACCGGTAGGCGGGTAGACCCGACATCCGAATGAATCGCGCAGTATATGCGCCTCGGCAACCAGACCCGGAACCATGGAACCAGGTTGTCCGATGTGTTGCCCCTGCTGCCGTTCGGATTGATCTTGCGAGCGCCGGCAGAATAATGCTACACTTTTGGTATGCGATATTATCCAGAGTGTACCATGCGCCTGCTGCTGCTGTTCAGCCTGCTGCTGCTGGCCGCCTGCGCCGCACCGCCCGCTCCCGTGCCGCCGGCGACGGCAGTGCCGCCGGCGACATCTATGCCCACGGCGACCTCCGCGCCCACGGCAACACCATTGCCGCCGGCGACGGCACTGTCGTCGCCGGCGGCTGTCCCCACAGCAACGCCCTTCCCTACGGCGACGCCTGATCCCTACGCCGAATATGCTCCGCTGACCATCGAGGGTCTGCGTGCACGCGAGTTCGGCAGCGGCAGCATCGAGATCATCCGGGTTTTGAGTGAGACGCCGGATTTTACCCGCGAGCTGTTTGCCTACGAAAGCGATGGCCTGCGCATCACCGGCCAGCTCACCCGCCCTCGCGGCGAAGGGCCGTTCCCAGTGATCATTTTCAACCACGGCTATTTTCCGCTCGATGTGTATCGCACCGGCTACGATACCCAGCATGCCAGCGATTACCTGGCGCGCTTCGGCTACCTGGGCCTGGCGCCGGATTTTCGTAGCCATGCCGGCTCCGATCCCGCGCCGAACCTGTTTCGCGCCGGCCATGTGATCGATGTGCTCAACCTGATCCCGCTGGTCGCGCAGTTGCCCGACGCCCAGCCCGGCCCGGTCGGCATGTGGGGTCATAGCAACGGCGGCGAAATTACCAGCAAAGCTATGCTCGTCAGCGATCAGATTGCGGCGGCGCTGATCTATGCGCCGGCCTCGCCCGAAGTTGCCGATAATTATTATGCCTTTCACCAGGATCAGACGCTCTTCGATCCGGCCAATACCGCCGATTTTCCGCTGACACCCGAACAGGCGCCCGATCTCTTTGCCCGCCTGTCGCCGATCAATTACCTGGAATATGCCCAGGCGCCGGTGCAGATCCATTACGGTACCGCCGATGTGCCCGTTCCGCAAGCATGGGTCGACAAGCTCTATGCCGGGCTGCGCGCTGCCGGCAAAGATGCCGAGTTGTTCCTCTATCCCGGCGGAACCCATTCACTCCAGGGCGCCGATAAGCAGCTTTACCTGGAACGGACGTGGGCATTTTTCGATGAGCATTTGAGGTGATTGATGGTCAGGGATCAGGGGTCAGGGATCAGGGGTCAGGTCTTCTGGATTTGCTGTCTGGTGGCTTTGATCTGTCTGATCAGTGGCTGCGTAACCGATGCTCCCGCGCCGACGGTGAGCGCGCTGCCGGGCGCAACGCCACTGCCGAGTGCAACGTCTGCGCCGATGGCGACCGCGCTGCCGAGCGCGACCGCTGCGCCGACGGCAACAGCACTGCCGACGGCGACGACGATTCCCTCAGCCACGGCGCTGCCGACGGCAACGCCACTGCCGCCCGAGCCGCAGTTCACTTTTCCGATTGGCCGGGCGGGGCAGCCGCCGGGCTACGGCTTTTTCATTCGCCATGGCTATGCCGTCGAGAATACCTGGTTCAATCCGGGCTATTGGCATGCCGGCGAGGACTGGTACGCGCTTGAGGGCGATACGGCCGGTGCCGAGATTTATGCCGTAGCCGCCGGCGCAGTCGTCTATGCCGGGTCGAATTATCCGGGGCGGGTCGTGATTGTGCAACACGGCCCGGAGCTCTATTCGATGTACGGCCATCTCGATCCGGCACTGGCAGTAGCTGAAGGCGCGCAGGTGGCACGCGGCGATCGATTGGGCACCGTGCTGCGGCGCAGCGATAGTGTGCCGAACCATTTGCACTTCGAGATGCGCACCTTCCTGACGACCCGCGAAGTCAATGGTGCGGCGCCGCGCTATGGCTTTCGCTGCGGCGTGAATTGCCCGCCGGGGCCGGGCTACTGGCCGATTGATGCGCCCGACCACCCAAGTGACCAGGGCTGGCGCAACCCCAGCCACATCATTGCCGGAACCATGTTTCCCGCCGATTACAGCGGTACTCTGGGCGCCGTACTGGTGCCGCCCGGCGCGCCGGAAACTCTGACGCTGCGCGAGGCTCCTTCTGCTGATGCTGCCGAATTGCTGACAATGCAGATTGCCGAGGGTCGACGCTTTCGGCTGATGGAGGTGCGGGCCGGGCCGGGTGATAGCCAGGGCACTGGCGCCAGTGCCTACAGCCTCTGGTATCGCATCGCTGTGCCGGGCGGCCTGGTGGGCTGGGTTGCTGCGCTGGAAGCAGCGGATTTCGAGACCGGCAGCGACGGCCGCGCCGCGACGCTATACTGGCGCTTGCTGCCGGAGGCGGAACACGGCAGCCATACTGCCACCCGGAGGTGATACATGCATTATCTGACGAACATAGTTGGTTTGTCGCTCCTGCTTTTGCTGGCTGCCTGCGCTAGCACCGGCGCGGCGCCAACGGCAACTCCAGCGCCCGGTGAGCCGCCTGCTCCAACGGCGGCGCCGCCCCCAACGCTGCGGCCGTCTGTCGTCTCGACTGCCGGCACCGCCACGGGCGAGCAGCGCTTCCCCGACATTGTCGACGCTGAACTCACGCCGCGCCCGGACGGCAGCTTCGATATCGCCGTCACGGTTTCTTCGCCCTACGACAGCCCCGAACGCTACGCCGATGCCTGGCGCGTCCTCGCGCCCGACGGCACTCAGCTCGCCGAGCGCGTTCTGCTGCATGATCATGCCAATGAGCAACCCTTCACCCGCAGAATCAGCGGCGTCGAAATCCCCTCCGGTATCAGCGAAGTCACCATTGAGGGACGCGACAAAACTTATGGCTACGGCGGGCAAACGATGACGGTAGCCGTACCGGAGCGGTGAAGCGCAAAGCGTTCAAGCGTTGGAGCGAATTGAGCACTACAGCACTTTGAAGAGCCATTTCTTAAACGGCAGTTTCAATTTCGCGAGTTGCTCGCGATCCTGCGGGTCGAGCCCGCCGCTGAGCCGCAGCGCCAGCAGAAATACCAGCGCCCCGCCGCCGGCCACGCCCAGTAGCTCCATCGCTTTGAACAGACGTTGTCCAATGCTCAAATCGGCGCTGCCGGTCGGCAGCAACAGGCGCAACCCCAGCACCGCTGCCGCCATCAGCGCGGTGGCCAGCAGCACCCGCAGCGTGAAGCGCCAGGGCCAGCGTAGCTTCAGCAGCCGCATGCCGCTGCCGGTCACCCAGCAGCCGGCCGCCAGCCGGGCCGCGCCGAAGGCCAGTACTACGCCGACGACGCCGAAGAGCGGCGGTAACCAGATCGCCAGCGGCACGATCACCACCAGCGTCAACAATCTGGCAACCACAATGATGCGCAGGTGTTCATAGACGATCAGCGCATTGTGGGCGGTGGTCAGCATACTCTCAATAAACAGCGCCGGCACCAGAATCCACACCAGGATCGTCGCATCGAGATAGAGCGGCGAGATGACGGCCAGCGCCGGTGCGGCCAGTAGCATCAGCCCCACGCCGCCGGGTACCAGTAGCAGCACTTGCAGGCGCACCAGTGACTGGTAAGCGCCGTCCAGGCTGCCGCCCTCGCCGGCCCGCACGCGGGTGAACAGCGGCACCTGCACGCCGACCATCGGCGTGTAAAGGTAGGCCAGCGCCATTCGCACCAGCGAGGTGCCGGCCCAGATCAGCGCCACGTCACCGACATCATCGGCCAGGAAGATGGCGAAACCGGCGCTGGCAATGAAATCGGTGGCAGTCATAAGGAAGGACACGCCGCAGTAGCGCACAAAACCCGGCGGCAGCCAGTCGGCCGGGTTGTGAATGCTGCCTGAAGCGAGTTGCGCCGGGGCAGGCTGCTTCGCCACTTCGCCCCAGAGCCGCAGCACATACCAGAGCGCCAGCGCGACCGCGATGCTCGGTGCCAGCACCATCGCTGCCAGCACGCCGGCGATGTCATAGCCGGCCAGGAGCGCCGCCGCACTGAGCAGCGGCGGCAACAGCCGGGCGATCAGGTCGACGATGTTCCAGGCGCCCTGGCGGAAGAAGCTGCTCAGATAGGCTGTACACATATCGTAGCAGACGCCCAGAAAGAGCAGCAGCACAATTGCCGAAATCACGAAGCCGCCGTAATTCTGCAAAAACGCCAGCGCCGCCGCCTGATCGGCCGTGGCCAGCCGGGTGTCGGCGCGCACCTGGCTCTGCAAGTTGCTCAGGTAGCGCCCGCTGAACAGCAGTAGCCCGATGCCGATGCTGAGCAGCAAAACCACCTGGATAGCGAGTACAGCGGCGAGCAGGCGCAGCGTTGCGACGGATCCGCCGCGATGCTGGCTCTCGGGAATATATTTAGGCAGCGCCCGCCCGGTGCCCAGGTCGATCAGGGTGCCCAGGCCGTTGTTGGTATTGCTGATCAGCGCCAGCAAGCCGAAACCGGCCGGCGACAGCGCGTTCAGCTTGAGCAAATTCGCCAGCAGTTCGGCCAGCAGGCGCACCGGCACGAACAGGGTATTCCAGACCAGCGCCCGCGACACGCGCGACGCCAGGGTCGGTGCGGCCTGTTCGGCTGAAGGTGGCGATGAGATCGGTTCGGTATTCAAAATCAGGTTAGGATTGCGATAATGGCATACGCAGCCGGGCCAGCGCCGCCTTGCTGCGTTGCAAAGGTACCAACTCGTTGAGCAATTCCGCTACCAGCAGACCGCCAAGCAGCAGCATGCCGTAGAATTTGTATGAGATGCCCAGGATCGTCAATATACCGGTCACAGTTCCATCGTAGTACGTCCACTGGTTGCCGAAGCCGATCAGTCCGAAGGCCAGCCCGAGCAGCGCCGCTCGCAACAGGCTGACACGGCGCTTATAGAAGTGCAGCAGCAAAGCTGCGAACACCAGGAACAGCAGGGTCTGGTAGTGCATCCAGGCTGCCGGTACCGCCAGAACCATTAATAGCAAGAATTGCCCATATTGCAGCGCAAAACCGGTACTGCGGCGATCACTGGCCGGCAGGCTCAGTCCGCAAGCCAGCAGCCCGCCCAGCGCGGATATGGCCAGACCGGCCAGTGCAATTCGCCGATCGTCCAGGATGAATGCCTCGGTCGGGGTAGCGACCAGTCGTGCCAGGAACGCCGACACGGTCTGGTTTTCGACCCAGGAAGTCGTTCCGCCGATCTGCGGCACGACCTCGAACAGGTAGACCCGGTGCATTGGCCAGCCGATAACGGCGATTGCGCTGCCATTGAGCAGCAGCATACCGGCGACAAAACCCGCCAGGGCCCACCAGCGCCGCTTCACCACGATAAATGCCAGCAACAAGATTGGGTAGATCTTGAACATGACGCCGGCGGCGATCAAGATGCCGGCCAGGCTGTCGCGCTGTTCACGCAATGCCCAGAAGGCCAGGGTCAGCAAGAACAGCAGCACCAGGTCGATCTGGCCGAAGGCCAGCGTATCCACCAGCGGGCGGAAATTGGCCAGGATCAACACGCCGGCAGCGGCATAGGAAATTGTCGGCAGCTTCCACATGCGCAACCAGCTCAGCACGGTGCCGGCCAGCAGCAGCAGGTTCATGATCCGGTGGCCGAGCAGCACCAGTCGCCCGTCCTCGAATACCAGCGGTGCAAAGAACATCGCGTAGAAGGGCGGCACTTTGAAGACGTGGCCGAAATGATTGGTGACCACCGCTTCGAGGTCGTAGAGTGAACCACCGCGCACCCATTCGCGAGTGCCGCGAAACAGGATCCAGAAGTCGGGGGCACTGCGGGTGAATGCGAAGCGCAACTGCTCGGCCAGCGCCAGCAGAGCCGCCAGCACCAGCAATGCGGTAGCCCATCTGGCCAGCCGTGACTGGCATTTTTCGGCGGCGAGCGCGCGTCCAGTGGTCAGTGTCCAACCGGCGAGCAGGAGCAGCCCCGACGCCAGGCCGCTGCCGATCCAGGCCAGTTCGCGCCCCGGAAACACCCCGCTAGCGCCGTCGGCCCGCATCAGGAACTGGTAGACCAGGCCGAGCCACCAGGCGATTCCCAGAAAGATCGGCAAATGCGCGCCGGGTACCGTCCAGCGTCCGATGGGATCACACCCTGCGCCGCTGAGCCGGCGCGCCAGCCAGAGCCCGGCCAGACCCAGCAGCAGCAAGCCGGCCAGTCGCTGCACAAAAGGCAGAATCTCCAGCGGGCGCAGCCAGGCACCGCCGGCCAGCAAGGATGCCAGCAGCAACGCAAAGGCCAGCGCCGCTCCCGGTTTTATGCCGGCAGCACGCGGCAGTGCGTAGGCGGCCAGCCCGAAAACCGTAGCCCAGAACAGCGGCCAGGCCGCCGGCAGCCGCGGGTTGCTCAGCGGCCGGGCTTCTACGGCCACCAGCACCAGCCCCAGGTCACGCCGGTCGCCGGGGGGACGCAGGGTATCGCTGCTGATGGAAATGCGCTGGGCCCAGTCGGCGGCGGTAGTCGGCGGCAGCAGCACATGGTAGCGGCGGGTACCGTCGATACGGCGTAGCAGCGTGAAATCGGCAAAGTGGCGCCCGTCGGCGGCCAGTTGCACCTGCGGATCGGCTTGATCGCCGACGCGCCCATTGTGCAGCGTGAAATCGAGTGCCAGCGGCACCCCGGCGGGCGGGCGGGGCAAAGCGATCTCCGCCTCACCGCGCGTCCAGCGAGCCCGCATGTCGGCAAACTGCTCGATGCCATGGAAGCCGCTGAGCAGGCGCGGCTGCGGTGTTGCCGTCGCAAAGCCCAGCGGCCAGACCAGCAGGGCCGCCAGCCCCAGCAGTAGCGCCCCGATCACTACGGCAATCAGCGCCGCAAGCATATCATTCCAGAACCAGCGTCTCACCACATCCCCTGATAATCATCATTTATACGCTAAGCATTGGCTCTCACCGGCGCCGGCCTGCGCGGGAGCGGGGCCGGGGGTGACTTTCAACTATAGAGTTTTTGTCAGATGGGAGACTCCGCGCTCCGGCCCTCACCCCCCAGCCCCCGCCTTTCAACTATAGCGTTTTTGCCAGATGGGTGACTTTGCGCTCCGGCCCTCACCCCCAACCCCCTCTCCCGTACAGTCTGGCGCGACGAGAGCCTTACGCTTTGAGTTGGTCATCACCGGCGCCAGCCTGACAGGAGCGGGGGAGCCGGGCACGCACGTTGTCATGTGCTCCCCGCTCCTGCCAGGCAAGTGCGCCATGGGAACCCGGTTTCGCGAACCCAACTCACCGCGCTGGCCTGAGCGGGAGCGGGGCCGGGGGTGAGGGCCGGCCGGCAGAGTAAAAAACGCTATCGTTGAAAGGTGGAGGGGGCTCGGCCGGATCACATAGGATGTGCCATGCTGATGCCATTCCGGGATTCCTCCACTCCGCTGCGCTCCGGTCGGAATGACATGATCGCGGAGACGTTGCACAAGCCCTACCAACCAACGGGGTGTGACGTAAACTTCTGCAAATGAGACGGGTTTCGGAGCGCGGGCGGCTCGCCCGCAAGGGATTTGGCAGGCGAGCCACCCGCGCTCCGGCCTGGTTTGCAGGACTTTTCGTCACACCCCAGCCAACGTTCACGATTGCCAAAGTGTTGCAAGAGTGCTACGATAAAGCATTGGGAAGGGCCGATTAACGACATGTCGTACATCAACCAAAGTTATGGAACATCGATGTTCCATGCATCAATGCACAGAAAATAATGCCATCTTTCCTGCTCCTCTCGCCCGCCGCAATGGGTTTTGTGCCCGCCCTCTTGATGCAGGTGATCATGCTGATCGCGCTGCTTACCTGGATCCAGAAAACTCGCTCGACATGGTTGCTCATTGGCTGGCAGATCATGCTTTCGCTGCTGGTTGCCTGCCTGCTGGCGGCCCATAGCATCTATGCGCCCCTCGGCGGCTACATTTACTGGATGGGCGGCATCACCTTCTCCTGGCTTTCTGCCGTTATCGGTATTCAGTTTGCCTATCATTTTCCGCGCCTGATCTATCCGCGTGAAGTGCGCCTGGTACTGCTGATCTCGCTCGTCTTTCCGGCGGCTTTTCTCGCTCTGATGATGGCGGAAGCATTCCAGCAACCCGACGCGGTTCACTATGGTTTTGAGGGGTTCTTCTAGGAGCCGCTCGACCCCGGTGCAGAAACGTCGCTGGCTTCCATCTGGTTCTTCGATTTGCTGTTTCCGCCGGTTTTTGTCTGGCCTGCCGTCATCTGGTTGCGCCACTGTGTGCAACCGGCGCCGGAAACCGCCGACCGGGCGCGGCGCCCGGCCTGGCTGAGCCTGGCCGGTTGGCGCCGGGCCGCGCAGGCGCTGTGGGCGCCGCAGCAGCATAATGCCCGTGTCGCCCGCATCATGGCGCTACTGGTGTGGGTAGCCCTGCTTTCGCCGTTGACATCGATGCTAGAGGCGCGCAAGCTGGTTCCGATGGGCGCTTTTGCGGCCTCGTTTTTGATTGCCAAGGCGCTCTTTTTCCTGGTGTACCTCGATTATGCCCCAGAGTCGACGCCGCTGCGCTCCAAGTTTGTGGCTATCGCGCTGGTCTCGATTCTGCTGCTGGCCGGTGTGTTTGCTCCGATGATGCTCAAATGGACGCAGGATTCTTACCACAGCGCCCGGCGCGACGAGAGTATGACCATCAAATCCTTGCTCTCGGCAGGCATCTACGATCAGATGCCCGCCATGGTGATGTACGTCGCCACTCGCCCGGCAGCCGGCGGGATTTTTGCTGATTCCTACCAGATGCTGTTTCAAGGCGAATCGGTTGTGAACGCTCCGATGCTCGCCGCGCAGGATGCCCGACTGCGGGCCATCGCCGACCAGGAGCTGTCGGCGGTCTCCTGGCGGCATCTCAGCCGCGTGCATCCCTGGCTGCGCGAGCAGTTTGCCGGTATCCCCGGTGTCCAGGATCTGGCGGAGCTGCGCATCCCCGAGGGCGCCGTATCCTACCGCGGTCGGTTGGATCCGCCGGAACAGCATATCATCCGCTATAGCTTCCAGATCGACGCAAACACCCTGGCCGAGGTCGGCTACAGCTATGTGGACTATCGCCGGCTGCTGCACGAGCGGGCGCTGCCGCTGACGGACGGCGACGGTACGCCCGACTACCTGGACCGTAGACGACAACGGCGATGGCCTGCCGACCGCCAGCGAGGGCGGTGATGAGACCGACAGCGACGGGGACGGCACGCCCGACTACCTGGATCCTGAGGACAATCGATCCACCGCAATTCCTTACATCTACCTGCCGCTGATCTCCCGGTAGGAGAGAAACGCCTCGCCCATGCGAGCGGTAGCCCGGCATTGCCGGGCCACCGCTCGCACAATTATCGCCACGAGAAAGCCTTGCCCCTGGGAGCGCGAGCGGCTCGCCCGCATGTGCATTAAGTTACGTGGATCTGGCCTTGAAAATAGCCGAAAGCGGGCGAGCCGCCCGCGCTCCCGGACGCAAATCCCTACGGATCTCCAAAAAGCTTTGTATGAGGTTTACCGTCTGGCGCGATGCAAGGCGTTTTGATGCGCGCCACCTGGCCCCTGAAACCTGAAACCTGAACTTAGCGCCGCGGCATCAGCACGGTGTAGTCGAAATCCAGCACCACGGCTGGGTCGTATTTGCCTTCGCCGTCACGGTAGGGAAAAGCATGACAGGGCCGGTCGCGGGTAGCGACGCTACGCACTTGCAGCGCGCCGATGTCGCTGCGGCCCGGCAATTCGGCTTTTGCCAGAATTTCCGACCAGGCATAGATCGTATCGCCGGCAAAACATGGGTTGCTGTGGCGCCCGCCGTTGATGGCGACGACGCTCAGGGCGTTCGCCAGGCCGTTGAACGAAAGCGCCCGTGCCAGGCTGATAATGTGCCCGCCATAGATGATCCGCCGCCCGAAGCGCCCATCTTTTTCGACGTGCTGGTTGAAATGCACCCGCGCCGTGTTCTGGTACAGCCGTGCCGCCAGCATATGCTCGGCTTCCTCAATCGTCATGCCGTCGATATGATCGATGCGCTCACCGACCTGGTAATCTTCCCAGAGGTCGTCGCTGCCGGCCAGCGCGGTGTTGTAGGCGCCGACCGGAATGTGGAAGGGTACATGCAGGCTCTCCGCGGCGACGACCGGCGGCAACTCGGGCACCACCGGCTCAGGCGCCGGGATGCTCTCATCGCGCGTGCGCACCATCACCCAGCGCACATAGTCGACCACCATCTCGCCATGCTGATTACTGCCCACTGAGTTGACATAAACGATCCCGGTTTTGCCGTCGCGGTTCTGCTTCAGCCCGATCACGGTCGAGCGCGTGCTCAGCGTATCGCCGGGATAGACCAGTTTGCCGAAACGGCCATTGGCATAGCCGAGATTGGCAATTGCATTGAGCGAAATATCGGCCACGGTTTTGCCGAAGACCATATGAAAAACCAGCATGCTATCGACCGGCGCGTCGGGCAAGCCGAGTTCGGCGGCAAACTGGGCCGAAGAATTCACCGCGAAGCGCCCGCCGAACAGCGCCGTGTAAAGCGCCACGTCGCCTTCGGTCACCGTGCGCGGCGTGGCGTGGACGATCTCCTGGCCGAGCGAAAAATCCTCGAAATAATTGCCGGTCCGGGTTTTGGTGCTCATAACCCGTACGCCTCCGCCAGCTCCGGATCCTTTTTCGCGATCATCCGGGCCAGGTCGACGATTACTTTTGCCTGCTTCCAGGTGGCATCATCCTGCATTTTGCCGTCGATCATGGCGACGCCGGCACCGTCGGGCATGGCTTCGAGGATGCGCTTTGCGAACAGTACTTCGTTGACGGCGGGGCTGAAGACGCGGCGGGCGATGGGGATCTGGTTGGGCGCCAGCGACCAGGCACCGCTACAGCCCATCAGGAAGGCGTTGCGGAACTGGGCCTCGCAGGCCGCTTCGTCCTTCAGGTCGCCGAATGGCCCGTAGAAGGCCCGGATCCCGGCGCTGACGCAGGCATCGACCATGCGGGCCACGGTGTAGTGCCAGAGATCCTGCTGCGAAAAGGCCCGCCCATCCTGGCCCTCGACCGGGTCGGCCAGCACGCCGTAGAAGGGGTGGCCGCCGCCGACGCGGGTGGTTTTCATGCCGCGCGAGGCGGCCAGGTCGGCCGGGCCGAGGCTCAGGCCGTGCATACGCGGGCTGGCTCCGGCGATCTCGTCGACGTTCTTGACACCCTGGGCGGTCTCGAGCAGTGCGTGCAGCAAAATCGGTCGCTGGATCTGGTAGCGCGCCTCGAGTAGCGCCAGGTACTGATCGACAAAATGAATGTCCCAGGATCCTTCGACCTTCGGGATCATAATCACGTCCAGCTTGTTGCCGACAGCCGCCACGATGCTATCCATATCGTCGAGGAACCAGGGGCTGTTCAGCGCATTGACCCGCACCCAGAGCGCGGTGTCGCCGAACTCGGTGCTCTGCGCCGCCTCGATAAAGCCGGCACGGGCGGCTTCTTTCGAGTCAACCGGGATGGCATCCTCCAGGTTGCCGCAGAGCACATCGACCTGGCGGGCAGTCTCGGGAATGCGGGCGCGGATCTTCTCGATATGCGGCGGAAAGAAATGAATCATGCGTTCGGGGCGCACCGGCAACTCGCGGATCGGCGCGGGCGCACCGAGCGCCAGCGGCTTATAGAAGTGAATGGGTGGTTTCATTAATCTTCCTCCTGTTAAGCGAGGGAGCGAGGGAGTGGATCTACTCACCAGTGCCGTCACAAACACTCCCTCGCTCCCTCGCTCCCTCGCTCCCTCGCTCCATCGTTTAAGCAACAACGCCGGCGTCATGCAATTTGCCGACTTCGAGTTCGCTGAAGCCGAGTATCTCGAGCAAGATCTCGTCGGTGTGCTCGCCGAGGCGCGGTGCCGGCTGCGGCGGCACGCGCTCGACGGCGCTGAAATCAAGCGGGGTTGTCGGCACCAGGTGGCTGCCGATGCCGGCCTGCTCGAGCAGGCCGAACATGGGATTATCGGTCGAACAATCGGGATCCTGTTCAATGGCTTCGCGCACCGTGCGATAAGGGCCCCAGGTGACGCGGTGCTCCTCGAAAATGCGGCGCACTTCGGCCAGAGTGCGCGCATAGAACCAGGGTTCGAGCAGCATCGCAATTTCGCGCCGCGCCCGGAAGCGGTCGCCCTCGTCTTGCATGTCCAGTCCCAGCCGCCGGCCCAGCGCCGTAAATTCTTCGCCGAGACCGGTCGCCTGCGTAAGACACTTCCATTGCAAACGGGTCAGGCCGACGAGCATCA
Source organism: Chloroflexaceae bacterium (assembly GCA_034437175.1). GTDB lineage: Bacteria > Chloroflexota > Chloroflexia > Chloroflexales > Chloroflexaceae > DAOTUJ01. The sequence goes on along the minus strand of DAOTUJ010000050.1, from coordinate 7,824 downwards.
GCCGTTTGCCGTCCAGGGTTTCGAAATCGCGGCCAAAGGCGCCATAGAGATAGTTGCCCTGTTTGGGTCGGTCTTCGTTGTTAACCATCACTTCGGCAATCATGCCCAGGTTGGCGAGCATGGCCAGGCCGACATCTTTGAGTGCCAGGCGGATGAACTGGCCCTCGCCGCTGAGCCGGCGGTGGCGCTCGGCGGCCAGCAAGCCCAGCGCGAGCATGTGCCCGCTGATGAAATCCCAGGCCGGCAACACATGATTGACCGGCTCGGGTGCGTTCATCGGGCCGGTCATCGTGGGAAAGCCGAGTTGCGGGTTGACGGTATAATCCACTTCGGAGGCGCCGTCGCGCCGGCCGACAAAGTTGGCCATGATCAGGTCAACCCGGTGCGCCTTGAGCGACTCGTAGCTCAGCCAGCCCCGCGCCGGAAAATTCGTGCTGAAGATGCCGGCATTCTCGCCGGGCGCGCAGATCAGCCGGGTAAGCAGTTCCTGTCCCTGCGGGTTGCGCAGGTCGACGGCAATCGAACGTTTGCCCTTATTGAGCCCATGCCAGAACAGGCTGTGTTTGCCGTCCGGCGCCAGCGGCCAGCGCCCATAATCGAGGCCGCCGCCAATCTGATCGAAGCGGATCACATCGGCGCCGAGCTGGGCCAGCGTCATCCCACCGAGTGGCGCAGCCACAAAGGCCGAACCCTCAACGATCCGCAGGCCCTTGAGGATACCTTCCACATTCACCTCCCCCTGGTAAGCGATGGGGCGTACGAGCGAGTCTCCTCACCAGTGCCATCCCGTTCCACAAACGCTCCATCGCTCAAATAACTCGCTTCGCCCGCAACTCCTCAATCTGCGCATCGTCCATGCCCAGCAGATCCCGTAATATCTCGTCGGTATGCTCACCAAGTTTCGGTCCCAGGTGCTTGATCTGACCGGGAGTTTCCGACAATTTCGGCACTACCGAGGGCACAATGATCGTCTCGCCGGTTTCCGGTTCATCGACAGCCACCAGGTTGCGGCGCGCATGAAACTGGCGGTCACCGAAAATGTCGGCGATATTGTTGAGCGGGCCGGCCGGCGTACCGGTGGCGTAACAGCGTTCGAGAATCTGCTCGCGGGTCAGCGAGCCACACCAATCGCGCACAATCTCATTGACATCGTGGCGATGTTCGAGCCGCACTTTCTGGTCGCCGTAGGTGCTGGAAGAGGCCAGTTCGGGGCGGCCCATAGCATTCGCCAGCCGCATAAACAGCTTGTCGGTCGCACAGGAAATCGCTACCCATTTGCCGTCGCGGGTCGGAAAATGGCCGTGCGGGCAGGCAAAATCATTGTGGGTCGGCCCGTGGCGCTCGCGCACCTTGCCGTACATGCTGTAAGCCGGCGCCAGTTCATCGCTACAGCGGAAAATCGACTCATACAGCGCCGCATCGATATACTGGCCGCAGCCGGTTTCGTCGCGGTAGCGCAGTGCCATCAGTACGCCGACTGCGCCGTACAGACCGGTCATATAATCGGCCAGCGTAGTCGAACCCGGTGTCACCGGTGTGCCGCGCGGCATACCGGCCTGGTAGACGATGCCGCCGACGGCGTGGGCGACGCGGGCAAAACCGGGTCGATCTTTGTACGGCCCGGTCTGCCCATAACCGGTGACTCTTAACATAATCAGGCGCGGATTGATCTTGCGCAGAACTTCCCAGCCCAGCCCCCATTTTTCGAGCGTGCCGGTGCGAAAATTCTCGCAGAGCACATCCGTCTGCGCAATGAGTTGTTTGAAGACCTCGGCGCCCTCGGGCCGGCGCAGATCGAGCGTCACCGAGCGCTTGTTGCGCGCCTCGCTCAACCAGGTCAGCGTATCGCCGCGCCGGGTGGGTGTCCCGAATCGGCGCAGGGCATCGCCACCAATGGGATGCTCGACCTTGAGCACATCCGCGCCAAACTCGCCGAGGATCGTTGCACAGTAGGGCGCCGCAATCACCGTCGCCACATCGATCACCCGAATATCCGACAGCGGCAGCGCATGGGTTTGTTCATGAGTCACGAATTTGCTCCCCTGAGAGAACCTGGGAACCAACGAACCTGAGCACCAGTGGGTCGTATTTTATAGGAGAACCAGGCACCAGAGTTTTCTGGTTCTTGCCTGAGTTCCTGAGTTCCCTGGTTCTTGCCCCTAAATAATCTTATGCTCGCGCAGCGCCTTGATCTCCTCGGGCGAAATGCCCAGCAGCTCGCGCATAACTTCGTAGGTAGCGTTGCCTATGGAAGGGCCAAGATTGGTAATGCGGCCCGGCGTTTCCGAAAGCCGCGGAATCACGCCGGGTACGGTCACGTCCTCCAGGCCGTCTTCGGAGATCTTCTCCAGATTGCCGCGGGCCAGGAAATGCGCATCCTCGAAGATGTCGGCAATGCTATTGACTTTGCCGACCGGCACTTCTTTGTCGAGGCAGCGCTGAATGACTTCGGTGCGCGGCAGCGAGCCGACCCAGTCGATGACAATCCGGTTGACTTCGTCGCGAGCGGCGAGGCGGGTGCGCTGCTCGCCGTAGAGCGATGTCGAAGCCAGGTCGGGGCGCTCCATGGCTTCCGCCAGGCGCTCGAACATCTTGTCGGTCGTACAGGCAATCGCGATCCACTTGTCATCGGCGGTGCGAAAATGGCCATGCGGCACGGCCACAAAGCTGCCGGCGCCTTCGCGCTCGCGAACCTTGCCGTAGAGAGCATAGGCGCCGGCAATCTCGTCGAGCTGGCGAAATACCGACTCATAGATGCCGACATCGATGACCTGGCCGCGCCCGGTTTTTTCGCGGTGGCGCAGCGCCAGCAGAACGCCGATGGCACCATAGAGGCTCGAGGTATAATCGCCCAGCGGCGCGGTACCGGGCAGCACTGGTGTCTCGCCGGGAAACCCGGCCAGGTAGGACAGCCCGCCGAAGGCGTGAGCAATATGCGCAAAGCCCGAGCGTCGGCGGTAAGGACCAGTCTGGCCATAACCGGAAACGCGCAACATCACCAGGCCGGGGTTGGCGGCACTGAGTTCCTGCCAGCCCAGTCCCCACTCTTCCATCGTGCCGGGGCGGAAATTCTCGATCAACACATCGGATTTCGCGATCAGCTTGAGGAACAATTGCACACCCTCGGGGTTGCGCAAATCAATGGTTACCGACTTGCGATTGCGCGCCTCACTGAGCCAGGCCAGGCTGGCGTCGTGGCGGCGGGTGGGCGTACCGAAGCGCCGCATCGGGTCGCCGGCGATGGGATGTTCTACCTTGAGGACTTCGGCACCGAACTCACCCAGGATCGAGGCGGCGTAGGGGCCGGCAAGAAAGTTGCCCACATCAATGACCCGCACGCCCATCATCGGCAGGCGGTCGGCGCGATGGTGCGCTTGCAGCGCGGGCGCGGGCGCGGGCGCGGGCGGGGTCTCGGCTGGAGACGGGTCGGCGGGTGGCACTTCCGCCGATGGGGCAGGTGCCGGTTGATCCTGATCGTGCTGCTCAGTGGTCGTCGAGCGAGTTCCACGCGCCATTGTATACACCTCCATCATAAACCAGACCGAAGCAAATCCGGCAAAGCAGAAGCAGCGTCAGGGACTTCATGAATGACATGAGTAGCAGCGTGTTTTGGAAGGGTTCTTCTGCCTGCAACGGCAACGCAACCAGCCACACTGCCGGAACGTTGCTTGATATTCTACCATCTCCAGGCAGTTTTTGTTATAATTCGATCTGCGGAGTGCGCCGAGTATTGCATTGCCCGCCGCTGCGAACGCCTGCATCATCTGTGGTTGATATGATATTCGGTATAGTATGGTCACAAAACTGCGAGGCAAGCTCATGGCTGAACCAACGGATGACTTCACGGCCTGGATCGGGCGCACTGAGACGCTCGAAGAAGCCATCGGGCCGGCAGCGGCGCAGGCGGCGGCGGCGACATTCGATGATAGCGACACGCTCTTTGCTGCGGGAACGGCGCTGCCGCCGCTCTGGCAGTGGTTCTATTTTCTCCCGCGGGCGCTGCAATCCCGACTCGGCGACGACGGGCATCCGCAGCGGGGCGGTTTTCTTCCGCCGATTCCCTATCCGCGTCGGATGTTTGCCGGCGCTCGTATGCAGATGCACCGCCCGTTGCGCATTGGCGAGCCGGCCCGCCGCGAAGGCGTCATTCGCGATATTGCGCAGAAAAGCGGCCGCAGTGGTGCGCTGGCCTTTGTGACGGTCGGCTACCGGTTTTTTCAGCAGGGCGAGTTGTGCATCGAGGAAGAACAGGATATTGTCTACCGCGAGCCGGGCCCGCCGGTGCCGCCGCCGCAGCCGGGCGAATTGCCGCCGCTGCCGGCCCAGGCCTGGTCGCGCATGGTTGCGCCCGATAGCCGGCTGCTGTTCCGCTTCTCAGCACTGACGTTCAATGCCCACCGCATTCACTACGACCGCTCGTATGCCATGGCTGAAGAAGGCTACCCCGGCCTGGTCGTGCATGGCCCGCTCACTGCCGTGCTGCTGATGGAACTGTTGCGCCGCTCCCAGCCGCAACCGGTGGTGCGCTTCCGCTTTCGGGGCCGCGCTCCTCTCTTCGACCTGGCGCCCTTCCGGCTGGCCGCCATCCCCGGCGATAGCGGCATCAACCTGGAAGCCCATGGCCCCGATGGCGCCCTCGCACTCAGCGCCGACGCCGAGTTTGCGTAATATCCTGCTCCCCCCCTTGATAAAACCCCTGCTGTCGCACCGGAACAGCAGGGGTTTATAAGTTCCGATTATTGTATCTAATCGGAACTTATCTGGCGGGCGCGCTGAACGCGATCGCAGCCCGGGGTGCCAACGATGTACTGAATGGCAACGCGCATTGCTGCCCCACACACCATTTCCGGTTCGGAACCTATGCTATACTGTGTATGCTTGACAATATGCCCCATGAGTACCGCGCGCTGTCCTGGTTGCCAGTCGCCGAAGTAAATATGCATCTGTCGATGATGACATGTATGATATGGCGTTGCCCGGCGTTCGTTTTTTGCCCGATAGCCCGGCGAATAGATGTGGATAAAATCAAAATGTTATGTCAAGGAGGATTTCTATGCAGCAGCTTTCTCAGCAGTGTCTGTCTGGTGCGCTCGCCGCTCCCTATCGCTACCAGCCCTATAGCCTGAACAACCTTTCGTCATTGCCGCATCTGGAACGCCTGACCGCCGAACAACGCTTCGCCATCGAGGTCGTCGGGCGAGTACTCCCGTTTCGCACCAATAATTATGTTGTCGATGAGCTGATTGATTGGGATAATATTCCTGACGACCCAATTTTTGCTTTGACCTTCCCCCAGCAAGCCATGCTGGCTCCGCAACACTTCGCTGCCATGGCTGATGTCCTGCGCTCCGGTGCCGCCGAACCCGATATTCAGGCTCTGGCCAACCGGATTCGCTACGAACTCAACCCGCATCCCGCCGGTCAACTCAGCCATAATGTGCCGCTAGTCAACGGCCAGCGACTGCATGGCTTGCAGCACAAATATCGCGAAACCGTGCTCTTCTTTCCCGGTGAAGGCCAGACATGCCACGCTTTCTGCAGCTTCTGCTTTCGCTGGCCGCAGTTTGTCGGTCTCGACGGTATGAAGTTCGCCAGCCGCGAAGCCGGCTTGCTGGTCGAGTATATTCGCCAGCATCCCGATGTCAGCGATATGCTGTTTACCGGCGGCGACCCGCTGATTATGCGCACCCGCAATTTCGCCCACTACATCGACCGGCTGCTCGAAGCCGATTTACCGAATTTGCGCACCATTCGCATCGGCACCAAAACCCTGGGTTACTGGCCCTACCGCTTCTTGAGCGACCACGACGCCGACGATTTGCTGCGGCTCTTTGAACGCATCGTCAAGAGCGGGCGGCACCTGGCGATTATGAGCCATTTCAGTCACCCGGTAGAACTGAGCACGCCGGCCGTGCAGCAGGCTATCCGGCGCATCCGCGAGACCGGTGCCCAGATTCGCACTCAGTCGCCGTTGTTGCGCCATATCAATGCCGAATCAGGCATCTGGGTGAATATGTGGCGCGAACAGGTGCAGCAAGGTCTGGTACCCTACTATATGTTCGTGGTGCGCGACACTGGCGCTCGCCATTTCTTCGAGGTACCGCTGGTCGAAGCCTGGCACATATTTCGTCAGGCTTATGGCTCGGTGAGCGGAATCAGCCGCACGGTACGCGGGCCGAGCATGTCGGCGCATCCCGGCAAAATCCAGATCCTGGGCGTCAGTGACGTCAATGGTGAGCAGGTGTTCGTGCTGCGCTTCCTGCAGGCACGCAATCCTGATTGGGTTGGCCGGCCCTTTTTCGCCCGCTACAACGAGAGCGCCTTCTGGCTTGATGATCTCCAGCCGGCTTTTGGAGCGGAACAGTTCTTTTACGAAGCAGAACTGGCAGCCCTCGCCTGATGCACCCGGGCCGATGCGATGCCCAGGGGCGGCGCAGGTATTGCCTGCGCCGCCCCTGGGCATCGCATCCATGGGTGTCTGTGGTATACTGACGCCGCAAGCAGGCGAAAAGGTTTTGCTGAAAACCCGGAGGAGGAACGCAGCGTGGCTGCCAAAAAATATCACAAAATGCCCGCGATGGCAATTGACCCGGCAAAAACGTACCATGCGCTGATCGAGACCCCGCGTGGCACGATCAAGGCCGAATTGCTGCCGCAAATTGCGCCACAAACGGTGAACAGCTTTGTATTCCTGGCCCGCGAAGGTTTTTACAACGGGCTCACCTGGCACCGGGTGATTGAGGGCTTTATGGCCCAGGGCGGCTGCCCGGAAGGCAGCGGTACCGGCGGCCCCGGCTACAATGTTCCCGGCGAGTTCACCGACCAGATTATGTTCGATACGGCGGGTATTCTGGCTATGGCCCGCGCTCAGCACCCTGATAGCGCCGGCTCACAATTCTTCATTACCACGGCCGCAACTCCGCATCTCAACAAGCAATACACCATCTTTGGCCGCGTCGTCGAAGGTCAGGATCTCGTTTTCGGCATTCCCACCCGCGACCCGCAACGCGCCCGTACGCCCGGCGAAGCGATTCTGAGTATCGACATCGAAGAATCCCAGGACTAGCCTGCCGGCCTGCCTTGCGCGCCCCGGCAAGGAATGCTATAATGCTCCGCAGTGCAAATCGCTCGCACGGCGTCTATCTGTGCCTGGAAAAGTGAGAAGAGTATGGCCAGCAAAAAGAAAGGCAACCGCCTCGTCATCAAGCTGAAGAGCACCGAGAGCGGGCACACCTATACCACCGAGAAAAATCGCCGGAACGATCCTTCGCGCCTCGAAATGCGCAAGTACGATCCGCTGGTGCGCCGCCACGTGACCTACCGCGAAACGAAGTAGCCGGGTGGCCGGAAAACTCCGCTGCCGGGCCGATGTATATCGGCCCGGCAGCGGAGTTTTCCGCAGAAGAGGGCGCAAACCCCAGGGGCAACTGCAGAACTGCCGTGCTCACGTTCGGAACGAAGCTGGTTGCAAAAAGCATGCCAGTTCGCGGCCGGAAAACCGGCCTGATTGCTCCTGAACCGGTTCAGCACAATCAGCATAGGTGTCCGAGAATGAATTTGACACAAACTTTACGGGCGTGGTATACTTCACGCCTGTGAGCGGGCGTATAGCTCAGCCGGTTAGAGCGCAATCCTGATAAGATTGAGGTCGGTGGTTCGAGTCCACCTACGCCCACCAGATATGAGTGTTGATGAATGAGCAAATGCAGGTGCTCAACCATCAACACTCATCGTATGTTCAGGGGCGGTAGCTCAGTTGGGAGAGCACCTGCTTTGCACGCAGGGGGTCTGGGGTTCGAGTCCCCATCGCTCCACCACTTTTCA
>DAOTUJ010000049.1:0-58543 GCA_034437175.1 Chloroflexaceae bacterium | reverse complement strand
AGCAGCATGCCAAACGCTTTCGCCTCCACACCCGTGCGGCGCGTCAAACCACGGCCCATTTCGATCAATTGGAACAGCACTGGTTGGCCCTCCCGCCAACCGCTACAGCGTGACTTATGCGGTATTGCCATTTTTCCTCCCAGCTTGCAAAGCTTGTCGTAGGAGTGACGCTGGTGTCGATTAGAAAGTTCCCTTGTAGGAAACAGGATTGCACCGTATACTATTTCTACCGAAAATCTGGTGAAAAAAGCAGGGACAAGTGTATGGCTACGAAAACCGGGGTGCCGCTGTTGCGCATCGTGTGGCCCGATGATTCGGGCGACGATATTGATCTGGAGTTGCTTCAGGGGCTCTGGAGCGTCGAACAGTACCTGGCTTTGAGCAACCAGACTAATCGCCTGGTAGAGTACAGCGACGGTTTCATTGAGGTACTGCCGATGCCGACCCATAAACATCAGGCGATTTCGCTGTTTTTGTTGCTGGCTTTGCTGGCCTTCATTCGTCCGCGCGGCGGGACAGTGCTCTATGCGCCACTGCGGTTGCGCGTGCGTCCCGGCAAATTTCGTGAGCCGGATTTGCTGTTAGTGCTCGATAAGAATGATCTGCGGGTGCAGAATGATTACTGGCGCGGCGCCGACCTGGTGGTCGAAATCGTCAGCCCGGATCGCCCGGAGCGCGATACCGAAGAGAAACCGCGCGATTATGCCGAGGCCGGCATCCCCGAGTACTGGATCGTCAACCCGCTCGACGAACATATCACTGTGCTGACACTGGCCGGCGAAAGCTATGCGACGCACGGCGTGTATGCGCGCGGCCAATCTGCCGAGTCCCAACTGTTGACCGGTTTCACCGTGCCGGTTGCTGATGTTTTTGACGCCGAATGATTGCCGGTTGTTGCCTATTCCCCGCCCGCTGCCGCAATGACGCGTAATCGCGCGATGTCCACACCGCTTGCGCCACTTTCCAGCGGTAGCCAGGTTCCCCCCGCGTGGCTGCGTAATCCCGCCCGCAACACATATTCGCCCGGCGGCAAATTGTCGATCCGGTACGATGCCGTGTTTACCTCGCGACTGTGCCAGGCGGTAATCGAGCTGCTGCCGCAGACCAGTTCGACTTCGGCGACCGGCTCGCCGGCGCGGACGATGCGCAGCACCGGCAGAAAATCGGGTTCCAGTGAGCGTTCGGCCTGCCAGTAGAGCCAGGCAGTTGCCGTTTCGCCGGCCGCGATTTCCTGATGGTCGAGGTCAAAGCCACGTAGCCGCGCACCATTCTGCCAGGTGGCTTGCAGCGGGAACGCGGGCACCACTTCGTAGAGGAAGGGACTGAGCGGGTATGGTGTCACCGCCATGGCATCGAACTGCGCGTCGAATTCGTGATAGGTGAACTGTTCTGGTGGGCCGGCCACCGCTTCGCGGCTGTAGATCTCCAGGCTGCGGCGTGGCCCCTGGTTGACGATGCCGTACAGATCGTAGCCCTCGGGAATGACCAGGTTTGGCTCGCCGGGCGCGGTGAAGTAATAGGCCGGCTGTTCCGGGCAGAGCAACGCGGCGCGGGTATACCAGCCAGTGATGTGATCTTTCTGATTGCTGTCATAGTCGCCGACGATGGATCGGCGGGCATAGAGTTCGCCGGCGATCTTCCAGCCGTCGCGGTGGACAAAGCCGAAGAAGCCGCCTGCGGGCAGGGCATCGCCGTAGGCTCCGGCGTAGAGCGCGAGTCTGGCGGCTGGAAAGCTGCGTTGATATTCAGGGAAGGGTCGCACGAAGGCGAGCTGAGCATAGAATGCGCCCAGAAGGAGCGCCGCGCCGGTGGCGATGCCCAGTGGGTAGCGCAGCCCGGCCAGCCGGTGCCCGGCCAGCCAGTGTCCCAGCCGCAGCAGGATCAACCCGATCAGCAGCGCGGCAGCCGGGTGCATCGTATAAAAATGGGTGCGCGGGTCGGCGATCAAGAAAGCCATCGCAACGAAGGGAAAAGCGAACCAGAGCAGCGCCGCCCGCAGGCCCGCCGGGGTCGTCGGTGCGAGGATCGGGCCGAGCAGCGGCAGGCCGAAGGCAGCGATGGCCCAGTTCGCAGCGGGCAGCTGGAATCGCTCGGCGGCGAAGATCAGCAGCAACCAGGCCGTTGCCCAGAATACGCCGAGTAACCAGCCGAGCGGGCGCGGGCGCGTGTAGAGCAAGATCCAGGTAAACAATCCGGCCGCCAGAATCGCGGCCAGGGCGTGGATCTGGTGCGGAGCCGTGTAAAAAGTTACCAGCCGGTAGTATTCCGGCAAATTGTTGAAGGCTACCGCGGTGGCTTCGTTGTCGCGGGTGCGCCCGAAGAGGTATTCGGCGGTGCGACTGAATCGCTCGTTCAGCACGAAGGGCAGGTAGAAGCCGGCCAGCAGCAGCGCCCCCAGCAGCAGCGGTGGCCAGACGAAGCTCAGCCGCTCGCGCCAGTTGAGGCCGTGGCGCCAGGCGCCGGCCAGGGTCAGCCAGGCCAGCAAGGGCAGTACCGCTGCGGCGTCATAATGGCTGAGCATACCGACGGCGGCCAGCGCGGCAGCGGCCAGCAAGTAGCGCCGCGGCCGTTCGGCGCCGCAGTAAAAGCGCCAGCAGCACCAGAATGCCGCCGTCATCGTCAGCATCACCACGCTCTGATATTGCACCAGCCGCCCGAAGCCGATCAGAAAGCCATCGATGCTGAGAATGAGCCCGGCGATCAGGCCGGCCCACATGCCGGCCCGTGGTGCCGTTTCGCTATCGAAGAGCCGGCGCGCCAATAAGTAGACGCCCAGCAGTACGCCGATGCCGGCGACGGTAAAGGGCAGCCGGGCGAAGAGCTCATTAGTCGTGCCGGCCAGCACCAGGCCGGCGCCGGGCAGCAGGGCCTCGACCGGGCCTTTGGTGTGCAGTACCAGCACATCTTCCTGGCCGTGCATCACGCCGGCGGCCAGGTGCAGCGCGCGGGCTTCGTCGCCCTGGAACTCGGAGCCGCCCAGGAACAGGCCGCGCATACCCAGGGCCAGCAGCAGCAGCAGCAGCAGCAGCAACCAGGGATGCTCGCCGGGGATCGGCGGCGGCGGCGGGCGGCGCAGCGCCGGCAACAGCAGCGCGATCAGTAGCAGGTCGAGGGTGAGCAGTAGCAGCCACCAGGCCACCCCGCCGGGCAGCGCGTGCAGGCCGAGCAGCAGCATTGGGGCTACAATCGTCGCGCCGGCAATCATCAAGAACAGCCGGGTCAACAGATCACGTTCCTGTGGCAACAGCAGCAGGCCGGCCAGCGCGCCGGGGAGTGCGGCCAGCCACCAGGCCGCCAGGCCACGCAGCGGGAAGGGCCAGAGCGGCAGTAGCAGCAAATGAGCCGGCAAGGCACTTGTCGCCAGCAGCGGCAGCAGCGGCAGCCGGGCCAGTCTATCGCCGAAGCGCAGCAGCAGCCATACTACCGCCGCCAGCAACGCCAGGCGCAGTGGCGGAACCGGATCGGGCGGCAGTACCCAGGCCAGAAAATAGGGATTGCGCACGACCCAGATGGCCAGCCCGAGCGCCAGAGCGCCTGCGAGCAGGCCCAGGCGCCGCCGGCGTGCGCGCTGTGTCGGTGCCCCGCTCAGCGCCTGGTCGATGCTCCCGGCCGGCAGCAGAGCCAGGCCGGCATAGATCGCCAGGATGGCGGCATAGCGCCAGCTTGCGCCGGCGGCGGGCGCCGGGCCGGGCAATGGTTGCAGGCTGAGGCGGTCGAGGGCGAAGCCGAGCGCCCGCGGATCCGCAGGGCCGGGGCTCAGGGTCGGGCTGCGCAGTTCGAGGGGCGCGGCGCTGCCGGGCGGCAGCAGCAGCCGGTACACCCGCCAGTCCGGGCCGGTCGCGAGATCGGCGATAACCTGGTTGTCCTGAGCAACGTGCAGCCGCCAGTCTGCAGGAGGGGCGAAAGGATTGCTGTGCAGGCGCAGTTCGAGGGCGGCAGGGCGCGGCAGTGGTGCGTGGAAGAGCAGACGCGCCGCCCGGCCGCTCCAGCGAAAATCTTCGCCGCCGGCGCTCAGTTCGCCGCCGAAAAAATTGACGACGGTATAACCGTCGCCGGGCGCGCCGACATCGAGCTGGAAAGCGGGCGGATGCAGCAGCAGCCAGCCCGACAGCAGCCAGAACAGCAGCAGCGTGGCGGCGATAGCCGATAGCCGATAGCCGATAGCCGATGGCCGTTTCATCGAATCCTGGTCATCGCTCCGCGATCACGAAGACCGGCACGGTACTGCCGCCGCCGGCAGTGACATTGAGCAGCGTGACTTTCGAGAGCCGGCAGAGGCAGCCGTCGACGGCGGGGCCGAAGAGGTAGGGATCGCTGTCGACCAGCCGCTCGCTGATGTTGAGCCGGCCGTCGATCAGGGCCGGGTAGGGCTCGTAGGCGATCGATACGCGCTCCTGCACTACGAAGGGCGAGTGGAGCGCGGTTTTTAAGGCGGCTTGCCAGGTGGCCTCATCGCATTCCCAACCGATGATGATGCCTCTGCCGCCATAATCATCGTTGGGCTTGAGAATCAGCCGGTCGCGGTTGCGCTGCGTGAAATCGAGCAAATCGATGCGCTGATCCTGGTAGCTGGTTTCGCCCGGTTGTAGCAGACGCGTCCAGGGCACATGTTGGGCGACGGCGGCTTTTTCGGCGGGGTTGAAATCAGCCTGGAATTGTTCATCGGTGAGCAGAGCAAAAATGGACTTCTTGTGCAACAGTTTGGCGCGGAAATTATTGACAACTACACAGGCGCCGGCGGCATAGGCCTGCATCAACGGATGATCGAGCGCAGCTTCGCCGTAACGAGTGAGCAACTCGCTGGTCAGCACCCGTTTGAAGACGATGCTCACCGGCGCGACGGTATTGCCCTGAACGGCGACGAGCCGGCCGTCGCGGAACTGCAACTCATCGGGCGAGCAGATCAGAGCGGGCAAATGGTGTTCGGCAAAATAGTCGCGGAACATCACAAATTCGGTGGCGGTGGGCAAGCCGTGCCAGTCGACGATGGCGACCTGCGGGCTGCCGCCGGGCTCGCCGGCCTCGCGCCAGGCGGCGAGCAACATCTCGATGACGCGCCGGCGGGCGGGCAGTGGGCGTAGCTGGTAGCGTTGCACAAACGTTCGCATCAGCGGCAGTTCGAGAAACGCCGCGCTCATCAGATCTTCGTAAGCAATGGCGGCCGGGCTTTCGGCATTGTACTCGACAAACTGTAGCGAGCTGCCGTCGACCGAGAGAAAGGTGTCCATGCGCGAATGGGCGCTGGGCTCGGCATAACCGGGCGGCATTGCAATCAGGGCCGCTTCCTGAGGAGTAAGCTGAAGCACCTCACGAATGGCGGCTGCCTGGGCATCATCAGCAAGCGCGGCAGCGGCGATTTTGCGGGCCGCGCCGGCGACGGCATCAACGGCGGTACATAAGAATTGGTACTGCGTTTCCGTGATCAGGCGCGGACGCAGCACCGTCGCCAGCGGGCGATTGCCGAAGAAGAGCTGCCGTTCGCGCAGGGCGCGGGTGAGTTGCTCTTGCGACTCGCGGGCGGCGGCAAGGTCGATCAGGCTATGGTAATAGTCAATCGCTGATTGGAGCATCGAAATCCGGCGGATTGATCAGGCGGCTCCAGTGCAGCAAATCGGCCTGGCGCCGGCCGCTCAGCGCCAGTTCGATAGTGAAATCGGCCATCGTCTTGACTACCCAATCGAAATAATGCGGCTTGAGCGAGTTGACATCGAAATCGGGAGCGGGATTGGTGAAATCGATGGCATAGGGCACGCCGTCTTTGAGCGCGAACTCGACCGTATTCATATCGTAGCCGAGCGCCCGATTGAGCTTGAGCGCCCATTCGACCACCAGCCGGCCTTCTTCGGGCGTCAGATATTTGTCGTCACGGAAATAGCGATTGGGCCAGGGCGCATTGGCATCGAACTTGATCGTCATAAGATGCTGCTGACCGATGACGATGCAGCGCACATACTTGTCCCAATCGATATATTCCTGGAGCATCATGCACTCGGTGCCGGTTTCATTGTAGGCACTCCAGAGCTCCTCGAAATTCCGGACTTTGTAAACATTTTTGAAGCCGCCGCCCCAGGCCGGCTTGAGGATAGCCGGGAAACCGCCGACCGCCGCAACGTGTTTCTCCCAGGGCAGCGGATAGCTCAGATTGCGCAACGACTCCTCGACCACGCCCTCGATATAGGAATGCGAAGGCAGCGCGATAGTGCGCGGATGCTTGATGCCGAGGCGGGTCGCCAGACTGGCGCCGAAGAACTTGTCGTCGGCGCTCCACCAGAAGGGGTTATTGACAATGTACGTACCGGCGAGCGCGGCCGTTTTGAGAAACGTGCGGTAGTAAGGAATCTCGTGGCTGATGCGGTCGATGATCACATCGTAATCGCAACCCGCATCCATCGCTGTACCGCCAAGCTTGATATAATCAGCCGAAACCCCGGCTTTACGCCGATTGACCTCTTCGATGAAAGCCGGTGGCCAGGACCATTCCCGCCCGACCATAACTCCGATACGCCTGGTGCTCACAGTTATTCCTCAGCTAAGCGACTTACGCAGTCGGCGTTAGTGCTGGCCGCATCAGGGCTTTTTCGCCTGCGGCAGCGCGGAAGTGGCCGTTTCTTTCGTTCGTTTTGGCGGCTTTGCCGCCAAAACGAACGAAAAAGAAGGTTTTTCCACGCTGCCGCAGGCGAAAAGCATCGCTCGTGGTCGCCACCGCGTAAGGTCAGTTGGTTCTGATGTTTGTCAAACGGGGCAATTGTACCATACAATAGAGCCATGAACGATGGACGCTACACTATACCGACCCTGCTCTACCTCACCGGGGTGCAGCGGGAAAAACTGAATATCTTGCTGCAAGATCAGGATCTCGACCTGGCCGATTTCCTGTCGGAACTGGTCGCTGCCCGGCTCGAGGAACAGCCTGCACCGCCGCTGGCTCCCCCGGCCGACAGCAAGGCGGAGCGCGCTGCCGAGTTGCGCCAGTTGCGGCGGGAGATGCGCCGACTGCATGCGTTGCGTGAGCGCATGCCTACTCCGCCGGAATGGCTGACAATGCTGATCCGCGATACTGAGAGCGAGATCCGGCGGCTGGAAAGCCGGCAGCATGGCCCGGATGCGGCTTGACCAGTTGCTGGTGGCGCGCGCTCTGGCCGAGAGCCGCAGCAAAGCCCAGGCGCTGGTAATGGCCGGCGCGGTGCGGGTCAACGGTGAGGTCGCCCGGCGGGCGGCCATGCCGGTTGCCGAAGACAGCGATGTGCAGGTCGCGGCGCCTTTGCCCTACGTCAGTCGTGGTGGCTTCAAGCTCACTGCGGCGCTGGAGGGTTTTCGGCTCGAACCGGCCGGCCTGACGGCGCTCGATGTCGGGGCTGCTACCGGCGGCTTCACTGATGTGCTGCTGCAACGCGGTGCCCGCCGGGTCTTTGCCGTCGATGTTGGCTACGGTGTGCTCGACTGGCGGCTACGCCAGGATGTGCGAGTGATCGTGATGGAACGTTGCAATATCCGGCACCTGGCGGCATTGCCAACTGAGGGTGAGCCGATTCTGGCCGACTGCGCAAGCATCGATGTGGCGTTTATCTCGCTGAATCTGGTGTTGCCGGCAGTGCAGCGCCTGGTAACGCCGGCAGCCTGGATCGTCGCTTTGATCAAACCGCAGTTCGAAGCCGGCCCTGCCGACGTCGGCAAGGGCGGCGTGGTGCGTGATCCGCAGGCGCATCGGCGGGTGCTGCGCGATGTCCTGACGAGGGCGGCGGAACTGGGTTTGCCGGCGCACGGTCTGCTGCGTTCGCCGCTGACCGGGCCGGCGGGCAATCAGGAATTTCTGGCCTGGCTCCAGGCCGGCGAGCCCACCATCGACGTGGAGGCGGCGATTGCAGCGCTGCTCACGGGGCAGTAGGGGCAAAGCAGCGGCCCTGGATACTGCGATTACGCATGTTGACCGGATTGAGCCGGGTGATGCGGATGCTCCTGTTCGTCTGGATGCCGCTGTTTTGCCCCTACTGCTGCTGCGAGGAGCACATGCCGAAAACCCTTTACACTGCCGAAGTTGGCCGCAAATTTCACGCCGATGGATCGCCGCGGCTGTTTCCCGGCAACACGCTGATCTGCTTCTGCCATCCGGCTACGCCGCCCTACGCGGCTGCGTTGTGGGTGCAACAGCAACTGGCGGCGCATTTGCCGGGCCGCCACTACGCCATGTTGCCGCCGGCAAGTTTGCACATGACGGTGATGGAATTGCTCTGCGATCAGGTGCGCCGTCCGGAACGCTGGTCGCGCTACCTGCCGCTGGATGTGGCGCTGGTCGAGAGTGACGCATTCTTCATCGAGCGACTGGCTAATCTGCCGCCGCCGGATCGCCTGCGGATGCAGCCGGTCGGCCTGTCGCGGGGCCGGAACCTGATGATCAATCTACAGCCTGCGGATGCAGAGACGGCGGCGGCACTGCGCGTGTATCGCGAAGACGTTGCTGCCGCCGGTGGTGTGCGCTTCCCCGACCACGATAGCTACCGCTTCCATATTTCACTGGCCTACCGCATCATTGAACTGAGCGCCGAGCAAAAGGTTCGCTACGAGGCTGCCGTGAGCGCCTGGGAAACCGGCTTGATCGAGCAGCTGGGCGTCTTCGAACTGGGCACCGCCGAACTGGTCTTTTTCGACGACATGTTCAAGTTTGTGCCGGCAGCCGAGCGCGGGATGGTGCGGAGCCGGGCATAACTCCGGTTGCTATCATCCGAGAACCTCCCTGTCGAGAACCTCCCTGTAACGCGGTCGCATTGGCTTGCAGAAGCCGCACGCTTCTGGTACCATATGCCACTATGGGCGGATCGCATAGCCTGGTCTAGTGCGCGGCACTGGAAATGCCGTAGGGTGTCACAGCCCTCGTGGGTTCGAATCCCACTCCGCCCGCCACGGCTTCCCCCCAATTCCGTCAGTTTGCAATAGTTGCGATTTCTTAACCAGATAGCAAAAAGTATAAATTGCGTAAACGTCTGGTAGCTGTTATACTCCTCGCAGTGTCCGGTATGCCTACAATAGTATCCGGCACCGGCACACTCTCTGACCGTGCACAGCGCTGTGGTGAAGCATTGCTGCTTCTCTGACATGTTTCATCCGGTGCCGCGGTGCAAACGGTCTCGGTGTGGTCATGTTTGTTTCATTCCAGCCCTGCGCTTCACGCCGCACGCAACCCCCTTTCTGTTGGCGAGCGCACCACCCCGATACGCTGTCTCCGGGCGTATCGCGAGAGAGGAATTCCTGGTTATGCATTTTACGCATTCTGCCTTTGAATGTGCTCATGATCCGGCAATCTTCGAGTTGCATGCCCGGATCGCTGCCGGCATCGCGGAACTTGGTTCCGGCGGCGGCGCAATCAGCGCATCGATCTATGATACTGCCCAGAGGCTGCGCCTGGCGCCAACCGGCGACGATGCCGCCGCGCTGCGCTGGCTGTCCGAACATCAGGCTGCCGACGGTGGCTGGGGCGACCCCGCCGCCGATGCCCGTGCGCGTACGGTGCCGACGCTGGCTGCCGCCCTTGCTTTGCACCGCCACCAGTTTGCCGCCGACCGGGTCACTGCCGCCGGTTTCTGGTTGCAACAGACTGCCGAGGCCTGGCAGCCGCCTTTGCCCGACGATCTGCCGGTTGGGGTTGAATTGCTCTTGCCCCGCCTGCTCGATGCAGCTCAGGGTTGCCTCGATTTGCCTTTTGCCGGCTACGCGGCGCTGCGCGCACTGGGGCGCCGTCGTATGGATCTGCTCGCGACCTTTCCATCGACTACCGTCGCCAACGGGCCTTTTGCGCATTCCTGGGAAGGCTGGGCCGGTGCCGCGCAACGCTACGGGGTCGTTCACCCGTGCAACGGCGTGGGTTGTAGCCCGGCGGCAAGTGCGGCCTGGCTGGCGGCTACCGGCGACGATGCCGAATTCGCCGCGCAACGCCGAATGCTCAGCAGTTACCTGGCGCGCGCCGAACAGGCGGTTGCCGATCCGGCCGGTGGCCTGCTGCCGACGGCCTTTCCCATTGATCGTTTTGAACAGGCCTATAGCCTGCATACGCTGGCTCAGTTCGGTTTGCTCCAGCAGCCGGAATTGCTTGCGGCGGCGCGCCCGGTGCTCGATACGCTGGCCCATGCGCTGACTGCCGGCGGCATTGGTTGTGCCGACGGTTTTCTGCCTGATGCCGATGATACTGCGGCGGCGTTGGGCGCGCTCTCCGCTGCCGGGTATCCGGTAACATTCGCAGCCCTGGCCGGCTTTCAACACGGCGATCATTTTGCGACTTATCCCCGCGAGTTGCAGCCTAGCGTGATTACGACGGCCCGTGCGGCACAGGTGATGGCCCGGCTCGGCGTCGATCCGCAAGCCGTGCAGGCCTGGTTGAGCGCGCGCCAGCAGCCTGATGGTTTCTGGCCGAGCGACAAGTGGAACGGCGAAGTGCTCTATGCCACTCTGCAAGCAATGCTGGCGCTGCATCATGTGCCTGCGGCGCAGGGTAATCTGCAACGGGCGGCGATGGCAATTTTGCAGCGCCAGTTGCCCGATGGGAGCTGGGGCAATGCCGAGGCAAGTGCCTATGCGCTGCTGGCGCTGCGGCTGGCACCGCAACAACCCGAATATCTGCGCCATGCCCGGCGGGCCGGCTGGCATTTTCTGGCGCGGCACGAAGATCAATCCGCCGGGCGCGTTGCGCTGTGGCTGGCCAAAGAACGCTATTGTCCTGCCCGGATCGCCAATATTACAATCTTGACGGCTCTGCTGGTCGGTTATCCCGATGCCGATTGATCGCCGACCGTTGCTGTTGCATATCCTGGCAATTAGCCGGGCCTATAGCATTCCCTATGTCGCGCTGGCCGGTATCACCGCGATGCTTGTTGCTGTGCCTTCGCTCCGCCCGATCGCATTGCTTGCCGGCCTGCTTATCCCGCTGTCGCTGACGATCGGGCTGGCGGCGCTAAATGATTACCTGCATCGTGATGCTGATCATAGGGCCGGTCGTGATCGGCCCTATGATCAGCGATTGCTGATCAGCCTGGGTGCCGGCGGTAGCAGTCTGGCCTTGTTGGGCGCATTCGTGGCTGGTCCGCTGGTGCTGGCCGGTGTGCTTGGCTCGATTGTTTGCGGCCTGCTGTATGCAAAAGCGAAGCATCTGCCCGGCCTCGGCAATCTGTTTCGTGGGCTGAGCGGCGCAGGCTTGATTTTCGGTCTGGCGGCAATCAACCAGGCTCAGGGTCAGGCCTGGCCGCTGATTGCCGGTGTGCTGCTGCTTGATGCCGGTGTCAATATCTGGGGCGATGTACGCGATGAAGTTCTTGATCAGCGCAGCAATACGCGTACCCTGGTGCTGGTGGCGCCGCGCAGCGCCCGGATTGCTGCGGTTGTCTTGCAAATGCTGGCGATTGGCCTGCTGAGCCGGCTGCTCCCGGCTGCCGCTACCACCGGCTACAGTCTGCTGCTGGTTTTGCCGCTGCTGAGCTGGCTGGTACAGCCTGGTTTCAGCCATTTGATAGGATTGATTGGTAAGTATTGCTGCGTCGGGTTGGTGGGTATCGCACTGGCCGGTACCGCTCTGGAACTGGCAACTGTTCTGGTATTGCTTTGCAGTGTGCTTCCGTCTGCTCTGGTATACTGGCAAATCCATGTCGCCGGTATGAAGCTGCGCAACCAGGCAGCGCAGCGGCTTTCCATACCGTCGCGGGAGCATGAGTAAAGTGATTGCTTGCTCTGCGCTCTTCATTTTGCTTTAGGGGAAGATAACTCGTGGCACTATCAATCAATCAACGGCAGTCTACGATTGCGATCCTCGGGCTTCAATTAAGCGCGAGCGCGCTGGTGCTCGGCCTTGCTTTGCTGTTACAACTCGATATCGTTACGATTGCCGGTGCAATTGTCGGCGTGCTGGCTTATGCCGGTTTGCTGGTCGCATACTGGCGTGGCCAGGAATGGGCGCAACTTGCCGCTGTGCTGCTGACTACGGTGCTGACCGCCTATGTAATGATTATAGACAGCCGTCTGACCAGTGTTTTCTCGCCGGCATTTTTTGTGCCGCCGGTGCTGGCCCTGATCATGACTGGCCCGCTGACTGTTCTCGGGGTCGGGTTGAGTATGCAAATCGCGCTGCTGGTCGGCCTGGGTTTCACGGCGGCCAATCCTTATGCCGACCCGGTGCGGATCGTGATGGTGCTGCTGGCGGTGATGGGCATGGCCCTGGCGCGTATTGTGCTGAATACGTTTCGCGAACAGGCCCGGCAAGAGGCTGTTGGTGCACGTCAGGCCCAGCACGAAGCTGAACAGCAGGCCGATCTGGCCCGTCAGCACGCCGAGCAGATTGCTCAGCAATTCGCAGAACAAAGCCGGTTGATCGAGTTGGTGCAGGTGCTGGAAACACCCAGCATTACCGTCAGCGATGGGGTGCTGCTGGCGCCGATTGTCGGCAACCTCGATAGCACTCGTGCCGCCCGCCTGATCGAGCGGCTGCTGCACGACATCAGCGTCCGGCGTACCCGCCTGCTGATCATCGACATCAGCGGGGTGCCCGAAGTCGATACCCAGGTCGCCCAGGCGCTCTTCCGCCTGGTGTCCGCCGTCCGATTACTTGGTACCCAGGTTGTGCTGACTGGTATCTCGGCGATTGTTGCACAAAGCATTACGACGCTGGGGCTTTCGTTCGAGCAGGTCGCGACGGCACGCAGCCCCCAGGAAGCCCTGCTTGAATACGGCCTGTCCGCAAACCTTGCCCAGAACCACAAACAATAGGCAGATACTTTCAACGTACACAAAGCGTTTCTTTTGTTGTTGGTGGCTACACTGCCACCAACAAAAGAAACGCTTTTTTCGATTCGATACCCCGCCTTGCGCCGGGGTCAACTCAGCGCCGAATGCGTATGGGTGGCGAAGCCGCATCCGAGAAATTTTCCACCCGGCAAGCACATGCCGGGCATATGAACGGCAAACGATGCGTGGCCCCGGTTTGCGGTATAACAACAGCATACCGAGCCGGCAATGTGCCGGCGCAACATTGCAGCAAGGGAAGGATCGAAGTATGCGTGCAGTCAAAGGAACCATCAATGCCGTAGAATTGCTGGGTTGGTTGGGGGGAGATCCTGAATTGCGCTTTACGCCGGGTGGCGCGAAATACTGTCGTTTCTCGATTGCCACCCGCAGACCGGCCGGACGCGATGAAGGCGGCAACCGTGAATACGAAACCGAATGGATCTACGTCGAGTCCTGGGAGCGGCTGGCCGAACTCTGTAACAGCTACCTGCACAAAGGCAGCCGGGTACGGGTTAGCGGTAGCCTGCGCAACGACAGTTGGAACGACAAAGACAGCGGCCAGTTGCGCACTCGCAGTTACGTGCGGGCCGAAGACATCCTTTTTCTCGATGCACGTCCCGGCCAGCCGGTTGAGGTCATTGAAGAAACCCCGGTTGCCGCCGACGACATCCCCTTTTAGAAAAAGAGGGCGTACACCCCAGGCGCCTTTAGCCCTGGGAGCCGTCACAGAATGCACATCACGCGGTTCGGTTGATGGCCGAGAACCATCAACCGAACCGCAGACCTGGCCTTACCTGGCCTTAACTATTGCGCTGGCGATGTTCATGCAAAAGCTTGCTCACGCGCGCAAATTCGCTATCGCGGGAAGAACTGGTGCTGCCCGCGAGTTCAGCGATGGCGCGGCGAGCGGCCTCAGGCACCGAGGCGCCCCAACTCGTTTGCAATTGATTGTCCTCCGCCAGTTCACGTAACGCCGGTTGCGCCTCAATCAAGTGCAAATCGGCGAGCGAGCGGCAGGCCTCATAGCGAACATCCGGCGAGGGATGGTGCAGGGCAGTGAGCAACGGATGGAAAGACCGCGGATCGCCGATCTTGCCGAGCGCACGTGCCGAACGGGCCGCAATGCGTGGATCGGGGTCGGTAAGCGCCTGGAATAACTGGTTGAGCGCACGTGCCTCGCCGACAACCCCGAGCACGCGGATCGCCTCGATGCGCAGCATTTCATCGGTACCGTCGACGAGTTCGAGCAAGGCCGGCAAAGCCGGTGCCCCAATGACGCCGAGCGCCCAGGCGGCCCGCATACGGATTTCCGAAGTCGGCGCACTCAGCAATGCAATCAGAGGCTCAACGGCTGGTTCGCCCAGCACCCCGAGCGCGAAAGCAGCCTGAGCCCGCACAAATTCATCAGCGCCTTGCAGATCCGTAATCAGTCGGGAGATAGCTTCTGGAGTTGGTTTTGTATTCATCTGTTACTCTATCTGAACATGAAGAACCACCGGGCCAGCGGATAGCAGCGATCGAAAATCACCCGCAAAGCAGAACCGATAGAGCCAACCGGAGAGGGCCAGACCAGCTCAGGAAGGCGTCCCAAGCACCGCAAAAACGCCCCGCAGCGGCGTCTGTAGTAGCGCCCGGGCCTGTGCAATATTCAATCGACAGTTGCGGGGGCGGCGTGCAGCCTGCTCACTGCTGAGGCCTGCCTGCAACAGGCTGGAATCAGAGCCGTGATAGTTGGCCAGCAATCTACCGAACTCGTAACGGCTGATGGCATCAGCGCCGGCAATATGCAAAACACCGGCATAATTCAGCGACACCAGTTCAAGCAAAGCGGCCACCAGATCATCGACCAGAATCGGGCAACGGATCTCATCATCGAACAACTGGCCGATCTGGAGCCCGGCGATCAATTCCAGAACAAAGCGGGTATGGCGATCAATCTCGTGGATCCCATAGATCAAAGATGTGCGAACAATCGTTGCCCCAGGTACAACCAGGCGCACAAAGTGTTCAGCATCGGCTTTGGCTCGCCCGTAGTCGGTGATCGGGTCGGGCGGATCGGATTCCTGATAGGCCGTCGATATTTCGCCATCGAAGATCACATCGCTGGACAGATGAATGAGGCGGGCACCGATGCTGCTGGCGGACTGAGCGACGTGATAGGCGCCGAGAGCGGTAACGGCATAAAGCTCGGGCTCATGTTGCCGAAAGGCCGTATGGAAAATGACGTCCGGCCGATAGTGATCGCAGGCTTCTTCAACGGCCAGCGGATCACGCACATCCAGCGGGATCCAGGTAATATGTTCATCGACCAGCGGAGCCTGACTATAATACGTGGCGGCCACATCGAAGCCCTGATTTGGGGCAGCGCGCCCGAGTGCCCGCCCGAGATAGCCGGTGCCGCCGGTTATAAGGATACGTGTCATAATTCAAGTCGCTACCGGTTCAGAGTATTATCGGTGGCTTCAAGGGCTACGCGGGCCGCTTCCTGAGCGGCAGCCTGTTTGCTGAGCCCACGCCCGATACCCAGCTGGCACTCGCCGAGCAACACCGCAACCGTGAATTCGCTCCGATGGGCCGGGCCTTCCACACTGAGAGTTCGATAGGTAGGCGTGATGCCAAATTCGGCCTGCGTTTGTTGTTGCAGGCGGGTGCGATAATCGCTACCCTTGCGTCCAGCCAGGATCGAGTTGATCTCGCGCTCAAGGAAAGGCCGCACAAAATCGCGCGCACCTTCGATCCCTTGATCGAGATAAATTGCACCCAGCAAAGCCTCAAACAGATCAGCCAGCAAAGCCGGGCGATTGCGCGCTTCCTGGTTATCCTGACCGCGTACCAGCCGTACATACTCACCCAGTTTGAGTTCGCGGCTGAAACCGGCCAGAGCATGCGTATTGACGAGCGCCTTGCGCAATTCCGTCAACTGGCCCTCACGATGGTCGGGAAAGCGCTGATAGAGCCAGTCGGCAGTGAGAAAATTCAAAATCGCATCGCCGAGGAACTCCAGGCGCTCATTCGAACCCAGGCCGGCCACCCGATCCGGATGCTCATTCAGCAGCGAGCGATGCACAAAGGCACGTTGAAGCAATCGTTCATCGTGGAAGGTCATGCCAAGGCTAGCATACAGATCGTGCATATCAGGCCAGTTAGTGATAGCGTCGCAGTACCAGCGAAACATTGTGGCCACCAAAGCCAAAAGAATTGCAGAGCACCGCATTCAGGCTAGCCGGTCGGGCACTGCCGGACACATAATCGAGATCGCAGCGAGCGTCGGGCTGTTCCAGGTTGATGGTTGGCGGCAGCACATTGTGCTGGAGCGCCAGAGTACACACAATCGTCTCGATGGCACCGGCGGCACCGAGCAAATGTCCGAACTGCGATTTGCTCGAACTGACCGGCAGGCGATCAGCGGATGCGCCGAACACACGGCGAATGGCCATGCTCTCAACCGGATCGCCGGCCGGCGTACCGGTGGCATGGGCATTGACATAATCAACCTCATCGAGTTGCAGGCCGGCACGCTCGATGGCCAGTTGCATTGCCCGGACGACCCCGGCGCCGTCTTCGGCCAGGTTGGTAATATGGCTGGCATCGGAGGTTGCGCCATAGCCGGCAACTTCCGCCAGAATGCGAGCGCCGCGAGACCGGGCGGCGGCTTCATCTTCGAGCAGCAACACGGCAGCACCTTCGGCCATTACAAAGCCGTCGCGGTTGGCATCGAAGGGCCGCGAGGCCTGTTGCGGCGCCTCATTGCGCGTCGAGAGCGCCTTCGTGCTATTGAAGCCGGCAATGCCAATCGGCGTAACCGAAGCTTCGGTACCACCGACAATAATCGCTTTTGCCCAGCCGCGCCGGATCGTCTCGGCTGCCTCACCAATGGCATGCGCGGAACTGGCGCATGCCGAAGTGATGCACATACTCGGGCCGCGTGCACCAGTCATAATCGACACATGGCCGGCAGCCAGATTGGTAATCATCGCCGGGATCAGAAACGGGCTGATCCGCCCCGGCCCACGATTGCGCAGCACATCGAGTTGCTCGCTCAGCGTAGCAATGCCACCGATACCACTGGCAATAAAAATCCCAACATCATCACGGTTTGCCTGGTCGATGCTGAACTCGGCGCTTTGCAACATCTCCCGCGTTGCAGCTATCACCAGTTGCACAAACCGATCCGTGCGGCGGGCCTCTTTGCGATCCATATAATGGCTCGCATCAAAGCCTTTGACTTCGCCGGCGAACTGCGTATCGAAACCAGCCGGGTCGAACAGGGTAATCGGCCCGATCCCACTATGCCCGGCAGTGATACCTCGCCACAACTCGGTGACATTGAGGCCAAGCGGGCTGACGGCCCCCATACCAGTTACGACCACTCGACGCTGCATATCTTTGCTGCCTCCTGCTCCACATTATCTCACCGGGCTTGCTGCATTATACCATGTCCCGGTAGCGCCCGGCTGCCGGGTTTGACGCTGCCGGAAGGAGAGAGTATAATATTAGCTGTTTGCAAACGGGGCGTAGCGCAGACTGGTAGCGCACCTGAATGGGGTTCAGGAGGTCGCTGGTTCAAATCCAGTCGCCCCGACCAGCGCGGGCCGGTTCACTTGTTGAGCCGGCCCGATTGTTTGCCATAATCCACTTTTCGCCTGCGGCAGGGCGATACCTTCCGTTGTATTTTCGTTTGCTTGTGCGGCTTCGCCGCACAAGCAAACGAAAAAATCGTTACTTCCCGGCTGCCGCAGCCTGCTCTGAGCGGAGTCGAAAGGGGCGGAACCCGCCCGTTGTGGCTTGAGCAACCCCGCGACCACATAAGCCCTGTAATTTATGGCTGCCGGAGGCAATCAGGGCGGCAGAGGAAAAGGCCGGGCCTTTCCCCTGCCGCCTTTTCCGTACTATAATGGGTGAAAGATCTGTTTATGTATTAACGGTTGAGGAGTACAATGAGCGAACAAGAAGAACGCCCAAAGATTGCAATGGTGATTGTGGCTCACCACGATGATGCGGAATTTGGCAGCGCCGGAACGGTCGCCCGCTGGGTACGCGAAGGCTGGCAGGTGCATTATGTCATCTGTGCCGACGGCTCGGGCGGCGGCCCCGATGAAGCCACAGACGTTGGCCCGGAAGCGCGCCGCAAGCTAATTGCGACCCGCAAAGCTGAACAGCGTGCGGCAGCCGATGTCCTGGGCGTCAGTGAAGTGGTTTTTCTCGATTATCTCGACGGTTTGCTGACGCCTTCCACGGAATTGCGCCGCGACCTGGTACGCCTGCTGCGCCGCTTTCGGCCTACCCGCGTGATCTGCCCTTCGCCCGAACGATCCTGGGAGCCGCGCCTGCTGATCGGGCGCTATCACCCCGATCACCTCGCGGTCGGCCAGGCGGCCCTGGCGGCGATTTATCCGGCCAGCCAGAATCCCTGGGATTTTCCCGAATTGCTCGAAGAAGGCCTCAAGCCCCACGTTGTCCGTGAAGTATTTATCGTCGGCGCGCCACACAACAACCACGCCGAAAATATTGCCGAGACGATTGAGACCAAAGTGGCCGCACTGCGCGCCCACGTTAGCCAGATTGGTACCGAAACCGCCGAACTGGAAAAGCGCATCTACGAATGGGCGGCTGAACGCGGCCAGGCCTTCGATATGCAGTATGCTGAGGTCTTCCATTTCACCGAAAAGTGATTCCGGCCAGGCCGCGTTGCCGTACCGGCTCCGGCGCCAAAGCTGCCGGAGCCGGTACGGCAGTACGAGCCTTGTCACCAGCCAGGGCTGCGGCGGGCCACGCCGTCTTCGATGGCAGCGCGGGCCACGGCTTCAGCGATGACGGGCACAACGCTGCGGTTAAACACACTGGGAATAATATAATCCTCGTTGATTTCTTCGGCATGGACGACGCCGGCCAGCGCCTCGGCAGCCGCCAGCCGCATATTTGCCGTCATCGCCCGCGCATTGACATCGAGCGCACCACGGAAAATGCCGGGAAAACTCAGCACATTGTTGATCTGGTTGGGCTGATCGGAGCGCCCGGTTGCAACGACACGGGCATACTCGCGGATCATATCCGGATCGCCCTCGGGTATCGGGTTGGCCATCGCGAAGACAATCGGGTCGGCGGCCATGCTGCGGATCAATTCCGGGGTGAGAATATTGCCTTTTGAAACTCCGATGAAAACATCGGCGCCGGGCAATGCCTGATCGAGCGCGCCGCGCCGCCCTTCGTGATTGGTCTGGGCGGCCACAATGCGCTGCATCGGCGTCAACAGGCCATCATCGTCGCGCCAGAGAATGCCGTACCGGTCAACCGCCGTAACTTCGCCGACCCCGGCTTCGAGCAGCGTCCGGGCGATAGCGGTACCGGCTGCACCAATACCGACCAGCACCACCCGCACATTGCCAAGATGTTTGCCGACCAATCGCAGCGCATTTTGCAGCGCCGCCAGCAACACTACGGCCGTACCGTGCTGATCATCGTGCATAACCGGGATGTCGAGTTGCTCCTGGAGGCGCCCCTCGACGATGAAACAATTCGGGGCGGCAATATCTTCCAGGTTGATACCGCCAAAAACCGGCGCGATTTGCTCGACGGTACTGACGATACTGTCGGCGTCCTGGTTCCGCAAACAGATCGGGAAGGCATCGATGTCGGCCAGTTCTTTGAAGAGTATCGCCTTGCCTTCCATCACCGGAATGGCGCCTTCGGCCCCCAGGTTGCCGAGTCCAAGCACGGCGCTGCCATCACTGATGACCGCCACACTGTTGCGCTTGATGGTATACTCGAACACCTGCTCGACATCATCGGCAATCGCCCGGCAGACGCGGGCAACGCCGGGGGTGTAGACCAGCGAAAGATCTTCGCGTGTCTTGAGCGGCGCCCGGCTCTGGATCGTCAGTTTGCCGCCGCGGTGCGCCGCAAATACTCGATCACTGACCGCAACTACCTGGTAGCCATCCATGGCATTGATCCCGGCAACCAGCGTACGACCGTGCTCATCATCCTGGACGAGCACCGTAATATCGCGCACAATCATATGCCGATCGACGTGAACAATGTCGATAGCGCCGATATTCCCGCCAATTTCGCCGATCGCCGTCGTGAGGCGGCCGAGCATGCCGGGCCGATTGGAAATCTGGCAACGCAAGCTGAGTGTGTATGCAACCCCTGACAAGATAGTGTCCTCCCTGCGGGCGGCCGACCGGGCAGCGATACTGCCGCCAATAACAAAAATACATCAAGAAAGTTCTTGCTAGCGAAGTGCTCCTGCCAGGCAACCTGCGGATAGTAAAAGCGGGATACCCAAAGAAGCGCGAGCCAATCATTGACCCGGCGCATTTCGGTGCTCCCCGGCAGGCATTCAGATAAAGCAGGTTTCTTTCGCTAGTAAGAGGCAATGATACAATATATACTACCACAAAAACTGCCGCAGATAGCAGGGCATTGGCAGCAGTTTCCAATTACAGGATGTACGCAGTCGGCGTTGATGCTGGCCGTGGCAGGGCTTTTTGGCCTGCGCCAGCAAGGACGAAACCGTCATGTGCGTTGGTTTTAGCAGTGAAGCTGCTAAAACCAACGCACATGACGGTACTTTTATTCCCGGTGCTACAACAGTTGCCGGGTAAGCGGCTCGATCCGGCAGCAGCGTCCTTCCATCGGCTCACGCAGTGGCCGGGGCGGCGGGCGCCAGCCAGTCAGCGGATGCCCGATTGGCTGGCCAGGCTCGTTTACTTCATTGGCAACCCGCGCACTATGAGCGATTACTGCCGCTGATGATAGCGGACGGCGGTCAGGCACGTGAGAGTCAATTCCCGCCAACCAGAGACGACAATTGCTCCAGTGAGTGCGGTGAGCATCAGTCGTCGGATCAGGCAGCGGCAAGTTCGCGCGCACGCTCCCGGATCATGGTGATGGCCAGGGATCGCGAACGGACGAGGGTTTCGAGTTCGTTCAGCAGATTTAGCAGGCGGCGATAATCGCGGCGGAGCTGCTGCAAGGTCAGGTGATCGGCTGCCGGATCCATTGAGTTCTGGGCGATCCAATCGTCGAAGCTATCACTGGCAGGCAAGGTGTCAATTGCCGCCACCTCACTCAGGTGCCGCCAGAGCGGGCCGGCACTGTCAACCAGGAGGCGAATGCTGTCGATGGCCATAGGTTGTACCGTATATATACGACTACGACTTCCGCAGTCGGCGTTGATATGGTTTGTACCGCCCTGCCGCAGGCGAAAAAAGCCATTGCGGCTTGATTAAACACACCGGCTGAGGAAGTCGTGCCAATTGTTTCTATCCTGTGCGTATAGTAGTTCCTGGCTGCCAATTGCGTATCAGTCATGAGACGGAGTCGGCGAATCCTGGTATAATTCTTCTATCGCGTGGTCAGAATATCAGGCATATTAAAGAATAAACTCGTGCACACTGTTATCGAAACGCAAACGAATAACCGCCAGGCGTCGGCATTGCATCACAACGGCGCGCAGCATCATCCGACCCGGCGTTTCCTGAAGGTTCTGACGTTTTTTCTGGGGGTGGTGGTTCACATCTATTTCTGGGATGTTTTCCTCAGCAAATTTGCGCTGACGCGCTGGTACGCCCGGCGGAGCACGATGCGGCGCTGGGTACGAATGGCACGCAATTTTCGCTATCTGGCGCTTCATCTCGGCGGTATGCAGATCAAGCTCGGCCAGTTTCTCAGTTCTCGTGCCGATATTATTCCTGATGCAGTGCGGCGCGAACTGGCCGACCTGCAAGATGAAGTCCCGGCGGCTCCGGTGGAGCATGTGCTCTCGGTGATCATCGAGCAACTCGGTGCGCCGCCTGAAGAGGTTTTTCTCAGTTTTGATCGCGAGGCGGTCGCCGCTGCCTCGCTCGGCCAGGTTCATTTTGCGACTCTGCACAACGGCCGCGAAGTCGCCGTCAAGGTACAGCGCCCGTTTATCGATGAGATTATCGAAATCGATCTCAATGCGGTTGCCTGGATCGTGCGCCTGATCAAAAATTATCCGCCCATCAAGCGCCGGGTTGACCTCGAGGCGCTGATTGCCGAGTTTGCCCGCGTGCTGCGCCAGGAACTCGACTATGTCAATGAGGCGCGCAACGCCGAGATTTTCCGCAGCAATTTCGCCGATTACGCCGGCGTCTATACGCCCCAGCCGATTAATGAACTCACGCGCCCGCGGGTACTGGTGATGGAGCGCATCAGCGGCGTCAAAATTACCGATCTGCGCCGGCTCGATGAACTGGGCGTCAGCCGCCAGGAACTGGCCGACCGGCTCAACAGCGCCTACCTCAAGCAGTTTTTTATCGACGGCTTTTTCCACGCCGATCCGCATCCCGGCAATCTATTTATACGGGTCGAACCGCAACTCCCGATTGTGGCCTATACCAATGGCCACGAGCCGCCCAATCAAGTACCGCCGCCTGAGGCCGATGCCGAAGCTACGCCGGTGCGCGGCACGCCCTTCACCCTGATTTTTGTCGACTTCGGGATGACCGGCCATATGCCGCCGGAAACGATGAACATCGTGCGCGGTGGTGTCATCGGCCTGGCGACCAACGATGCCGAACGCATCGTTGATACGCTGGAAAAACTGAATATGATCCTGGCCGGCGCCGACCGCCGCCAGATCGTGCAGGCCATCCAGATTATGCTGCGCCATTCCTACAATCGCACAGTTCGCGAATTGAACAATATCGATGTTGAGGCCATCTTCGACGAGACGCGCGAGATGATCTATGATCTGCCCTTCCAGGTTCCGCAGGATCTGCTGTACCTGGGCCGGGCGATGAGCATGGTCGGTGGCCTGGCTACCGAGATCGATCCCGACATCAATCTGTTCGAGGCACTGCGGCCCTTCGCCCGCACGATGATGGAACAGGAACGGCGCAGCGGCGATTGGAATGCCCGTATTCAGGCTGAATTGCGTGAACTCGGCCAGATCTTGCTCAATCTGCCGCGCCAGATGGACGCATATTACCGCTCGGCCAATCACGGCGATATGCAGATGCGTACCGATTTTGGGCGGCTCGAACGCAATATGCGCCGCGTCGAAAGTGCGACCGACCGGCTGACCGGCAGTATGCTGGCAACCGGTTTCTTTCTCGGCGGCGTGCAGATGCGCAGTCGCGGCATGGACAAAGAAGCCGACCGGGCCTGGATGGCGGCCGCCGCCGCTGTGCTCTGGGCCTTCTGGCCGCGCAGCAACCATTAAAACCGGGCCTGGCACACTGCACGCTCAGGCTTTTTGTTTATTCCGCCCGGCGCGCCCACCAGTCAGCCGCTCGCTTCGGGCTGTCGGCACAGGCGTCAAGCCGCACCTGCAACTCGAGTTCCTGCCCGGCCAGGTTCGCGCCGATCAGCACCAGTTCGTTGAGATACTCCGGCGGCTCGCGCAAACGGGTGTTCTCCAGATCTACTCGCCCACAGACCAGGTTGACGCGCACCGGCCAGGGCGCTTCCGTGCAATGCACCAGGCCCTTGCCGCGATACACCCCTTCCGGCAGATCGCGCAGCACCGCCTCGAAGCGCGCCCGGTCGAGCGGTTGCCGGTTGCGCCATGTCAGCGTGGCAATAGCGTCGGCGTGCAGGTGCGACTGATCGGCCGGCGCGGTCTCGTGCGAACTGCTCGACTCCACGCCGAAGACCAGTGCCGGATCAACGACGCCCTGTACACTTTCACGGATCGCCGCACGTGAATTCAGCTCGCGCAGCAACTCCTGCAACCGGCGCAGTTCATCTGCTTGTACCAGGTCGCATTTGTTGAGCAGCAGAAAATCAGCCGCACGGATCTGGCCGCGGGCCACCGACGACAGATCGAGCGCATGCCCCAGGTTGGCCGCATCGATCAGCGTCACGACCGCGTCGAGCGGCTGGCCGCTGGCACGTACCTGGGCGATCATGCCCCAGGGCTCGGCCAGACCGGTAGTTTCCACCACGATCAGGTCGGGCGCCGTCATTTCGACAATTTCGGCCACCGCCAGCAAGAAATCGCTACCGACGGTGCAGCAGATGCAGCCGGCGGTCAATTCGACCATCTCAGTGACCTGGCTACCGCCGAGCGCCTGGCCATCGAAGCCGATCGCGCCGATTTCATTGACGATCAGCGCCACCCGCTGATCGGCCAGGCCGGCGGCGAACATCTGGCGCAGCATGGTTGTTTTGCCGCTGCCGAGAAAACCAGTTACAATGATCACCCGTGGTTCAGCCATCAAAATCTCCCCTGCTGCGGATCGTTGTAGCCGGTCAGTTCAACATAGCCGAAACCGCCGACCGGGTGACCGGCGTGTTCGCCGCTGATTTGCACCGCACCTTCCCAATAGGCGATGGCGCCGGTATGCTCCTGCTCAGCCATCAAAGGCTCAACCGTCAACTCGATGCTTTCATTCGGCAGGCTGATGCGCCAGCCGGCCGGGTACTCGATGCCGCTGTGTGGGCTGCGCCAGGTCGCCAGCGGCGTCAGGCTATCTGGCGACACCTCGAGCATGCGCCCATTGCCGGCAGCGTCGACCAGCGAGGCAAAATAATAGTTGCTGCCGTCGCGGAGGCGCACCTGGGCGAACAACAGGTCACTGCCATCGTCGAGATGCAGGCCAAACCAATCCCAACCGACGGTTTCCGCATCGAGCGCGGTGGTCATCCACTCGCGATCCATCCAGGAATAGCCGGCAAGCTGGTGCTGCTGTTCGCCAATACTCAGGGTACCGCTGGTTTGCATGCGGGTCAGCGAATAATAATACGAAGTACTGCGCCCATCGGGGCTCTTGCGGCTGAGCCCGTTTTCGCCCTGGAGCATGGGTGGCTTGCGGCTCTCGAGTTGCAAATCGAGCACGAGGCCATCCTGTGCGGCGAAGAGTTGCATCGTCATGCTCTGCGGCCCATTGCCCTTTGCCGACCAGTCTTCGACGAAAACTCGGAAGGGATCGCCCTGACTGCCGGCCAGCCCGGCGGCGCCGCGACTAAAGCGTTCGAAGGCATAGAATTGCTGGTTAGCGATATCGCTGACGGCCAGGTGCGCCATATAGATCTGGTTAGTA
Source organism: Chloroflexaceae bacterium (assembly GCA_034437175.1). Taxonomy (GTDB): domain Bacteria; phylum Chloroflexota; class Chloroflexia; order Chloroflexales; family Chloroflexaceae; genus DAOTUJ01. Next base: position 33,770 of record DAOTUJ010000049.1, on the reverse strand, counting down.
GCCCAGTCCGAGGGACGCTGCTGCGATAGACCGGGAGCAATTCCGCGACGGAAGAAAGTCAACTGGTAGCCGAAATGCCGGCCCTGGCCGTTGCTGAGATTGCCGGTATAGTACCACCACTCGGTACGAAAATCCGGGTGCGGCCCGTGGTCGGCGGGGAACTGGAAGCTGCGCGGTTCGCGGGCCTGGGTAAAGCCGGCCACATCATCGGCGCTGAGCACATCGACGGCACTGAGCGCAGCTCGGAGTGCGGGCCGTTCACTGCCGCAGGCCGCGAGCAGCAAGGCCAGCAATGATACAAAAAGGCAGATGCGGTAGTTCATAGGAGTATGGTACCACATCTTATCCACACGCTTCGCCCATCGCAGACCAGCGTTCCGGATCGGGCGATCTTGCGTTATACTGCCAGTAATATTATGGCGAACATGTTGCAAATATGTGACTGATGCTTTCTGACGGCCACGCCGCCGGAAAGCATCAGCCATGCATATTCTTTCGTTTTTTATTGTTCACACCCGACGAGAACAGCGGTGCAGAGCAGGAAAGCCACGATCCGATGGACATCGACAACCGGGCGCGGGTGCTGGTCGTCGTGATGAATCAGCCGCGCGACCTGGCAATTGCGCGGGAAGAGGGTTGGTATCGCATTCCGGTACGGCGGGCGCCGCCGCGGATTGCCGCCGAATACCTGGCCTTTTACCAGACTGCCGCATTTGGCGCTGAGCGCTGGGCTATCCGCTATTTTGCAGCCATCCAGGGCTACCGGCTGATGCTGCGCCGCCAGTTGCTACCCCAGGAAAGCAGCCATCCCCGCGCCGACGAACAGTATTACCGGATCGATCTGGGTTCACTTGAACAACTGCCACTGCCGGTGCCGGCGGCGCGCCTGCGCCGGATCAGTTTCATCGCCACCAGTTTCGGCCGCTTGCGGCTGGCCCGTGACGTTGGCGAACTCTGGAACCCGGATCAGGATCCTGATGACGAGCTCTGGGGCGCCGGCATGGCCGGCAAGAGCCTGTAGATTATGTATGTCGTCATTGTCGCAAACTCACCGACCTTTGAAGCCGCGCCATTTCATGGCATGCTGGCACAGGCCGACTTGCTGATTGCCGTCGACGGCGGAGGCAATGCGCTGGCCGCCGCCGGCCGCGTGCCGCAACTGGTCGTCGGCGACCTGGACTCGCTGACGGAAGCGGCCCGGCAGCAGTTTGCCGCCGCTGGTGCCGAGATCTGCCGGTACCCGGTGGCCAAGGATGAAACCGACCTGGAACTGGCGTTGTTGCTTGCCGTCAAACGTGCCGCAACGAGCATCGACATTCTGGGCGCATTTGGTGGGCGCTGGGATCAAAGCCTCTCGAACGTGGCTCTGCTGGCGCTCCCCGAACTGGCCGGGATTGATGTTCGTCTGCGTGAGCTTGATCAGACAGCCTGGTTGGTACGCGATACCAGCCTGATCCGCGGCCGGATTGGCGATACCGTTTCGTTGCTGCCCTTCGGCGGACCGGCTCACGGCATCACAACCCAGGGGCTGCGCTGGGAATTGCAGGAGGCGAGCCTGCCCTTTGAACGTTCGCGTGGGGTTAGCAATGTGTTGGAAGCTGCCGAAGCCCGACTGCGCCTGAGCGCCGGCATGCTGCTGATCATCCACCAGCACGAACCATGACCTATCACCTACGACAGGATAGTACTTATTTCATTGAAAAATCATGTCATGTCTGTAAAGATTTATAGTATACTAGGGGCATCCACGCCGCCCCCGGGTGGCGGTGTTGCCATATAAGGCAACACCAGCCGATAACCGGGCAGCGCTCTGCCGCCGGGTGAGCCCCGGTCCTGTGAGCGGCATAGAGTACTGGAGGAACAGATCTATGTCTCGTCGCTTTGTCCTGCTGATATGCTCAGTTCTACTCGTGCTGTTTGCCGCCATACCACCAGCCATAGTAGCCCAGGATAGCCCCCCGCAGTTGCTTACGCAGTTCACCCTTCCCGGAGCCAACGAAACTAAATTTCCCGATGTCGATGCCCGCGGCGCCTTCGACCAGGTCGATGTATCCACCAATGTTAATCGCAATGATGCGTTGTACTGGACAAAAAGCACCACGGCAACTGCGTTTCAGGGGCCGACCCGCATCGGTGACGCTCCTGGCCAACCGGACTTTGCCACTACGGCGATCGTGATCGGCCCGGATGGTACGGTGCATTATGCCTGGATCGATCCTGATGCCAGTGTGGCGGTCAAGTATCGCCAGAAGCCGGTCGGAGCCACCGCTTTCGGCCCGCTCCGCACGGTCGTCAGCGGTGGCAACGATTTCCGCGTCAGCATTGATATGGCCGTAACCTCAGATAACAAGATCATTATTGCCTGGCGCGTCCCCGATGAGCCCATGCAATACAGCACTTCATTCGATCAGGGCGCCAGCTGGACGCCGGTGACCTTCATTTCCGATCCCGGTACAACCTTTGGCTTTGGTATTCCGATTCTGGCTGCCGGCCCTGATGGCCAGGCGATTGTTGCATACACGCAGGCTCGCAAAGACGTTGACGAACTGGAAGTCTACGTTGCCACCTGGAACGGTACCGCGTTTGGAACCCCCGTGCGTGTCAGTGCCGGCGGCACTGAGGGCAGCGCCGACGCGACCGCAACGATCTCCGGCACGGGCGTGGCCTATGTAGCCTGGCGCGGTGTATCGGGCGGAGTGTTCTTCGCGGAACGCCAGCCGGATGGCAGCTGGCCCAATGCCCGCCTGATCGACGGCACCGTGTTTGGGCCGGTTGAGATTACTGCCGACGAAGAGAACAACCTGAGCCTTGTCTGGGTTACCGACCGCTTTGGGCCTCAAGATGTCTTTTTTACTTACCGGCCGAATGGCGGCAATTTTGTCGATCCGCCGCTCGAAGCAGATGTTGCCGATGGCGCGGTATTCAATGTCAGTGCGGAAGCCAGTATTGCCAATGGATCGTCGTATACGCATGTCGTATCGGAATATTTCGTCGGATCGAGCCTCACGACACGCTATTACCTGCTGCAAGGGCAGGTGAGTGCGCCAAAACCGGTCGCGGTTCCGCTGATTGAGAACGATCAGGCCATTATCGGTGTGCCGACGATGAACGTTACCTTCACGGCGGTCAGCGGCGATCCGACTGAGGTGCGCTGGAAATTCGGCAGCCCACCAACCGACACCGATACCGATTCGAACGGCTGGCAACCTTTCACCAATCCTCTGGTCGTGACTTTGCCGCTCGAAGAAGATCAAAATCGCTGCCAGCCGGTGGTACTCTTCACCCAGGTTCGGCGCGATGCCGCCAATGTTGAAACTGAGGCCAGGAGCGATTCGATCCTCTTCGACAGCAAAACGCAGGCCATTGTTCGCATTGCCAATCCATATACCCCGGATCAGGTCGAAGTCTTTACACCTTTCGCCCGACAAAACATCACGCTCAGCGATGTGCCGGGCGCCTTGAACGGGCATCCGAATTACACGCGCGTCCCGCTCATCTATATGGAGATCAACGGCAGGGGGGATTGCAGCAGCATCACGAATTTCCGGATCGGGCCGAGTCGCGAGCAATTGTCTACAACGTACCCGATCACGGAAGATTTCTTCGCCAATATTGTGGCCCTGCCCAATGCCTTTGAGTTGCTGCAAGGCGAGACGACGATGGCGATTGAGGTGAACGATGGCCTCAACAACAAGCTGGAATTCAGCCGAACCTTTATCTACGATACGCTACGCCCGGTATTCAATAGCCCGGACACCGCTACGGCCACGCTGACTTCCGATCCGGCAGCGACGATCATCGCTTCGATTGATTACACCGGGGTTGTCGTCGCCGATAATCTATACCCCGCACCCTTTTTCTGGGGTGTCTGGCTGGCCAACAGCCGCGAACCGGTTGCCGATCCCAGCAACGACCCGAACCTGGTCTGGAGCGCCGTCCCGGTTACCGGCGTAAGCGATGGCAGTTTCACTGTCGCGAACTGGAGCCTGGCCAGTGGCCTGGCCGGCGAAGATCTGACAGCGGGCGAGTACTACGTCTACACCCGTTTTTTAGATGGAGCAGGCAACCCGAGCACGCTGGCGCTCTCGGGCACTATCACCCTGGACACGGTCACGTTGCCGGAAGTCCTGTTACCGAATGTCTTCGGCAATTAGGTTCAAATCGTGATATAACGCACATCGTGGAAGAAAAGAGTCTGCGCCTGATTGTGCCTGTCGGCAGGCACAATCAGGCGCAGACTTGCGTTTCCGGCCGGATCTCAACGCAGGCTAAATCTGGTCGAGATAATCTTTGAGCAACTTGCCGAGGCGCGGATGGCGCAATTTGCGCAGCGCCTTGACTTCGATCTGGCGTACGCGTTCGCGGGTAACCCCGAAGGCCTTGCCGACTTCTTCCAGCGTCCGGGGTTGGCCGTCGGAGAGGCCATAGCGCAACTCAAGCACCTTGCGCTCGCGCTCGGTAAGCTGATCAAGCGCCGTGGCAATCTGATCGCGCAACATGCCGCTGGCCGCAGCGTCATCGGCATCGAGTGCATGCGGATCGGGGATGAAGTCGGCCAGGGTACTATCGGCCTCTTCGCCCACCGGTGTTGCCAGCGACACCGGATCCTGGGCCGTACGACGCAACTCGCGCAGTTTCTCTTCAGTCATACTCAGCATATCGGCAAGTTCGGCGTCGTTGGGTTCACGACCGAGGGTCTGCGTAAGCTGGCGGCGAGCCGCCTGAATGCGATTGAGCGTTTCGCCGAGATGAACCGGCAGACGTACCAGGCGTGACTGGTCGGCCAGCGCCCGACTGAGCGCCTGCTTGATCCACCAGGTCGCGTAGGTACTGAACTTGAAGCCTTTATCGACATCAAATTTCTCGATAGCGCGCAACAAGCCCAGGCTCCCTTCCTGGATCAAATCGAGCAGCGGTAGACCTCGATCGCGATAGCGTTTGGCGATACTAACCACCAGGCGCAAATTAGCGGCGGCCATTTCGCGCCGAGCCCGTTCACCCTGGTCGATCACCCGCTGCAGGGGGGCACGATGGCCATGCAGCGGAGTTTCCAGCGCGTCCGGATCCGTCCAGAGGATCCGGATCAGCGCCTCAGCCGACTCAGCAGCCGGGCCTGCCTCAGCCACCAGAGCATCAAGATCGGTCAGTTCACGCGGGTCGTGCTGAGTTTCGGCGGGGAACTGAGCCCGGATGCTCTTGGCACGTTCGCCGGCCGAAATTTCGCGTGCCAGGCGTTTTTCTTTTTCCGGGCTCAGCAGCGGAACCTGGCCGATCTCACGCAGATACAGACGCACACTATCGCCGAGCAGAGCATCAGAGAGGCCTTCGTCGAGCGGAGTTGCATTGCTGCTACTGTCATCGTCATCGATGATGCTGCCTTCAGCCGGGTCGCCGATCGCAATTCCGGCATCACTCAAAGCATCAATAATCTCGGCAGTGTGCTCAGGATCGTTGACTGCGTCGTTAAATTCTTCCTGGGTGACATACCCACGTTGGCGCCCGCGGTTGATCAGACTTTCAATCACATCGGCGTGGGCGGTTGTCGAGCCATTCCGCGGGCCATCGGTGTGCAACTGGGCCATAAGTTTCCTCAATGCGGCAGGGCGTCTGGCGAAGGTGAATACCGGTTTACAATGCGGCGGGATACAGTATTCCAGAAACCCTGTAGAGGAGGCGGTTATGTAACAGGGTTCCTCTACGAGCAATTCGCGGGTATTGTAGCATATCTGCCGCGACTATGCAGAGCTCAGCAATACTTCTACTGCCTGTGCGCTTTCGGCCTGTAGCGCCTGTAGCGCCAGTTTGCGCGCCGCAACGCTATCGGTAGCGCGAATGGCGGCCCGGATGCGGGGCAACGCCGGCGGCGAGCAACTCAACTCAGTAACCCCCAGCCCGATCAGCAGCGCCGTTACTGTCGGGTCACTGGCCATTTCGCCACAGACAGCGCAATGAATGCCTTGCTGTTGTGCTGCTTCGCAACTCATCGCGATCAAGCGCAGAACCGCTGGTTCAAGCGGGCGATACAGATCAGCGACATATGAATTTGTCCGTTCGCAGGCCAGTGTATACTGCGTGAGATCATTGCTGCCGATACTAAAAAAATCGGCTGCGCCGGCGAGCTGCCGGGCGGCCAGCGCAGCCGCCGGCACTTCGATCATGATCCCGAGTTGCACCGTTGCCGGGATGTCGATCCCGCTGTGCTGCAACTCGGCGCGGGCCTGGGCGAGCAAAGCCCGCGCCCGGTGCAATTCAGCGAGTGTCGTGATCATCGGCAGCATAATGCGGATGTCGGCGGCACTGGCGACCCGCAGCAAGGCCCGGAACTGGGCCAGCAACAATTCCGGGCGTTGCAGACCGATCCGGATCCCCCGAAAGCCAAGAAACGGGTTGGCTTCCTGCGGCAACTGCAAGGCCGGCAATGCTTTGTCGCCGCCGGCATCGAGTGTGCGTACCACAATCGGTCGCTCGGGCATCATCGCCGCAACTGCGCTATAGAGTGCCACCTGTTCCTGTTCATCCGGCAGATCCGGGCGTTCCAGAAAGAGCAGTTCGGTACGCAACAGGCCAATGCCGGCGGCATTCCATTCAGCCGCCAGCCGGGCTTCGTCGGGGGTCGCGGCATTTGCCAGCAACGTCAGCGGCCGGCCGTCCCGCGTCACCGTCGGCAGGTTGCGCTGAGCGCGCTGGCTGGCCCGTTCGCTGGCCGCAGCCCGGGCCAGCACCTGCATATGCTGAAGCGTTGCCGGTGCCGGATCAATCGTCAACGTACCAAGATTGCCGTCAATCGCCACGGTTACACCGTCGGCAAGCTGATCGAGCAGCAGCGATCCCATATCGATCACCGCCGGTATTTCCAGGGAGCGCGCCAGAATCGTAGCGTGGGCGGTCAGACCGCCGCCGGCAAGCGCAAAGCCGAGCAACAATTCGCGCGGCACACTGATCACATCAGAAGGGCCGATATCCTCGGCGACAATAATGGCGGCCTCCTGGAGCCGGGCGGCCAGGCTCCGGCCGCCACTGAGCAAGCGCGCAACCTGGGCCGTCACATCGCGAATATCGCCGGCCCGCGCCCGAAAATAAGCATCATCGAGGCTCGCCAGTTGCTCGGCCTGCTCAGCACCGGCAGCCGTAATAGCCTGGGCGGCAGTGAACTGATCCCGGTCGATCAGCGACCGTGCCCGTTCAAGCAAACCGGGATCAGCAAGCAACATGCGATGGGCGGCGAAGATGGCGGCGTCATCGGCCTGGCCGGCATCCTGCAAGCGAGTTTGCATCTGGGCGATGGCCTGGTCGACCTGGTGCATTGCCGATTGCAAAGCCGCCTGTTCTTCAGCGGGCGAGCACGCCGATGCCGGCCCATCCGCCGCAACCTGTGGCGGGTAAACCAGCATCGGCCCAACTGCGACTCCCCGTGCCGCAGCAATGCCCTTCAGGATCTGCTCCTGCTGCATAAAACCTCACGCTGCATCGGGCGTAACCTTAATGGGCAGCGCCGAACGGGACGGCGTCGCCCGCGAAGGCTATCCACCATGCACTTGCTCTACCGAAACCCTACAGCAGTGCTCATCGTAGCCGAGCCTGATGCCCTGATGCCTCCGGCCATCAGCACCGGGCCACCCACGCGTTGCGCTGCGTTCAAGCGCGCTGCGCTAAACAATGTCACCCAGCGCATGGCGACCAATCACCAGGCGCAAAATCTCCGAGGTGCCCTCACCGATAGTGAGCAAGCGCACATCGCGATAGAAGCGTTCAACCGGAAACTCCTGGCTATAGCCATAGCCGCCGAACACCTGAATGGCATCACGACAGATTTTCTCAGCAACTTCCGAGGCATACAGTTTTGCAATCGCCGCTTCCTTGCTAAAAGGACGGGCCTGGTCTTTCAGCCAGGCGGCTTTATGCACCATCGTCCGGGCGGTTTCCAGGCCAACTTCCATATCGGCAATCATATTCGACACCGACTGATAGCCGCCAATGGCCTTGCCGAAAGCTTCGCGTTCGCGCGCATACGCCAGTGCCGCTTCATAAGCCGCCTGGGCCAGGCCGACCGACATCGCAGCAATACCGATGCGCCCACCGTCGAGCACCTTGAGGAACTGAATGAACCCATGCCCACGCTCGCCGAGCAGATGCTCTTTCGGCACGCGAACGTCTTCAAAGCTGATCGCCGTGCTGACCGAGCCGCGCAGCCCCATTTTGGGCTCGTGCTTGCCGAAGCTCATGCCGGCAGCACCCTGCGGCACAATCAGCGAACTGATGCCATGTTTGCCGCGATCTTTATCAGTAACGGCGGTAATGATGATATGTCCGGCTACCGGCGCATTGGTGATCCACATTTTGCTACCGTTGATCACCCATTCATTCCCGTCGAGCACCGCCCTGGTACGGGTCGCGCCGGCATCGCTACCGGCGTGCGGCTCAGTCAGGCCGAAAGCGGCGATATACTTGCCCTGGGCGGCCGGTTGCAGAAAGCGCGCTTTCTGCTCGGTACTGCCGAACATCGCAATCGGCGCCGAGCCCAGGCCGAGGTGGGCCGCATAGGCCAGCGCTGTCGAGCCGCAGCCACGGGCAACTTCTTCGATGGCAATCGCGGTAGCAATGCTATCACCCCCGGCGCCGCCGAACTCCTCCGGAAAGGGCAGGCCCATCAGGCCCAGTTCACCCATTTTCTGAAATGTCGCTGCCGGAAATTCGCCGGTTTCATCGACGTGCCGTGCATTCGGCGCAATTTCTTTTTCAGCGAACTCGCGCACCATGCGCCGCACCGTTTCCTGTTCAGCCGTCAGATCGAACAACATGGGAGATTGTCTCCTTTGACGTAATTGGGCCATGGCCAAACCCAGGTACGCTTGCTGCGGCAGTGCGAGCAAACGTCTCGGCGGGCTTTTGCTTCAGGCATATTTCATTGTTTTAGTATACCATAATGTTCAGGATGGCTGTCCTTCCTCAGGCGAGCGAATGATCGGCACACCCTCCATCGTTTCATGCGCCAGATTATCCACCACGGCGTGCAGATCATTCGTCGCGGCGAAGACCTGCAACTGGCGGTCGGCGCTGCTGCCGTTTTCCACCATTTTGAGCAAATATTCGACCTCGCGGCGGCTACCCAGTTCATCGACCACATCATCAACGAAGGCAATCATTTCGTGGACGAGCGCATGGGCATCGACTTCAGTGCGCTTGCCGAAGTCGATCAGTTTGCCGCCCAGCCCGTAGCGCTGAGCGCGCCATTTATTCTCGTTGATCAGCGCACGCCGGTACACCCGAAAGGTCATATTTTCTTCAAACAGTTTATAAAACTTGACAATGAAGGCCTGCATGATCGCAGCCAGCGCAATGCACTCATCAACGCGCGTCGCAATATCGCAGATGCGATATTCGAGGGTACCGAAGAAGGGATGCGGGCGCAGATCCCACCAGATCTTCTTGCCGTTATCGATGCAGCCGGTCGAAATCAACAACTGCACATAGCGTTCGAACTCGCTGAAGGAATGAAAGGTCGGCGGAATACCGGTACGCGGGAAGGTACTGAAGATGACGCTGCGATAGGATTTATAGCCGGTACTGCGGCCCATCCAGAAGGGCGAAGACGACGAAAGCGCCAGCAGGTGCGGCAAAATATAGCGTGCAACGTTCATCAATTCCAGCGCCACGTCGTTATTCGGCATGCCGATGTGAACGTGCATGCCGAAGATCAGCAGTTGCAGCGCCACATCCTGCATCTCGTCGATCACTTCGTAGTAACGTTCATAGGGCGTGATTTCCTGCTGCATCCAGGACGAAAAGGGATGCGTGCCGGCGGCGATAATCTTCAGGTTGTGGCGCTCGGCCAGGCCGGCAATCGAACCGCGCAACCGTACCACTTCCGCACGGGCCTCGCCAATCGTGCGGCAGGGCTTTGTGCCGACCTCAACAATGCTCTGGTGCATCTCGGGCTTGATCTGCTCGCGCAGGATCATCCGGCCGGCATCCAGGATTTGCGTGATATACGAGCGCAACTCGCGCGTCTGCGGGTCAATCACCTGGTACTCTTCTTCGATCCCCAATGTGAACGCAAAATCGGCATCCTGCGGATTGGTGACACTCATCCCTTTCTCCCTTACTATGGCTGGCGCCGCAATGGCGCTCTTCACCTGCGTTAGCGGCAAAACCGCATTGCTTGCGGCTCTCGGCGCCCGACAAGCAAAGGGGCAGCCGGTGGAACTTTGTTCCACCGGCTGCCCCTTTGCTTGTCGGGCGCCCCGATGCTATTTGCGGGCAGTTGCTGCGCGTTGCTGCCAGCGTTCGCGCAGATAGGCCAGGCTACTACGATGGTAGACCAGCCACTCGACGATCAGCACTACCAGGGCCAGTGCCGCCAGCCAGCGCCAGAATTCCTCGCGCCCGACCCGGTCGCGGGCGGCCGTGCTCTGCAAGCCACTGCTTTGTTGAACGCTCAAATCGGCCTGTGGCCCGATGGCCGATTCAGCGGGCGCAAACAGGTTGGCGGCAAATCGGCGGCGCGCCACCAGCTCGTCGCCATTATACTGTTCAAGCGTATACACGCCCAGTTCCTCGGTATCGGCGTAGATGGCCTGGCTGCCCTGGATCTGGATAGCTCCATCAGCCGAACTGAGCCGGCTGCCGTCCGGCCGGATAACCTGCACTTCGCTGATACGCGCATCGATCTGGATGGCCAGCGGCTGGCCAGGGGCAATCTGGGCGGCTTCCGCGCCGCTGCCGGGCACCAGGTAGCCCACCAGATTCGAGAGCAACAACGGGAAGGCCACCTGCAAGGGCAGATCCGAGTTGCGCAGATCGAAGGCCAGTACCGCAATCCGCCGCCCGTCGCGCTCGCCGACGTAGAGCAGCGGCGCATTGTCGCTGTCGACCAGCACGCGAGCCCAGGCTCCCGGCACAGTCCGTACCGCCTCCAGCACATTCACCTCGCTCAAACTGATGTCGCGCAGCAGCGGATTATCGCCGGGCACCGGTCGCACCGCCGGAAACTCGAGGGTGCCGGTTACCGAAAAGTATTCCGTGCCGGTGGGCGGCGCAATGAAAAAGAGATTGCCCGGCGGCAGCGTCTCCGGCACCACCCCGTCCATCACTGTCAGCGGCACCTGGGCCACGCTTTCAGTAAACGTGCCGGTGCCCGGTGGCAGCGTCGTCACTTCGACACCGGAAAGTAGCGAGAGGCCGGTTTCCAGAAAGCGATTGCCGGCACCGATAATGCGCACGCCGGTAGCCGCGCCCTGGCTACTCACTGCCAGTGCCCGGTCATCGATCGGCAGACTATCCGACTGGCTCAGCCGCGCCTCGGCCACCACGACCTGCGGCGGCACCTCAAAGACCCGGCTGGTATCGCCGCCCGGCTCAAGCCTGACATTGACTGCATTGAACAGCGCACCGTCGAGATAAATATCGATGCGCCGTTCGATCGCAGTACGGCCGTAATTCGTAGCCTGCACAAACAAGACCTGGCTGGCCGGACCGGGTTGCAGTGTCATCCGGCTGATGGCAACATTTTCGTCGCTACGCCCGACCGGAAAATAGCGCACCGTTGCCGGCACAGTCAGGTCGTTCGGCAGCGTCACATTGCCATCGGAAATGATGGCGACTTCGCTATCTGCTTCGCGGGCCGCCAGCGCAGCCGCCAGCGTCAATGCCTGCGAGATGTCACTGCCGCCGCTGGTACTGATCGTGATGCCATTGATGGCATCACGCAACTCGCGGCGGTCGCTGGTCGCCGCGGCAGGCACCGTCATCTGGCCACCGGCAGCGATCACCGTAGCGCGGCCACCATCGGGCAACTGGTCGACCAGGGTAATCGCCTGGCGTTTTGCTTCTTCCAGGCGACTTGCGCCGACATCGACCGCACTCATACTGGCCGAGTGGTCGATCACCAGAATCAGGTTGCGTCCGGCGATGCCGGTGCTGCGCACAAAGGGCCGGGCCAGCGCCAGCACCAGCAGCAGCAGCAGCAGCAACTGGAGCAAGAGCAGCAGATTGCGGCGTAGCTTCTGCCAGGGCGCATTGGCCTCGACATCGCGCACCATGCGTTGCCAGAGAAAAGTTGAAGAAACTGCACGATCTTCGCGGCGCAGCTTCAGCAGATACATCGCAACGATAATCGGGCCGATAATCGCCGCCCCAATCATCGCCAGCGGAGCAATAAAGGACATAACTCCTCCGGAGAGGTATGCAGGCAGGTGCCTGCATTTAGCAATCAAAGGGTTTGCTCTAGCCGCAAAGACGATGCCGCCTGCGGCAGCAAAAAACGAACTTCAAACTTTCTTTCCGACGGAGAAATGCCTACAGGGTCGGCATTTCTCCATCGGGGACGCCAAACATTTCGTGGCCGCGGGCCGCCAGAGACTGGAGTTCGGCCAGGGCAGCCAGCACCGCCTGGTGGCTCTCCGGCTCGCTCCGGGCCAGATCTCGCGCCTGGTATTCAGCTTCGTCGAGGGTCAGAATTGTCTGGCGGTCGGCGGAGACAAACACATCGATCTCGAGGTCTTCGGACTCAACGGCATCACGTTCAAAGCGGGCCGGGCGAGTCAGGTTGCAGTACCAGCCTTTGCGTTCGCCGGCAGCATCACGCACATCATAGATATTGTACCAGCGATCACAGTAAAAATACTCGTAAAGCTGATCACCATCTTCAAAACACAGATAACCCATGTCAACACGCCCGGCATTCCAGGTCGCCAGTAGTAGCACACAGGTATCGCTCTGCTGCAACAAGTCAGCTTCATAGCGAACGATCTTGTTCTTGAGCGGCTTGATCAGGCGAACATGCATAGAGCCTCTCAGCGCATCACGCCGCGGCGGCGCATCTGCTTCAAGACAAATTCCTCGATAGGAACCGAAGTATCGGCGAAAATATAATTCATGCCGCGCCCGTTGCAAAAATTCTCGACCTCGCCGCACCAGTGTTCGAGATTCGCCTTGTAGCGCCGCATCAAATCCAGGTCGGCACTGATTTCAATAGCGGGGCCGCCCTCGGAATCAACCAGGCGAAAATCGCCGGCCAGTTGCGGATCGATCTCCTGGGGCGCCAGCAAGTGTACCAGGGTTACTTCAAAGGGGCGCGAGCCAAGCACTCGCAGAGCTTCTTCCCAGTTCGGATCGAGCAAATCAGAGCAGAGCAGCAGCGGGCCGGGTTGGCGGGTGGTACGGGCATAGGTGCGACAGGCGGCAGCCAGGTCACCCTGCTGGCCGGCTGCCAGGCTTTGCAGGAACTGGAAGAAGGGAATTGCGCCACGTTTGCCGCGCACGCCCTGCATCTGCCTACCATTGCCGGCGCCGAAAGCCGTTACCGTCACCCGGTCGAGACTGCTGAGCGCCGTATAACCAAAGGCACCGGCGACCTGGCGGGCATAATGCAACTTGTTGGGCGCACCAAAATCCATCGAGGCGCTGCTATCGATGAGCATATGCACGGTCAATTCTTCTTCGGCGACAAACATCTTGAGGAAGAATCGCTCCATGCGCGCATAGAGATTCCAGTCGATCTGGCGAATATCGTCGCCGGCAACATAGGGGCGAAAATCAGCAAATTCAACCGACGAGCCACGGCGCGGGCTACGCCGCTCGCCCTGAATGTCGCCGATCATAGTCCGGCGAGTCAGCAAGGCCAGCCGGTCGAGTTTGCGCAAAAATCCAGACTCAAAGAGCGGTTCGCTCATTCGGCTTTCACACTTTCGAGAATACCACTAACAATATTGTCAGGATTGACGCCTTCGGCCTGAGCCTCGAAGTTGAGCACAACCCGGTGGCGCAGCGCCGGCAGCGCGACCGTTTTCAGATCGCTGAAGGACACATTGAAGCGCCCGTCGAGCAGAGCCATAATCTTGCTGGCCAGAATAATCGCCTGCATGCCGCGCGGTGAGGCGCCATAGCGCACATACTGGCGAGTCAGTGTGGGAGCCTCCTTGCTCTCGGGGTGGGTTGCCGTGATCAGGCGAGCGGCGTAGGCCAGCACATGGCTGGCGATGGGCACCGTCCGGGCCAGCGACTGCATCTCCTTGATCATCTCGCCGCTGGCAACCTTGCGGATCTGCGGCACCCGTAAGCCGGTGGTGCGGGTGGCGATCTCGACCAGTTCGGCAGTGGTCGGGAAGGTAACATTGATCTTATAGAAAAAGCGGTCGAGCTGAGCTTCGGGCAGCGGGTAGGTACCTTCCATCTCGAGCGGATTCTGAGTCGCCAGCACAAAAAACGGGCTGGTCAGGCGGTGAATCGTCTTGGAGACACTGACGGTACGCTCCTGCATTGCTTCGAGCAGGGCACTCTGTGTCTTGGGCGTTGCCCGGTTGATCTCATCGGCGAGCACCAGGTTGGCAAAGATGGGGCCGGGTTCAAAGCGAAAGGCCTTACGACCCTGATCGTCCTCGCTGATCAACGTCGTACCGATAATATCGGCAGGCATCAGGTCAGGCGTAAACTGGATGCGGCTAAATCGACAATCGATGACATCGGCTATCGTGCGAACGAGAGTAGTCTTGGCGAGGCCGGGCACCCCTTCGAGCAAAGCATTGCCGCCGGCGAGCAGCACCACCACCGTCTGGCGAATCAAGTCGCGCTGACCGACGATCACCTGGCTGACTTCAGCTTCAATGGCCTGAGCGCGCTGGCGAAAATCTTCCGGATTGATACGTGGCGCCTGGGGCAGCGGCGCCTGGGGCGCCGGATTCGGCGTCGGATTTGTCATAAGAGTTCATTCCTTAACATGTGCGGCAACCGCAACGATGTGCCTTTTGCCTCACGATTTTACGGTTGCAAGCGCGAAAAGTACTCGCGCACGTATTCTTTGAGCGAGCCGGGAATATAGCTACGGTCGAGAGCTTCGCCGGCCGCCTCGGCGTATTCCGGGTACACCTGTTCATAGGGCACCAGCGAAGGATTGCGGGCACCCGGCAGATTGCTCTGGCCCTCGCGGGTCTGGCTTTCGCCGCCCTGGCCCTGCTGGCCCTGCACAAAATCGGGATTGCCGGACTGGCCGGAAGGATCGAAGGGCTGATAGATCGTATCGCTGCTACCGGTGCCGGCATTCCGGCCCTGGCCGGGCCGATCAGGATCGACATTGGCCTGGGCGTCGCTCTGGTTCTGGCCGAGGTTATCGGCATTGCTGCCGCCGCCGGCCCCTTGCTGCTGACCCTGGCCCTGCTGGCCGGCCTGACCCTGTTGACCTTGCTGCTGACCCTGCTGATCCTGCTGACCTTGCTGCTGACCTTGCTGCTGATCCTGCTGGCCCTGCTGGCCCTGCTGGCCCTGCTGGCCCTGCTGGCCCTGCTGGCCCTGCTGATCTTGCTGAGCAGCCTGCTGGCCGGGTTGACCCGGTGGATTGGCTTGAGCCACCTGCTGCTGAGCCTGCTGGATCTCGGCCAGCGACTGCTGGACAGCCTGCTGCTCGGCGGCCTGTTGCGCAGTCTGGCGGGCGTTTTGCGCTGCTTGCTGAAGTTGCTGGGCGGCCTGGCTCGTATCACCGTTCTGCAGCGCCTGACCGGCATTCGCCAGATTCTGCGCCGTCTGCGGATCGCTACCGGCCATCTGAGCCGCCTGCTGCTGAAGTTGCTCGGCCATCTGGCGGCGTTCTTCTTCGCTCATCTGCTCAAGCTCTGCGGCGAGTTGCTCAAGTTGCTCGGCTGCTTCCGCCAGACCGGGCCGCTGGTTGGACTGGTCACCGGCGAGGTTGCGCAGGTCGCGGGCCATCTGCTCGAGAGCGGCACGGCGCGAGTCGACGTCGGGATCGAGTTCCTGGCGCAGGCGCGCCTCGCTGGAAGAAAGCTCGGCCAGTGCCTCTTCACGATTGGCATCATTCTGGCGCAAGCGTTCCTGGAGTTCAGCCAGTTCTTGCAGTAGCGCCTCACGTTCCTCAGCGCTGAGTGACTCATCTTGCTCGATACTCTCGGCGAGTTCAGCGATCTGCTCAACAACCTCATTGACCGACTGCTGCACTGCGGCGCGTTCGGCAAGGATGGCATCTTGCGGATTGGGGGTAAAGAGCAAAGCAGCGCCGAGCATCAGCGGCAGCAGCGACCAGTAGATCGGCCGGCGAGCGAGTTGCGGCTTAAGCCGGCCGGCCTTGATCTGTTCGGCAGATCGGGCGGCATCAGCCTGTTGCAGATCGCCCAGTTCATCGTGGGAATCGCGAGCCTGGAGTTCGATCGCTGTCGACAGGCGCTCACGCAAATCGAACGCGACATCAACGCGCTGCGCGACACGGAGCGGCGGTAGCGGGCGCAGCAGAAGGTAGCCCAGCATACCGAGCAACCAGAGCGCAATCGGCAGCAGCGCCCAGAGCCAGAGCAGTGGCATGGGCATCAAGCGCCCGGCCAGCACCACCAGCGCGAAGAGCAGCGCAGCGATCCAGAAACTACGGCTGGCGAGCCGGAGCGTATCATTGAAGCGCAGACGCATTGCCAGCGGTGCAAGCCGGCGGCGGAGCGTTTCGGCGGACTTTATTTCCGGGGCCATACATCAGCCTTTCGATCAGGAAAAATACCGGGCAGCGCACTCGGCCTGGCGATTGGGAGAAGCTTTTCGATACCAAAAACAGCATCGCCGTTCGTCGTACCGAAAAAGAACCGCCCTCGGGGAATAGACGCCGCCGGACACCAATTTGTTCCCGGCGGCAGCGAAGCAACTAGCCCTCGCGGCGCCAGAGCGATCGCTCGACCGTCTGGCGGGTCATCACACCTTGCTCCCAGACTTCCACAATCCGCTGGCTGATAATCGTCACCGTATCATTATTGAGTTGCGCCTGGGGCACAATCCGGGTTTGCGGCGGCTGTGGTACCGGCCGAACGACCGGCGTCGCAGCGGGCGACTGCGCCGTCAGGTTGGGGGGGACAGCATGGAGCTGGTCGACCTTGTGACGCAACCAGGCCATACCGGCTTCGGCGGCGAGCGCGGCCAGGCTGAGCGCAACAGCACCGCCGATCTGGCGCAGCTGGGCCGGCACATTGGCGTTGGAGAGTGCCAGTGCCGCAGGCCGGCGCGGCGCGAGCTGCTGCCGATCCAGCGCGGCACCGCAGCTCCCGCAAAAGCGATTCTCCAGCGGGTTCGCATTCTGGCACTGCGGACAAATACGCTCGACCATAGGGCTATCTCCTCGATCTGGATTTCATTTTCCGAGATAAGCAAGGCACCCGACGAACGGGCGCGGCAAATCAGCAGGCACTGAAACGGCGTCTGAATGCAGTATAGCACTCTGTGAAGGCCAGCGCAACGGCGATTGAAGTAGAGGTGCAGCATCGGCCTGCGTAGCGCGGAGCACTTTCGGTGCGGGAATGTTTTCCGGCTGCCGGGAGACGCCTGGATGGGATCGATGCGCGTCCACGTGCTTCTCCCGGCAGACTGCCGGGGATGGGAGATACCTGTGCTATAATCCAAAGCACGCTTGCGTTCAATCGACAGATGATTAGCTACCGGCCCGGCAGGCCCCATGTTAGCCGTGCCGACCGAACCTACTAGGGGGAAAAGACGGCCATGAAGCTCACCTGCTTACAGGAGAACCTCAAGCGCGGCCTGGCGACGGTCGGCCATGCGGTTGCCGGCAAGAGTACGTTGCCGGTGCTGGCAAATGTGCTGCTGGCAAGTGACGGCGGGCGCCTGAAACTGGCCGCGACAAATCTGGAAATCGGCATTACCTGCTGGGTTGGTGCGATGATTGAAGAGGAAGGCGCGATTACGCTGCCGGCCAAGCTACTGAGTGATGTGATCAATGGCCTGCCGAACGATAAAGTCCTGCTGGAACTCGATCCGCGCACCCAGTCGGTCAAGGTTGAATGTGCTCGGTTTGTAACGAATATCAAGGGGATCGAGGCCGATGAATTTCCGACTATCCCCACCTTGAACGAACGCGAGACGACTGCCGGCCTGCCGCCGGATATGCTGCGTGATACGATTGATAAGGTGGCCTTCGCCGCCGCCAATGACGACTCACGACCGGTGCTGGCCGGGGTTCTGGTGCGTATCAACGGCAACCAGGCGACTTTTGCCGCTGCTGACGGCTTTCGGCTGGCGACCCGCCAGCTTGAGTTGCCCGAGCCGGTTGAGGGTAGCCACGAGTTCATCGTGCCGGCACGGGCACTCAGCGAACTGGCACGCATCATCGGCGATAGCGAGGGGCAGATCGGGATCACGGTGACACCGGGTGGTGGCCAGGTGCTGTTCCATACCGACAGTGCCGAACTGGTGTCGCGCCTGATTGACGGCAAATTCCCCGATTTTGAGCGTATCATTCCCAGCCAGTACCTGACCCGCGCTATTCTCGATACGCAGGAACTGGCGAAAGCCGTCAAACTGGCCTCGCTGTTTGCCAGCGCCAGCCAGAATGTTGTCAAATTGCAACTTGAGCCGGGTGGCGATATGGGGCCGGGGCGGCTGGTTATCAGCGCGAATGCCGCTGAGATCGGCGACAACACCGGCGAGCTCGACGGTATGATCCAGGGCGACGGCGGTGCGATCGCGCTCAATGTCAAGTATCTTATTGATGCGCTTGCCGCTATGAAATCAGCCCAGGTCGCCTTTGAAACACAGACATCGCAGAGCCCCGGTGTGTTCAAGCCTATCGGCCAGGATGGGTATATTCACATTATTATGCCGATGTCGCTGCGCTAGGCACAACGCCGCCGGGAGGGTGCGGGTCGCAATATGCTGCCGGCGAGTATGGTGCATCCGGCCTGTGGCGGGTTTTTAGCTTGATTTTCGTAATTTGAGTGCTGTATAATAGGCCATCGCATGGAAATCATCGCATGGAAATCACCAAAATTGTCAGGATAAGGGGATACATGTGACCATTACCTCCGTTGTACTGGTTCACGCTCACGCGCTCTTCCGCGAAGGGTTGCGCCATCATATTGACTCCCTGGCCGATTTTCGGATTGCCGGTGAGGCAAGCAACGGTCAGCAGGCGATCCAGATCGTCGATTATACCGACCCGGATCTGGTGCTGATGGAGATTGATCTGCCGGGCGTGAATGGGTTGGAGGTTTCACGGGCTATTAAGCGCACCCATCCCCACGTCGCGATTATTTTATTCAGTTCGGAGATGGAGGGCCAGTATGTGGTGAAAGCCATTCGGGCCGGGGTAGCCGCCTATTTGCCGCGCAATATTGAGTGGCCGGATTTGATGCGTACGCTTTATGATGTGCGGCGGGGCGATTATCCTATCAATGAACTGGTGCTCTCGTTACCCGGTGTGGCTTCACAGGTGCTGGCCGCTTTCCGCCAGATGGTTGTCGATGAAGATACGCAGAGTATCTATTCGCCGCTCTCGCCGCGTGAGCTCGAGGTGCTCGAACTGGTCGCCGCCGGACGGACGAATAAAGAGATTGCACATCAACTCGACATTAGTAATCAGACGGTCAAGAACCATGTTTCGTCGATTCTGCGCAAGCTGGCCGTCAATGATCGGACACAGGCCGTGGTGTATGCGATGCGGCGCGGCTGGATCAAAGTTGTGTTGCCCGGCGATTAGGGTGCTGTTGCTGCGCCAGGTCGGCGCAACCGGCGGGGAGCAAGAGGGGCTCCCCCCTTTCCATCCTTCCCCTCCTGCGTTAACCCAATGTTGAGGACAAGCTCTGCCCGTGCTCTGCTCATCGGCTTCCTGGCCCTGGTACTCAGTGGCTGTGTCGGTACGCCGGTCACCGATCAGGAACAGGTGGTCAATGTGGAAACGATCCTGGCCGGTACGCCCTCGCCCACACCGACGTTTACGCCGACCAATACGCCGACGCCGACTCTGACGCCGACCAGGACGGTCGGCCCGACAGAGACGCCGACCAGGACGCCAACGCCGACCAGGACGCCTTTGCCGCCGACGCCAACGCCGAACCCGGCGCTGCAGGGCTTCGGTTTCTGCGACCAGCAGGCTGCCAGCCTGGACGATGGGCGCTTCTCGGCCCGCTTGCTGGCAGTCACCGAAGAGACTTTCCCGGCGTTCGAGCGGCTTTCGTTGCGCTTTGAACTTGCCGAGGGATCCGCTCCGCTTAATGCACTGGCTCGTTGTCTCAGCGCAAACGCCTATCGTGAAGTGAGCGGCGATCCGATTACGCCCGGTGAGTATGTGCTGCGGGTCGACATGCCGAACTGGTTGCGCGACGATAATTTTGCCAGTTCGACGCTGAGTGAAACGCTGGAGTTGACGCGCACCAGCCAGTTCCAGCGCGCCGGCTTTGTGGTGGCTGAAGATGATGCCCATGGCGCAACGCTGAACCTTGGCATGGCCGCAGCAGTGCCTTTCCGCATCGGACTGGAAGGCGACCCGCCTGCACAACTGGTGATCGATGTAGCCCGCGAGTCGCCGCTGGTTGCCTCGGGCGACCAGTTGACGCTGCGCAGCGGCGATACAGTCAATGCGCCGGCACCGATTTTTTTGCTCTACGACGGGGATATCTGGCGGATAGACGCGGGTACCGGTAGCGTTGAGCTGCCGGAAGCACCGCTGTTGCCGTCACCGACGGCGACGGCAACGGCGACCCGGACGGCGACGGCGACGGCCACAGCCGATGCTACCGGCAGCCCGGTGCCAACGGATACGGCCACACCCGAAACGACGCCGACCGGCACGGCCACGCCCACCGCGACCAACCCGCCGCCGACGTTGACGCCTATCCCGGATATTGAGCCGCTGGCCGGTGCAAAGCGGCTGACTGATACTGCCGAGAGCGAAATGGCGCTGGCGCTTAGCCCGGATGGAGCAAACCTGGCATTCTGCCGCAGCCAGGTGGCTGGGGTCGGCCCGGAATTGACGCAGGTATCGGTGCCGGCTGCGCTTTATGTTATAGATGCGGATGGGGCAAATGAACGGCGGCTGGCGGCAGTCGGCATTGGCTGCGCCGACCCGCATTTCAACCCGGACGGCGACCGGCTGGCTTTTGCGGTCGATGAGCAGGGCGCCAACCCGGCCCGCTACGGTATCTGGGTAGCGCCGCTGAATGGCGGGCGGCCTGAGCGCGTCAGCCCGGAGGATGCCTGGAGCCGGCGCGCACCGCAGTGGCTCAGCGACGACAAACTGCTCTATGCGGCGAGTGCGCCGGATGGGCGCAGCACCTTGATGATGCTGGACATTGTCAGTGGCGCGGAGCGCGACATCGGCGCCGAGCTGTTGCTCGATGATGGCGAACTGCGCTACCGCGAATTGCTGCGCCCGCTGGTTTCGCGCGACGGCAGCCGGGTCGCCGTCGAGGCGCTGCGCGCCGATGTGGATGGCGCAGATTTGTTGCTGCTCAATGCTGAAGGGCGTGAAATCGACGTTATCGGAAACGAAGACGATGATCAGCCGTACTGGGTGCGCGCGCTGGCCTGGGGCGAAGGCAATACGCTGTACTACATCAGCACTGCCTGCGCCAGTTCGCTGCTGCACGATTACACGATTTCCAGCTATGAAGGTGGGCGCAGCCAGTTGTTGCTGGCCGGGCGCAGTCGCAGCAGCATCGGCGCGGCTATTGCCTCCGGCGAGAACCTGATTTACCTCACCGGCGACGGCGGCGCGCAGCCACGCGGCCCGCTTCGGTCTCAGCCCGGCCCCACCGAACTCTGGATCTGGAACATCGCCAGCGGCGAGCGCGGTACGTTGCTGCTGGCCGATCGCCGCATTAGCCGGCTGGCGCCGTAGCCGTAGGTTATATCAACTGCGGAGAACGTAGCGGGACAGCTGCAGGCAACCATGGCCGTCGCGGCCGCTATTTCCGCGCCATCGGATCCACCCTCCCTCTCAGGTATAGCGTTTTTGCCAATCGGGTGCTTCCGTGCCCCGATCCTCACTCTCCGAACCCCTCTCCTATCTGTCCCGGCGCGATGAATGCCTTGCGATAATCATTGGCTATCGTCGGCGCCCGCCCCTATACCGACGTGATTTTGCGGAATAACGGGCGAGGGGTGATGCAGCAATTCTGGTACAATGCTCCCTGATGATGCACATTTTTCCTGATAAGCAAGGAAGAAAGAAACAGCAATGCACCATGTACAACCACAACTGTGGCCGGCGGTTCAGGTGATTGGCTTGATCTTTGCGGCCCTGCTGTTGCTGACTGGTTGTGCCGATTTGCCCTTCGGCCAGCAGCCAACCGCAGCACCGGTCATTATTATCGCGACACCCACTCCCGATCCGAATACGGCTGCGCCAACGCCCGACGGCAATCAGGATGCGGCGCGTGATGCGACGGCGACGGCAGCCCGTGCGACTGATGAAGCACTCACCGCGCAGAACAGCGCCCAGGACGCCGCCCGCGACGCGACGGCCACCGCAGCCCGCGCCAACGACCCGGCGCAAAACCTCACGGCCGTAGCCGCCGATAATGAACCGGCAGCGAACGAAGTGGGCTTGCTGCAACAGGTGCGCGAACGCGGGCGGCTGATCTGCGGCGTCAATGCCGATCTGCCTGGTTTCGGGTTTTACGATAACGTGCGCAATAGCTGGAGCGGCTTCGATGTCGATTTTTGCCGGGCGATTGCGGCAGCGATTTTTGATGATGCCAACGCCGTGGAATACATCGGCCTGACCACTTCCGGCCAGAATGAACGCTTTGCCGCCGTGCGCGAAGGCCGTGTCGATGTGCTGATCCGCAATACTACCTGGACGCTCGGGCGTGACCTGGCTGAACTGGCGTTTGGCCCGACGACCTTTCACGACGGCCAGACATTTATGGTACGCCGCGATTCCGGTATCAGCACAGTGGACGATCTGGCCGACACGACGATCTGTGTGGCGCAGGGTACGACGAGCGAATTGAATATGAATGATGTGTTGCAAGCACGCGATATTGCCTTTACTGCATTGACCGTCGGCGACGAAGCTGATCTCTATGCGGTCTATGATCGTGGCGAATGCGATGCCGTAACCAGCGACAGTTCGCAACTGGCCTCGCAGCGCGAGACGCTGGAGAACCCCGATGAGCACCAGATCCTGGGCGATCGCATTTCGCGCGAGCCGCTCGGCCCGGTGTTCATCGAGCGCGATGAAGAGTGGCGCGACGTGGTGACCTGGATTGTTTTTGCGACGATGTATGCCGAAGAATTGCAGGTCGATCGCGAGAATGTCGAGGATCTGCGTAACAACAGCAGCGATCCGCGGGTGCGGCGCCTGCTGGGACTGGAAGGCGAATTTGGCGAGCAGCTCGGCCTGGAGAGCGACTTCGCTTACCGGGTGATCCGGCGAGTCGGCAATTATGCCGATATTTACGAGCGCAATCTGGGGCCGGAAACGCCCTTCGACCTGGAGCGAGGGCCGAACAAGGCCTGGAACCTGGGCGCCGGCGGGGTGCTGGCGTCGCCGCCGTTTCGGTAAGTGCTGTGACACCCGTATCGATACTCTGCCCGGCCTGCCGGCAACCCAATGAGCGCCGGGCGCGCTTTTGCGCCCACTGCGGCCACGATACGATCCTGAATAATGCCGGGCCGCACTATTTTATCACCAGGGTGATCAAAGCCGGCGGCCAGGGCGCGGTGTATGCCGCCATCGATGCCGCCGACAACGTCTATGCCGTCAAAGAAATGCTCGACGATTTCAGCGACCCGGTCGAACGTCAGGCGGCAATTGATCGCTTCCAGGCCGAGGCCCGGCTGCTGCAATCGCTGCGCCACCCGGCAATTCCACGGGTGTATGCCAGCTTTGACGACGAGGGCCGGCATTACCTGGTGATGGATTTCGTCGAGGGCGAGGATCTGGAGGAATTGCTTGAGCGCGAGGGAGCGCAGAGCGAGGCACGGGTGCTGGAATGGGCCGACGAGATCTGCACATTGCTGGCCTATCTGCATAAAGAAGGCCTGATCTACCGCGACATCAAGCCCTCGAATATCATGATCCAGCCGGACGGCCGGCTCAAGCTGATCGATTTCGGTATTGCCAAAGTGTTTCAGCCCGGCACTCGCGGTACCCAGATCGGCACGCCGGGCTATGCGCCGCCCGAACAATACCAGGGCATGGCCACGCGCCGCTCAGACATCTACGCGCTTGGGGCGACGCTGCACCACATATTGAGCGGGCGCGACCCGCAGCAAGAACCGCCTTTCAGTTTTCCACCGATTCGCAGTTTGCAACCGGCCATTTCGGAGCGCACGGAAGCGGCCCTCCAGCAGGCGCTGCAAATGAAGGCCGAAGACCGCTTCGCGAGCATGGATGCTTTTCGGCAGGCGCTGCTGCCGCCGTCGCCGGTGGCCCAGGCCGCCCGCGTAGCAGCCGGAGCGCAACCGCAACCCGCGCCGGCAAATTCTGCTCCGGCGCCGCCGCCGACCAGCCCGTTGCCCCAATCACCCGCAGCACTACAATCGCAAGTGGCAGCCGGAGCGCAACCGCAATCCACGTCGGCAAACCTTGCTCCGGCGCCGCCGCCGACCAGCCCGTTGCCCCAATCACCCGCAGCACTACAATCGCAATCCGCTGGTGGACGGGGCAAGCGCCGGCTGAACAGCATCGGCTGCCTGCTCGGCTTGCTGGCAGTCGCAGGAGTGGCCGCCTGGTGGTTCTGGTTTGTAGCGGCTCCAGGTGCACCGGGGCAGCGTTTTGTTCCACGCGAGTTTACCGCAACCGGGCTCGAAGTGGTTGTGCCTGCCGGCAGCGATGATGCTGCGATTCAGCAGGCACTTTTGACGGCCTACCTGGTGGCGGCGCGCAATGATTGTAGTTGCGAGGCCGCGATCGATTATAACCAGCCGATTACCTTCCTGCGAGGGCCGGAACGCGGCGCCGAATTGCCCGAAGGCGTCGTCTACCGGGCCGATATTCAGGCGACGATCCGGGTGCCGGAGCCGTAAGTCTAGAACGCAGAGTGCTTGCGCATAAATCGGCACCTGTGAGATAC
This sequence comes from Chloroflexaceae bacterium, assembly GCA_034437175.1. GTDB lineage: Bacteria > Chloroflexota > Chloroflexia > Chloroflexales > Chloroflexaceae > DAOTUJ01. Next base: position 8,979 of record DAOTUJ010000049.1, on the reverse strand, counting down.
TACCATTGCGAAGTTCTCTGGCTTTGAAATACCTGGAGCAAACGATGATTTCGACAATCAGTGGAGAGGTGCTGGATCGACCGATCAGCGGCCTGAATTTGCCGGCGGAAACCTTGCGCGGCATAATCGGTGAGCAGCCGACGTTGCTGGTGTTTTTGCGTCATTCTGGTTGAATCTTTTGCCGAGAGACCGTGGCGGATCTGCGCCGAACCGTCCAGCAGCAGCCTGATTATCCACCGCTGCTGTTTTTCTACCAGGGTACGGTAGAAGATGGGCAGGCCTTTTTCGACCGGCTCTGGCCTGAGGCTCGTGCAGTCTCGGATAAAGCAGTTTTTTTCTATAAACGGTTCCAAATCGAACGCGGCGGCCTACGCGAAGTGCTCAACCCGGAAGTCCTGGCCTGCGGTGTGCGCGCCGCCGGCAAAGGCAACACCGGCGGTATGCCCATCGGCGACCCCTGGATTATGCCCGGCCTGTTCCTGGTGCGCGGCGAACGCATCCTCTGGCAGCACGATTTCAAACACATCGGCGACCACCCGGATTGGGCGAAGTTGCCGTTGAGTGTTGAAGCATTAAAGCATTCGAGTGATTGAACGCTGCGAAAAAGGGTGGCGATGGATCGCGAGTTGATATGCTATAATCGCACGGTTTAGAAGGCGGCGTATTCGGGCGCCGCCGCATCCGCATACAAAGGTTGTACCGGTGTTATGGTTTGCTGCGGCATTGCTTCCACTGCTGCTCTATCTGCCCGGCCGGGTGATCAGCCGGGTGTTTGCCGGCGCGCTGCCGGCTGATCCCATCGAACGGCATGCCGAGCGTCTGCTGGTTGGTGCATTGCTCAATGGCTGGCTGGCGCTGCTGCTGGCCTCGCTCGGCCTGTTTTCACTCTGGTTACACCTGCTGTTGCTGGGCCTCGCTTGCGCCGGCGCACTCGCATGGCGTTATCGCTTCGGGAGGGGTATAGCCCTGCCGGTTCCGCTGGATCGACCGGTCGGGCGACTGGAAATTGCTGCCTATGCCGCCAGTTTCTTGCTCGCCCTGCTGCTGGTCAGCCGGCCCTTCGAGGTTATTCTCGGCGCCCGCGATGCGGGCGTTTATGCGACGAGCGGCATGGCGATGGCCCGCACTGGCGCCCTGGTGCAGCATGATGACATTGTTGCCGATATGGGCCGCGCCGCGCAGTCCGACGATCCGGCACTGCGGGGGCCGGCGGAACAGGGGATCTCGAATTTCCTTGGTGTACAGGATCGTAGCCGCTATATCGCTACCCGCCTGCGTGCGGCCGGCTACCTGATCAATGAGGGCGAAGCTGCCGAAGGCCGGATCGTACCGCAGTTTTTGCATCTGTTTCCGGCCTGGATCGGGCTGCTCAGTGCAATTGGCGGGCCTTATGCCGGCCTGTTTGCGCCCGGCCTGCTCGGCAGCCTGGGCGTGCTCAGTGTCGGCCTGCTTGGGCGGCGACTGGCCGGCCCCTGGGTCGGGTTGCTGGCAATGCTGTTTCTGGCGCTGAACGGCGTGCAGGTCTGGTTCTCACGCTATTCGACAGCCGAAACCAGTGCCCAGTTTCTGACGTTTGCCGGGCTCTATTTTTTTGCCCGCTTCGCTGCGGCTAACCCCGAGCCGCGGGCGAATGCTTCGCCCTACTACGGCTTGCTGGCCGGGGTGGCCGCCGGCCAGGTGGTGCTGGCACGCATCGATGCCTTCCTGATCATTCCGCTGGGCCTGTTCCTGCTGTATTCTGGAGTGAGCCGGCGCTGGACGCACGGCCACACGTTTATGGCCGCCGGCCTCGCTGCAATGCTGCTGCACGCCGGTCTGCACATCCTCTTCATTGCGCGCGCCTATGTGCTGGATACCGGCTTTGACCGCTTGCAGGATTATGTGCTGATCAGCTTGCTGGTGCTGCCCTTCCTCACGCCCGAGGTCGCCGATGCCTATCTGAACGGGCCGCTCAGTCCCTTCGCCAATCCAATGAAGATCTGGCGCGAACTGGCTGCTCTCGGTGCCGGTCTGGTGGTGCTGCTGTTGCTCTGGCGCCGGCCGGGCTGGAGCCGGCGGCTGGAAACTTTGTTGCGCCGTGCCCGCCGCCCGCTGCTGGCACTGACCGCCGGCGGCATTGTGTTGCTGGCAGGCTATGCCTATTTCCTGCGCCCACAGATCATCGATGCCGATATTCTGTTCAACACCCGCGGCGGCTGGAACGATCCGCTCGAACGTGACCCGCGCCTGGTGCAGCAGGACGTGAACGAGTGGCGCATGCCGGCGGTGACGGCGCGCGAGCAGGCCGGCGTGGTATTGGAAGGCCCGGCGTACTGGGCGGCCACGAAGATCGATGTGGCGGCGACGGAGGCGCTACGCGAGCAGTTGCGGGCCGAACGCGGCCCCTGGCAGGGGCCGTTCAGCAACCAGACTTTTAACTGGATGCGCTTGCAGGGCTACGTCGGTGCGCCGATTGCCCTGCCGCGAATTGTCTATGATGCGGATACCTCCTGGTGGCAGGAATTTACCGAGGTACCGGCCGGCGTCGAGCCGCCGCCGGGCATTCCGGTGAAGGACAAATACGCGATCCCGCTGGCCAACTTCGTGCGGGTGGGCTGGTATCTTTCGCCGCTGGGAATTATGCTGGGCATCGCCGGCTTTGCGCTCTGGTGTTACCGCGACCTGAACCAGGCTTCCTGGCTGTTCCTGCTGATCGCGCTCGGCGGCAGTTTCTTCTTCATCCGGCAGACCTACGGTACCAGTGATCAGACCTATGTCTATATTTTGCGGCGCTACGTGCCGATCACCTACCCGGCCTTCAGCCTGGCGATGGCCTATGCGCTGGTGGCGCTGGCTGGCCAGATTGTGCCGCGCAGCCTGTTCGTACGCGTGCGCCCGGCGGCGGCCGGCATACTAACGCTGGCCCTGCTGGCCTTTTTCATCGTCACCGGGCGCCCGATTTTCCGTCATGTCGAATACGAGGGCGCGGTGGCGCAGGTGGCCGAACTGGCCGAGCAGTTCGAGCCGGGCCGCGATGTGCTGCTGATGCGCGGCGGTGGGCCGACCTATGGCGCAGCGCGCGATGTGCCCGACCTGGTCGCGACGCCGCTGCGCTTCGTGCATGGCATCGATGCGCTGACGGTGAAAAGCAGCCGGCCCGGTGCATACGCCGATGCGCTGGCCGAACTGGTCATGCGCTGGCGCAACGAAGGTCGCGAGATCTACTTGCTGCTGAGCGCGAGCGGCGCCAACTTCGTACTACCGGGTTTTGCACTGGAGCCGGCAGGTACGTTTCGCTTCGACCTGCCCGAGTTCGAGCAACTGGCAGCCCAGAAGCCGCGCAATGTCGCCCGGCTCACGCTGCCCTTCAGCGTCTACCGGCTGGTGCCGGCGCCGCCGCAGACCCTGGCCGCACCGGATCTGCCGTTCAACGCGCAGGACTTCGGCGCTCAGGTGCACGGTTTTCACCTGCCGGAAACCGCCGAAAACGGCGAATTCTTCAGCTGGACAAGTGGCGAAGCAGTGCTGCGGCTGGCGCCGGCCGGCGCATTGCCGGCGCAGATCCGTCTGCGGCTGGCGAGCGGCGAGCGGCCGGCACGTATGGGGCCGGCGGAGGCCTGTTTTGCTATTCAAGCCGAGGCGGCGCCCTGGCCACTGCAAAGCGAGCCGCCTCGTGAGTTGGCATGCCTGACCCTGACTGAAGAAATGCAAACCTATGTATTGGAACTGCCGGAGATGGCGAGCGCGCCACGCGGCAGCTACCTGCTCCGGATCATGAGTGAAGGCTGGGTACCGGCACAGGCGGATCCGCGTCAGACCGATCAGCGAAACGTGGGGATACAGTTTGGGGAGTTGCGCCGGCAGCGAGCCTTCGAAGGCTCGCTGCCGGCGCAACTCCCCAGTACACGGGAGCAACCGTAAATACGTTTTTCGCCTGCGGCAGGCCGGCAATGACACGACTGAGCAAGCCTGAGGTCAGGACGTGCCTGGTTCAGCCAGCGATGGGCGAACGCCACCTTCGGCGAGGGCTTCGAGGGCAGCGAGATCGGGAATAATGATTTTGCCGCGTTTGAGCTCGATGACGCTCTGGTCACGTAGTTCGTTCAGGATTTTGGTGACGGTTTCGCGATACGTGCCGACATACTCAGCAAGCTGCTCGTGGGTGAAGCGGATCTCGACCCGGTTGCGATTGAGACTCCAGCGTTTCTGCTGATCGTTGCGGGCCAGCATCAGAACGGTACTGAGCACCCGCTGCGGCACATTTTTGAGCACGGCATCACTCAGGCGCTGCTCAACCTGCATCAGGCGCTGGCTAAGCGTCTCGGCGATGCGCATCGCGACCCGCGGATCGCTGAGCAGGAACTGCTGCACATCAACCCGGCTCATCAGACAGATGGTGCAGGGATCGAGCGCCTCGGCGAACTGGTCGTGCATTTGCTGACCGATAATAGTCATCTCGCCGAAAATCGTGCCCGGATCAAGGATAGCGGTAGTAAAAGCCTTGCCTTCGGGCGAAATACGAAACATGCGTACCCGGCCCTTTTTGAGGATAAACAGAACCTCGGTGCGTTGTTCCGGCGAAAAAAACACCGTCCCGGTTTCAACCGTCTGCATCGGAGTGCGTTCGGCAATCACATCGAGTTCAGCCCGCGTCAGATCGCGAAAGATATCTGTCTTCGAAAGGTACCAGACTTTTTCCATAGCTTCCCAGTTTCATCGCTAGCCAATGCACGGCTGCCGGCGCAAGAATTTAGCCGGCAAGTTCGGCATCGATCAGATCGATCAACGTTTCGAGCGTCGGATTCCCCAGTGACACAATTTGCGCGCCCAGGCAGTACGTCGGGGTACCGAAAACATGGTTGGGGCGCACAACACCTGACTGATCGAGATCAACCAGGTGGGCCGGATAATCGGGGCGTGCCTGCTGCACCTGTGCAAACAGATCGTGAGCGGTCGCGCAGCTAAAACAGCTTGCCGACACGTAGATCAACAGTGGACGTATGCCCGAGATGCGTGACTCCACTCCTTTTGATGGATGCGACTGTGGTTTCATTATACCAGCTTTTTACTATTACTGTTACAAATTAGCTTGACCTGCTAGAGAGTATACAACCAGCAACCTCCTTCCAGCGTGAGATTCTACACATAAATGGAAGGGCGCAGCAGCGGTTCGCATTCACCAGGCCGATCCGCAGCACTGACATCATCCCGCTGCCGGATGCCATCGTTGCGCTCACCTGTCGATGGGAGCGACCCGGTGGATGGGGATCGGCGACGTATCCTGCCCGTCGCCTCGCTCATCCCGGCCCGTCACGGTACCTCGTAAATCACGAAGGCCGGCGCAGATCCGTCCGGGAATGGTGGCCCGCGCCGAATCGGTTCAGCGTTCGCACCAAGGTATTGCGCCAGCATTGCACGCTCGTCACGATAGGTATACCCGCCCAGCACAAACCAGTCGCCCGGCATCGGTGGGCGCGACACATACTCACCGTCGAACATATGCACCGGCAATTGCGGCGCCAGGTAACGAAAGACCGGGTCGGTGTTGAGGTTTTCCACGACGTAGATCGGTGGCAGGTTCTGCGGCTCTTGCTCGGCGAGATCGCTCAAGTAAGCCGCCATTTTCGTCTGCACCGGGTAGAACGAACGCCAGGCCGCCGGGTCACGGGCCATAGACACAAAATAGGTGTAGGCATTGAGCGCCAGCGCCAGCAGGATCACACTTGCAAACACCGCCGGCAGCGGTTGCGGCGCCCGGTGAACCGGCAGCGAGGCACTTGCCCGTTGCACGATCATGGCCCAACCGAGCGTTGCGATAATGCAGGCAAAGGCGGCCGCCCCGATGCTGCGCATAGCGTGCGGCGCATCGACGGCCAGGGCGCTCGGCAGCAAGCTCACAACCAACCCACCGGCTAAAAACAGACTGCGCCAGTCTTGCCAGCGCCGCAATAGCAGCCCGGCACCGACCAGAAAGCCCAGGCCGGTCACAAAATCCAGCATGGGCGCGCCCGGCGCATGATGCCGCCCGTTTTCGTCGCCGCGTAGGTTGAACATCAGCAGGTGCCGCCCCACAGTGTCGTCGAGCGCCGCCAGGGGTGCCCGCGCCTTCAGAGCTTCTTCGCTCAACAAAAACACATCGTTCACCCGGTCGTTGAAGGCCTGCGGACGATCCAGCGCATAACTCACCAGCGGCCAGATGACCAGGCCGAAGCTCAAAACGGCCGCCAACGTGGCCGCCAGCCACACCCGCCAGCGCCGCCTGTCTTGCAGCAACAACAGCCATGCCAGCCCACCGGCTACCACCGGTACGACTCGCCCGGTGTGATAGGTTTGCACTGCCAGCCCGATGCAGACACCGGCCAGCGCCGCAAACAGCAGTCGCCGCGCCGGTTGCTCAGCGTTCGCTGAAGCGGGCGGGCGCAGCGCCAGCAGCAGCAACCAGAGCCCACTGAGTCCCAGCAGCGGGTCGAAAATGGTGGGAAACGAAAAACGACTGATGGTCAGGTGCCAGCTCGATGCCGCCAGCAATGCTGCCGCCAGCAGGGCCAGGTCACGACGACGGCTCAGCGCCAGGGTCAGCGCAAAGATGGGGAACACCGTCAGCGCCCCGGCCAGCGCCGTCACCACGCGCATCGTCCAGATCTGCGGCCCCCAGAGCCCGAGGGCAACCGCAAAGGGGTAAAATCCCAGGGCCGGCATATTCACCCGATTTTCGGCAATATACACCGGCCGGTAGCCGGGCACATCAGCGATGGCGGCGGCAACCATGCCGTGGCGTGCCTCGTCGCGCCAGAGGCCGTAGGGCAGATCTGCCAATTGAAAAAAGCGCAGGCCAAGTGCCGCCCCAAAGATTAGCAGCAATAGCCCGGTCGTCAGCCGCTTGCCGGGCACCCACCTGCTGTCGGGAATGAGCGCTCGCCCGTGATCGCCGCGAAACAACAGCGCCAGGCCCGGCAAGGCCAGCCCGATAGCCAGCCAGGTCGCCGTTTGCAGCAGAAAGAGTACCTGGGCCGTCAGCAGCAAGCCCAGCCCGATCCAGACCGCGGCCAGATTTGCCGGAGGCGCAGTGGTGGCTGCCGCCGGACGGGCCGGGTCGGCACTGAGGTGCCAGAGCACAATTGTGGCCAGGCCGAGGCTCCAGGGCATACTGGGGATGGCCCAGGCCAGGCTATAAGGATCACGGGCGGCGGCAATCAGCAGGCCGGCGGCCAGCAGAGTACTTCCCGCGATCGCCGGGAACAGGCGGAACTGCGGCGGCCCACGCCAGCCGAGCAGGGCCGGCAAACCGAAGATCAACCAGCCGGCGAGTCCGCACATCCAGGCCAGCATGATTGCCCGAAGCCAGCTCCCGGCCGCCGGCAGCAGTGGCTGATAGCTAAAGCGATCAACGGGCACACCCAGGTCGCGGCCATCGCCGATGCCGGGGCGTTCGGTATCGGCAACCAGAAAAATCGGCTGTGCCGTGCCCACACGATCCGTGGCCGCACCGGGCGGCAACAGTATATGGTATGCACGCCAGTCCGGCTGAACACTCAGTGTTGCGAAAACCCGGTCATCGCGTTCGAGGCGGATCAGCGGGTCGGCATCATCGCGTGGGCGTTCGCCGTTGAGACGCAGTGACAGCCGAACACTGCCGCTCCCGGCGCCGTGCAGCATCAGGCGCGCATTCGGCCCACTCCAGCGAAATTGCGCACCGGTACCGAATTCGGGCGCATAAAAATCATAAATGAAGTGGCTATCTTCGGCCGCACCAAGATCGACCAGGCGCGGCGTGGGAGTGCGTAACGGGAACCAGAGGATGCCGGCAAACAGCGCCGGCAGCAGCAGTAGCAGGGCAGGGCGAAACCAGGATCTGGTAGGCAACACGGGCAACGCTCATTTCTGGGTATCGCCGCCGGCCGTCTGGCGAGCCAGGATTTCCCGGCGATGGTAGGGACTCAATACCTGGTCGAGGGTCATCTCGAACTGTCGATAGCGGCGCAGGCCGTTGCGATGCAACTGGTAGCGCAGCAGCACCTGTAATGTCGCCAGGCCATAGACCACGCTCCGACGAAAGTTGACCGACGAGGCCTCCTCGAAATAGCGGGTCGGCACCTCAATTTCACCGATGCGGAAACCATAGCTGACGGCCTGCACGATCATTTCGGTGTCAAAAACAAAATCGTCGGAATTAAGCAAAAAGGGTACGGTTTCGAGCAGCTTGCGGTTGTAAGCCCGAAAGCCGGTATGGCACTCCGACAGGCGCTGGCCCAGCACCAGGTTCTCGCTGATAGTCAGGAAGCGGTTGGCAACATACTTCCAGATCGGCATCCCGCCGGCCAGCGCCGGATTGCCGCGCCGGCCCGCTGCGCGCAACAGGCGCGACCCCAGCATCATATCATATTCGCCACGCTGAATTGGTGCAATCAAATCGGGGATACGTGTCGAGTCGTACTGGTAATCCGGGTGCAACATAACCACCACATCGGCCCCCCAGCGCAATGCTTCCAGGTAGCAAGTCTTCTGATTGCCGCCGTAGCCACGATTTTGCACATGAATTTCGACCTGCAGGCCCAGGCGCTGTGCCACTTCCACCGTATGATCCCGTGAAACATCATCCACCAGAATAACATGGTCGACAATGCCGGGTGGAATATCGTGATAGGTGCGCTCGAGGGTTCGGGCGGCATTATATGCCGGCATCACCACAACCACGCGCTGGGAGTTCATAGCAACCTCAACTCCGTATTTTCTGCGAAACAATATGCGATTGTAACAGAAAAAGCCGGACCTGCAAGCCGCAGGCTTGCAGGTCCCAGGGCATCAGCAGAAACGCCGGGGCCGGCGTGCCTACGGGGCCGGGATCCCTCGACGTGTTCGGGATGACGGGGGTGATTGCGACCTCCGCCGGGATCCCGCACGGCGTTCGGGATGACCAGGCTGGCTGATGCAGTCCGGCATCCCTCGCTACGCTCGGGATCCCGGACTGGTAGGCGCGCCGGCACCACGTTTCTTGCGGTA
>DAOTUJ010000048.1:0-2632 GCA_034437175.1 Chloroflexaceae bacterium | reverse complement strand
GTCCCAAAGATGACCCCGATGAAAAGGGGATTGTTACGCTTTCAATCCAAGGCAAGGGCCGTTTGCGGGCAGTGTCCCAAAGATGACCCCGATGAAAAGGGGATTGTTACATTGCAAGAGAATACTGCCCACATCGCCGAAATCCGGTCCCAAAGATGACCCCGATGAAAAGGGGATTGTTACGAGATTTATGAGGTTGCATAATGAACACTGTCGCAGGTCCCAAAGATGACCCCGATGAAAAGGGGATTGTTACCGTGAATGTGTCGAACTTCACGCTGATTACGTTAAAGTCCCAAAGATGACCCCGATGAAAAGGGGATTGTTACCCGTCGGGTGGCAATCAGTTCCTCACGAATGATTGGGTCCCAAAGATGACCCCGATGAAAAGGGGATTGTTACTCGCCTGCAGCTCATCGTGCGCCGTCAACCGTTCCAGGGTCCCAAAGATGACCCCGATGAAAAGGGGATTGTTACTCAAGGTGAAACACTTTTTGGGCGTTTTTGACACAAGTCCCAAAGATGACCCCGATGAAAAGGGGATTGTTACAATGCTTCGTCTTTCTGCTCGTCTTTCTGCTCGTCTGTCCCAAAGATGACCCCGATGAAAAGGGGATTGTTACTACCCTATCCTATCGCTTGACAAGGAGACTAGATTAGTCCCAAAGATGACCCCGATGAAAAGGGGATTGTTACTACCCTATCCTATCGCTTGACAAGGAGACTAGATTAGTCCCAAAGATGACCCCGATGAAAAGGGGATTGTTACCTACCAAGAGGAGTTCGGACGCCCACCCGATAAGCTAGTCCCAAAGATGACCCCGATGAAAAGGGGATTGTTACCGGGTTGAACACAACGATGATCTACATCCAGCAAAGTCCGAAAGATGACCCCGATGAAAAGGGGATTGTTACTCCTCCGTCCCACCGCCGCCCCCGCCCCAACCGCTCGTCCGAAAGATGACCCCGATGAAAAGGGGATTGTTACGGGAGGAGATCATCCGCCCGATCTTCGGGTGGAAAGTCCGAAAGATGACCCCGATGAAAAGGGGATTGTTACTCTCGTAGAATCGCCGCACCGAGGCCAGCTTGCGCCGGTCCGAAAGATGACCCCGATGAAAAGGGGATTGTTACTCGCAGCAGATCTCCACGCTAGGAGGCAGAGTTTTCAGTCCGAAAGATGACCCCGATGAAAAGGGGATTGTTACCCCGCTAGCCATATACACCTCCTAGATGTATTTATTGGTCCGAAAGATGACCCCGATGAAAAGGGGATTGTTACACACAAATCCCCGATCCCGCTAGCCATATACACCTCCTAGTCCGAAAGATGACCCCGATGAAAAGGGGATTGTTACGTAAGAGAGACACCTATGGAGTTCCTACAAGTCCCTGTCCGAAAGATGACCCCGATGAAAAGGGGATTGTTACTTCTACCTCCTCGTATCGAGAGAGATAGATAAGCGAAGTCCGAAAGATGACCCCGATGAAAAGGGGATTGTTACTTTCAGCTTTGTTCGCAGCTCTGTTAATTGTTTTTGAGTCCGAAAGATGACCCCGATGAAAAGGGGATTGTTACCTGCGTCAACCTGACCGCTGACAAGACCACTGTGGAGTCCGAAAGATGACCCCGATGAAAAGGGGATTGTTACTATCTGTAAGATGTGTTCGAGTGATACCTGTTCATCCGGTCCCAAAGATGACCCCGATGAAAAGGGGATTGTTACTCCATTGGCGGATTTGATTGGTACAACTGCGACGCCGTCCCAAAGATGACCCCGATGAAAAGGGGATTGTTACACAGTGAGACAAGACGCTGGGGCAGCCAACCCTTCCAGTCCCAAAGATGACCCCGATGAAAAGGGGATTGTTACTTTACATACGTGGCGCTTATTATCTCCGAGGGTGACGGTCCCAAAGATGACCCCGATGAAAAGGGGATTGTTACTTACGCCGCCGATCACAACCTCGAACGTTGGTGGAGTCCCAAAGATGACCCCGATGAAAAGGGGATTGTTACTTACGCCGCCGATCACAACCTCGAACGTTGGTGGAGTCCCAAAGATGACCCCGATGAAAAGGGGATTGTTACACATGAGAGTATCCTTTATACCCATTGCATTTCTCCTTTTTGTCCCAAAGATGACCCCGATGAAAAGGGGATTGTTACTAGGATCATAGACACCAATAAAGATGTAAGCATCACGGGTCCCAAAGATGACCCCGATGAAAAGGGGATTGTTACCGGATCGTGATTTGGTGGTCGCGGCGCAGATGCCAATGTCCCAAAGATGACCCCGATGAAAAGGGGATTGTTACCGATGGCGCTAACCAGCATATAGGTGATCTGGTATCGTCCCAAAGATGACCCCGATGAAAAGGGGATTGTTACTTAAGGAATTTTTAAGAATTGGAATTAGCCAGCGACGGTCCCAAAGATGACCCCGATGAAAAGGGGATTGTTACCTCTCCTCAAGTGCCCCGATCTCCTCGGCGTATTTCTGTCCCAAAGATGACCCCGATGAAAAGGGGATTGTTAATTAGGACATTTGTCCGGTATGCCCTCCGAGAGTAGAATGGGGGAAAAAGTCCCCAGGAGGATAGACAAATGTCAAGAGCAGTAGAAGACCGA
>DAOTUJ010000047.1:0-18215 GCA_034437175.1 Chloroflexaceae bacterium | reverse complement strand
CGCCGCCCGACCGCAGAACGCGTGCTGGAGGCGTTTCGCAACGTGACCTTGACCGTGGTCGACGTGCCGCCCCAGGTCATCCGCCATCTGACCCCGCTGACGAGTCTGCAGCAACGTCTGCTGGCGCTGACAGGCCTGGAGGATACGTGCTATCTGCGGCTGGTTGCGCATTCGTCTGAACCACCTGGATAAATAAGCGAACGGTAAGTCCATGGGTGTACTTCCTTGAATACTGCGATGGATTGGCCAATTATACCAAATCGACATTACTGGTGGGTGATATACTTGCTGGTACGAACGATAGTTTCGGGGGATTTTTATGAATATGCTGCAACTTGAGGAGATGCGCAGCCGCCTGCAGCCACAGGTGCTGCCGACAAGCATCGAATACCGGGCCCAGGTCGGCTCGACGATGGATCTGGTGCGGGCGCAGCTCGAAGCCGGCGCGCCCGAGGGCATGCTGGCGGTGACCGACGAACAACTGGCCGGGCGCGGGCGACAGGGGCGGAGCTGGGTGACGCCGCCCGGTTCGGCGCTGCTGTTTTCGCTGGGCCTGCGCCCGACATGGCTGGCCTTGCCCGAGGCGATGACCCTGGTCTGGTTGGCGGCGGTATCGCTCTGTGAGGGCATCGCCGAGGCAACCGGCCTCGACCCGCAGTTGAAATGGCCGAACGATGTGTTGCTGCCTGATCCGGGCAATCCGGCCGGCCGGGCCAAAACGGCCGGGATTTTGCTGGAGTCGCATATCGGTGAGGCCGGGCTGGTCTGGGCGATTCTGGGTTGCGGCATCAATGTGAGCGCTAGCCCACCGCCGGACGCCGGCCTGCGTACCTCGGCGACCGATCTCAGCCGTAGCCTGGGGGCGCCGGTTGATCGCATGGCGGTCTTTGCGGCCATCTTGCAGCGCATGGATGCCTGGTATGGGCGCTTGCAGGCGGGCGAGCGCCCGGCGCTGTTTACGGCCTGGCGCAACCGGCTGATCAGCATCGGGCACGAAGTGACGGTACAGACTGCGCAGGGCAGCTTGCAGGGCCTGGCGCTCGATGTCGAGACTGATGGTGCTTTGCGTGTGCGCGATGCCACCGGCGAAGTGCATCGGGTAACGCATGGCGATGTGTCGTAGAATTGTGCGCATGCTCTGGTGTGAGCAGCATTGCTGCTCACACCAGAGCATGCGCACAGTATTGCATCATTTTTTCATTCTTTGCATTCTTTTCTGCCCTTGACCTGGCTACCCGCCGGGGGTATAATCTAATGTCGGTTGAGCAATCAACCACAGGTTCCTTGCCCGGCTCGCATTCTTTTTGACATAAGAGAAAGAATGTATAGCTCCTGAAGTAATAATCACGTACCGGGGTTGGTATTTCCGGTTTTGAGCTTCGGGTCGGGCTTGTGTGAGGTTGTATGGACGGTTATTTCAGACTGAGCGGCAGCGAGAAGCCGCGTGTAGACTGCAAACCGCATCCCAACGGAGCCTCGCCACGGCATTTTTCGGTGCCGTGTGAATGATGTGCGTCCCTCATAACGCACTTCCCCGGTGATTTCCGGCCTCCGCGTTTGTGATGCGGGGGCTTTTGTATGCCTCGCAGCTTTGCCAACTCTGGTTGCTCCCTTTGCCCTCGGTTGGTATGCTTTCTACACCTCGCCTCTTGTCTGTCGCTGCTGCGCCGCCTGACCAGCGGTATGTCCTGATGTGTCGGGATCGGCTTTGCCGGTTGCCGCGCTGTGTCTTGATGCTTGGAAGCGAATAACCCATAAGGAGGTAATGGTCCAGTTGAAGCAGCAGAGCTTTTCCGCGTATCTTCACGAACGTTACGGTCTTGCGGCCAATGGGCAGTTGACGGATTTTCTCAGCCGCCGCGATGGCCAGCTTTTGCTTGGTGATGTTGTCAATCTCAATGAATTGGCCCGGCGCTATGGTGCGCCGCTGGAAGTTGTCTACTGTCCCCAGATTAGCAACCAGGTGCAACGGATGCTGGCCTGGGCCGCCAGTGCTCGCAACCATACGGAGTACAGCGGCGCTTTTCTCTACGCCTATGCGACCAAAGCCAATTTCGCGGCGGAAGCCGTCCAGACGGCGCTTGACGCCGGGGCGCACTATGAAACGTCGGCAGCCGCCGATGTTGAGATCGCACATTATCTCTGGCAACAGGGCATTTTGCCCGCAGACCGCCTGATCTGCTGCAATGGATCGAAAGAGCCGCACTACCTGGCCGCCATCACGAACCTGCGGGTCGCCGGCTGCGATACGGTGATACCGGTGCTCGATGACCTCGACGAGCTGACGGCGTTGCTCGATACGCCGCAGCCGCTGCGCTTCGGGGTGCGCGAACGCGCCGCCGGCAACCGCGACGGCCTGCATCCCGGCAATGATCGCTTCGGTCTCAGCGAAAACGAGATCGACCAGGCGGCCGCTCGCATTGCCGGCTCGCCGCATCGCCTCGAACTGTATCACGCCATGATCGGCAGCCAGATCGAAGACGAGGCCCATTTTCTGAATACTTTGCGTGCCTCAGTTGAGCATTATTGCCGGCTGCGCCGGCAGGTGCCGACGTTGCGCTACTTCAATTTTGGCGGCGGTATGCCGACGTCGGGCTATTCGCTCGGGTTCGCGTTTGATTACGAGGGTTTTCTTCGCAAGTTGATGCAGACGGTTCGTGATACCTGTGCCGACTACGCCGTGCCCATGCCCGACCTGATCGGTGAGTTCGGGCGCTACACCGTCGCCACGCACAGCCTGTATTTGCTCGAAGTTGGCCAGACCAAGCCGGGGCCGGCGGGTGATGCCGATTGGTATTTGCTGAACGGCAGCCTGATGGTCAGCCTGCCGGACAGCGTGCTGGTGCCGAACCAGGAGTTCGTGATTTTGCCGCTGGAGGGCTGGGAGCGCCCGGTGCAGCCGGCGCGCCTGGCCGGGCGGCGCACCTGCGACTCGGACGATGTCTACCCGCGGCCGGGGCGGGCGCCGCTGATGCTGCCGCAAGCCGGCGGGCATGGCCAGATCCTGGCCTTCTGCGGGGTCGGTGCCTACCAGCAGATGATTTCGGGGCGCGGCGGCGCTCATCACTGCCTGAACCCCGAGCCGCAGCGCATCGTTATCCGCAAGGTCGGCGGGCGCCTGACCAGCAGCTACATGCCGGCCCAGTCGCGGGCGATGATGATGCAATTGCTGGGCTACGGGCCGCGCCGGATGCCGGAGCCGCTGGTGATCGAAGATCCGCAGGAAGCGAACGCGGCCAGTCTGCCCTTGCATATCGATGTAGCGCCGCGGGTCAATGGGCGACGGCGCACCGGTGGGCAGCGGCGGCTTGAGCGGTGAGCGATGGAGCGGTGGAGCAATGGAGCGGTGGAGCGATGGAGGGTTCGAACGCTGCAACGCATTTAGGGGAGGAGGGCCAGGCGTTCTTCGGCCAGGTTGCGCCAGGGCGAGGCGGGAGCCAGGTCGGCGGCGGTGATGAGGGCGCTGCGGGCGCCCTGCGTATCGCCGAGGGCGCTGCGGGCGGCGCCCAGGTAGTAGGCGGCCTGCGAGTCCGGTTTGAGAGCAAAGGCGGCGGCGGCGGTGCTGGCGGCGGCGGCAAATTCGCCGCAGTGGAAATGGCCGGCGGCCAGCACCGTCAGCGCAGCAGGATCGGTGGGGCGTAGGGTGACGGCGCGCCTGGCGGTAGGCAGGCCGGTACTACAGAGCTCATAGGTTGTATCGAGGTGGAAGCGGGCCACCATCAGCGCAATGTCGCCGCGGCGCCCGGCCGGGGCAACAGCGAGCGCCCGCTGATATTCGGCCGCAGCGGCCACATAGTCGCGCCGGGCGACGTGCCAGCCGGCCCAGCCCAGGGAGACATCGGCATTGCCGGGAGCCAGCACAGTGACGGCTTCGAGCTGGGTGTGCGCAGCGGCATCATCGCGGTCGGTGACGTAGATCAGGGCCAGCAGGATACGGGGGCGGCGTTCGAGCGGATGCAGAGCAATGAGTTCTTCCAGGCGGGCGATGCTCTCGCGGGCATTGCCGGCGCGCCAGTCGGCATAGGCGGCATAGGCAGCGGCGGCAATCGCCTGCGGAGCTGCCGGATCAATGCGGGCGAACTGCGTTTCAGCCAGGTCGTAGTGTTGCAGATCGAGGTAGAACTGACCGAGCAACTGGTCACGTTCGGGCAGGCTGGTCTGTAGAATGGCGGCAAGCTGGTTCGGGTTGGCGGGCAAAGCCGGGCGCAGCGGTTCAAGCAGGAACTGCAGGCGATAAGGCACTTCGGCAGTGTCCGGCAGTGGGCGCTGGAGAGTTGCCAGCGCAGCTGCGGGATCGCGGGCGGCGAGCAGAATGGCCAGGCGCAGGCGGGCCAGTGCCTGCCATTCGGCGAAATAGGGCGCATTCAGCGCGGCGCGGTAATCGCTCTCGGCGGCGGCATAATCGCCGCGGCGCAGGGCGGCTTCGGCGCGCAGCACCCGGCGCGGCACATCGTAGGCGCAGTCGGCGGTGGTGCAGGCGCGCACCAGGTTCCAGGCGCGGGCCGCCGGCAATGGTTGATCGCGCAAGAATAGAGCCTGTCCCAGGTAGATCACGGCCAGGTCGTGTTTGGCCGGCGGCAGCCCGAGCTTGATGGCATGGCGCAACGCGGGTTCGGCCAGCGCATACTCGCCGCGCAGAGTCCGTAGAATGCCCAGGCGCAGCGCCAGGCCGGCATCGTCCTGCTCGGCGGCGAGTTGCTGGTACAGCGGCAGTGCCGCGTGGTAGCGTCCGACGGCGAACAACCGGTCAGCCTGGCGCAAGTCATCGCGCGGGTCGGGCTGAAACAGCCAGAAGCCGGCAAGCAACAGCAGGCCCGGCCAGAGCAGCAGCCAGAAGGTGCGGTCGATCCATTGGAGCCTGCCGGCAGCGAAGATAGTACGCCCTTGCATCCGTTTGACGCCTCAAGCACAAATTTGCCACACATACTATAGCAGGTTTGCGCGCCTGTGCAAGCGGCGCAACCCCATACGTGACGATTTGGCCGATTTACGGTACGATACGGAGCATCGTATCGTACCGTATGGAGGAGTCTGTTATGCCGAACAATCGTTTTGCCTTTTTTAATGGAGAAATCGTGCCCATCGAGCAGGCCAATGTCAGTGTGATGACCAATGCGCTGAATTATGGCACCGGCTGCTTCGAGGGCATTCGCGGCTACTGGAGCGCCGAGGATGCGCAGCTATATGTGTTCCAGTTGCGCCCGCATATGGAGCGCCTGCATCGTTCCTGCCGCATCTTGTACATGCAGTGCCCCTACAGCGTCGATGAGCTCTGCCGGATCACGCTGGATCTGCTGCGCCGCGAAGAGTTTCGCGAAGATGTCTACATTCGCCCGCTGATGTACAAGAGCGACCCGGCCATCGCCGTGAAGATGAACGGCCTGACCGACTCGTTCACGCTCTGGGCGGTTGGTTTTGGCCAGTACATCGAAGGCGGCGCGCTGAAAGTCTGCGTTTCGTCCTGGCGGCGGATCGACGACAACATCATTCCGGCGCGGGCCAAAGTCTCCGGTGCCTACGTCAATTCGGCGCTGGCCAAAACCGAAGCCCTGCTGAACGGCTACGATGAGGCGATTGTGCTCGATGGGAACGGCAAGGTTTCCGAGGCCAGCGCGGCCAACCTGTTCCTGGTGCGCGACGGAGTACTGGTGACGCCGCCGGTGACCAGCGATATTCTGGAGGGCATTACGCGGCAAGTGGTGGTGACGCTGGCTCGCGAGAAGCTAGGGCTGACGGTCGCCGAGCGCTCGATTGATCGCACCGAGCTGTACATTGCCGACGAAGCCTTCTTTTGCGGAACGGGCGCCGAGGTGAAGCCGATTATCGAGATCGACCGGCGGGTGGTGGGCAACGGCGAAGTCGGCCCGATCAGCAGCAAGCTGGTGGAACTCTACGGCGAAGTGACACATGCCCGCATGGCGAATTATCGCGGCTGGTGCACGCCGGTCTACGAGCGCTAACGCACCCTTACATAATTTCGTCTGAAGAAAAAGACAGCATCAAGAGAGAACCGGGCGGCTCTGCCGCCCGGTTCTCTCTTGATGCTGTCTTTTTAAAATGGAATGTCGTCGTCGTCGTTGATGGGCTGAGGCTGATTGCGCGAGGCCGGGCGGGCGGCGGGAGCGCGATTGCTGACGTTGCGCGAGCGCCCGTTGCTGGGCGGCGCGTCCGCGTCGTAGCCGGCATCCTGGTCGGCATCGGCGTAAGCCTCGGTACTATCGGGCATACTGGCACTATTGCGGTCGTTGCGGCTGGACAGAATAATCATATCCTGGGCGATCACCTCGGTGGTATAGCGATCATTGCCGTCGCGATCCGTCCATTTGCGAGTTTGCAGGCGGCCCTCGACATAGACCCGCGTGCCCTTGGTGAGATACTGATTGCAGATCTCGGCCAGCTTATCCCAGGACACAATGCGGAACCACTCGGTATCGTCGCGCTGGTTGCCCTCGCGGTCTTTCCAGGTGCGCCCGCTCGCGACGCGAAAGGTAGTGACGGCGCTACCCTGGGGGGTGAAGCGCATTTCGGGATCGGCACCGAGGTACCCGGTGAGCTGTACTTTGTTCAAATCCTTAGCCATGGTTCGCTCCTCTACTATCTTCTACTCGTCCCCGCAGTACCGTTCGTTCGAGGGGGTTCTCGAACCATTGTGCTTGCGTGGCGCAATGATAGCACGAATATTCGTTTTCGTCAAGCGGCATTCATCCCTTTCTAAAGGGATAAATGCCGCTTTTCTGGTGAAGTTTCTTGCCGGCCGCAAGGGTGGGTTTCGCATGCGGCAGCAAGGAAGCGGACGTTTTTGTGCTGGTTCTGGCGACTGCAGCGCCAGAACCAGCAAAACCAACGAACGATGAAGTGCGATCTTCTGTTCTGCCGCAGGCAAAATAGCCCCCTGCGGCTTGAGCAGCTAAAATGGTTCGGGCGGCCGGATGCGAAACAGCATCGGCCCGAACCAGATCAGGGCGCTGTTCCAGACCAGGTAGCCGGCGATGGCCAGGCTCGCCAGCCGCCCGGCCCATCCGCGCCGCCACAGCCGCAGCTCGGCCGACGCCGCGCCGATGCAGATCGCCCAGGCCGAGGTCATCAGCCAGCGTGGGCTGTTGGTGGCCAGGGTGATGAAGGGCAACACGGCAAATACGGCGCCAATCGCGAAGCTACCGATCATCATGACAGCCAGCAGCCGGGCCGGGTGTAGCCTGTTGCTGCCGTCTGCTGCCGGGCGCCGCAGCAGATCATAACTCGTCAACAGGGCCAGCGGCAGCGGGAAAAAGCCGAAATGCGTGATCATGCCTACTTGCCAGAAGGTGTCCCAGAGCCGGTCGCGCGAAATCGGCGCCCGGTCGGCAACGGCCGGTAAGCCGCCGGATGCGGCGGTCTGCAACTGGCCGCGAAACAGATCCATGTAGGCAGTGTAGAAAAACAGCGAGACCAGCATCGTCGCACCGGCCAGCGCGAGTGTCAACGGCAGCCGGATGCGGTGGGCCCAGGCTGCGCCGCGCCAGGCCGCCAGCCAGCTCAGCCCGACCAGCAGCGCGGCGAACAGCGAGATGTTGATCAAAAAGCCGAAATGGCCTAGAAACACAATGCTCAGCAACAGGCCGATGATCAGCGCGGGCAGCAGCAGGCTCCGGCGTGGCGTCTCAGGCACATTTTGCAACTGCCTGCGCCCGAACAGCATCAGCGCGGCGACCAGCAGCACGGCGGCAAACTGGGTGTAAATGTGGGTATTAAACGACCACCAGGTTGTCATAAAGCCGGCGGCTGAGAAGGCGTAGAGCGCAGCGGCCAGGACGCCGACCTGTTGTGCCTGCCGGTTGGCATTGCCCGGCCCGGCCAGCGCGGCCACCGTGATCGTATAAACCAGCAGGGCGCCGAGGGCATCGGCCAGTTCCGCCGCGATCTGGAGCATAGCCGGAATCGGCAGGCCGGTCAGGATGGTCGGTGCGAGGAGCAAATAGCTGCCGGGTGGATAGGGAAAATCGACGCCACGATTGGTCGAGAGAATGAAAATCAGGCCATAGGCCATGTCGTTGAAGCGATTGGCATGAAAGCCGATGTCGCCGTGCATCGAATTGGGGTAGAAGCGCCCGCCGATGCGCAGGCCAAAAGCCAGCACCACGATCAGCAGTAGCCAGCCCAGCGTGGCCGGGCGCAGCGCAATCTCCAGCCGGCGGGCCAGTGGCGGCAGCCCGGCCCGCAGCAGCAGCACCAGCAGATAGCTCAGGGCGACTGCGCTCAGCGCCGCGCCGCCGCCGAAGGCCCAGCGCGGCGGGTCGAACAGGGCGGCCAGGCCGATTAGCAGCGCGGCCAGGCCCAGCAGCAGCCGTGCGACCAGGCGGGCCGCCGGCAACTCGCCGCGCGTGCGCAGCAGCGTTGCCCAGCTCAGCCCCACCGTAAGCAGCCAGAGCAAGAACGGCTGCCAGGCCGGCAGCGCCGGACCAGGGCTGCCGGCGCTGACGACCACCCGGTCGAGGCGCAGGCCGAGCTGGCGCGGGTCGCCGGGTGGCGTAAAGGTCTCGGTGCCGAGCGTGAGCTCGAGGGTGCCGTTTTCGACCAGCCGCGCCGGCACCAGTATCTGCTGGCGCGATCCTGCCAGGCGGGTCGGCAAGACAGCCAGCAACTCGCCATGGGCATAGACCTCCGTCGTTGTCGGGCTGATCTCCGCGAAGGCGCCGACAACCGGCAGAAAATGCAGTTCGACCTGGAGCGGGCGCCGGCCCAGGCCGGGCAGCCGGATCGTAGCGCCGTCGGTCGTCCAGCGGTAGGTGCCGAGCTCATCGCTTTCGGCGGTATTGAAGCCGGCCAGCATCGGCAAATCGCTGTCGTAGCCTTCTTCGTAGCCGACATCGAAGCTGTACCAGAGCGGCAACTGCGGCAGCAGCAGCAACCAGAGCGCCAGCGCCGCCAGGGTGATATAGAGTACCGGCGCTGTTAGCGCGGCCACCCAGGCACGCACTTCGCTCAGCGCAAAACCGGCCAGCCGCTGTGCCGTTGCAGATTGCTGTGGCATGGTCTGTGTGGTCATAGTGCTGGCGATTATAGCATGAACCGCAAAAGATAAGCTGCGCACCACCGGCAGCTTATCTTTTGCGAGAATGGTGCAGCACCACTTGCGCCGCATTGTAACCGCTCATGCCGTGAACACCGGGGCCGGGCGGGGTTGATGATGAGCAGATGAACAGGCCGGGCAGCGGGGTGGCGTAGGGGGTCGGGCTGAGCACCGGGCGGGCCAGGAGTTGCCAGAGATCGGGCCGTCCGCCGCTGATGTCGCCGCCGACCAGGTTGCGGTTCCAGGCTTCGAGTTGCTGCGGCCCCATCGCGCTACGGGCGATGATGCGTGCGCGGAAGCCAGGGGCGTAGCGCTCGATCTGAGCTTCGATGCGCTCGCTCAGATCTTCGGTGGAGCCGTGCGGCAGGTGGCAGTAGGCCCAGGCGATCTGTTTGCCCGCCGGTGCCCGACTGCTGTCGAAGAGGGTTGGCTGGGCCAGCAAGACGTAGGGCTCTACCGGGCTCACGCCGCCCGCCGGGGCTCGCTCTGAGCGGGCGATTTCGACCAGACTGCCGCCCAGATGCACCGTCGCCGCCCGCCGGCAGCCGGCAGCCGCCCAGGGAATCGGCCCGTCGAGCGCATAATCGACCTTGTAGACGGCCGGGCCGTAGCGGTAGCCGGCCAGTCGCTGTCGATAATGCGCGGGCAAGCGATCACCAGCGATGTGTAGCACCTGGCGCGGTGTCAGGTTGAGCAACAGCGCTCGCCGCGTCGGGAGTTCATCGATGTGTTCGATTGGGCAACCGATGACGATTTCGCCGCCGAGCTCGCGCAAACAGGCGGCCAGCGCATCGCTGATGGCCTGGGCGCCGCCCTGCGGGATTGGCCAGCCGACGGCATGGCCGAGCATACCGAGCACCAGCCCGGCGGCGCTGCTAGCCGGCGCTTCCAGCGGCAGCGTGGAGTGCGCGGCCAGGCCGGCGAGCAAAGCCCGCGCCGGCTCCTCACGGAAGATACTGCGCGCCAGCAGCGTTGCCGGCATGAGCGCAGCCAGGCCGAAGCGGGCGACGTCCAGCGGATGCCGCGGCAGGCGCAATGGATTGAGCACGAAGGGTACAATCCGTTCCCACCGGCGCACCAGCGGCGCCATCAGCCGCCGGTAGGCGGCTGCATCAGCGCCGAGCGTTTTTCCACTAGCGCGGATCGATCGCTCAAGCAAGGCTGCCCGCCCGCCCTCGAGTGGATGCGCCAGCACCGCCGGCGAGTAACACCAGCGCAGGCCGTAGCGTTCCAACCTCAGGCTGCGAAAGAATGGTGAGGCAACTGCAAAGGGATGCACGGCTGAGCCGAGATCATGGATAAAGCCGGGCAGGGTCAACTCCGCCGAGCCGGCTGCCCCGCCGATGCGCTCATTCGCCTCGACCAGCAGCACCGACCAGTCGGCGCGAGCCAGGGTAATTGCGGCCACCAGGCCATTCGGCCCGGCGCCGATAACAATCGCGTCGTAAGATTTTTTATGCCACATAGGCCGCCGCAGTGGCCAGCAGTACGCTGAGCAGCCCAGACATAGAAAAATTCTCCCAATGCAAATATTGGTGATGCGCTGCTCCCACGCAACCTGCGCACAATAGGTGGCTGCCGCGTTACATGCCTCAGCCGTTGCACGCATGGCAGCAGCCGATGGTGCATCAAGCGACAGGATAGCCTCTTCTGGTCGCGGGGTGACAGGGTCGCCCCGCGACTGCTTTTTGAAGCGCTGAAGGGTTCAAACATTCAAAAGCTTGAACCCTTCAGCGCTTCATCGCCTATAGCGTTGGCCGTCGCTGCCAGATGCCGCTGGCCTGCTCGAAGGCATGGCCGAGTTGCAGTACGCCGAAGTCGTCGCGGTAGCGCCCGACGATCTGCAGGCCAACCGGCAGGCCGGTTGGAGTGAAGCCGCCCGGCACCGCCAGCGCCGGATGGCCGGTGACAGTGATGTCCGAGCAGGAGCGCATCCAGTCGATGTAGGTGTCCATCTGCACGCCATTGATTTCGCTGACGTAGGGCTGTTCGATGTCGAAGGCCGGCACCTGGGTAACCGGCAGCAGCAAAAATTCGTACGGCTGCATAAAGTCGTGCATGCGCTGGAACAGGGCGCTGCGCAGTTTTTCGGCATGCGCCAGATCCGGCCCGCTTAGCCGGCGGCCGACTTCGATGTTCCAGACCACCGTGTCTTTGATCCGGTCGCGATACTTTTCGAGCAAGTCGCCGCGGCCCAGTTCAAAATGCCAGCCCCGCATAATCTGAAAGATCTCCGGCGCATCGTGCAGATCCGGTTCGGCCTCTTCGACGATGCAGCCGAGTTGCTCGAAGCTGCGGCGCTGCTGTGCCAGCGCCGCCGTTACCGCCGGATCGATCGGCAGGCCGCCCAGGTCGCGGCTCCAGGCCACTCGTACGCCGCGAAAATCGCGTTCGAGCGGGCGCGCAAAGGTCTCGCCCGGCTCAGTCAGCGAAAGCGGCGCCCGCGAATCCGGCCCGGCGATGGCGCTCAGCAGCAGGGCTACATCGGCGACCGTGCGTGCCATTGGCCCCGGCACATGGATCTGTGAGAACCCGGACTGGCTGGGGTAACTCGGTACCCGCCCGATCGAGGGGCGCATGCCGACCACATTGCAAAAAGCGGCCGGGTTGCGCAGCGAGCCACCGGTATCGCTGCCGTCGGCGATGGGCAGCATGCCGCAGGCCAGCGCCACGGCGGCGCCGCCGCTGCTGCCGCCGCAGGTCTTGTTCAGGTCGTAGGGATTGCGGGTCGCGCCATACACCGGGTTGAAGGTCTGTGAGCCGGCGCCGAACTCGGGCACATTGGTTTTGCCGATGGCGATCGCGCCGCCGGCCCGAATGCGCTCGACGATCAACTGGTCTGCGGTGGGCCGAAAATCGGCATAGATCGGCGAGCCGAATGTCGTCGGAAACTCTTTCGTCAGAAACAGATCTTTATGCGCAATCGGCAACCCGTGCAGCGGGCCGAGCTCCCGGCCGGCGGCCGGCGACTCATCGGCGGCACGCGCCCCGGCCAGCGCCCGCTCGCGGTCGAGTGCCACAATCGCATTGACCTGCGGATTCAGCCGGTCGATGCGATCCAGGTGGGCCTGCATCACTTCGAGCGCCGAAAGCTCACGCTCGCGGATCTTGCGTGCCAGTTCATGGGCCGTAAGGAAACAGAGCTCATCACTCATCACCCATCACCTCCAACAATTCGACCTCGAAAATCAGCGTTGCCCCCGGCGGAATCGCGCCGCCGGCGCCCTGGTCGCCATAGGCCAGGTCAGGCGGAATAATCAACTGGCGTTTTTCGCCGACCTGCATCCCGGCGACGCCTTCGTCCCAGCCGTCGATGACTTCGCCGGCGCCGAGGGTGAAGCTGAAAGGCTCGCCGCGGTTCAGCGAGCTATCGAAGCGGGTACCGTCTTTCAGCCAGCCAGTGTAATGCACCGCAACTATCCGGCCGGCTTCGGCGGTCGCGCCATCGCCTTCTTCGATAATAGCATAGCGCAACCCGCCGGCGGTCTCGGTGAATGCATCTTCCGGCAGTTCAGTCGGGCTCCCCGAGAGCACATCGACCAGTTCGACCTCGAAGGTCAGTGTGGCATTCGGCGGAATGACATTGCCGGCGCCGCTTGCGCCATAGGCCAGATCCGGTGGAATCACCAGTTCGGCCCGGCCGCCCTCGCGCATGCGGGCAATGCCGCGATCCCAGCCCTCAATGACGTCGCCGGCGCCCAGCGTGAAATAGAACGGCTGGCCGCGATCGCGCGAACTATCGAAGACGGTGCCGTCGGCGAGGATGCCGGTGTAGTGAACGGCGACGAAATCACCGGCTTCGGGTGCCCGGCCGGTGCCGGCCTCGATTTCGATATAGACCAGTTCGCCATTCGAATCAGGTGCCGCCGGATCGGCGGTTGGCGTCGGCGGCACGGCTGTCGCTGTCGGCGGCGCCGCCTGGCCGCAGCCGACGAGCAGCAGGGCAGTGAGCATGGTAAGGAGCCAGGGAATACAGTTGCGCATAGAGTTGCGGAGTCCTTTCTGTGACAGGTGACGGGTGACGGGTGACAACAACATGTCATTCATGACCCATCACCTATCCTCCTTGCGACCGCACGTTGATCAGAGTGCCAGGCATTGAACCGATTTCTGTACAACTATTTTCGAGAGTCTGCCAATGTTCCGCATTAAGATAACCGATTTTATGGGCAATTTCCAATTGAGTACTAACCGGTGATGCGTTCTGCTCACTTCGACAAACTTGCAATTTGGCGGTAGGATAGAACTATGGATTTTCTACTCTATGGTGCCAATGGCTATACCGGCGAACTGCTGGCGCGCCAGGCGGTTGAGCAGGGGCTGAAACCGCTGCTGGCCGGGCGTAACCGTGATGCCGTTGCGGCGCTGGCCTTCGAACTGGCGCTCGATTATCGGACGTTTGCGACTGAGGAACGGGCGGCCCTTGAGTCGGCGCTGACCGAGACGCGCTTTGTGCTCAATTGTGCCGGTCCCTTCGAATATACTGCCCGACCCTTTATCGATGCTTGCCTGCAAACCGGCCGCCACTATCTTGATATTACCGGCGAGGCGACGGTTTTCGAGGCGATTGCCCGCCGCGATGATGAGGCGCGCCGGGCCGGGGTGATGTTGCTGCCGGGAGTGGGCTTCGATGTGGTGCCCTCGGATTGCCTGGCGCTCTATCTTAAACAGCAATTGCCGACGGCGACTCATCTGACGCTGGCGTTTCAGGCCATCAGCCGGGTTTCGCGAGGCACGGCGACGACGGCGCTTGAGCATATGCATCGCGGTGGCCTGGTGCGCCGCGATGGGGTGTTGACCCCGGTGCCGCCCGGCCACGCCACGCGCCAGGTCGATTTTGGCCGTGGTTTGCGCGAGGTAGTCGCTATTCCCTGGGGTGATGTGGTGACAGCCTGGTATAGCACCGGCATTCCCAATATCGAGGTGTACACGGTTCTGCCTGCGGCCGTCCGGCGCCTGATGCGGGCCGGCCCGCTGACCGGCCTGCTGGCGACTTACCCCGCACGCCGCCTGTTGACCTGGCTGGTGCGCAGTGGCGCCCCGGGGCCCGATGCTGCGCGCCGCGCTGCCGGTTTGAGCATCCTCTGGGGCGAAGTGCGCGATGCGGCCGGCCGACGGCGCCGGGCACGCCTGCGCACGCCCGAGGGCTATGCCTTGACTGTCACGACGGCGCTGCACATCGCCGGCAAAATCCTCGCCGAGCCGCCGCCGCCCGGCTTCCAGACGCCGGCAAAGGCTTATGGCGCCGATATGATTATGGAGATCGATGGGGTAAGTCGCGAAGACCTGGAGCCGGTCTGATCCGATATTCATTCGAGTGAGAGCGAGGTGCTGGACCATGACTGTTCGACGTACTGTTTCACTGCTGGGAATGTTGCTGGTTCTGGTGCTGCTGGCAAGCGCCTGTACGACGGTGCGCGGTTCGGGCCAATTGCGTACCGAAGAACGGGTTGTGCGCAATTTCTCGGTTGTAGAGTTGCAGAGCCGGGGGAAGTTGATTGTCGAGCAGACCGGCTCGCCTGCGGTGCAGGTGACTGCCGACGACAACCTGATGCCGCTGATCGAAACGGCCAATGAAGGCG
Organism: Chloroflexaceae bacterium; assembly: GCA_034437175.1. Lineage (GTDB taxonomy): Bacteria > Chloroflexota > Chloroflexia > Chloroflexales > Chloroflexaceae > DAOTUJ01. The sequence goes on along the minus strand of DAOTUJ010000047.1, from coordinate 3,584 downwards.
ATACCCTGGTGCTGCGGGTGCGCCCCGGTGTCACCTTCGACGGATCGCGGCTGACTTTTCGGGTGACTACCGGCAATAATCTGGCCGGTGTCAATGTGACCGGGGCCGGCGACGCCGAGGTGCGCAATATCGATGCCGAGACGTTTCGCTTCCGGATTGCCGGTGCCGGTGCGATTCAGGCCGGCGGCATGGCCGATACCGTCAATGTCGTTATCGGCGGTTCCGGCGATTTTAATGGCCTGAACCTGAACGCCGAGCAAGTCACCGTCAATATTGCCGGCAGCGGCGATGTATTTGTCAATGCCGCCGCGCAACTTGACGTAACCATAGGCGGTTCGGGCGATGTATTCTACACCGGTGAGCCGGCGATCAGCCGGCGCATCCTGGGCTCCGGCGTCATTGTGCCCTTCCGGGCCGCAGAATAATACTCAGTCATCGCAAAACATGAACGAGACAGTCTCGTTTCTGATGTCGTAAGGGCGTGAGCCGTTACAAAGAGGCAAGGAAGTCGCTGACCAGCGGCTTCTGACCCTCGACGTCGATCAAGAAGGCATCGTGGCCGGCGCCGGACTCGATGGCGATATGTTCGACCGGGCGGCCTGCGCGCCGCAGCGCCCCGGCGATTGCCGCCGATTCGCTGCTCGGGTAGAGCCAGTCGCTGCTGAAGGAGAGCAGCAACATACGGGCGCTACTGCGCGCCATAGCCTGTTCCAGCGAGCCATAGCGTGCCGGCAGGTCCCAGTAATCCATTGCCTTGGTGATATACAGATAGGAATTGGCGTCGAAGCGCTGGTTGAAACTGCTACCCTGGTAGTTCAAATAGTTTTCGACGGCAAATTCCGGTTCGAGCCGGAAGCCGGGAGCCGCCGGGTTTTGCAACTGGCGCCCGAATTTGCGCTCCAAGGCAGCTTCACTCACATAAGTGACGTGGCCAAGCATGCGGGCAAGCGCCAGCCCGTCGACAGGCGGCTCGTGGCCATAGTAATCACCGCCGCGCCAGCGCGGATCGCTCATAATCGCCTGGCGGCCGATGCTATTCCAGGCGATGGTCTGGGTGCCGGAGCGAGCACTGGTGGCCAGCAGCAGCGCGCCGCGCAGCCGATCCGGGTAGGCCGTCGCCCATTCCAGTGCCTGGAAGCCACCCATCGAGCCGCCGGCCACCGCCTGCAACTGCGCAATGCCCAGCCGTTCGATCAGCCGCACCTGTGCCCGCACCATATCGGCGATGGTGATCACTGGAAAGCGCGTGGCGTAGGGCCGCCCACCGCACGGATCTTCGCTGCTCGGGCCGGTACTGCCCTGGCAACCACCCAGTACATTCGAGCAAAGAACAAAATAGCGATTCGTATCGAAGGCCCGGCCCGGCCCGACCATGGCATCCCACCAGCCCGGCTTGCGCTCGTTGTTATGGTAGCGCCCGGCGGCGTGCGAGTCACCGGACAGCGCGTGGAGCAGCAGGATCGCATTATCGCGATTGGCGTTCAGTTCCCCATACGTTTCGTAGGCCAGCGTGACCGGCGCGAGTGAGCGACCACAATCGAGCGGCAGCGGCTCGTGCCAGGTGGCGTAGCGGCGTGCTACAATGCCCACTCCGGCCACATCAGGCGCAACTGGTGTTGTTCGCTGCGATAAAACCTGGCGCATATGTTTGCGATGGATCGTTTGCGGGACGACCATAAGGAATCTCTCTTTTCTGTTCGCAACCCTGCACAGCCGGATTGCTCACGCTGCAACAGGCGGTTTTCGCCTGCGGCGGCGGGGAAGCATATGTTTATCGTTTTGTGGGCGGCATTGCCGCCCACGAAACGATAAGCTGCACAGCTTCTGCTTCAGGCATCGGTTTTCGCCAGCGCCTGGTCGAGATCGGCCAGGATGTCGTCGATGCTCTCGATGCCGATGGAGAGCCGGATGTAATCGTCGGTGACGCCGGTCAGTTGCTGTTCCGCAGGGGTAAGCTGGCTATGGGTCGTCGTCGCCGGGTGGATCGCCAGACTGCGGGCATCGCCGATATTGGCCAGGTGCGAGAACAGCCGCAACGACTCGATGAAGGCCTTGCCGGCGGCGCGACCACCTTTGACGCCGAAGCCCAGGATGCCGCTCTGGCCTTTCGGCAAATATTTCTGAGCCAGTGCATAACTCGGGTGGCTGGGCAGGCCGGGATAATTCACCCAGGCGACGTTGCGGTGTTCGCTGAGGAAGCGCGCCACCGCCAGTGCGTTCTGGCTATGGCGCTCCATACGCAGCGGCAGCGTTTCCAGGCCTTGCAGGAACAGAAAAGAGTTGAAAGGACTGACTGCGGCACCGAGATCGCGCAGACCCTGCACGCGGGCCTTGATGATATAGGCCAGCGGGCCAAAGGCCTGGGTGTAGACGATGCCGTGGTAGGAAGGATCAGGCTCGGTAAACTCGGGGAAACGCCCGTTGCTCCAATCGAATTTGCCGCTATCGACAAGCACACCGCCGATGCTGGTGCCGTGGCCGCCGATATACTTGGTGGCCGAATGCATCACAATGTCGGCGCCGTGCTTAATGGGCTGCCAGAGCGCCGGTGTGACGGTCGTGGCATCGACGATCACCGGCACGCCCTGTTCGTGGGCGATGGCCGCAATCTGCTCGAGATCGAGAATATCCAGCCGCGGATTGCCGACCAGTTCGAGGAAGAAGGCCTTCGTGCGCTCATCGATAGCGTTGCGGAAGCCCTCATAATCGCGGGCATCGACGAAGCGCGTACTGATGCCGAGTTTCGGTAGCGTATGGCGGAACAGATTGTACGTGCCGCCATACAGATCAGTCGACGAAACGATATTGTCGCCGGCGCCGGCTAGATTGAGGATCGCCAGCGTCTCGGCGGCCTGGCCGGAAGCCAGCGCCAGCGCAGCAACTCCGCCTTCGAGCGCAGCCATGCGCTGCTCGAAGACATCGCTGGTCGGATTCATAATCCGGGTGTAGATATTGCCGAATTCTTGCAGACCGAAGAGCCGGGCGGCGTGCTCGGTATCGTGGAACTGGTACGAGGTCGTCGCATAAATCGGCACTGCACGGGCACCGGTGGTGGGATCGGCCTGCTGCCCTGCATGCAAAGCAAGCGTCTCAAAACCCTTGAACGTCGGATCTTCGCTCACGAGAAACCTCCTGATAATGGCTATGCAAACACTTTTGCGCCACCGGGCGCTCAGGGGCATAAAAAATCCCCCATCACCACGGATGACGAGGGCAGGAGGATGCGATCTAACTGCCGCCCCGGTTACGTCAGAAATAACGTAGGACAGCATTCGCACGTGCCTCTCATCTTCCAGATGCACAGATCTGCCGGAATTGGCACCCTCCAGCAGCGAATAATATTTCGCTACCGGGGTTGTCGAGGCTTCAACGGGCCGGTCCCTCAGCCTCTCTGGATAAGAGTTGCATAGTATTCGATTGCAAAAAATATAACAAAAGCACTTGATTTTGTCAAGTTGAGACTTGTGCTAGTTGAAACCAATTGACGAAACAGCCTCCGCTATGGTATGGCTGGTCTTGCTTAGGGAACCAGCAGCCACAGCGGAGGTAGACCGATGATAGCCGATTTCGAGGACTTCGTCACC
>DAOTUJ010000046.1:0-26182 GCA_034437175.1 Chloroflexaceae bacterium | reverse complement strand
GCGACCCTCTGCGTCCTCTGCGGTGAGAACCCTCTGCGACCCTCTGCGTCCTCTGCGGTGAGAACCCTCTGCGACCCTCTGCGTCCTCTGCGTCCTCTGCGGTTAGAACCCTCTGCGACCCTCTGCGTCCTCTGCGGTTAGAACCCTCTGCGACCCTCTGCGTCCTCTGCGGTTGATCCACTCTTATAAAATGGACTTGACCTTATTTGCTCTCCCGTTCCCCAAAGATCGCCCTGCCTATCCGTACAATCGTTGCGCCTTCTTCGATAGCGACCTCGAAGTCGTCGGTCATGCCCATTGAGAGGTGCTGCCAGTTTGCCGCAGGGAAATGCTGCGCCAGCGCTTCGCGCAGGCGGCGCAGGTCGCGGAAGACCGGGCGCACGGTCTGCGGGTCGTCGACGAAGGGTGCAATGGTCATCAGGCCGCTGACGCGCAGCGCCGGCAGGGCCAGGATCTGCTCGACAGTGCTCAGGAATGGCGGCAGTTGCGCACGGTTCTCGGCGCCGCCCGGCAGATCGAAGCCTTCCTTGCCGGCCTCGCCACTGACGTTGACTTGCAGGAGGATCGGCAACACCTTGCCGTTGTGCTCCTCAGCGGCGGCGCGGCTCAGGCTCTCGGCGAGCCGCAGGCTGTCGACGCTATGCACCATATCGAAGAGGGCGGCGGCGCGGCGAGCTTTGTTGCGCTGCAAATGCCCGATCAGGTGCCAGGTCAGTTGTGGGCGCCGCGCGCTGAGGGCGGCGATTTTGGCTTCGGCTTCCTGGATCCGGTTCTCGCCCAGTTGCAGAGCACCGGCCTCAATCGCGGCGGCAATCATCTCCGGCGGATGGGTTTTGGTCACGGCGACCAGGGTGATTTCCTGCGGGTCGCGCCCGGCGCGGCGGGCAGCGGCAGCGATGCGCTGCTGCACAGCAGCCAGTCGTTCGGCAAACATCTATTCTCCTGCGAGCAAAATCTGTTCGAGCGGCGGATCGGGCGGCAGCCGTAGCGTCAGCAGCAAGCCGCTTTTGGGCGGCAGCGGTACCGCCAGGTCGAGCGGCGTGCTTTCGCCGGGAGCCAGCCGGGCGCTGCGATTGCTGCCGGCGCTGTACACAGCGCCGTAGCTATCAGTGAACTCGAAGGCGCTCACCGGCACTTCGACCAGCACATTGCTGATATTGCGCACCTCGCCAATCACTTGCACACCGCTGTCGCCGGCCTGTACCTCGCCGATTTCGACGCGCAGGCGGCTATTTTCAGCCACCGGCTCGATCACCGGCGCGGCGCCCCGTATGCCCAGTTGCTGTTGAATGTCACGGGCCAGTTGTTGCAAATCGGTGGGCAAATTGCCGAGCGACAACTGTGGCAGCCGGACTTCACCCTGACCGGCCGCCTGGCGCACAAAGGTCTGCTCAAGCGCAGGATTATCGGGGCGCACCTGGCCGCGAGTGGTCATCAGGATCAGCAGCCCGGCTAGCAGAAACCCCAGCAGCCAGATCGGGCCAATCTGATCGGTTCGTTGCTGCATGTCGGCATACCTCGCCTTGCTTGTCCAGCCCTATTGTACCGTAGCCTCCGCTATAACGAATATGCGCCGGCACTGCTCCCTACAAATCGCCAGGCAGCTGCCGTGCCAGGATGTGCGGGCGTGAAGACTGGACGATGAGGGCCGGCTGTGGCTGAACGGCCATCGGAAAAAACCGGCCCCAAAAAGCCAGACCGTGCGGAGCGCAGGTTGCTCATGGAAGTGCGACGAGCGTCATTTCTTCTCCGGCACCCCGTTCAGGGCTGGAAATGTTGCAGCCCGGCCGCAAACTGCGCGTCGCTACAGTACTGTCGGCCCTCGGGCGGCTGATTTTCAACCACGCAGGGAACCTGGTATTGCGGATCCTGCGAGGCCGATACCGGCCGATCAGGGATAATGCCGACCTGGTGGATCGCCTGCTGCTGCGGGGTCAGCCAGTGGGCGATGGTGATCCGCACGCTGCTGCCGTCGCGGAGCTGATGGATATTTTGCACCGAACCTTTGCCGAAGCTCGTCTCACCGATCAAAAGCGTACCGGGACGCTGTTCGCGCAGGGCACCGGCAACGATTTCGGCGGCACTAGCCGAGGCACCATTGATCAACACAGCCAGCGGCACATCATAGGCTCGCAGCTGGTCGGGCGCATCGATGGTAGCCAGTTCCAGCAAATTGCCGGTGCTGTCTTCTTCATAGAGCGCCACACCGGAATAGAAGCGGCCCAGCACTTCGCGTGCCGTATCCAGGAAACCGCCGGGATTGTTGCGCAAGTCGAGGATAATGGCTCGTGGCTGCTGCGGCAAAAGCTGGGCCAGCGCCGCATCGAGTTCTTCGGTTGTCGGCGCCTTGAATTCGGTAATCTGCACATAGGCAATGCCGCCGTCCAGCATCTCGGCATTGACACTGATCAGCGGCACTTCGTCGCGCGTGATCGACACATCGAAGGGCACTGCTTCTCCCGTGCGCTCGATGCTCAAAACGACCACGCTGCCCTGTGGCCCGCGGATGCGGCTCACGACGGCACTGGATGCGGCGGCATCATCGAGGCCGGCGACGATCGCGGTAATCGGCGTATCGTCGATGGCGACGATGACATCGCCGCTTTGCAGGCCGGCTTTCTCGGCAGGTGACTGGCGGATCGGCCGCTCAATAACGGCGCTGCCGCCCTCCACCTTGAGGTAGGCGCCGATGCCCTCGAAGCGCCCTTCCAGCGATTCGCGACTGGAGGCGGCGTCCGCCGGCTCTTGAAACGTGGTGTATTGATCGCCAAGCGAGGCCAGCATCCCCCGGATGGCACCATACACCATCTGCTGCTGATCGAGAGGTTCGGTGTGATAATACTCTTTCTGCACCAGCCCCCAGACATCCCAGAACAGGCTGAATCGGGCTTGCAGATCGCCGGATTCGTTGCGGGAAGTCGGATCGCCGTTGAGCGAACTGATCACAGTTGCCAACGGCACATTGCCCATGGCCTGGGCACTATTCCAGCCGGCATAAAAACCGGCGATACCAACCAGGAGCACGGCCAGGAAGCCGGCCGTCAAGGCGTGGGAAATACGGATCATGGTCTGTCTCGTCACAAGCGGTTGTCGCGTCTGTGCGCCGGACAGCCGGGCTCAGCCGGCAAACTGCTCGAATGCATAGCTGAGGATGGCGCCCGCGACAACCGGCGCGGTTTCGGCCCGGAGAATGCGCGGGCCAAGCGATACGGGTATGATACCATGCTCGTGCGCCTGTGTCAGTTCCGTATTGCTCAAGCCACCTTCCGGCCCGCTGAGCATCGCCACCCGGCCCGGCGGCGCCGGCTGCTGCTGCAAAATGCGGCGCAAAGGCGGCGCAGTGCCTTCCCAGAGCAGCAGAGCTAGATCGGCGGAGATTGTCCGGCAGGCAGCGGCAAAATCGAGCGGCGGCTGGAGTTCGGGCAGGCGCCCGCGACAGGACTGCTCGGCCGCCTCGCGAATGATGCGGCGCCAGCGTTCGAGTTTGCGCGCCTCGGCGCGTTCTGCGGCCAACGATCGCTCGCATTCCAGTGGCACAAAGGCACTGATGCCAACCTCGGTACCCTTCTGCAAAGCCCACTCGAAGCGCTCGGGGCGGCTCAGGCCGACGTAGGCGGTGATGTGGCAGCCCGGCTCGCCGCCGGCGGGGAAGCGCGCCAGCACTCGCCCGGCCACCTGGTCGCGGTCGACGACCTGGAGCTCGACTGCGGCAGCCTGGCCCTGGCCATCCAGCAGCAAAATTCGGTCGCCGCGGCGCAGGCGCAATACCCGGCTGAGCTGGCGTGCCAGGTCGCGATCCGCCAGCAGCAGGTCATCGGCCTGGAGCAGCGGCGGATCGACAAAGAAGCGACGGCTGTTCGGAATAGGCGAAATATCAACCCCCTCCGGCAGCAACGATGACGGCGACGAACAGCAGACAGCAACTGATTCCGAAGAGCAGCAAGCCGATCAGCGGGAAGAAGAGCACCGCCGTCGTAGCCCGCCCGATCTCGAGCTGCTGGGCAACACTGGTGCCGATGATCAACACCACCAGACCCCAGAACCAGGCAACCCACCAGATGGCACCACCGATGACCGGGAGAAAGGCCAGCGCATCGAGCGCGTGGGGCGCTACCGAGAGTGCGCCGAGCCCGAGCATTTGCTGGATACTGCCGGTGCCGCCCTGCCAGCGTGCCGCGATATGCGTAAAAATGACCGCCAGCAGCAGGCTGCTCAAGTAGCTCAGCGGCGTCGAGACCAGTACCGCCGCGCCCTGAGTCAACACCCTCAGGAAGCGCGGCAGCGGCGTGGGCAACTCGATAACATCACGGGCAATGGCCAGGATCGGGTCGAGATTCGCGCGCATCAGATTGATCACCTGGCGTTGTTCCGGGGTCGTCGCCGATAGCGCCATCTGGTCGAGGCTTTCTTCGAACTCCGCACGCGTCTGAGCCAGGTCGGCCTCAACATTGAAGCCGCTGAGCACCGTACGCATACCTTCGACCGCACCGACCAGCAGGCCGACGAGCAGCACCACCAGCAGGCCGCGCCGCACCACATCGGGCGACTCGCGCATCGCCAGCAGCAGATTGCGATTGAGCGTCAAGGCACCGTTAAAGGTGTCCATCAACATAGGTGTACTCGCTTCAGCTTACAGATTGGCAACGGCGTTACTCAAGGCAAAAAAGAAGAAACAGAGACCGCAGAGGAACAGCAGGCCGAGCATGATCGGCATAGTCAGGGTAGCCCAGAAAGCCGGCATTGGTTCAAGCTGGTGGGCTTCGCGCAGGGCGATATAGCCGGCCACCAGGCCAAGCAAACTGCTCGCAGCAACCTGGGCAAAGGGCACAATCTGCACCAGGCTCAGCAATTCGGCGCTGGTAGCCAGTGACAGGCAGGCCAGTGACTGGCCGAAGCTGCCCTTACCGCCGAAGAGTCGCGCCACCAGGTGCAGCAGCGCACCGATGATCAGCCAGCGCAGCAGGAGGCCGAACGGCACCGTGACCAGGGCGGCCAGCCCGCGCAACACGCCGCCGCCGGCAACAGCATTGAACGAAACCAGTACCTGTTGATACACATCTGCCAGGTTCTGCTGAAAACTGGGATTGGCTGCTGCCCGCTGCTCGTACCAGGGCGTCGTAAGCAATCCGTTGTACACCGTTTCGGCGATCTGGCGTGGATCGGGGCTCAACAGCGCCTGACCGACCTGGCCGATTGCCGCAGTCACTCCACTCAGGATGCCGATCAGCAGCACCAGCACCAGCCCGCGCTGGAAACCGTTGGCGGCTTCCCGTTGCTCGCGATAAACCTCGGTATTGAGAAAAAACCCGCCCACAGCGAGGCGCAAGTAATCACCCACGGTTGATATTCCCTGTTGTAATTGCTCAAGCCACAATGGCTTTTTTCGCCTGCGGCAGCAAGGAAATAACCTTATTTTCGTTTGATTTTGCGGCACTGCCGCAAAATCAAACGAATTGAAACAGTTTTCGGCCCTTCCGGAGCCTGTCCTGAGCTTGTCGAAGGGACGAAAATGCGGAAATGCCTTTGATGTGGCGGCATCGACGCCGATTGCCGAAGTCGTGTCAGGTGATGGTCTTTTAATGCCGCCAGTATTGTACCACGTCGAGCAGAAACCGAATCACGGCAGCCGGTCAGCCCTTTCAACTCTAGCGTTTTTACCCGGCCGGATCGGGAAATCACCCATCTGGCAAAAACGCTAGAGTTGAAAGGAGGAGGTTGGCGGGTGAGGGCCGCCCGGCGGGATGCAAAACGCTAGAGTTGAAAGACTGCTATCCCCCCAGCTCCGACATCCCTCGTAGCGTCGGCAGGACGCCCTCGGGCAGGCCGTGGCCCCAGGGCTTGATGTAGACGCCGTGGCGAATGATCTGCTCGATTTCGGCTTCGCTCGCGCCGCTGCGCACGGCCGCCCGCAGATCGACCTCGTCGTCGCGTAGCAGGCAGAGGTGCAGCCGCCCGTCGGCGGTGAGGCGCATGCGGTTGCAGGTGGCGCAGAAGGGATCGGTGACGCTGCTGATGAAGCCGAGTTTGCCCTTTGCGCCGGGAATCCGGTAGCGCCGGGCCGGGTCGCTGGCGCGCTGGCCGAGCGTTTCGAGCTGGCCGTAGACGGCTTCGAGGCGTTCAATTAACTCGGCGCTGCTGATCACGCCCTCATTGGCCAGGCCGGCCACCCCGCTCAGCGGCATCACCTCGATGAAGCGAAATTCCCAGTGGTATTTGAGCGTCAGTTGCGCCAGGTCGACCACCTCGTCGTCGTTCATGCCGCGCACGATGACGGCGTTGAGCTTGATTGGTTTCAGCCCGACCTCGTCGGCGGCGGCGATGCCGGCCCAGACCTCGTCGAGGTTGCCGCCGCGGGTCATCTGGCGGAACTTCTGCGGGTCGAGGCTATCGATGCTGATGTTGACCCGGTCGATGCCGGCAGCTTTGAGCGGCTGGGCCAGCTTGCGCAGGCGCAGCGCATTGGTCGTCATGGCGATATGCTCGATGCCGGGAATATTTTTGATTTCGCGCACCAGTTCGACGATGTTCTGGCGCAGCAGCGGTTCGCCGCCGGTGAGCCGGATCTTGCGGAAGCCGGCACCGGCGGCTGCCCGCAGGACGAGCAGCAATTCTTCGTTGGTCAGCAATTCGGGGCGCGGGCGAAACTGCATCCCGATGGCCGGCATGCAATAGACACAGCGCATATTGCAGCGGTCGGTCAGTGAAACCCGTAAATAATCAATCCGTCGTTCGTAAGAATCGAGAGCCGGGGCATCGGTGGGGTACTGCGGCCGGGTTTGCGGTTCAACAAAAGTCAGCGGGATAACACCGGCCATCGTGTTATCGTTCATTTTTTCCTCTTGTAACTTGCGCAGTTGGCGGTTTTTTCATTTCCAAAAGTTGTTTCGCCTGCGGCAGTGTGGAAAGAACTTTCTTTTGCTCTGGTTTTGGCAGCAAAGCTGCCAAAACCAGAGCAATCAAACTGTTTTCTGCTTGCGATAAGAAAGAGGGTGGTGTGGGGAGGCCAGCCTGGCTGGCCTCCCCACACCACCCTCTTTTTTATGCGTAGGTCATGACGCTGACACGGGCCGCGATCTGGCGGGCGACCTGGCGGAAGACGTCGGCGTAAGCATCCGGCGCCTCATCGATGACGGCGGGACGACCGTTATCGCCGCCCGCCCGCACACTGATGCCGAGCGGGATCTGACCGAGCAGCGGAATGCTGACACGGGCGGCAAGCTGTTCGGCGCCGCCGCTGCCGAAGATGTCGTAGCGATTGCCGGTATCGGGCGCGACGAAATAGGCCATATTTTCGACAATGCCGACCATAGGCACATTGACCTTCTTGAACATCTCGATGGCCTTGAGCACATCGGCGGTAGCGACCTGCTGGGGCGTGGTGACCAGCAGCGCGCCGGTGAGCGGCAGCGACTGGGCCAGCGTCAGGGCCACGTCACCGGTGCCGGGCGGCATATCGATCACCAGATAATCGAGCGGTGCCCAGGCCACGTTGTAGAGAAACTGGCGCAGCAACTGGGTAACCATCGGGCCACGCCAGATCACCGGCTGGCTCTCATCGACCAGGAAGCCGACCGAGATCAGCTTGATGCCGTGGGCCTCGAGCGGCACCATCATCGCCTGGCCGTTCGCGTCCTGGAAGGCCTCAGGCTGGCCACGCACACCGAACATCAGCGGCATCGACGGCCCGAAAACATCGGCGTCGAGCAGGCCGACGGTGGCGCCCTCCTGGGCCAGTGCGACGGCCAGGTTGGCCGCGATGGTGGATTTGCCGACGCCACCCTTGCCGGCGGCCACCGCGATCACATTGGCCACGCCGGGAATAGCAGCCTGATCGGGGATGCCGCCGCGCGGGCGCACATTGGCGGTAAACTCGATGCCGACCGCCGTCACGCCGGAGATCTGGCGCACCGCCGCTTCGGCCTCAGCGTGGATCTGATCTTTTAGCGGGCAGGCCGGCGTGGTCAGTTCAATCGTGAAGATAACGTCACCACCTTTGACGGTGACGTTCTTAATCATGTTGCGCGACACCAGGTCGCCGCCGAGTTCGGGTTCCTGAACGGTGCTGAGGGCCGCCAGAACCTGTTCTTCGGTGACGCCATTGCTTGCGCTGGAGGAGAGACTCATAAGTTCGCTCCCAATCTACTTATTGATTGAGTATAGTATACTTTCATTATACCAGAGATTTCAAAGATACCCCGGCTTGCGCAGCCGGCATTAGTGTTCTTGTTGCACAAGGGCGTTTTTCGCCTGCGGCAGCAAGGAAATGACTATCTTTTTCGTTTGATGTTGCGGCTTCGCCGCAACATCAAACGAAATTAAACGGGTTTGCCACGGTGTCGATGTCGGCATTGCTCTTCACCTAACGCGGCCGGGACTGCGCGATGTACGGGTGCTGGAGCGTGGGCGGGCGGACTGCCTGGTCGAGCTCATCACCGCCGGCGCCGCCACCACCGCGCCGATTGCACCCTTCCGCCCGGAGCGCTTCGCCGAGGGCAATCTGATCGTGGGCAACGATTACCAGTTGCCGCCGGATGGCGGCAGGGCGCTGGTGCATTGAGGCGGAGGTATACAATGGCACTCGACATCTCGATTGCAAGGAACATCGCACAACAATTCAGCGATGATAGTGATGATGAAGCCGAGTTGATAGAAGGCTTTGCGCAGATCTGTCATTTTCTTGACGAAAACCCGGATCGTCTTTCCTGGCGCGGGAAGAACAAACCTTCAGATATTCGTGCAGAGTCTGTCTTGCAGACACTTGCCAGGAAATACTTTTCGGCATATCGTAGTCATAATGTTCCCCATACACCGAAAACCATACCAGATAGCGCTGTAAGTATGGTGCTAATTGAGGCATTTAACTACTCAGAAGAGGATATTAATCGGATCAAAATCGAACATAAAAGAGCTATGAGTGCAGAAAATAGTGTTGGCGCACTACTTGAGCGGTATATTGACTCGGTTCTCAGGCATCATGGCTGGTATTGGTGCTGTGGAGATTTTGTAAAGGCGGTCGATTTTATCAGTCGTGATCAACAGGACAACTGGCTTGCATTGCAAGTGAAAAACAGGGATAACTCGGAGAACTCTTCTAGCAGTGCCATACGAGACGGGACGCATATTCAGAAATGGTTCCGCTCATTTTCTCGTACTGGTACAACAAATTGGCATGATATGCCCTCTCTAATGCAAGGGTATGGCTTGAGTGAAGAAGGGTTTCTGTTGTATATTCGTCGTATTTAAAAGATAAAAAACCAGACTAGTGACATTTTTGGGCAAATAAAACAATATCGACAGGACGTTACAATATGACATGTCGATTTTAAAACAGAGAATGCTGAGTAGCCTGGACGCACGCTGTTGTATTTATAAAAGCCGCCTTCCACTCCCGATCACTGGTGTTGCGATATCGCGAATACTGGAAATGAGCCACTTCCGGGGGAGTGGAGTGCTGGAGCAGGTTCAGGATCAATCTGCCGATTGCCAATCCAAGGCTCGTGGGAACGGCATTACCGATTTGCCGATATTGCTCCATAAGCGGCCCGGCGACCTGCCAGTCATCGGGGAATTCCTGTAGTCGCTTATATTCTTCAATCGAGAGCGGTCGATCTTCCTCGGGATGGGCCAGGTCGGTTGCCGGCATAGCAGGATGCGTAACCAGTGTGGGTGCGGGCTTATCCCAGGCCAGTCGTCTCAGGAAACCAGTCTTGCCACCTCCCGCGAAATAGGCATTGCCAAGTGCTGCTTTCTGTAAATCTTCCGGCAGTGCGCGCCAGTTCTGTCCTACTTTCAGCATTCGGTAAAATGCCAGGCGCTTTTCGGGGAAATTAATGTGATGATGTGTGATAATGCTTTGGGTTGCCTCACGAAACGTTTTCCATTTTGGCAAACCCAAAGTACCATCTTGTGAATGCGTAGGTGTCAAATACGGGGGGCGTTTTCCATCGCGACTGCAAACAATTACTACCCGTTCGCGCACCTGTGGGGTTCCAAAATTGGCAGCATTATACAGGGTAAAGGAATAATCGTAACCCGCCTTCTCAATTAAGTCGAGTACAAAATACAGTGCGCCGCCCGGCAACTCATCAAACGTCAAATCAGGATATTCCGATCCGCGCAAATGGTGTGGCCGATGCTTCATCGGACATGACAGCAAACCACGCACATTCTCAATCACAAAATATTTCGGTCTAATGGCGAGAACGATATCGAGATACCTGAGAAAAACATTGCCCCGATCATCGTTGAAGCCATTGCGTTTACCGGCTGTGCTGAATGCCTGGCATGGTGGGCCGCCTACAATCAGGTCAACATCGTCTTCCTGCGATAACCCGGCATATTGCCGAATGTCATCGGGAGAATAACTGCTTATGTCGCCAATAAGTGCAACATCAGGCCGATTCAAGGTTATCGTCTGGCGACAATATTTGTCTACTTCACATACCAGCCTGATATCAAATCCGGCATTTTCCAGACCAATATCGAGACCCATTGCTCCTGAGAAGAAGCTCAGAGCAATCGGTTTATGTTCTTTAGCACTGTAGGTCGGATGGTCTTCTGCAATCTTGTGGCCAGTGGTGAGTGCATAACGAATCATGCTTTGTTCATCAATGAGCCAGTTTCCGCCTATTTTGCGCGCAAGGAGTGTGTTTTCTCTACACAGGGTTCGTACTCTCTGCTCACTTATACCAAGCACTGTGGCAGCATCGGCGATGGTGATTTCGGTACTCATTGAGAATTTCCTTTTCGAAACTCTTGATGAGTACCAATTCTACAGCAAAACATGTATTCTGGCAAGGATTCTGTATAAAGCTTGTAGGGCTTGTGCAAAGTTGCCGGGATCATGTCATTCCGAAGGACGAATGGCCGGTTGGCCAGTGGGTTGGCCAGAAACGGGCGAGTCGATGCGCCGACCGGGCCGGGATTCCTCGCTGGCGCTCGGAATGACGAGACTCGCCAGCCAGCTTGTCATCCCGAGCGCAGCGAGGGATCCCGGCGGTGGTCGCAGGCAAGCCCGTCATTCCAAGCAAGTTTCTGAGGAGTACCATATGACCCTGGGCCAGTGATACCGCAAGAAACGCGTGGGCCAGTGCGTCGACCAGGCCGGGATTCCTCGCTGGCGCTCGGAATGACGAATCGATGGCAGCCAGCCTGGTCATCCCGAACCCTTCGGCTGCGCTCAGGGTAAACTCCGTGAGGGATCCCGGGCAAGTTTCTTGAGAGGGGTTGATGGCCGGCGGGCTAATGATACCGCAAGCAACGCAGGTGCGTCCATCCATGCGCCATAGCGCCGGCAATGATTACACGGCCCCTACACATTGGATCGCATTGCAGCAGTGCCGGCACCTGATTCCGACCCGATGTTTCTTGAGACCGGAGCGAGCGCAGCGAGCGGAGTGGCGGAATCCCGGGACGGCATCAGTGTGGCACATACCAGTTGCTCCGGCCAAGACCTCTCCACTCCGCTGCGCTCCGGTCGGGGTGATAGCAGTGTCGTTTGCCGGACTTTGCACATGCCCTGATAGCCTGCTGCTCCAATCAGCAGGGATGCCGGTGTGCACCGGCATCCCTGCGTTCAGTCCGCGCTGACGGCAATGGGCGCCGGTTCGTGGAGGTGGCAGGCCACTACGTGGCCGGGGGCGACTTCCTGTAGCGGCGGGGATTGCTGCTTGCAGATGTCCATGACGAAAGGGCAGCGGGTGTGGAAACGGCACCCCGATGGAGGGTTGAGCGGGCTGGGGATTTCGCCTCCGGCATGTGTCTTTGGCACGTCGACGCCGGCATGGATCGAGGGGATCGATTCGAGCAGCAACCGGGTGTAGGGATGCAAGGGCTGCCGATACAGCTCCGCCGAGGAACAGCTCTCGACGACCCGGCCCATGTACATCACCAGTACCCGGTTGCTCATGTATTCCACTACGTTCAGGTCGTGGCTGATGAAGATGTAGGTTAATTTGAGTTCGGCCTGCAAATCCTGGAGCAGGTTGATCACCTGAGCCTGAATGGATTTGTCGAGCGCCGAGACCGGCTCGTCGCAGATCAGCAACTGCGGCTCGAGGGCCAGCGCACGGGCGATGTTGACGCGCTGGAGCTGGCCGCCGCTCATCTGGTGCGGAAAATATGAGGCATGGTTGGCATGCAGGCCAACCTGTTCGAGCAGGTGCGCAGTGCGTTCGCGCTGCGTCGTGCTGTCGTAGCCATGCACTCTCATCGGGAAGGCGATGTTCTCGCCGATGGCCATGCGCGGATTGACTGAGGAATACGGATCCTGGAAGACCATTTGCATGTGGCGCTTGAGTTCTTTGCGCCCGGCGCCGCCCGCCCGCCGCACGTCGCGGCCCTGGAAGCGCACGTCGCCGGCGTTGGGCTCAATCAGCCCCAGGATCAGGCGCGCTGTCGTCGATTTGCCGCAGCCCGACTCGCCGACGACACCCAGCGTCTCGCCGGCACCGACACTGAAGGAAACATCGTCGACCGCCGAGACACTGGCCCGTTTGAAGAGACCTGGCTTGACCGGGTATTGCTTCGAGAGATTGTCGACACTGAGCAGGGGCGAGGCTGCGGCGCTGGCCTGATTTGCCGGCTGGCTCATGCAGTTCCTCCTTTCACATCGAGCGCGTCGCGCAGACTGTCACTCAACAAGTTGAAGGCAATTAATGAGGGCCTGATCCGAATTCAGGAATGTTTTACCTTCGCTCCGGGTGTGCCCATATTCTGACCACCCCCCGCCCACTCTGATAGTCACCCCCGCTATCCCTCCTTGGTACCAGCACGATGCTGCCGTAACGGGCTATTCACAGCTTTTTCGCAGAATGCTATAGTCTCTGCGTAAGTATTCCGGTCCGGGGATGCCGGCGTCCGACCATAGCGCTGTGGCCCACCGCGCATCTCCCAGCCAGAGCATAGCTGCACGCCAAAGCGACCCGCAGAGGGTCGCTTTGGCGTGCAAGACGCAAGATCGATGGCGGTCGCCATCATCTTGCGCTGATTATGACTTCTTGTTGCGGGCGATCAGGTCGACGGCGCGGCGCAACACTTCGCGAACCTGGGCGTAGCCGAGCAGCGGCAGTGCGGCAGCGGGTTCCATCCAGCGCACTTCCATGATGCCTTCCTCGGGGGCGGGTTGCGGTTCCTGGTAGCTGGCCCAGGCAATGAAGTAGCTCACGCACTTGTCGCGCCAGGCACCTTTTTTGAATACCGGGTATTCGACGCGGCGAACCAGGTTGCCCAGGCGGGCCTGCACGCCGGTTTCTTCGTGGATCTCGCGCAGGGCGGCCTGCTCTTCGTTTTCGCCGGCTTCCAGATGGCCTTTCGGCAAAGTCCAGACACCGTATTTGTCGCAGATCAACAGGGTTACCAGGCGGCCGGCCGGATCGTGACTGAACACGGCTCCGCCGGCAGCCCGAATCAATTCAGTTGCTCGTTCGTGTGCACCGTCGTCTGTCATCTAATACAATCCAAAGAAGCGGCTGACTTGAATTTCCAGTTCGACCCAGAATTCGGCGAAAGCGCTGTTGCTGCCCAGTTGCGAGATGGTGCTGAGCTGGCCGCTGGCCAGGAGTACGCCCATGCTAATCATCAGCAAGCCACTAAGAATATTGGTAGTATGCAGGTGAAAATTGCGCCCACCCAGATTGATTTCAAAGCCGCGCCCTTTGAGAAAGCGCCAGAAACGCGAGCCATTGCCCAGCCGGTTGAAGAACGTTGCCAGCACTACCAGCGGCAGGCCCAGCCCCAGCGCGTAGATGAATGACAATACCGCCCCCTGCGCAATCGCAACATTGGATGTGGTGATCAGTAGGGTGAACATGGTAGCCAGGATCGGTCCGATGCAGGCTGTCCAGCCGAGGGCGAACGTGGCGCCAAAGAGGTAGGAACCGGCAAAGGTCGCCACCGGGCGTTCCTGGATCTGCGGTCCGGCGAAGCCCATGCCGAGTAGCCCCATAACGCCAAAGCCGATCACAATCATTCCGCCCCAGAAGGTAAGAACTTCGCGATTGTTGAAAATCAGCCCGCTTAGCGCAGTGGCACTCGCGCCGAGCAAGGTCATGGTGGTGGCCAGGCCCAGACAAAAGGCTACACTCATAACCACGATGCTGGCCCGGCGCGCCTGAAAGGTAAAGGCGAAATAGGCCGGCAGGATCGGCAGCGTACAGGGCGAAAGAAAACTCAAAATGCCGGCGGCAAAGGCGCCGATTGTCAGTACCAGCATATTTGCGCCGCCGGTGGCAATTTCGGCGTCGCTGCCGCCGTTCAAACTCAAGATAGTAATCAGTCCGGTTGCTACCACCAGGATGGCTGCCGTAATCCACAGGCGCCGATTCGGCACCGGCCGGCCGGCCGGCTCCTGACTCACCTCAGCCGAATTCGTAGACATAATTTATCTCCGGTCGTTCAAAACGCTCAAACGCTTCAACGCTTCAACGCTTCAACGCTTACCTGCCTTGCATGCGCCTGCCGTTGCGGCGCAATTGTGTCAACTCACCTACCGACACTGAGCTCGATCCGGCATAATACATGTTGCGGTTGATTGTATCGTAGCGGTAGCGTTGCCGTAACCAGTTGCCCTGTGGTTCTTGCCGCAGGATGTCGATCCGCCAGGTGTCCTGTTCCTGGTCGTAGTACTCTTCCAGCAACCAGATTTGCTCGCCCGGCTTCAACATCGCAAGCATGCGCTCGTCCCGCGCAGTGCGATCCCGTTCCGATGCAGTCTCCGGTGCCGATGGGTCGAGGGTGCTCATTTTTTGCTCCGCGACCGCAGACTTGCATGCATTATAGCATCCTGTTTGCAGTCGACTGTATATTTCAACACATTCTGCCCGGCAGCGGTTAAGACATTTCCACCCGATCTTGCTTGACGTAGCGCAGCTTTTCTCTAATGATCAATACAGTGATATGATTTACGCAGTCGGCGGATGTGCGCGGGCCACAATGATTTTTTCGCCTGCGGTAGCGTGGAAGGTGACGTTTTCTTCCATATGTTCCGGCAGCAAAGCTGCTGGAACATATGGAAGATATTCGCCTGGTTGCCACAGCTTGCCTGCGTATTTCGTGCAAATTATACCATCGCCCTGCCAGGGCCGCTTGCAGGGCAGAAAATACCTTTTACATGGTCGCACCGCGACGAGGCCGGAATCGCCTGCGGCAGGCCAGAAAAGCCCTTGCGGCTTGAGCATCCAACGTCGACTGTGGAAGTCGGGTAAAGAGAGAGCCTATGCGCTTCGTTATTCTTACCGTCGAGTTGAGCCAGGCGCCGGCTTTGCAGGCGGCGGCCGCCGAGATTCGCCGGCAGTCCAGAATCGATCTTCAGCTCACGGTGCATAATGTACCGCTACTGCGCGGTGAGGCCGACTGGGCGCGCCTCGGTGCCGATATTGCCGCCGCCGACCTGGTGTTCGGCACGATGCTGTTCGGCGAGGAATATGTGCGCCCGCTGGTTCCGCTGCTTCAGCAGGCTACGGTGCCGGTTTGCATGATTATGAGCAATCCGGCACTGATCCGCTGTACCCGTCTCGGCAAGTTCGATCTGCGCCCGCACGAAGACGATCAGCAGCCGGGGTTGCTGCGGCGATGGATGGCGTATTTCAAGCCGAGCCACGGCCACGGCGAGGTGCGTCGCCAGCTCAATCTGTTTCGCGGCATGACCCGTATGCTCAAGTATTTGCCCGGCAAGGCGCGCGATCTACACAGCTATATTGCCGTACACCAGTACTGGGCCAGTAGCTCGCCCGAGAATTTGCGGCGCATGCTGGCCCTGCTGATCGAACGCTATCTGCCCGGCTATCAGGGCAAGCTCAAGATCGAAGATCCGCTCGAATATCCCGATGAAGCTATCTGGCACCCGGCGGCGCCCGCGCCTTTTGCTGAACGCGCTGCCTATGACCAGTGGCACGCCGCTTACCTGCGGGATCGTAAGCGGCGCGCCAACGCAACCAGCGGCACGGTCGGTCTGTTGACGCTGCGCAGTATTGCGCTCGGCGGCAATACGGCCCACCTGTCCGCCCTGGTCGATGCGCTCGAACAGCGTGGCCTGGATGTGCGCCTGGCCTATAGCCGTGGCCTCGACGGGCGTAGTGCCATCGAGCAGTTCTTTATGCGTACTGAGAAAACCGGTCGCAAACGCAAATCCGCCGAACATGCTCAACGCTTGCCGGATGTCGATCTGCTGGTGACGACTACCGGCTTCGGTCTGGTCGGCGGTCCGGCTGAGGCCCGCCCTGATGAGGCCCGCGCCGCGCTTGAACTGCTTGACCGCAGCTATCTCGATTTTCTGCCGCTGGCTTTTCAACGGATCGAAGAATGGCGTGCCTCGCCGACCGGTCTCAGCCCGATGCAGATGGCGCTCAATATTGCGCTGCCCGAGCTCGAAGGCGCGGTCGAGCCGCTGATCTTCGGCGGGCCGGCTGCCGGTAGCGACCGCATGCAGCCGCTGACCGCCGAGATCGAACGCGGCGCTGAACGCATCGCTCGCCGGGTGGCGCTGCATCGCAAGGCGAATGCCGAGAAAAAGCTGGCAGTGGTGCTTTTCAGTTTTCCGCCCAACCTGGGCAATGCCGGTACGGCTGCCTATCTTGATGTCTTCGCCAGTATGTATCGATTGCTGGGAGAACTCAAAGCGCAAGGCTACCATGTCGATCTGCCGTCCGGCCCGGAGGCGCTGCGCCGCCAGGTTACTGAAGGCAACCAGTTGCTGCACGGCACCGACGGCAATGTCGCGGCGACTCTCGATGTCGCTGACTACCGGCGGCTCTTTCCGCAGTATGCCGCCATCGAGCCTTTCTGGGGCACGGCGCCCGGTGAATTGCTGACCGACGGCAAACGCTTTTATGTGCTCGGGGCGCAGTTCGGCCATGTGTTTGTCGGTATTCAGCCTTCGTTCGGCTACGAGCGTGACCCGATGCGCCTGTTGATGGCGAAAGACGCGGCGCCGCATCACGGTTTTGCGGCCTTCTACACCTGGCTCGCCAAAGTCTTCGGCGCGGATGCGGTGCTGCATTTCGGCACCCACGGCGCGCTTGAGTTCATGCCTGGCAAACAGGTCGGTTTGAGTGCCGATTGCTGGCCCGCCCGTCTGTTGGGCGGTTTGCCGAATGTGTATTACTACTGCGTCAATAATCCCAGCGAGGGCACGATCGCTCGCCGTCGTGGTGCCGCTACGCTGGTCAGTTACCTGGTGCCGCCGGTGCAGCATGCCGGGCTCTACAAAGGGCTGCGCTTGCTCAAAGACCATGTCGATCGCTACCGGGCCGGCCCTGATGCGGCGCTGCTGGAAGATATTCGCACTCAGGCGGAGCAACTCGGTATCCGGCCTGCACCTGCCGATGCCGGCGACGAAGCGTATGTGACGGCGCTCAATCTGGAGCTCTTGCAGGTTGAACAGCGCCTGATCCCGGTTGGCTTGCATGTGCTCGGCCGGCCGCCTGAACTGGCGGAACGGGTCGATGTGCTGGCACTGGTGGCGGCCTTTGCTCGCCCCGCACCTGAGGGTGCGCCGCCCGCGCCGACGTTGCCCGAGGCTATTGCGGCCGGCCTGGGTTTCGATTACGCCGCGCTCAATGCCGGCCTCAAGCATGATCCGCTGGCCCAGGAACGCTGGCAGCAGGTTGAGCGGCTGGCGCGTGAGGCGGTGACGGCCTTTGTGACGACGCTGGCCGAACAGGGTTCGGCGGCTGTCGATGTGGCGGCGGCCCGCGCTGATGCTGTGCTGCAGGCGGCGCCTGTGCCCGCCGGGCGCATGCAGGCGCTCTGGCAGTACCTGGGCGATATCCTGGCGCGTATGCTCGATGAGCAGGAGCTGACCGGCTTGTTGCGCGGACTGGCCGGCCACTATATCGCGCCCTCGCCCGGCAACGATATTGTGCGCAATCCGGCGGTTGTGCCGACCGGGCGGAACATTCACGGGCTTGATCCTTTCCATATTCCCTCGGCAAAAGCTCAGGCCAACGGGGTGCTGCTGGCGCGGGAATTGCTCGAACGTAGCCGGGCTGAGACCGGCGCCTGGCCGGAGACCGTGGCCATGGTGCTCTGGGGTACCGACAATATCAAAACCGATGGTGAAGGCGTCGCCCAGGCGCTGGCTCTCGTTGGTGCTCGTGCCCTTTCCGATGAACTCGGTCACGTGGCGAGCGTCGAACTGATCCCGCTGGCGGAACTGGGGCGCCCGCGCATCGATGTGGTGATCACCGTGAGCGGCATTTTTCGCGATCTACTGGGCCGCCAGACTGAATTGATCGACCGGGCGATCCACATGGCTGCCGCCGCCGATGAGCCGCCCGAGCAGAATTTTGTGCGCCGCCACGCACTGGCACAGGCCGCCGAGCTCGGTTTGAGCCTCGATGAAGCCGCCGCCCGGATTTTTGCCAATGCGCCCGGCAATTACGGCGCCAACGTCAATTATCTGGTCGAGAGCAGCAGTTGGGACGAGAGCAGCCAGATCAGCGATACCTTTATGGCGCGCAAGGGCTTTGTGTTCGGGGCCGGCGGTACCTGGCAGGAGGCCCGCCCGCTGATGGAACGCGCTCTGGCGACGGTCGATGTCACCTTCCAGAACATCGACAGTGTCGAAAACGGGATCAGCGACATCGACCATTATTTCGAGTACCTGGGCGGTCTGAGCAAGAGCGTCGAAAACGTGCGCGGCAAGAAGCCGGCCGTGCTGATGGGCGAAGTCGAGGTGTTTGCCGGCCCTGCCGGCGGGCGGGTGCGTTCCTTGGAGCAACTGGTGCGCCTGGAGAGCCGGGCCAAACTGCTTAACCCGCGCTGGTTCGAGGGCATGCTCCAACACGGCTATGAAGGCGTGCATGAACTGGAGATCCGCCTGAGCAACACCTATGGCTGGAGCGCCACCGCCGATGCCGTCGAGGGCTGGGTCTACCAGGGTGTAGCCGAGACATTTTTGTTGGATGAAGCCATGCGCCGGCGGCTGGCTGAAGTCAATCCGCATGCCACTGCAGCCATGGCCGGGCGCCTGCTCGAAGCCAGTAACCGCGGTTTTTGGGACGCCGACGAGCAGACGCTCGAGTCGCTGCGCGAGATCTATGCCGACCTGGAAGATCGATTGGAGGGCGTAAGCGGGTAAAGGCCGGCATACGGGCCAGCGGCCCGGTTGCACGTATGCCGGCCTTTACCCAGGCAAATCTATGCGCACAGCTATCTACTTTGTCCGGCATGGGCAAACCATTGCGAATAAGCAACGTCGCTACCAGAGCTACAGCGATAGCCCGCTGACGGCCTACGGCCAGGCGCAGGCACGGGCTCTGGCGCAACGCTTGCAACGTCTGCCCTTCGATGTGGCACTGATCAGCCCGCTCGGGCGCTGTCGGGCTACAGCAGAGATGATCCTGGCGGATCGCGACAATGTTGCCAGGGTTGAGTCACCGGAATGGACGGAAGTGCATCATGGGCGCTGGGAGGGGCTGAATTATGCCGAGGTGCTCGTGAATTTCCCTGATGAGGCGCGTGAGCGATGGGGCCAGGGCATCCATGGCAAAGCACAGGGCGGCGAGAGCCTGGCCGAGGCGGTCACTCGCATCGATGCGGCCTGGCAATGCCTGCTGGAACGCTACCCCGGCGGGCGGGTACTTGTCGTGACCCATGCCACACCGATTCAACTGGTGATCTGCCGGATCTTTAGCCTGACGCCGACGATCCAGTGGCAATGGCGGATCGACCAGGGTAGCCTGACGGCCATGGATGTGTATGCCGCCGGAACTATTATACGCTGCGTCAATGAAGTTCCCCGCCTGACATAAATCACTTCAGTGCATAACATTAAATAGATACAAGCCGTGCAGCGGCGCAGCGCATGCATGCCTTGTATCTAATTTAATGTTATAATAGCTCCCGATTGATGCACCGCGTCACATTCTCCCGTTTCTACGAAACCGGCAAAGTTGAAATTTAAAGGTGGGTCCATGAGCAATGAGGCCAGGCAAGGACGGTTGTCCCACAAGGTTGCGCTGATCACCGGCGGCTCCGGCTCGATTGGTGAAGTAGTTGTGCAACGGTATCTCGCCGAAGGAGCAACGGTTGTTATTACCGGTCGTGATGAGCAGAAACTCAACGCCTACCGCGAACGCCTGATTGGCGATGCAGACATCGCCGCAGAACGGCTGACGGCTCTGCGCATGGATGGTGGCATTATGGCCGAGGTGCGGGCGGGCCTGGCCGAGGTGATGCAGCGACTGGGGCGTATCGATGTGCTGGTCAACCTGGCCGGCGGCACCGGCGCACGCCAGCGTTTGCCGGATATTCCGCTGACGAAAGCCGATCTTCGTGATGACGATAGTGAAACGCTGGGCGAAGGCGTTGCCGGTTTGATCGGTTCAAGCTGGAATGTGATCCGGGCCGCTGTGCCGCATATGCGACCCGGTTCGGCTATCATCAATGTGTCGACGATCTTCTCCCGTACTAATTATTATGGGCGAATTCCATATGTGGTGCCCAAGGCGGCACTCAATGCCCTGGGCGAGCATCTGGCGAATGAATTGGGCGCCGGCGGGATCCGGGTCAATACGATTTATCCCGGCCCCATCGAGGGCGACCGGATTCGCTCGGTGCTCAGTGCTATGGATCAGTTGAAAAAAGTGCCCGAAAATACCACTGCTGAGGAGTTTTTTTCGATTATGCGCCTCAGTCGCTCCGGTACGGACGGCACTCTGACCAAAGCATTTCCCGATGCGCACGATGTCGCTGAGACGGTCGTCTTCCTGGGTAGCGATGCGTCGGCGGCTTTCAGTGGCCAGGCTTTTGAAGTGACCAATGGCATGAGTGTAGGCGGCGAGAGTTGTACCACGCTGGTTTCGCGCCCCGGCCTGCGCGCTGTCGATGCGACCAGTCGCACGATTTTGATCTGTGCCGGTGACCAGGTCGAAGATGCGATGGCGCTCACCGGAGTGCTGCGCTCGGTTGGTGCCGAGGTGGTGATCGGCTTCCGTAGCCGGGCAGCTATTGCCCAGCTCGAGCTGATCTTGCAAGAAAGCCGACGCATGCAGGCGACGAGTTTCTCGCCGCCGCTGCTGGTGCATCTCGATCCGCTCGATACCGATAACGTCGGCGAGGCTTTCAACTGGATCCAGGAGTATGCCGGTGTGCCCGACGGCGTGGTGATCTTGCCGGCCTATGGCATTGACAAGAACTACCCTGCGCCGGCAGTTGCCGATGATGAGACGGTCAGTGAATTTCTTCAGCAGGAAATCACCGGTGTTGTGGCGATGGCCCGCCACCTGGCGCACTTCTGGCAGCAGGTCGGGGTGAACCATTTCCGCCCCGATACCGGTCCGCGGGTACTCTTTCTCAGCAATGGCGACGATCGGCGCGGCAATGTGTATGCCGACATCTGGCGAGCAGCTGTCGAAGAGTTGTGCCGGGTCTGGCGTCACGAGGCTGCTATTGATGCTCAGCAAGAGGCCGGCGCCAACGGCACGCCGCGGGCGGCAGTCTGGGTCAATCAGGTGGTGCGCTATACCAACCCTGAGCACGATAGCCTGGATTTTGCCAGCGCCTGGGTGGCTCAGTTGATCAACAGCGAACGTCGCATTCACGAGATCAATCTGTATCTGCCGCGGGAAGTTTTGCCGGCTACCGGTGCACAGCGGCCTTCCTTCGGCTGGGCCGAGAGCCTGATTGGCCTGCATCTCGGCAAAGTCGCGCTGATTACCGGTGGGAGCGCCGGTATCGGCGGCCAGGTCGGGCGGTTGCTGGCCCTGTCCGGCGCCCGCGTGATGCTGGCGGCCCGCGGTGCGGCCCAGCTCGAACAATTGCGCAACTCGATTGTGCAGGAACTCGAAGAAGTCGGGTATAACGAAGTGCAAAGCCGGGTACAGATAATGGCCGGCGTTGATGTCGGCGATGAAGAATCGCTGGCACTGCTGGTCGAACGGACGCTGGCTACCTTCGGGCGCGTCGATTACCTGATCAACAATGCCGGTATCGCCGGCCAGGAAGAAATGGTTATCGATATGCCGCACGCCGGCTGGCGGCATACGCTCAATGCCAACCTGATCAGCAATTATTCGCTGATCCGCAAACTGGCCCCGCTGATGAAGGCGCAGGGTGCGGGCTATATTCTGAATGTGTCGTCCTACTTCGGTGGCGAAAAATACGTCTCGGTACCCTATCCCAACCGCTCGGATTATGCCGTCAGCAAGGCCGGCCAGCGGGCGATGGCCGAAGTGCTGGCGCGCTTTATGGGGTCGGAAATTCAGATCAATGCGCTTGCTCCCGGCCCGGTCGAGGGCGACCGCCTGCGTGGTACCGGCGAGCGGCCCGGCCTGTTTGCCCGCCGCGCCCGGCTGATCCTTGAAAACAAGCGGCTCAACGAAATTCACGCTGCCCTGATTGAATCGCTGCGCGCCAGTGGCCGGCCGGTAACCGAGTTCCTGCCGCTGCTCTCGGGCAATGATGTGCATGCTATGGCCGAAAAAGCTGATTTGCCCGAACCGTTGCACACGCTGGCTCGTTCAATTGAACAACAGGGCGAAGCGCAGGGCACGTCGTCGACGTATCTGCTCAATCGCAGCATTGCCAGCAAACTGCTGCGCCGGCTTATCGTCGGCGGCTACCTGCCGGCCAATGCCGAAGAACAGGGCTTGCTTGCCATTTCCGATGACGCGGTGCCGCCTGAGCCCTTCTTTGCCCGGACGCCCATCGAACGCCAGGCGGCCCAGGTGCGCGACGGTGTGATGGCGATGCTCTATTTGCAGCGGATGCCTACCGAGTTCGATGTGGCTTCCGCAACCGTATACTACCTAGCTGATCGGGCGGTCACCGGCGAGACCTTTCATCCTTCCGGCGGTCTGCGCTTCGAGCGCACCGGCACTGAGGGTGAGCTCTTTGGTCAGGCGACGCCTGAGCGCCTGGAACAACTCAAGGGGAGTACGGTCTTCCTGATCGGTGAGTACCTGGTTGAGCATCTGATTACGCTGGCAAAAAGCTATCTCGATACTTATGGCGCCGCCCGTGTGGTGTTCATCACTGAAACCGAGGACGGTGCGCAGCAGTTGCTCGACCGGCTGCCTGAGCATCGCGAGGCGGGCCGGGCGGTTTCGATTGTCAGCAATGGCGACCTGGAAATGGCCATCGACCGCGCCTGCCACGAATACGGCCGGCCGGTGCCGGTTGTCAGCATGCCCTTCCGGGCGCTGCCGGCCTGTACCCTGGTCGGCAGTAGCTCCGGAGATTGGAGCCGGGTGATGAGCGAGGCCGATTTCGCCGACCTGGTCGAACAGCAGATTACGCATCATTTCCGGGTGGCACAGAAGATTTCGCTGATGGACAATGCCTGTCTGGCGATGTGTACACCGGAGACGACTGTGCGCTCGACGACTGAGGAATTCGCGCTGGCCAATTTCGTCAAAACGACCATGCACGCTTTTACCAGTACCATCGGCGTTGAGGGTGATCGCACCGTACACCGCGTTCCGGTCAATCAGGTTGACTTGACGCGGCGGGCACGGGCTGAGGAGCCGCGCAAGCCGGAGGAAGAAGCGTCCGAGATGCGCCGTTTCGTCGACGCCGTGATGCTGGCGACCGCCCCGCCGGCCGAGGGTGACCGCAGCCGCTATATGGGTCGCATCAATCGGGGCAAAGCCATTACCGTGTAATATCCATACGTTGTCTTTTGCCTTTCGTCAGCATAAGGTTTTCCGGAAACACAGAAGTGAGGCAGGTCTGACCTGCCTCACTTCTGTGTTTCCGGCAACGTTTCGCGAATATCACGCATTGCGTGTAGCAATAATGATTCCAAAGCGGCCACGCAGTGACTGGAGCCGGCCATCTTCTTCGCGGATTTCGAAGTATTCGCGGTAGGCGGCTGGCGCGTCGAGCAACCAGCGTTCGAGGCGATCACGTTCGACTGCGGGCATGCGCATGCGCGCCGTCCAATCGTGAAACTCATAGGGTTCGCGCTGGTGATCTTCCTGGTGGATAATGGTGAGCCGGTTGTCGGCGCAGCATGATTGCCACTCGGTGTAGCTGTAAGCTCGCACATGGCTGGGATCGCGCCAGCGCTCAAAGCGATCCATGAAGGCGTCCAGTTCGGCCTGGGGCGGGCTGATATGGTCGGAGATCAGCAGCATGCCACGTGGGCGCAGCAGGCGGGTGGCCTCGGCCACGAAGGCGCGCACATCGCCAAAATGATGCGCTGCCACCCGGCAGGTTACAATATCGAAGCTGGCATCGGCGAAGGGCAGCAACTCGGCGGCCGCTCGGCAATACGCGACATTGCGCATACCGCGCTCACTGATATGCGCCCGGGCTGCCGCCAGCATTTCAAACGTCAGATCACTGGCAACCGCCAGGCGAATGTGTGGCGCAAAAGCCAGCGCCGTATGGCCGCCCCCGGTCGCCACGTCGAGCAGCGTTTCGTGGCCCTCGGGCTCGGCCAGGTGCAGCAGGCGTTGCAGGTCACTGCCGGCTGCGTGGGTGTTGCTGGTGACATAGGCTGCGGCAACCGGCGCGAACTGCTCGTGCGCCAGTGCCTGAATGCGGGCCGCCTCCGGCCCGTCGGCTTGCGAGTTCACGGTAGCATAGTCCTTTCCAGAAGCTTTTTCTTCAGTATAGTCGATTCTTTGTGAGAAATCGTATTACAATGGAAATATAAAACAAAAAAGTCGCTATACTCAGGGCTGAATTGTAACTGCTGCCGGTGGCCGCAGCCGGCAAGATCTGCCCGGAAGAGAAGCCGAACACAATTTTCTCGTAAGCGAATATCGCCGGCCAGGTGAACCGATGTTGTTCAGCCTGTTTTACAGTGTTGAGGTGAGGTGAGGAGTAATGACGAGCGAAAAGACCAGGCGGCGCAACCTGTCGCCGAATCGCCGGGAACTGAGAGCCTGGGACGGCCAGCAAATTCGTGCCCTGCGCGAGTTTATGGGGCTGACTCAGCGCCAGATGGCTGATGAACTTGCGGTGCGCCAGCAAACTATCAGCGAATGGGAAACCGGCCAGCATGTGCCGCACCGTTCGACGCAGAAAACGCTGACTATGGTGGCTGAACGGGCCGGCTTCACCTATCAGAGCCACAATGACGGCGATGCCGGCAATTAAATCGGCCTGCTGCCGGGTTTGGTGACATGTGTAGAAAAACTCTTTGCACTTTCCTGAAATCGGCAACTGCTCTGCCCCTTGCCAGCGCGCCATACTTCTAGCCGGTTGTTGATTTATACGCAACCCTGTGCTAGAATGGGCACGATTTTAAAGCAATCGCGGATCGTCGCCCCAGGGCTACAGTAAGGAAGGATCGCGCATGGCAGAGCCTGAGAGCATCTTGCAGTTGGGAATTGAAGCCGCGCGGGATGGAAATAAGGAGGAAGCGCGTAGCCTGTTTCGCCTGCTGACCAGACAGGAACCGCAAAACGCTCAGGCCTGGCTCTGGCTGGCCGGCGTTGCCGAAAACCGCGCTGAACGCCAGTCGGCTCTGGAACATGTGGTTCGGATTGAACCCGATAACGAGATGGCGATCAAGGGCTTGCAGGCGCTCGGTGTAGAGCCTGTGCCTGACGAAGGCGATGCGATGCCGGGTTTCCGCAAGGAGCCGGATGCTGCTGCCACCGGAGCAGGGATGATGGCTGCCGGCGCCGCAGCCGATTCTCGCTCGCTCGAGGCTCCGGCGCCCTCCGCTGCCGATCAGTCCTTCGATGACGATGATCCCTTCGCTGAATTGGATGCTCTCTCCGATGTGATTAACGAGGATCCCGGATCAGTTCGGCGGGCCGATTTGACCGCCGAAGAAGCAGCCGAGATGGATGCCTTCGATGATCTGGGGGCTGCGATGGATTCTTCACGGCCGCCGCCGCGACCGGAACGCAAGTCTGCTGCTGCAACGCCTCCGGCCTATGAAGAGCTTGCCAGTGCTTCGGCCCGTTCGCCCCGGCGCTATCAGAATGATGATGGTGACTATGCGACGGTGCCGGCCAGAAGTGGCCCCAATCCTTTGCTGGTGGGCCTGGTGATTGTGGCGTTGCTGGCGTTGTTGCTGTTTTTCTTCTGGCCACGTTTCTTCGGTGGTGATCAGCAGGTTGCTCAGAATCCTACTGCTATGACGCAGCCGACTGCGGATCCGGGCACGGGCAGCGGCGAGCAGCCGGCCCAGCCGGGCGAGCAGCCGGCTCAGCCGGGCGAGCAGCCGGCTCAGCCGGGCGAGCAGCCGGCCCAGCCGGGCGAGCAGCCGGCCCAGCCGGGC